>CAZMRF010000068.1:0-27465 GCA_964568735.1 uncultured Acidobacteriota bacterium
TCTGGCGCCCGCTCATGATGCTGAAGGCCATCGCGATGGTGTCCTCCTGCATCAGGCGCTTCAGCTCGGTGAGGGGCAGGAGGTTCCCGTGGACGCGGATGACGGGGTAGGAGCCGACCTTGAGGTGGAGGTCGGAGGAGCCCCGCTCGGTCGCGATCTTCAGGAGGTCGTTGATATGCATGGATCCGCCTCTGGATGCGATGCGTTACGCGTCGGGGCGCCAATATAGACCGCCCCCCGGCGGCAGGTCAAAGAAGCCCGCCAAGTTGGGCGTCGCGCGCCGAAGGGTCGCCCTGCGCTCCGACTTTCGGCCGGAGTCACGTCGAGGCCTGATGAGCGATCACGGCCCAGCCTCCAGACGTACGCTCCGGGCGACCCTTCGGCGCGCTCATGCTCGGCCACCGGCGATCAGGATGACGAGTGCGGCTCCTACCGCCGCCGCCGTGTCCGCCCGCAGGGTCGTGGATCCCAGCCCGATGGGCGTCCAGCCGGCAGTCCGCGCAGCGGCTTCTTCCTCGTGGGTCCAGCCTCCCTCGGGACCTACGAGGATCGCAGCCTCTTTCGGAGGCGCGGAATCCCCGAGTCTCACGGCCTCCTCGCCGCCCGCCACCAGGAAGGCCCGGAGGACCGAGCTCCCTGCTCCGCCCCCCCGCCGCAGCGCTTCCTCGAATCCCACGGGCTCCGTGACCTCGGGGACGACGAGACGGCCCGATTGCTTCGCGGCGGCCACGGCGATCCTCCGGAGCCTGTCCAGCCGCCCCCATCGGCCCGGCGCGGCCCTCACGACGCTCCGCGCGGCCACCACGGGGACGATCCTGATCGCGCCGATCTCGGTGACCTTCTCGACGACGCTCTCCATTCTCTCGCCGTGGAGGACCGACGCCATGACGGTCAGGGCGATTCGCGGCTCGACCGAGGGGGACTCCGGCTCGCCCAGCACGGCCAGGGAGCGCGAGGGCTCGACCGCCTCGAGGCGCGCGTGGAAGCCTCGCCCGCGGCCGTCGAAGACAGCGACGGGATCGCCGCTCTTGAGGCGGAGCACCTTGGAGAGATGACGATGCTCGGCGCCGCGGATCCAGGCCTTCCCCTCTTGCAGATCTCCGGGGTCGATCAGGAACCTCCGGTCACGCATGGGGGCTTCGATGGACCGTGCAGGCCCACCCCTCGCTGGCGTCCGAGGCGAGCGGCTCGGCTCCTCCGCGCACGGCCGCCGCCGCCACCTCCGCCGCCTCGTGCTCGAGCAGGCCGCTGAGGATCAGGCACCCCCCGGGCCGGAGGCAGCGGAGCAGGTCGGGCATGAGATCCTCGAGCGTGCCGGCGCTGATATTGGCCACGACCTGATCGAACCCCGATCCGATCGCCTCGGGGCCGGCCTGCGCGAGATGGACCCTGGAGGCGTGGCGGTTGAGCCGGACGTTGCGGCGCGCGACCTGCAACGCTTCGCCGTCGGTGTCGATGCCGACGGCGCTCCGGCTCCCGAGCGCCGCGGCCGCGATCGCGAGGATTCCGCTCCCCGTCCCCACGTCGAGGACAGTTCCTTCCGCACTGTGATGTGTCGCTAGGGCCTCGAGGCAGAGCCGCGTCGTCGCGTGCTCGCCGGTTCCGAAAGCTCTCCCCGGGACGATCCTGAGCGTGAGCCTTCCCTCCGGCGAAGGCGCCTCGCCGGGTGACGGGAGAGCCGCGGAATCGGGGTCGGGGACGGGGATGATCTCGAAGCGCTCGCCGATCTCGAGGCGGCCGAGCGACGCAATCCACCGCTCGACCCAGTGTCCGTCCTCGAAGTCCGCCACCGAGACGAGATGGATGGGGCCCGCCACGGGGCAGGCAGCCATGAGCTCCTCCTTCGAAGGCAGGAGGTGGCCCCGCTCGAAGTAGGCGCGCAGAGTGATCCATCCCGGTGGCCCGCCCGCAGAAGGCAGCGCCTCGACGCCCAGGGCCCCCCGCCCGCACAGGGCGCTCGAGAGATCCTCCTCGGCCATGGCGGGCGCCTCGAGGGTGATCAGGATCCAGGGAGGGCGTCCCTTGCCCTCAGGAGAAGATGTCACGCACTTTCCGGAAGAGGCTCCGGTCGCCCTCCGCCACGGCCTCATCGCCCGATTCTGCCAGCGCCTCGAGGGCTTCCCGACCGGCGCGAGAGAGCTTCGAGGGGGTCCTCAGGGTGACGCGCACGAGGAGATCGCCCGCGCCGTGCCGGCCGTGGATGCCCTCCCCGCGCATTCTGAAGATGGATCCCGTCTGTGTCCCGGGGGGGATCTTCATGGTTCGCTCCTCTCCGCCCAGGATCGGCGCCTTCACCTCCGTCCCCAGGGCAGCCTGCGAGAAGGTCAGCGGCAGGTCACAGACGAGGTCGTCGCCCTCGCGGGTGAAGATCTCGTGCTCTCTGACGTGGATCGTGATGTAGAGGTCGCCGGGGCCGGCACCGGGGCCCCCCCCTTCGCCCTCTCCGCGCACACGGAGGCGGTTGCCGGTGTCGGCGCCCGCGGGCACATGGAGCTCCAGCGTTCGGTTGCGGCGGATCCTCCCCTCTCCCCGGCACTCCTCGCAGGGGCGGCGTACGGTCCTGCCCGAGCCACGGCATGACGAGCATGTCCTGGCGATGCTGATGAAGCCCTGGCGGATGGTCTGCTGGCCACTGCCGCCACAGGCCCCGCAGCGGACGACGTCGGAGGGAGAAGCGGCTCCCGTGCCGTCGCAGCGCGGGCAGTTCTCGATCCGCGGCAGCTCCAGCCGGCGATCCGCTCCGAAGGCCGCCTCTTCCAGCGTGATCTCCAGATCGTAGGCGAGATCCGCTCCGCGGCGCGGGCCGCGCGCCCGCCGTCCGCGCCCGCCGAAGATGTCGCCGAATCCGAAGAGATCTCCCAGGATGTCCGCGAAGTCGACGAAGGCGGCGGGATCGAAATCCGGCGTGCCTCCG
This sequence comes from uncultured Acidobacteriota bacterium, assembly GCA_964568735.1. GTDB lineage: Bacteria > Acidobacteriota > Polarisedimenticolia > JACPZX01 > JACPZX01 > CAZMRF01. The sequence continues at coordinate 2,915 of CAZMRF010000068.1, forward strand.
CCCCCGACTCCTGCGTGACCGAGAGTGTCGTAGCGGCGGCGCTTCTCGGGATCGGAGAGGACGGCCCAGGCCTCGGAGGCCTCCTTGAACTTCTCCTCGGCCTCGCTGTCACCTTGATTGCGGTCCGGGTGGTGCTCGAGGGCGGCCTTGCGGTAAGCGGCCTTGATCTCCTCCGCCGGGGCCGAGCGGGAGACGCCGAGGATCTCGTAGTAGTCCCTCTTGGGCATGGTGAGGTCAGGGGCCTTCCAGGGTCAGGACCGGGATCTCCCGGCCGCGCCGCGCGGATCAGCTCGGCTCGATCTCCCCGTCGCCGTCTCCCGGGCCGCCTCCCTGTCCGCCGGATCCCGCCGCCGCGCCGGCGGCCTGAGAGCCGGGGATCCTGCTGGCCGAGGAGGGGTTGTAGAGGATCACGTCGGTGAGTGTCTTGGAGACCTCCTGGAGCTTCTCGAGGCACTCGGTGCACTCCGAGACGCTGTTGCCGCTCAGGGCGCGCCGGGCCTCCGCGAGGGTCCGCTGCACCATCTTGCGCCTGGCCTCCTCGAGCAGGGAGCCGAACTCCGCAAAGGTCTTCTCGTTGCTGTCGAGCAGGCCTTCGAGACGCTGCTGGATCCGGAGCAGCTCGGCCTTCACTCGATCCTCCTCCGCGTGCCGCTTCGCGTCCTCGATAATGTCGTTGATCTCGCCTTCGGTCAGCCCGCTGCTCGGCGCGACGATGATCCGCTGCTCGCTCCCGGTGGCCTGGTCCCTGGCGGAGACGTGGACGATGCCGTTGCTGTCGAGGTCGAAGGTCACTTCGATCTGCGGCACCCCCTTCGGAGAGGGCGGGATTCCCACGAGATCGAAGCGGCCGAGCGACTTGTTGTGCGCGGCCATCTCGCGCTCGCCCTGAAGGACGTGGACTTCCACCTTGCCCTGGTTGTCCGTGACGGTGGTGAAGATCTTCGACTTGCGCGTCGGAATGGTCGAGCTGCGCTCGATCAGCTTCGTGAACATCCCTCCACGCGTCTCGATGCCCAGGCTCAGGGGCGTGACGTCCAGGAGGACCATATCCTTGACCTCCCCCCTGAGGATCCCGGCCTGGATCGCGGCGCCGATCCCGACGACCTCGTCGGGGTTCTTGTCGCGGTTGGGCTCCTTGCCGAAGATCTCCCTCACGAGCTCCACGACGCGCGGGGTGCGCGTCTGCCCGCCCACCAGGAGGACCTCTTCGACGTCTTCCGGCTTCAGCCGGGCCATGGCGAGGGCGTCCATCACGGGGCCTCGGGTACGCTCGATGAGGTCTCCGACCATCTTCTCGAACATGTCGCGGTCGAGCTTGACGTTGAGGTGCTTCGGCCCCGTCTCGTCGGCGGAGAGGAAGGGGAGGTTGATGTCCACCTGCTCCTGCGCCGAGAGCTCGCACTTCGCCTTCTCCGCGGCTTCCTTGAGCCTCTGCAGCGCGAGCTTGTCGTGCCGGAGCTCGATCCCGTGCGCCTCGCGGAAGCGCTCGAAGAGCCATTCGACGATCCTGTTGTCGAAGTCCTCCCCGCCGAGGAAGGTATCGCCCGACGTGGCCTTGACCTCGAAGACACCGTCCCCGATCTGGAGGATCGTGATGTCGAAGGTCCCTCCCCCCAGGTCGTAGACGGCGATCCGCTTCTCCTGCATCTCGTCGTAGCCGTAGGCGAGGCAGGCCGCGGTCGGCTCATTGATGATGCGGCTGACCTTCATCCCTGCAATCCGGCCGGCATCCTTGGTGGCCTGCCTCTGGGAGTCGTCGAAATAGGCCGGCACGGTGATGATGGCCTCGTCCACCTCCGTGCCGATGAACCCCTCGGCAATCTCCTTGAGCCGGCTCAGGACGATGCCCGAAATCTCGGGAGGGGAGAACTCACGGCCGCGGATCTTGAGGCGGATGTCACCGTTGGGTGCGCCCGTGACCTCGTAGGGCAGGAGATCCTTCGCTTTCGTCACCTCGGGTGAGTTGAACTTGCGCCCCAGCAGGCGTTTCACCGCGTACACGGTGTTCGTGGGGTTCGTGATCATCTGCCGCTTGGCGATCTGGCCGACCAGACGATCCCCCTTCTCCGTGAAACCGACCACGGAGGGTATCGTCCGGCTCCCTTCCTTCGTGGGAATGACCTGGGGCTTGCCGCCTTCGATGAAGGCCATGCAGCAGTTCGTGGTCCCCAGATCAATCCCGATGATCTTCCCCATCGGTCTCTCCTGTTCCCCCCGGACTGTCCGCGGACGCCGTGGGCAGCGGAATCGCCACCTTCACGAGCGAGGGCCGGACCACTCTCCCCCCCAGGGTGTAGCCCTTGCGAATCTCCTCGACGATCGTGTTCGCAGCGAAGCCCTCCCTGGGCTCCACCGTCACCGCCTCGTGGTAGATCGGATCGAAGGCCTCGCCGAGCGTTTCGATCGGCTCCAGGCCGAGCTTCTTCAGCGTGTCGTCGATCTGGCGCCGGATGAGCGCGACTCCCGCACGGAAGCCCGGGTCCTCCGCGGGCTGATCCAGGGCCCTGTCGAGATTGTCGATCGCGGGCAGGATTTCCGTGATAACGCCCGCGGAGAGGCGGGCGCGCTCCTCGGCCCGGTCGCGCTCGACGCGCTTGCGGAAGTTCTCGAAGTCGGCTCTCACCCTGACGTACTGGTCCTTGAGGCTCTCGATCTCCTGGCGCGCCTCTTCGAGGGCATCGCTTCCCCCGGCGTCGCCGCCCTCCTCGTCGAGCGCCGCGGCGCCGGGCCTCCGATGCCTCGATGCGCCCGATGGCGGCGCATCGGCCGGGACGATCTCGATGAGGCCCTCTTCGGGGTCGCCCTGATCATCGCCGCCGATGATGTGGTCGATCCTGATCTTCTCGGGCTTTCCAGGTCCTTCCGGCACGGCTCGATGGCTCCTTCTCAGTCGGTGTACCTGGACAGGAGCCTCCCGAAGACGCGGGAGACGTAGTCCACGAGCGCCACCGCTTTGGCGTATTCCATCCGTGTTGGGCCGATCACGCCCAGGGCGCCGCGCGGCGAGCCGTCGGGCCCGTACGCGCTGGTGATCAGCGTGCACCTGTTGAGATCGGGAAGGTCGGTCTCCGATCCGATGATGACGCGCACGCCGTCCTCGTCTCCTTCCACGCAGCGGTTGAGGATGCGGAGGAGGCTGTGCCTCTCATCGAGGGTCCTGAGAATTCCCTGGAGGTGGAGCACGTCCGCGAACTCCGGCGCCTGGAGCAGGTTCGACGCGCCGTCCAGGAAGACCTGGCTGGCCTCGCTCCCCTCGCTGACCCCCTCCATGGAGGCCTTGCCGAGCGTGAGCGCGTCGCGCATCAGGTGATCGTAGGCCGCCTGCTCTTCGGTGAGCATCGTGCGGATCCGCTCGCGAATCTCGGGAAGCGTCCGCCCCTGGAAGGTCTCGGTCAGGTAGCGCCCCGCCCGGTCCAGGTGATCCTGGGTGTACTCGTCGTCGGCATCGAAGACCTTGTTGTGGATCATCCCCGAGGCCGCGACAACGATGGCGACGACCCTCCGCGGCGCGAGGCGGACGAACTCGATGTGCTTGAGCTGGACGCGGGAGATGTTGGGCGCCACCACGACGCCTACCTGATGCGAGGCCTGGGAGAGGACGCGCGAGACCTGGGCATACATCTCGGCGAGATCGGTGGCGGGGAGGTCCAGCGATTGCTGGATGAACCGCTCGTCGGCCGGTTCCACCCGGCCGCGGCGCATCAGGTAGTCCACGTAGACCCGGTAGCCCAGTTCGGAGGGAACCCGCCCCGCCGAGGAATGCGGCTGCTCCAGCAACCCCATCTCCTCGAGGTCCGACATGGTGTTACGGACCGTGGCCGCGCTCACGCGATCGGGCACACGCCGGGCGACCGTTCGGGAGGAGACGGGCTCGCCTGAGGCGACGTGCTCCTCCACGACGGAGCAGAGGATCTGCTGCTCTCTGCGATCGAGATTAAGCTCCATCTTCTTGAAAACTCTAAGAGTTACAGGCACCGAAAAGGACGAGGCAATATAAGGTCGTCCGGGAGTCTCCGTCAAGGTTCCGACAGGAACTCAGATCTTGCAGGGGCTGCCCGGAGCCTCCCCCGTCGGAGAAGCTAGTCCGCCCCGGCGGCGCTCTTTCCCAGAGTCCCGGCGCTCGCCGCCATCAGATAACTTCGAATAAACTCGTCGAGCTCGCCGTCGAGCACGTCCTGGGGCTGGCTGCTCACGACTCCCGTCCGGAGATCCTTGACCTGCTTGTAGGGGTGCAGGACGTAGGAGCGGATCTGGCTCCCGAAGTTGATGCCCTGCTTCGCTGCCTCCTCCTTCTCGCGCTTCTCGTCCTGCTTCTGGCGCTCGAACTCGTAGAGGCGCACCTTGAGGATCCTCATGGCGGCATCCCGGTTCTTGTGCTGGGAGCGCTCGTTCTGGCACGAGACGACGATCCCCGTGGGCAGGTGCGTCATGCGCACGGCAGAGTCCGTGACGTTCACGTGCTGCCCGCCCGCCCCGCTGCTCCGGAAGGTATCCACTCGAAGTTCCTTGTCCTCGATCTTGATATCGATCGCGTCGTCGAGATCGGGCCAGGCGTAGACGGCCGCGAAGGAGGTGTGACGCCGCGCGTTGGCGTCGAAGGGGCTGATCCTCACCAGCCGGTGGACGCCCTTCTCGGCCCGGAGGTAGCCGTAGGCGTTCTCGCCCTTCACCATCAGCGTGGCACTCTTGATGCCCGCCTCTTCGCCTTGCTGAACGTCGACGATGGAGACCGAGTATCCTTTCCGCTCGCACCAGCGGAGGTACATCCTGTAGAGCATGTCGGCCCAGTCCTGGGCCTCGGTGCCGCCGGCGCCCGCGTGAATGGTGAGGATGGCGTCGCTGCGGTCGTGCTCGCCGCCGAGCATCATGGCCATCTCGGCCTGACCCGCAGACTTCTCGAGCTCGCCGAGCATCGTGGAGAGGTCGGCGTCTATGTCGTGCCCCTCGCGGCCGAGCTCGACCATCGCCGCGGCGTCCTCGAGGGCGGCCAGGAGGCGGCGTCCCCTCTCCATGGCGCTCTCGACCCGGGCTCTCTGCTGGAGCACGACCTGCGCCGCGCCGGGATCGTCCCAGAAATCCGTCTGGGCCATCCGCGCGTTCAGCTTCTCGAGCTCCTTCTCGCGGGCCGGGAGGTCAAAGGTAACCTCGGAGCTCTTCGACACGCTCGCGCACGGTCTGGTGACGGCGTATCAGCTCTTCGTTCATGCGGGCCTTCGGCCTGATGCGGGGGCTGCGCCCCGGGGTGGCGGTGCGATGAGCGCACCGGCCGCGACTATAACACACGCCCAGCCGGCGACATCGCCCGCTCGCGAGTACGGGCTCCGGGCGTCGAGGAGGGGCACGTCGGCCACGAGGACCTCGCGCGTGCCGTAGGGAGCTGCCGACACGATACGGCCTGCCGGATCCACCACCGCCGAGATGCCGGTGTTGGCCGCCCTCACCATCCAACGCCTGTTCTCCACAGCGCGCATCGCCGCGAGAGCGAGGTGCTGCGGCGGCCCCGCCGTGTCGCCGAGGAAGGCGTCGTTCGTCAGGTTCACGAGGAGCTGCGCCCCCTCCGCCGTGAAGCGCCTGACGAGCGAAGGGAAGATCGCTTCGAAGCAGATGAAGGGGCCCAGCCTCGCGCTCTCCGTGTCGAAGACCGCGGGCGCCGCGCCCATCGAGAAGTCGCTCGCCTCCTCGACCATCTTCTCGACCGGCCCGAGCCAGGCGCGGAGAGGAACGTACTCGCCGAAAGGAACGAGGTGCATCTTGTCGTACCGATGCGTGGCCCGTCCTCCGGCGCGCGCGCTGAGAAGGAATGCGCTGTTGTAGACGACCGGACCCGCCTCCGACTCATCGTAGTGGACGCTCCCCACGAGGAGGTCGATGCCGAGCCGGCGCGATTCTCCCTCCAGCATCGTGCGATAGACCTCCGCCGACGTGAGCGGCAACGGCACGGACGATTCGGGCCAGACGACGAGCGTCGCCCCCCGGAGCGCCGCATCACGCGTGGCTTCGATATGGGCGTCGAGGATCTCCCTGCGCGCCGAGGCCTCCCACTTCTCCTCCTGGGGGACGTTGCCCTGAACGATCCCGACGCGGAGGGTGGGGGCGGGGCTGTCCGGCGCCGCCAGCCGCAGGGCGCCGTAGGCGGCCGCCGCGGCGGGAAGTGCGGCCAGGATCAGCGCGAGCCTCCCCGCCGGCAGGAGCCTCGCGGCGGACGTCCCCCCGGGGACGCAGAGCGCGATCCAGGCGACGAGCGCGTTGCCCGCGGCCACCACGAAGGAGACGGCCGTCACGCCGCCGAGATCCGCCACCTGGATCATGAGCGGCCAGGGCTGCTGCGAGGCACCCAGGAGCGACCAGGGCAGCCCGGTGAAAAGCAGGCCCCTCACGAGCTCCAGCCCCGCCCAGAGCGCCGGCGCGAGGAGGAGTGCGGCGGCGGGCCCTCGGCGGACCGCGATCCTGCGCATTCCCGCCGCGAAGAACGCCGGGTAGGCCGCGATGTAGACGGCGAGGAGCGCGAAGACGGCCGCGGCCTCCGGATGGGAGAGGCGCCCGTGGCTCCTGAGCAGCCCGTACCACCAGGCGAAGGTCAGCCCGTGGAAGGCGAGCCCGAAGAGGAGTCCCGCGGCCGCAGCGCGCACCGCCGATCGCGCGGTCAGCGCGAGAATCATGAGCGGGGCGAGCGCGATCCAGGCCAGCGCAGGGAGGGCGGGCCTGGGGAAGGCCGCCGCGAGGAGGGCTCCCGCCGCGATGGCCGTGGCGGCCCTCCTCACCTCAGGGGATCCAGGTCCGGACTCCTTCCTCGGCCTCGAGGCGGCGCGCCGCCAGCTCGGCCTCCCTGCGCGACCTGTAGGGCCCGACACGGACCTTCTGGAGTCCCCTGTCCGTCATGCCGCTGCCTTCCGCGATCGACACGGAGTAGCCCTTCTGGGACAGGCGCTGGCGCATCGCGATGGCCGAGGAGAGATCTCTCGTGGCCATCACCTGGATCATGATCCCATCGCCCGCGCCAGCCTCGGGCGCCAGCTCCTCCACGCCCCGGCCCGTCTCCGGCTCGACGGCATCGAGGACCGCCGCGCTCTGCTCCGCCACCGGCTGGGGCCGGTCCACGTCGGGAGGGGATTCATCGCCCCCGAGCGTCCTGTAATAGGTCAGCTCCCGGTTCACGTCCTCGACGCTCAGCTTCTCGGGAGTCGCCTTCCCCAGGACGTCGGCTGCCGTGGCCCTCATCGTCTGCCTCTCGACCCACCGGCCGAGCATGAAGCTCGTCACGCAGAGCAGCGCGATGAGGACGATGATGCCGGCCAGATGCCGCGTCTCGAGCTGGAACTCGCGACTCGAGCTTCGGCTCTCCTCTGCCATGCTGGACCTCCGCGGATCGCCGCCGGACCTTCAACCGGGGCGAGATCTTCAGTCCTTGCCGAGAAGTCCCTTGAGGAGATCGATCGGCACCGGGAACACGATCGTGGAGTTCTTCTCCGTCGCGATCTCCGTGAGCGTCTGGAGGAACCTGAGCTGCAAGGCCATCGGCGACTTCTCCAGCTCGATGGCCGCGAGGCGCAGGTTCGCGGCCGCCTGGTTCTCTCCCTCCGCGTGGATGATCTTCGCGCGCTTCTCGCGCTCGGCCTCGGCCTGGCGCGCCATCGCGCGCTGCATGTCGGGAGGAAGGTCGACGTGCTTCACCTCGACCATGGAGACCTTGATGCCCCACGGGTCGGTGTGCCGATCCAGGATGGCCTGGAGGTCGCTGTTGAGCTTCTCCCGCTTGGAGAGCAGATCGTCCAGCTCCACCTGTCCCAGGACCGACCGGAGCGTCGTCTGCGCGAGCTGGGAGGTCGCGTAGTGGAAGTTCTCCACTTCGACGATGGCCCTGTTGGGGTCGATGACTCGGAAGTAGACGACCGCGTTCACCTTCACGGAGACGTTGTCGCGCGTGATGATGTCCTGGGGCGGCACATCCAGGACGATCGTCCGGAGACTGACCCGCATCACGCGGTCGATGGGCCAGATGATGAAGGCGATGCCCGGCCCCCGCGGGATGGGCACGAGGCGGCCCAGCCTGAAGACGACGCCACGCTCGTATTCGTTGAAGATCTTGAGGCAGTTGACGATCCAGAAGAGCACCAGCAGGGCCGCTGCCAGCAACGGGATCGGAATCAGATCACCCAAGGGGACCTCCACAAAGGCTCAGGAACTCTCGGCTTTCTCCACATCGACGATGAGATCTTTCACAGCCGTCACGCGAACGCGCTCGCCCACGCCGATGCGCTCCTTGGATCGGGCGTTCCAGTACTCCCCGTGGACGAATACCTTCCCTTCCTGCTCGATTTCAGTAAGCGCCGTCCCGATCTCCCCGCGGATGCCCTCGGCCCCCGTGGAGACCTTCCACATCTGCGCGCGCAGCGCCCTCTGCGTCAGGAAGGCCATGATCAGCGCCACCGTGAGGCTGGCGGGGAGGATCGCAGCCGGCGGCAGGCTCAGCTCGGGGATGGGCCCTTCGAAGAGGGTCAGGAAGCCGAAGGTGATCGACGCCACGCCGCCGACCGTCAGCAGGCCGTAGGAGGTGAACTTGACCTCGAGAATCAGCATGCCTATCCCCAACCCGATCAGAAGAAGTCCGAGGAGGTTGACCGGAAGAATCTGCGTCGAGATCGCGAAGAGGATCAGCGACACCGCCCCCGCGACCCCCGGGAGGATCAGGCCGGGGTGCGTGAACTCCACGTAGAGCCCGAGGAGGCCCACGAGGAAGAGAACGAAGGAGACCGTCGGGTCGGAGACCACGGCCAGGATCTTCTGTCTCGTGGTCATCTTGAAGTCCTCGATCCGGGCCTCCCCCAGGTCCAGCACGACCTCGGATCCGTCGAACCTCCTGATCTTCCGCCCATCGAGCTGATGGAGCATCTCGTCCATGTCGCGGCAGATGAGGTCGACGAGGCCCTGCTCCAGCGCCTCCCTCTCCGTGAGGGAGATGCTCTCGCGGACCATCCTCTCCGCGACCTCGACGTTCCGCTTCCTGTTCTGCGCCAGCGAGCGGGCGTGCGCCGCCAGATCGTTCTCCGCCTTCTGCATCGAGACGTCTTCCTTCTCGTTGTCGCCGAAGGCGAGGACCGGATGCGCGGCGCCTATCCTCGTGCCGGGGGACATCACGGCGACGTCGCTGCTCAGGGTGATGTAGAAGCCCGCCGAGGTCGCGCTGGCGCCGCTCGGCGCCACGAAGAGGACGACAGGAGTCCGCGAAGCGAGGAGGCTCTCGATGATCTTCTCCGTCGAGGTGACGAGGCCGCCGGGCGTGTTGATGACGAAGACGAGCAGCGCCGCATTCTCGCCGTCCGCCTTCTCCACGGCCCTCGCGACGTACTCGGCCGTGATGCCGTGGATGACGCCGTTGATCTCCGCGCGCACGATCGCCGCCGCGCCGGCGGAGCCAGGGACGGCCAGCGAGAGGAAGGACGCGAACAGCAGGAGGCGTTTCACTGTACGCCGTCATTATAGGAATGCGCTTCGAGCAGCGTCAACCGGCGAGACGACGCATGCGATCGATCCCTTCCCGGATCCTCTCGACGGAGAGCGCGTAGGAGAGCCTGATGTAACCCGGCGTCCCGAAGGCCTCGCCAGCGACCACGGCCACGCCGTGCACCTCGAGCAGGAGCTTCGCCAGCTCCGCGGAGTCCTTCACGCCGAGCCTCGCGCAGAGGCCCGCCACGCCGGGATAGACATAGAACGCTCCCTCCGGCTCGTGGCAGGTGACGCCCGGGATCCCCGCGAGCCCCCCGAGGATGACGTCACGCCTCCTGGCGTATTCCGCCAGCATCATGGATACGGACTCCTGGGGCCCGCCGATCGCCTCCGCGGCGGCGGCCTGCGCCACCGCGGTGGCGTGCGTTGCGTCGTGGGTCTGCAGCGCCCCCATCGCGCCGATGAGAGCCTTCGGCCCCACCCCGTAGCCGACGCGGTATCCGGTCATCGCGTAGGTCTTGGAGACGGAGCTCACGAGGAGCAGCCTCTCGCGGACGCCCGAAGGCGAGAGCGCGGGCGTCGTGTGCTTCCGGCCGCCGTAGAGGAAGTGCTCGTAGGTCTCGTCGTAGACGAGCACGAGGTCTTTCTCACGCGCGAGCGTGGCAAAGCGATCGACTTCATCCTGGGGGATGATCGTGCCCGTCGGGTTGCTGGGAGAACAGAGGATGATCGCGCGCGTCCGCGGGGTGACGAGGGCGGCGGCCCTCTCGGCGCGGGGCACGAACCCCTCCCGCTCGATGGTGGGCAGGAGCACGGGTGTTGCGCCGGCCAGCACGACCTGCTCGGGGAAGGAGACCCAGTAAGGAGACGGGATGATCGCCTCGTCGCCCGGAGACAGCAGCGCCATGGCAGCGAGGTAGAGGACGCTCTTCGCCCCGCAGCCCACGATCACTTCTTCCGGCTCCCAGGTCTGTCCATGGCGCCGGCGGTAGGAGTCGGCCACCGCCCGGCGCAGGGCGGGCAGACCGAGCGGCGGGAGGTAGTGGCTCAGGTTCGCGTCGATCGCCCGGTGGGCCGCGCCCTTCACGTTTTCGGGGGTGTTGAAGTCGGGCTCACCCGGCCCGAAGTCGATGACCTCGATCCCCCTCTCCCGAAGCCGCTCGGCCGCGAGCTTCGCTCCGAGGGTCGCCGACGGGGTCATGGCGGCGATGCGCTGCGAGAGCCGGAGCCCGCCGGTCACCGTCCCCTTCTCCTCGCCCTCGCCGGCCTCTTCCGCCTCGCGGCCCGGGCGGGCACCGGCGAGGAGATGCCGCCCACGGTGCTCCCATCCCCGCTGGGCGCCCCGCGGCCGTGAGACTTCCTCACGCTCGCGCTCCGGCGCGCGAGGCGCACGATCCGCCTCTCCACCTCCACGGGCACCAGCCCGTGGACGCTGCCGCCGAGCGCCACGACCTCCTTCACGAGGCGCGACGAGAGGTAGGACCATGTCTCGCTCGGCATCATGAAGACCGTCTCCATGTCAGGGTTCAGGCGCCTGTTCATCATGGCCATCTGCAGCTCGTACTCGAAGTCCGAGATGGCCCTCAGGCCGCGGACGATGACCCGGGCGCCGCGCGAGCGGGCGTAGTCGCTGAGGAGCCCCGCGAAGGCCTCGACCCTGACGTTCGGCAGCCCGCGCGTCGAGAGCTCGATCAGCTCCCTGCGCTCCTCGACGCTGAAGAGCGGATCCTTCTCGGGATTCTCGAGGATGGCGACGACGACCTCGTCGAAGATCCGGCAGCCCCTCTGGATGATGTCCAGGTGGCCGTTCGTGACGGGATCGAAGGTGCCGGGATAGACCGCCACGACGGGGTCTCCCAGTCTGGCTGGCTGCTCCGGCCGGCTCATGGCTCTTTCCGTCCGCTGATGAGGGCCGCGGCGTGCTTCTTCGCCGTGGGAGCGCCGGGCGATCCAATCATCCTCGCCAGCTCCTCGACGCGCCCGGCTCCCTCGAGAGCCACGGCGGTCGCGCGGGTGCGGCCGCCGGACGCCTCCTTCGCCACCCTGAGGTGCCGATCCGCGAGGGCCGCGATCTGGGGCAGGTGCGTCACGCACAGGACCTGTTGCCGTCTCGAGAGATCCTTGAGCCTCTTTCCCACCGCCTCGGCCACGCCGCCGCCGATCCCCGCGTCCACCTCGTCGAAGATCAGCGTCCGCTGATCCGAGCGCTCCTCGCTCGCCGCGCGCAGAGCCAGCATCAGCCGGGAGAGCTCGCCTCCGGAGGCGATCTTCGCCAGAGCCCTCAGATCTTCCCCCGGATTCGGCGAGATGAGGAACTCGACCGACTCGGCACCTGTTGGTCTGACCGCGATGGGGCGCCCTCCGACGCGGGCGGGGCTGCCGGGATCGAGGTGCTCTTCGAAGGCGACCTCGAAGAGGCAGCCCTCCATGGCGACGGCCTTCAGCTCCTTGCGCATCCGGGACTTGAGCGAACCCGCGCCCTCCCGCCTCAGGCGCGAGAGCGCGGCGGCCGTCTCGGAATATCCTCCCGCCGCTTCCACGATCTCTCCATCGATCCGCGAGAGCCTCTCCGAGAGCGACCCGAGGCTCTCCAGCTCGCGCCGGGATTCCTCAAGGTATCGCAGCACGTCCTCGAGCGCGGGCCCATACCGCCTCCTGAGCCTCTCGAGGGCCGCGAGGCGGGCGGCCACCTCCTCCAGCCTGCGGGGCTCGAAGTCGGCGGGCTCCCTGTAGGGCTCGACCTCGCGAAGCGCCTCCTGGACGTCGAGCTTCGCCTCCTCCAGCGCTCTCAGCGCGGCCGAGCACCTGTCGTCGATCTCCGCGAGGCGGGCGAGCCGGCCGGCGGCCGTGCCGAGCCGGGAGAGAACCGAGGCGTCGTCCTCGTTGAGGATCTCGCAGGTCTCCGCCGCGAGAAGCTGCACCTCCTCGGCGTTCCGGAGCAGGGCCTCCTCGCGCCTCAGCTCCTCGTGCTCTTCCGCTGCGGGAGCGACCCCCTCGATGTCGGCGATCTCCGAGCGCAGGATCTCCTCCCGACGCGCGAGCTCCCGGCCCTTCTCGTTCAGCGAGTCACGCTCCGCCATCAGCGCCCTGAGGCGGGCCGCGGCGTCGGCGACCTTCCCGGCGGCCTCGCCCGCCCCCGCGTAGCGATCGAGCGCCTCGCGCTGCCCGTCGGAGCGAAGGAGCGACTGGTGCTGGTGCTGCCCGTGGAGATCGGCCAGCGCCTCGCCCGTCTCCCGGAGCTGGGCGAGGGGAACGAGCGTTCCGTTGACGAAGGCGCGGCTCCTGCCCGTAGAGGTGATCTCCCTCTTGATGATGAGCCCCTCTTCTCCGGGATCGATGCCCCACGCCTCGAGCTTGCGGCCGAGATCGGGACGGTCGGCGATCTCGAAGAGCCCCTCGACGGCGAGGCGAGGGCATCCTGTGCGCACCAGCTCCGCTCCGCCCCGCGCGCCGAGGAGAAGGCCCACCGCGTCCGCGATGATCGATTTGCCGGCGCCGGTCTCGCCCGTGAGCACGTTGAGGCCGGGGCCGAAATCGACGGAGAGAGAGTCGATGATGGCGAGGTTCTCGATCCTGAGGAAGGAGAGCATAGCGCCGAGCCGGAGGCCTCCGGGCAGGGAGGAGGAATCTTACCGCCACGCGCGGTCCACGATCAACGAGGATCGTCCCGCGAGCCGGCGGGGTTGGCCGGCCGCTTTGTTGAACGAGCCCGGATGCTGTGCTACCGTCCGCGCGCGCTGAGGTCGGGAGGCGCCGCCCCCGATTCAACCCTCAATGCCGCTCCGCGGAGGCTCGCGCTCCTACTGATGCCCTCACCCGGCTCCCAGGGCGACATCCTCGACCTCATTCTGCGCGCCGGGCCCATGGCCCAGCTCGTTCTCTTCGTCCTCGCTGGCTTCTCGATCATCTCGTGGGCGATCATGGTCGAGCGTTACCGCGTGATCTCGCGGAGCGAGCGAGAGTCCCTCGAATTCCTCTCGCGCTTCCGCTCCGGCTCCAGCATGCCGGAGCTGCGGGACCTGGCCGAGAACCTCAAGCACTCGCCCGCCGCGGCCGTCTTCAGGGCTGGCATCAGGCAGCTCAACGCCCTGGCAGGCTCGAAGGTCTCCGGATCCGGGCCGGCGGCCCCGTCCGGCCGCGTGCGGGATCCCCTCGCGAGCCTGGAGCGCGTCCTGATGCGCGCGGTCAACGAGGAGCAGGGCCGCTACGAGCGGCTGCTTCCCTTCCTGGCGACGACGGCATCGGCCAGCCCCTTCATCGGCCTCTTCGGCACCGTCTGGGGGATCATGAACTCGTTCCGGGCCATCGGCGGGATGGGAACGGCGAACCTCGCCGTGGTCGCCCCCGGCATCTCCGAAGCGCTCGTGGCGACGGCCGCGGGCCTCGGGGCGGCGATCCCGGCGGTGATCGGCTACAACTACTTCGTGCACCGGATCCGCGGCGTCGCCTCGCGACTGGAGAACTTCGTGGCTGACTTCATCATCCGGGTGGAGCCCTCCCTCTAGCCATGAGGGTCCCCCGGGACTCGGGGAGGCGGCTGGGCGGCGCCCTCGCCGAGATCAACGTCACCCCCCTCGTGGACGTGATCCTCGTTCTCCTCATCATCTTCATGGTGACGGCGCCCATGATGCAGCGCGGCATCGACGTGGCCCTCCCCCAGGCACAGAGCGCCACGGGGGCCGAGGAGGAGCGGCTCATCGTCACACTGGACCGCACCAGCAGGGTCTGGCTCAACGAGAGCCCCGTGCCCCTGAACCTCCTCGAGGAGCGCTTGAAGGCCGCGGCCGAGGGACTGGCCGCTCCCTTCGTGTACCTGCGCGCCGACCGCGCCATTCCCTACGGTGAGGTCATGGCGGTGATGGATCGGATCAAGCGCTCCGGCATCGAGCGCGTGGGGCTCGTGACGGAGCCGAGCCCCCCCGGGGCCCCGGCGGCGGATCGGCGGGGAGCCCGTCGCTGATGGCGGCGGTTCGTGTCCGGGTCCAGCTCGGTCCCCAGCCCGGGGGGGGGATCCTCGGCATGGTGGGCTACTCCGTCGCCGGCCACGTCATCTTCTTGATCCTGACGGTCTTCCTCCCGAGGGTCATCCCGAGGGACCCGCCCCCCCCGGTCCTCCTGACAGCCTCGATCATCTCGGCGGGTGAGGCCGGCCTGGCAGGCGGGGCGCCTCCGGCTCCCGCACCCGTGCGATCGGGACCCACTCCCGAGGAGCGCGCCGATGCGGCCGCGCGCAAGGAGCGCACGCCGAAAGAGCCTCCGGAAGAAAAGCGTCCCTCCAAGCCGAAGTCCGAGAGCCCCAAGGCTCCACCCCCGGTGAAGAAGGCCGATCCGAAGACCCCGCCTCCGCCGGGCGAGAAGTCAGCCAGGCAGGAGGAGGACCACGAGGGTCCGGCCCCGCCATCGGGAGGATCGGCGCCCGAGAAGCCGGCCACCCCCGAGCCCGCCGCTCCCCTCGCGGAAGGGGTCGGTCTCGGAACAGGAGGGGGCGATGCGCGTGCAGGGGTGCCATCGATCACCTCCGCCTCGTTTCCCTACCAGTGGTACCGCGCGGCTCTCATCAACAAGATACGCTCGAGCTGGAGCCGGCCCCTGACCCCGGGACTGAGCGAGTCGCTTCGCTGCGCGGTCTCGTTCGTGATCGCCCGCGACGGCACGGTCATCGACGTGGCCCTCGCGGTATCGAGCGGATTCCCTCCCCTCGACGACTCGGCCGCCCGGGCCGTCCTGGATTCGAATCCGCTTCCGCCTCTCCCCTACCAGTACTCGACCTCCAGCGTGCGCGCCGAGATGATCTTCGAGCTGACTCCCGACTGATGCGACCTCCCCGTTTCTCCCCCAGCACGCTCCTGCTCTCGATCGGCCTGGCCGCAGCGGCAGCCTCCGCTCCGGCCGCGGCGCAGGACAAGACGAACGAGGGCCAGATCACGGGAACGATCTCGGCGCCCGGCCTGGTGCGCCTCTCGCTGGCCGTGCCCGCCTTCCGCGTCTCTCCCATCATTCCGGCCGCGCTCCGGGCGGCGGCAGGCGAGATCGAGCAGACGGTCATCGCGGACCTCGACTACAGCGGCTACTTCGACGTCATCCCTCCCGGCCGCTTCGAGACTATCGGCGACGATCCCTCGAAGATCCCCTTCCAGCAGTGGGCCGCGACCGGCGCCATCGCCCTGCTGCTGGGCACCGTCACCCCCGAGCCCGACAAGCTCATCTTCGAGGGCATGCTCTTCGACACGCAGGGCGAGCAGCTCATCCTCGGGAAGCGTTACCGGGGCGAAGCGGAGGCTGCGAGGCTCATCGCCCACCGGCTGGCCGACGAGATCGTTCTTCACTTCACGGGCCGCAGCGGGATCGCCCAGACCAGGATCGCGCTCGAGGGGCGCGTGGGCGACGCCAAGGAGATCTTTGTCGTCGACTACGACGGCCACGGTCTCAGACAGCTGACGCGCAACGGCTCGCTGAACCTCGCGCCCTCGGCTTCTCCCGACGGCACCCGGATCGCCTTCATCTCCTACGTGTCAGGGCGGCCGAAGCT
Organism: uncultured Acidobacteriota bacterium; assembly: GCA_964568735.1. Taxonomy (GTDB): domain Bacteria; phylum Acidobacteriota; class Polarisedimenticolia; order JACPZX01; family JACPZX01; genus CAZMRF01. The sequence continues at coordinate 18,888 of CAZMRF010000068.1, forward strand.
CTACATCCTCGAGCCGGACGCCAAGCTGGTGGACATCAGCCCGAAGGACGTGGATCTCTGCGCGGCCCCGGCATGGTCTCCCGACGGTCAGTCGATCGCCTTCTCCGCGGCATCCTCGGGCAACTCCGACATCTACATCCACGACGTCGGCCGGCGGGCCTCGCGGAGGATCACATCGGGGCCGGGGAGCGACACCTCGCCGGCCTGGTCGCCCTCGGGGCGCGAGATCGCCTACACCTCGGATCGGGCGGGGAATCCGCAGCTCTACATCATGGACTCAGCGGGGGGGGAAGGAAGGCGGCTCACGTTCCAGGGCAACTACAACGACCAGGCCGCATGGTCGCCCGACGGGAGCCTCATCGCCTACGCCGGCTGGACCGAGGGGAAGTTCGACATCTTTGTCGCCGACCCCGCCACGGGCACCGCGCGACGGCTCACGGAGGGCCCTTCGTTCAACGAGGGCCCGGGCTGGTCGTCGGACGGCCGTCACCTCGTCTTCATCTCCAACCGGATCGGTGTCTACCAGCTCTTCAGCATGGACATCGACGGCGGCCGGCAGGTGAGATTGCAGACGCCCTTCGAGACTTTCTCGCCTGTCTGGACCAGATGACGGAATTTTCCTCCGGGACCGAGCGACCCGTGGGAGAATCCGCGCGCCTCGCGTGATTTCGAGGCGGCCCGCTTCCAGCCATTCCGGAATCCTGTGCTACACTCGCCCCGCCTTCGCAGGCCTCATGCGGATCCGCGAAGATGGACCGAGGCACGTAGACATCCGATAGAGGAGTAGCGCGATGAAACTGAGAACCCTGTCAGCCATATTCCTTGCCGCGGTCATGACGGCGGCCATCTTCACGTCCGCCGGGTGCAAGAAGAAGCCGCCCGCGGAAACGGCGCCGCCACCTCCTCCCGTGGAGGACGTGAAGCCCGCGCCGACGCCGACGCCCCCACCGCCTCCTCCCCCGCCGCCTCCCCAGCCGGCGCCTGCGCCACCAAGAACGGTGACGGCGGCTGACCTCAACAGGCAGGGCGTGGTCAAGACGATCTACTTCGATCTCGACAAGTACGAGCTGCGCGCCGACGCCCGCACCATCCTGGCCGCCAACGCCGAGTGGCTGCAGGCCAATACAAAGTGGAACGTGCTGATCGAGGGCCACTGCGACGAGCGCGCCACGAACGAGTACAACATGGCGCTCGGCGACAAGAGGGCCAACGCCGCGAAGAACTACCTCATCAGCGCCGGAGTCTCTCCGGCGAGGATCCGGACCATCTCCTATGGAGAGGAGAGGCCGGTGGATCCGGCCCACTCCGAAGAGGCCTGGGCGAAGAACCGCCGCGGCTTCTTCGTCATCGAGGACTGATCGAGTGTCCCGCGGCGGCCTCGCCATCGCCCCGGCCGGGTTGTTCCTGGCTCTGGCCGCCGCGGGATGCCTCACGGCATCGCAGCAGTCGCGCCTGCAGACGGACATGTCCGATGTCCGGCAGCAGGTCTTTCAGATGCAGAAGGACACGGCGGCCATCCTCTCGAGGATGGAAGGCATCGAGCAGGCGCTCTCGCGCAGCGAGAACGCCTCACCCACCCGCTTCGCCGACCTCGAAGCCCTGCTCCAGAGCCTCTCGGACCAGGTGCGAGCGCTCGGCGCCCGGATCGACGACAACACGGCACGCATGACGACGCTCACGCAGGAGATCGCTCTCGCCCGGCAGCAATACCGCGCTCTCGATGCCCGGCTGGCCGCGGCGATCGCCACGCGGGGGCTCCCCTCGCAGCCCGGCACCTATGGGACGGTTCCACCCATGACGGGCTCTCCCGACGTCGCCTCGGGCGCTCCTCCTCCGGCGGGAGGAGAGCACTCTCCGGAGGATCCCGACAGCCGGCGATCGGATTCCACGAACGGGGATCCTTCGAGAGCTCACCCGGGAGTCGGAGGGTTGCCGGGAACGGCTCCGGCCTCATCCCCGTCCGCACCGATGCCACCGGCAGGACAAGCCGGCACACCGCCGCCGGCTCAGGCCGCCATGACGGGCGAAGCCGACGTCGCGGAGCAGGAGGCCGCCTTCCGCGCCGCCTACTCCGACTACACGCGGGGGAGCTACGAGAGCGCGCTGATGGGATTCCAGGAATTCCTCAAGTCCTTCCCTGGAAGCGCGCTCACCGAAGGGGCCCAATACTATGCCGGTGACTGCCTCTTCAGCCAGCAGCGGTACGAGGAGGCCTCCGACGCCTTCACGGTCGTGATCGAGCAGTACCCTTCGAGCGATCGGGCGCCCGCCGCGCATCTCAAGAAGGGGCTCTCCCTGCTGGCCCTCAAGCAGACGGCGAGGGGGGTCATCCAGCTCCAGCACGTCATCGAGACCTACCCCAGGAGCGAAGAGGCGCGCCTCGCACGCGAACGCCTGCGCCAGCTCGGCCTCACCGTACGCTGACCGAGGTTTGACAGGGCGCAGCCCGGCCGCTACCCTGACCGCCTCTCAAATCCGCGTCATTTCCGCGAATCGGAGGCTTTACCAGTTCCATGGCCACACACAAGTCCGCGTCCAAGTCTCACCGGGCCAGCGAACGGCGCCGCGAGGTGAACAAGAAGAGCCGCTCCCGCCTGCGCGGCGCGCTCAAGTCGATCCGCACGGCGGCCGAGTCGGGAGACACCGCGAAGGCCCGAACGCTTCTCCCAGGCACGCTCGCCCTGATCGACAGATCCGTCGGCAAGCGAGTGCTGCACGCGAACGCCGGCGCCCGCCACAAGTCGCGCATCACCCGCCTCGTCAACAGCCGCTCCGCGAAGTAGGGCGTTCCCCCTCCCCGCTCCGATCCACGCGGGTCACCTCTGCGATTGGCTCAGAGCGAGGTGCTCGCTCCCGGCCCCGGGACGAAGGGTTTTCTCCCCGCGAGGAAGGCCGTGACGGCCTTCGACACCTCGATCGCGCCGCGCTCGTTGAAGTGGCAGTCGTCGTAGAAGAGGCGAAGGCTGCGCTCCAGGGTGGCCGCGAGATCGAGGCAGCCGGCTCCGCTCCGCGTGCAGACATCGAGGGTCGCTTCGTTGTAGAGGGCGAGCCCCGCGGCCAGCGCCTCGGCGGTGTAGTAGTCCGCTCCCGGCCCCGCCTGGAAGTCACCCACCCCCCCGAGCCACAGCGCGGACTCTTCCTCGGCGGTGAGGCCCGCGTGCCAGAGGGCCGGCTGAGTGACGAAGACCACGTCGAGGCCCAGCGCGCGCCCGCGCTCGAGGATCTTCCCGGCATTGCGGCGGAACTCGTCGAGCGCCGCCTCCATCGGCGGGAGCGCCGCGCGGCGGCCGCCGGCCGCCCGCAGCTCCCGCCACCTCTGAAATGCGTGGCCCGCCTGATCCACGATCTGATGGGGCTTGGGCGGCTCCTGCTCCGGGGCCGTCCCGAGGATCCTCGCCAGCATCCCCTTGCGGTAGAAGGGCAGGTTCGGATCCTCGGGGATGACCGAGAAGGCGTGGCGGACCTGGTAGGCCACGTTGTTCGGATCCTCGAGGAAGCGGGGGTTGTGCGCGGCGTCCTGCGCGAGCCTCACCCCCAGGTCGTTGACGCCCATCATCACGACCAGCGTGTCCACCGGCAGGAGCGGGACGAGGTACTCCATCTCCATGAGATGATCCCGGCTGTTGTGGCCGCTCCGGCCGGCGTTGCCGGCCCAGATCGATCGGCCGTCGGCGGTGGTCGGGAGGCTCCGCCCCACGAGAGCGGGCCAGGCCTCGTCCTGGTCGAGGTAGAAGCACTCCACGGCGCTGCCGCCCAGGAAGAGGATGCGATGCTCCCGGCTCCTGTCGGCCCCGAGCTCGGGCCCCCGGATGCCGAAGCTGTTCGTCTCGAACCTCGATTCCCCCTCGACACCCCCGAAGACGCCGGGCGCAGGACGATTCATGTGCCGCATCTCCGGCGGCCAGATCAGGTGATCGGGGAGCCGGGGCTCATCCGTCGCGGCGACGGCCACTGATCCCAGGAGGGCCACGGCCATCGTTATCAGGGCACCGCGGCTGACGATCGAGAGCCCACGTCGAGTCGGTTGCATTCAATGCTCCACGAGGCTGAGACGGAGCCGGCCCCGGAGGAGGTCCACCTCCTCCAGGCGGACTCTCACGGGCTCGGTGAGCGAAAAGGAGGAGCTGCGCACGATGGGGGCGAAGCCCTCCACGCTCCCCGGAGGGAAGCCCTCCCCTTCCAGAGCCACGAAAATCCCCGAGCGCACCTTCCCCGAGACCCTCCCTCCCAGCTCACGGCCGATCATCGGCAGCATGTGGCGGGCCGCGAGCAGGTCGTTGACCGCCCGCTCCGCTTCCTCTGCGCGGCGCTCCAGCCTGGAGGACTCCGCCGCAATCGGCTCCAGCGCCTCGCGTGTGAATCTCGCCCCGCCGCCCGCGCCGTCGACAGCTCCGGCGCGGCCTCCTGCCGCCTCACCTCCCCGGCCCTGGCGCGCGGATTTCAAGACCCTGTGGACGACGAGATCGGGGTAGCGCCGGATGGGCGAAGTGAAGTGCGTGTAGCGATCGAGGGCCAGGCCGAAGTGCACTCCAGGCTCGGGGGAATAGCGGGCCAGCTTCATGGCCCTCAGGACGAAACGGGACACGATCGCCTCCTCGGGCCTGCCGCGGAAGAGGTTCAGGATCCTCTGGAGCTTGCCGGCCTGGCCTCCACCACGACCGGGCCGGACGCCGACTTCGGCGAGGCTCTCCTCGACCTCGCGCACATCTTCGGGGTCGGGCGGCTCGTGCACGCGATGCAGCGCGGGCGCCTTGCGCTCGACGAGGTGGCGCGCGACGGCTTCGTTGGCGGCGAGCATGAACTCCTCGATCATGCGGTGGGCTTCGGTCCGATCGCGGACTCTCAGCGCCACGGGCACGCCCTCCTTTCCGGGATCGAACTCGATCTCGGGAAGGTCGAGGTCCAGCGCACCGCGCTCGATCCGGCGCCGAGTCAGGATCCGGGCGAGGGGCGCGAGCTGCGCGAGCAGGGCGGCGGCCCTCTCCCCCTTCTCCCCCATCGCGGAGAGCGTCGATCGGTCCAACATGGCCTCCGCGGCCTGCTCGTAGGCGAGTCGCGCCGTGCAGCGGATCACCCCGTCCGTGAATCGAACCGCCCTCGACTTGCCTTCGCGGTCGTAGTCGATCCCCACCGACTGGACGAGCCGATCCTCGCCCTCGCGGAGCGAGCAGATCCCCGAGGAGAGCGAGTGCGGCAGCATCGGGATGACGCTGCCCGGGAAGTAGACGCTCGTGCCGCGCGCGAGGGCTTCGCGGTCGAGGGCTCCATCCGGGAGGACGTAGTGGGCCACGTCGGCGATATGCACCCATAGCCGGACGGCTCCCCCCTCGAGCCGCTCCAGCCCCACCGCGTCGTCGAAGTCGCGGGCGTCGACCGGATCGATCGTGATCGCATCCGTCCCTCGGAAATCCACCCGCCCGTGAAGGTCATCATCCTGGATCCCTCGTGCCGCAATCCGCCCGGCTTCCGCCTCCAGAGCGGGCGGGAACTCCGCGGGCAGAGCCAGCTCCGACCGGACCAGGCGCTCGGCGGCGCCAGGAGCGTCCGCGGGCCCGATGATCTCGACGACATGCGCGCGGTCGGCACCCCCTCCGGCCAGCTCCGCGATCACGAAGTCGCCGGGCTGCGGGCCTGGCTTCCCCTCCGATCCTCCCTCACCGCCCGCATCGCCGGCGGCTATCTGGGGTGAAGCCAGCTCTCGACCGCCCCTTCGCGGGAAGCCTCGTGCGGGCTCACGACTCCCAGGGCCCCGCGCGGATCTCGTTCTCCGCTCGTAGCCCTCCTCGCTCTCGATGATCCGAGGCTCCTCGATGAGAGCGACCTCCACCGCTATCTTCTCGTCGCGCGGGCGGATCCTCAGGCGCCCCTCCGACAGGATCACCTCTCCGGCGAAACGGGACGGCGCGCGCTCCAGTATCGCGACGACCTCACCCTGCCTTCGCTTCGAGCGTCCCGCTTCGATCTCCCGCGCGAGAACGGTGTCTCCGTGCCGCGCCCCGCTCAGTCCCCGGGAGGGCACGTAGAGATCGCCTCCGGGTTCCGCGCTGCTGACGAATCCGAAGGCCCCGGAAGCCCCCCGGTGACCTCCGATTTCTCGCGATCGCGCGGGAATCGAGAGGCGGCCCACGACGAGGTGGAGCTTCGTTCTGAGGCGGAGGCGTCCCCGGCGGTGGTGGACGACGAGGTTCTCCCGCTCCAGGCTCGCGATCTGCTCGCGCAGCCCATCGGCCATCTCCTCGCCGAGATCGAGATCCCTGAGGATCTGAGGAACAGTGATGTCGCGGTCGCGCTCCCGGATCAGACGCTCGAGGAGGGTTTGCCAGGGAACACCTTCCTCGATCTCCCAGACCGGGGCGAGGCGCCGCGCCGCGGTGGCGCTCCGCATGCGGTCCTGCCAGGAATCGGGCTCCCCGGGCTCCCCGGAGCGCGCGCGAAAGCCTCCGGGTGACCGGGCTCCTCCGCCCGCCCGGGATCTCCCCGGGCCCCGGCCTTCGCTGCGGCCCGAATCCTCTTTCTCGCGCCGGCTCCGGCGGACCCTCGTTCGTCTCACGTCGGGAGGTTACCAGCAATGAACGCCCGGGTGGACCGCTGTGCGAAGCCGGCGCCGACGCTCAAATGGCACGGGGCTCGCCGTGTACCCCGGGTGGGACCTCGTCCTCGACCCCCACGTCTCGCAACGGATCCCGGTCTTTTCGTCTAGAATGGTTGTCCGCCCCGCCAGGCTTCGGTCCGTTGCAAGCCTCGAGGCCGCTGCCGGGCGGGAGTCATCCGTGGAGGTGGATCGATGCGCATTCGCGTCGTCGCTCTTCTCGTACTCGTCATCGCCTCCAGCTCTCCGGCCCTCCCGGCCGTGCGACGTGTGGGATCGGAGTTCCAGGTCAACAGCTACACGACTTCCTACCAGCTCTACGCGTCGGTGGCTACGGGTCCGTCGGGAGACTTCGTCGTTGTCTGGAGCAGCCTGGGACAGGACGGCAGTTCCTATGGCACCTTTGGCAGGCGCTTCACCAGCCTTGGTGCTCCGATCGGCGGCGAGTTCCGGGTCAACACCTACACGACCTCCTTCCAATTCCACCCGGTGGTCGCGGCGGACGGAACGGGCGGCTTCGTCGTCGTCTGGACCAGCAACGATCAGGACGGCTCAGGCTTCGGCATCTTCAGCCAGCGGTACGATAGCACCGGCGATCCGATGGGAAGCGAGTTCCAGGTCAATACCTACACGACCTCCTTCCAGTTCCGCGCGGCGATCGCGGCGGGCGTCTCCGGAGAATTCGTCGTGGTCTGGAGCAGCTTTACGCAGGACGGCAGCAATGATGGGATCTTCGCCCAGCGCTTCGACAGTGGCGGCATGAGCGCCGGAGTCGAGTTCCAGGTCAACACCTACACGACGGGCCTCCAGCGGCTGCCCGCGGTCGCGATGGACGATTCGGGGAGCTTCGTCGTCATCTGGGAGAGCCACGGCCAGGACGGGGACATCGGCGGCATCTTCGCCCAGCGCTACGACAGCGGTGGCGCCAGGGTCGGCGCAGAGTTCCAGGTGAACAGCCACACGACGGGCACCCAGCTTTATCCGGGAGTCGCCGCCCATGGTGATGGAGATTTCATGGTCGTGTGGCAGAGCCCCAAGCCTGCCACCTTCGAGATCGCCGGTCAGCGATATGACAGCAGCGGCCAGCCGCTGGGCGGCGAATTCCAGGTCGCGGCCTCCGCTCCGTACGACCAGTTTTACGCGGCCGTGGCCGCCGAGGGTTCGGGAGGCTTCGTCGTCGTCTGGGAGGAGAGCTTCGCTGACGGATCCGGTGTCGGTATCATCGGCCGGCGGATCGACGCCACAGGCACTCCCGTGGGCGGCGACTTCCAAGTGAACACCTACACGACTGGGCTCCAGAGACGGTCCACGATCGGGATGAACGCCACCGGGCATCTGGTCGTGGCCTGGGAGAGTGCGGATCAGGATGGATCCGACTACGGCATCTTCGCCCAGCGCTTCCGCGGGAGGGCGCCTGGCCTGACCTCACACATGACAGGGGACCTCCTGGACTGCAGCAACCCCGCCACGACGCGCCCCACCTTCACCTGGGACCCCGACGGCTATGACAGGTTCCGCGTCTACCTTGCCTCCGATTCCGCCTTCGGCAAGGGAACGGTGGTCACGAGCGGCGACAGCCTCCGCCCCGAAACCTCCTGGGAACCCTCCGCGAAGAAGTGGCGGAAGGCCTGCATGAAAGCCATCGCCGCCGATCCTTTGAGCCCCGAGATGTTCATCAGGATCCTGGGGAAGGACACGGATCTCGGGAAGAACGACCCGGCGCGCCTGCTCTTCGGCGAGACCGTGACGGGAGACGTCCAGCCTTGATCCCGGCAACGGGGGCGCGGCCGCGGATTGTCCTCACTGGGCCTCATCTTTGCCGCAGACGATCGAGCGCTACCGGTGCGCTCAGCCGGCTCCATCGTCGCCACACTTGACCACGCGCGGGCGCTCGGTGCACGGGAGGCGATTCCGGTAGCGGACCTAGCCCTAGGCCCAAAACAAGCGAATTGCGCGAGGATCTACTGTCGCCCGGAGTTGGTTTCCTCG
>CAZMRF010000069.1:0-27373 GCA_964568735.1 uncultured Acidobacteriota bacterium
TTTGATCGCTACGTCGTAGGTGCCGACCGATGACGCCAGCGCCTTGTGCGGGGCGCCGGGCGTGCCGGCCTTCATGTAGGCCTCCATCTCGGCCTTCTGCTCGGGGGTCATCTCGGGTTGTTTCTGCCCATCCTGCGCCAGTGCCGGAGCGACGAGCAGCACGGCGGCGACGGCCGTGAAAAGCGTTCCTGCCAGCTTGCGGACCATTGATCTTCCTCCCTGGGGATAGCGTGGTTCTCATTCGAGCCGCGGCTCGGCGGCTCCTTGCCCCTCAGCGCCGGGTTGCCCGCCGCTGAGGTCATATCTCGGACACTTCCCTGCGTCGAAGGGCTTACTACGACTCCTTGTTCTTCAAGAGCGTCTTCCGGTCGAGGTGAATCTTCAGGTAGGCGTCAGCCGGGATGACGTAGTACCAGGCTGCGAAGCGCGCGTTGAGAGCATCCGTCTGCTTGCGCGCTGTTTCGATCTTGCGCTTCCACTCCTCGTAGGCTTCGTGCTTCGCCTTGTTGGTCCGGTCGGCGTCGGTCCACTCGGCCTCGGGCTTCTCGAGGAAGGTCCGGTTGGCTGGCGGCGCCGGCTCGGGGAAGATCGACGAGTCGAAGGAGGCCGTGATGAAGAGGTAGCGGTTCTCTCCGGGCCCGCTCGCCTGATTGTCGCTCGCCTCCGTGCCGGCGGAGACGGCCTCTCCGGCGCCGTAGACGATCTCCCCGAAGCGCAGGGTGTACCAGACCCCGTCGCTCGTCCGGATCTCCAGCTCACCTTCGTTCGAAAGGAGCGAGCCGTTCCGCGCGAAGTAGTAGCCCCTGTCCTGAAGCGAGAGGAGGTCGGCCTGCGTGATGCTGAGCCCCTCCTCGGCCTTCGTCAGGCTCTTCGAGAGCCCCTCGGGCTTCGGTCGCACGCCCACGATCTTCAGATCGTCGAGGGCGCCGAGGAGCGTGTTGACCACGCCCGTGTCAATCTCCTTTCCCGGCGGAACCCGATCGAGGCCCCACGTGCCTGCCTTCTTCTGGAGAGTGACCGTGTCGCGCTGCTGGACGACGAAGGTGCGCTCGTCGATCGAGTAGTCCTTGAGGATCATCTCCTCGACGGCCTCGCGGTCCACCTTGAGGAGGTCCTTCTCGATCCAGTCGGCGAAGTCGCTCGAGATCGGGACGTCCATCTTCGTGACGTAGACGCGCTTCTGGTCCGGAAGCCTCACGAAGCGGTAGCCGGGCCTGTCCTTGATTTCCTTGCCGACGATGAGGTCCGCCAGCACCTGGTCGTTCGCCCCCCGGATCGTGACCCGCTGCCCCCGCCCTTTCAGGCTCGTGGCGGCGTCGTCCAGGGGGTCCACGACGCCGAAGGCCTCGTGGTCGGCCATGTTGCCGGAGCGGACGTCTTCCTTCCGGATGCCGATGAGGCCGGCGGCCGTCTTCGCGAGCTGCTCCTCCCCGTCGGCCGGGTAGTCGTGGTGGGAAGGGATCGTCCACAGGCCGTTGCGGTTCGTCACCTTGAAGGGGCGCGCTTCCGCCGTCTCCTCGTCGAACTCGATGACCTCCAGGCTGGAGGCTTCGTTGGGGTTGACGAAGTCGGGGAAGAAAGACTCGTCCCTGTCGAGGAAGGCGTCGGGGGTGGCAGGCGTCGGGGCGGAGAGCCAGGCCAGCACCGCGAGCGCCGCCGCGGCGCCCACCAGGATCAGGCTCTTCTTCGTTTCGCTCATCGTCAGGACCTCAGCCGGTGGGCGGCCCGGGCGCCTTCCAGCTCGCGGCGCTGCCGCCGGATGAAGATGACGACGCCCAGGAGGAAGACGGGGACGGGGGGAAGAAGCACGGCGGCCGTGCGGATCCCGCCCTGTATCCTCACGATCTGCGACTCCATCGTCTCCTTGCTCGCATTCACCTTGGATTCCTTCTCCAGCTCGATGCCGGCCTTCAGCACCTCGAAACGCCGGCTCTCGGCCTCCTGCAGGTTGCGTGCCATGATCTGCTTCGTCTGTTCATCGAGATCGGGGCGCTGCCGAACCTCCTGCACCTTCGCGTCGAGGCGGCTCTGCGCGTCGGCCAGAGCCTTCTGCGCTCCATCCTCCGCCTGCTTCTCCTCTGCGGCGCGCTGCTCGACGTAGCGGCGGGTCTGCTCCTCGACGCGCTGGAGCGTCCGGTGGCGCACTCGCCTGTTCCGCAGCTCGATGAAGGACTCGTCGCCGGTGAGGACGTCGAAGGCGTTGAGCACGAAGGTGACGTTGTCGAAGTTGAGGTTGGCGGGGCCCGCCTTGCGGATCTCGAAGAACTGCTCGGAAACGAAATCGAGATCGGCGACGACGATGATGTCGACGCCCGGCGTCACGACGCCGTTCTCGTGAGCGGCTCCCCCGGCCTCCGCGCCGGCCTTCACTGCTTCGTCGCCGGACTCGGCAGCCGCCCCTTCCCCCGACGCTGGCGCTGCCGACGTACCCACCGAGCGCACCCGCGCCGCGATGACGCGCTCGTTGCCGTCGGGGTTGTGCGGCAGCCCGCGCGCGATCTGCGTGCCGAAGAAGCTCCGCTGGATGAGCTGGAAGTAGCTCAAGGTGCCCGAGACCTGCCCGGACTTGAGGAGAGGCTCGAAGAGGAATCCCGATCCCGCGGCCCCGTCGAAGTATCCCGGGTAGAGGAAGACCATCTCCTGGAGCCCGCGGCTGGCGGGGCTCTCCTCGTTGAAGGCGGCCGTGCTCCCGCTCCCCTGCCCCACGAAAACGACTTCCTGGGGAAGGTGCGAGAGGTCCGGATGCGGGTTGTAGGAATCCCACAGGATGGCGGAGGGGTTCCAGCGGACTCCCAGCCGCGCCATCATGGCCGCGATGGTGCCCTTGGGCTCGGGAGGGAGCCCCTGCTGCATGAAGGGATTGCGGTCGGCTCCCGACTGCTCGGCGGGGGCCAGCCCCATGTTCACGAGGGGCAGCGGGTCGTCGAGGAGGAGCGCCGGGTGGCCCGCCTCGATGTAGGCGGTGACGTTGTCCATCTCCGACTGGGTCATCGAAGAGGGCAGGGCCACGAGCACGGCGTCCACCTTCTCGGTGATGGGCGCTTCGGGCGAAAGCTCCACCACCTCGTACTGCTTCTTCAGCTCCTCGACGATCGACCAGGCCGGCGCGCTGCGCATGGACTGGAAGTCGAATCCCCCGAAGATGCGGATCTTCGTGTTCACAACGCCGATACGCTTCCTCTCGGTCCGGGCGGCGACGCGGATGGCGCGCGCCATCTCGTACTCGACGGGAAGGCCGCGATCGAAGAAGGGAATCACCTGCTCCTCGGCGCCGCACGTGACGGCGACTCCCAGGAAGACATCCGAGAAGCCTGCCCGGGCGCTGCCCAGGTTGGGGACCTGGCGCGAGGTGATGCCGAACCTCTCACGCGCGTTCCGAGCCCGTTCGGTGAAGGGCTCCGTCTCCTCGACGAGCATTTCAATCTTTGAACCGGCGATGGCGTCGATCTCCCGCAGCAGACCCAGGAGGTTCTCCCTCGTCTGGACGAACTGCTCGGGCACCTCGGGGCTGACCCAGGCTTGCACGAAGACCGGCCGCTCCTTCTGGATCTCCCCGATGAGCCGCCGCGTCTCGCCGGTGAGGCTGTGGAGGCGCTCGGCCGTGACGTCCAGCCGGAAAGGCAGCCGGTCGAGGATCACGTTGAGACTGATGACGGCAGTGAAGACCGCCACCGCCCGCGCGGCCTGGTGCACTCCCATGGCGACGCCATCCGCATGCCGGGGCCAGTGGCGCCGGCCGATGAGGAGGACGTTCAGCCAGAGGAACAAGCCGGTCACGGAAAGGAAGTAGAGCAGCCCGTTGAAGCTCACCACGCCCCGCGCGAAGTCGGCGAAGTGGCCGAAGACGCCCAGCGGGGCCAGGAGGCGCCCCAGGTGATCGCTGAAGACAGTCCCCGCCGAGCCGATCGTCACGAGGGCCGCGCAGAAGATCGCGCCCAGGATGTAGGCGATCGTGGCATTGGCCGTCAGGAGTGAGGCGAGCATCCCGACCGCGATGAGGGCGGCTCCTATCAGCCAGTAGCCGGCGTAGTTGCCGAACATGAGGCCCAGGTCGGGGCTCCCCAGCCAGAAGAGGACCGCCACGTGGCTGATCGAGAGGATGAGCGACGCGGTGTAGACGCCCAGCGTCGCCAGGTACTTGCCCAGGACGATCTCGAGATCGGTCGCCGGCAGCGTCAGGAGCAGCTCGTCGGTCCCCAGCTTCCGCTCCTCCGCCCAGACCGACATCGTCAGCGCCGGCACGAAGCAGAGCAGGAGGTAGGGAAAGACGAAGTTGAGCTGGTCGAGGTTGGCGAGGTTGTTGAGGAAGAACCTGTCCTGCCAGAAGGCCGCCGCCGCGCTCAGGAAGATGAAGAGCGTGATGAACACGTAGCCGGTGGGGCTGCTGAAGTAGACGCGCAGATCGCGCTTCACGAGCGACCGCACGATCCGGATGTTGATCCTGGGGATCATTGGCCGCTCCTCGCGCTCTCAGCGGAGGCTCCGCGGGCGGTCATCCTGTAGAAGGGCTCTTCCAGCGAGCCGTTCTCTTCGAGATCCGACGGCGGTCCGTCGAAGATGAGCCTTCCCTCGTGGACCAGAAGGACGCGGTCCGCGACGGCCTCGACCTCGCGGAGGATGTGTGTCGAGATCAGCACGGTCTTCGTGCGCGCCAGCTCGCGGATGTTCTTCCTGAAGTCCCGGATCTGGTTGGGATCGAGCCCGGCCGTGGGCTCGTCCATGACGAGCACCTCCGGATCGTGGAGGAGCGCCTGCGCCAGCCCGACGCGCTGCCGGTAGCCCTTCGAGAGCTTGCTGATGGGACGCGTCAGGACCTCGTGCAGATCGCACTGGTTCGAGACGGCCTCGATGCGGCGGCGCAGGAGGTCGCCTTCGAGCCCCCTGGCCTCGCCGAAGAACTCCAGGAGCTCGCGCGGAGTCATGTCCGGGTAGAGCGGGCCGTTCTCGGGGAGATACCCCAGCTTGCGGGAGGCCTCGATCCTCTCCGAACGCACGTCGCGCCCGGCGATAGCCGCGCTCCCTTCGCTGGGGGCAAGGAATCCCGCCAGGATCTTCATGGTCGTCGACTTGCCGGCCCCGTTGGGGCCCAGGAAGGCGACGATCTGTCCCTTCGGGATGGCGAACGAGATGTCCTTGATGGCGACGAAGGGGCCGTAGTACTTGCTCAACCCCTTCGCCTCGATCATCACGATGGACGAGGCGGCATCCTGCATCACTCGAACCCCCGATGTCTCTTGCGCGGGCGAACGGGCGGCCGAACTGGCACCGCTCAGTCTGCTGGTCAAGAGGATAGATGTGCTGACGAGGCGGCAGATTAGGGTACCCGGACCGGTTCCCGCAAGCCCCCCCGTGAGCGCCCAGGGATCAAGGATGCCCGGTTCCCTGCAGTGGTCGCGGGGCGGGCCCTGAGGATAGAGGGCGGACGAGGGGCTGCATCGCGCTCTCCGCGCGTGCCGAAGGGTCGCGCTAGAACCACCTCCGCGATCCACCGCCCGGCGGCCTGACGAGGCCGGATTTCGCTCCAGCCGGCAGGCCTGCCTGGATCGGGAGTGATCCGCTCAGTCGGAAGGTGAGACGTTGTCCGAAACTCGCCCTCTTCGGATCAGGAGAATGACCGCGCTTGCGCCGAGCGCGATCGTCAGGAGAACCAGGGCCCACCCGGACAAGGCGGGAATCTCCGCCTCTGTGGGAGTGCTGAGGTTGGCAGCCTCGAACTCTGCGGCGATGTCGGCCGCTGAGCACGCGAAGTCATAGATCTTCACCTCATCAATCGTCCCCTGAAACTCGCATCCTCCATTCAGGAAGTTGCCCACCTCGAAAACGGACGTATCCAGGACAGGCGTGCTCGAGAGCGTGACCGGGGCCCCGAGGGGGAGGCCATCGAGGAAAAGTCTCACCTCGAACTGACCAGCGACGACATCCCGAACGAAGGCTACGTGAGACCAGGAGTCCGTGGGGATCGGCGCAGACGCTGAATGAAACTGCGTGCCGTCCTGTTGAAATCTAAGCCCGGAGTTGTTCTGCTCCACCTGGAGCCAATAGTTCCCCCCTTTGGTGAAGATGGTCCCAGTCGCGCAGGAAGCTGGATTGTTGTCGAACGTGTGAGGGCCGTCGGGCTTGATGATGGCGATCCCCGTTGCCGGGCCGCCGAGATTCAGGGCCGAGTCATGGGGTGCCGTGAACTCGGGGAGGTTGTTGGTCCCCTGGAACCCGAGTGCAAGCCTCCCTGCGCCGGACCCTGGCACGAGCGGGCGAGCGCCGCCGACCGTGCCGTGTCCCCCGTGCCCCGAGTCGTCGTATCCCTGGAAGGCGCTTTCGTCGAAGGAGTGGCGCTTGACAGGCGCTACGAAGGAGGAGCAGCCCGGCCACGTCTTGATTTCGCTGTTCGTGCACTCCAAATACGCCACGTCCACGCGACATGGGACCTGCTTGCAGCCTTTGAGGTTGGAAAAGTAGATGGCCTGAGGGTCGCTGCCGCTTGCGGCGATCGAAGCAGCAGACACCTGCGTGGGCTGGAGCCCGCCGATCCATGAAAAGTCGCGCTTGGTCACGGCGCCGCACCCGACCGAGGACCCGCTATTTACGACTCGCAAGCTACCGGCGGTGTCCGAGGCGATATCAATCTGTGTCTTGTCGGGGGTGACCTGATAGTCCACCCATGTCGATGTCGACGGATTGATCATCTTGGCGATCGTCGTCCACCCCGTGGTGTTCCCCAGGGAGTAGCCCAGGTACACCTCCCCTGCCGGGTTGGACGCGAGCGTCGTTTCCTTGTGAGAGAAGGGGCCAGTGACGCTCCCAATGCCGTTGTAGACGTCTGGCCAGCCGCCACCGGATTGGCGGCGTCGAACTCCGACTCCGCCCCTGATGGGTTCGCTAATGTTGCAAGGATTGTTGGCGAAATAAGTAAAGCCGACAAAGACCTCGAAAGTGTTCGGGGTCGTGCCCGCACGGACGGCAATGGACGGACGTTCACCGTGTTCGACGATCCCGCTGCAGCCGAGAACAATGGAAGCAATCTCAATTGACAAGTTGGTAGGATCATTGGCTGCGAAACGCGAGTACTCAATGTGTGTTTGGCTGACACCCATCTTGTGCCATGCCAGGTGCATATCTGTGCCGAAGCTCACCATTGCCGGGTCCTCGGCGTTGGTGGCGATGAGGGCAGGTGAGGTCCACGTGCTGCTCCCCTTGGCCTTCCATACATAGTAGAGGTTGGGGATTCCGGCATTACAGATGAAGGCCACGCCGATCGTCCCATCGTCGTCCACGGCGACAGTGGGCTGTTCGCAGAAGCCGGGCAGGCCGCCCAGAGGCGGGGAGGGGGCCGACCAGGTGTTCCCGTTGATGGACTCGCGGTGGAAGACGTCGCTGAGGTCCGAGTAGACGGTATGGAGAACCCCGGCCCGGACGAGGATCTTGTTGCCGTTCGTGTGCGAGTAGGCTTCCAGGTCGGAAACCGGGATGGTTCCTTGACAGAGTGCCGGCCTCGGACAGAGGACCGAGGCGACGAGGGCTAGAGCGGCCAGAGAGAAGCGGCGGCGGTGTCGCAAGGTGTGACCCTCCTTCAAGAAGGCTGGTATCGAGATTCGTCTCCGAGCTCTGGAACTCTTGGGGAAGGGCACGATCGAGAGGCTCGCCGGTCCCTCGGCACGCACGTCAAGTATCACTCGCAGGGGGCAGGCGGATGCCGAGGGGATTGACCGTGGCGATGGAGACAGAACGAGGGTGAGGCGGGGCCACCATGAGGGATTTCTTCCTCGAAGCAGTGTCCCAGAGTGTACGACTGATTCCGAAACGCGACACCGATATTCTAGGGGTAATTTTCACCCTGGCCGGCGAGACCACGATGTCCGCTTGAGTGACGTCCCACCCCTGCTTGCCGTCCTGAGATGAACCCTTCTTGCCTTCCTCGACCAAGGAGACGGATCCGCGCTTCAGCGTGGGCCGCCGGCAGTGGATCTACGCCGTCCTTCCGCGCGGGGCCTCCCTGAGGGGAGTCGACGATCTGGACGGGGACGAAGGCGCGCTTCGCTCTACGAACCGGCCTCTTCTCCGCCACTCGGCGCTGCCACCAGTGCAGCTTCCACACCGGCTCCTGACGGAGCAGCTACCAGTGCCAGATCTGCCCGTAGTCCTCGAAAAGCTTCGGCAGGTCGGCGCGGGCGACGCTCTTCATTCCCGGGACGAGGTCGGCGTCCGTGATGCCGCGGCGGCCCAGGTCTTCCTTGACGATGAAGACCTGGATCCCCTTCGTTCCGAGCTTGACGAGGTCGTCGTCCAGCCGGGGAGGCTGAGTCTGCTTCCGGTCGCCGAAAGACAGACCCGAGGCATCCTGCCCCTTCACGGCATAGTTGACCGCGTTGCCCTTCAGGAGCACGTCGAAGTCTCCGCCCGCGCCCTGCATGGCCTGCGTGAGCCAGATGACGGGATCGTCCTGCTCTTCCAGCGTCCCGCGGTAGGCCGTCTCGATGATCTGCAGTCTCTTCACCATGGCTGATCCCTCACCTGGTCCCGATGACGAGCGTGTTGTCGGAAGTGTCCGCGAACTTCATCAGATCCGCGGGGCTTCCCCGGCGCAGCCCCTCGACGCACTCGCCCATGCCGCGCTCGTCGACGCAGAGGCCGCACTGCACCCAGTCCACCTTGCCGCCGTTCTTCTGAGCTTCCTTGAGGATGGCCACGACCCAGTCCTTGGGATTGGGATGGTCTTCCTGCTCCGTGTCCCGCCCGTGGACGGCGTTGGGGTGGGGGGCCTGCTTCGCGAAGGGCACCGAGACGGCCCCCTCGTAGGCGAAGACATTGATGTTGTACCCACGCCTCGCCGCGATATCGAGGAGCCTCAGCGCGGTGGTGGTGCGCGCATCCTCGTAGGGCGGGTCCATCAGGACGAAGGTCAGAGTCTTTCTGTCGGCCATGATCCCCTCCCTAGTGCCAGAGGGCCTTGCGGCCCTCGGCGAGCTGATCGACGACGATGTCCATGGGCGCCGGCTTCACGCCGGCGGCGAGCTGGTCCTTCCGGATCCCCCTCTCGCGGAGGGAGAAATCGTCGGCCAGCACCTCCACTCCGGCCTTCGCGGCCGCGGAGAGAGGCTCGGAAAGGGCGGACTTCCTCGCGGGAAGGACGCCGTTCTGCACGAGCATCAGCGTGACGGTGTTGCCCTGCTTCGCGAGCGCCGCCGCCAGCTCGTAGTAGCCCGGGACCTCGCTCGAGTCGAATGGATCTCGGGATTCGATCAAGAGGTATTTGGCCATCTGAGTGACTCCTTGCCGGAATCCGGATGTGCGGGCGCCGGGGGAAACCACCCCGGCGGGGCCTTCGGTACAGGATGGCCGGAAGGCTAGCACCTCGACCCCCGCGGCGGCAGGGCGGGGGGGTGCCGACCCGCCCGCACAGCTTCCAGCATCCCCCCGGCGGCGCCGGAGCTGGAAGGCTCCTCACTATCCGAGGCTCCAAAGCCCCCGCGGGCTTGCTAGAATCAGCGACCTCCGCTCCAGAAGGGGGCTTTCCCGATGTTCGAGCTGCTCGTCAATGGAGAGATCTGCACCCCGGAGCCCGCCGGGCCCGGCCACATCCTCGTCAGTGGGGGCCGTATCGCCTGGATGGGCCGCGAGCGCCCCGAGCTGCCCGGTGCCCTGGAGGTCAGGGTCACGGACCTGGCAGGCGCTCGCGTCATCCCGGGACTGGTGGACGGCCACGTCCACATCGCCGGGGGCGGCGGCGAGGCGGGCTTCGGCAGCCGCCTCGGCCCCGTGACGGCGGAGGAGCTTCTCCTCGCGGGGATCACCTCCGTGGTGGGCCTGCTGGGAGCCGACGACACGACGAGGGAGAGTGCGGGCCTCCTGGCCAGCGCGCGCGCGCTTCGGGAGAACGGAGTATCGGCCTGGTGCTTCACGGGGGGCTACCACCTGCCGCCGGTGACACTGACGGGCAGCGTGCGAGGCGACATCGTGCATGTCGATCCTTTCATCGGCGTGGGTGAGATCGCCGTGAGCGATCACCGATCGAGCGGCCCCACGGTGGAGGAGCTGATCCGGATTGCCTCCGAGGCATGGATGGGCGGGATGCTGGCGGGGAAGGCCGGGATCACGCACTTCCACATGGGCGACGGCGCCGGCGAGCTGAGGCCCATCCGGGAGCTGCTCGCCCGCTCCGACCTGCCTCCCCGCGCAATCCAGCCCACTCACGTCAACCGCAACAGGGCTCTCTTCAAGGAAGGGCTGAAGCTCGCCGAGCACGGATGCCCCATCGACATCACGGCCTTCCCGGTCGCTCCGGGGGAGGACGCCGTGAGCGCCGCCGTCGCGCTCATCCGATACCTGGATGCCGGGCTTCCCGTGGATCGGATCACCGTCAGCTCGGACGCCGGGGGAAGCCTCCCCGACTTCGACGAGTCGGGTCACCTCATCCGCTACCAGCGTCAGGGCCCCGGAGCGCTCGCGGCCACACTCGCCGAGCTGCTCGAAGCGGAGCATCCGATGCGGACCGTGCTACCGGCCTTCACGTCGAACCCGGCGCGCCTACTCCGGCTCGAAGGCAAGGGCACGCTCCGCCCGGGAGCCGACGCGGACCTCATCGTGCTCGACGGCTCTCACCGGATCGACCGCGTCATGTCGGGCGGGCGCTGGCGAGTTCTCAACGGTCAGACAGTCACCGAGGGAAAGGGATCCCCGGACCGGCCCTCGGCCAGGGTGGACGGAGCCCGATGAGCCGGGAGAGGGGCTACATCGTCCCGATTGGAGGCGCCGAGGACAAGAACCACGGCGCCATCCTCAAGCGCTTCACGAAGCTCTGCGGAGGCTCCTCCGCGAAGATCGTGGTCATCCCCACGGCCTCGCAGGATCCCGACTCGGGCCCCCGGCACGAGCGCTACTTCAGGGAGATGGGCGTGAAGAAGGTGCGCGTCCTGCCCCTGGAGACGCGGGCGGAATGCCAGGACGAGAAGTGGGTGCACAAGCTCGAGGAGTCCGACGGGGTCTTCATGACGGGAGGCAACCAGCTCCGACTTTCGACCACCCTCGGAGGCACGGCGGTGGCGGATGCGCTGCGCAGCCTCAATGCCGCCGGTCTCCACGTGGCCGGGACCTCGGCCGGGGCCTCCTTCCTGTCGGAGCACATGATCGCCTACGGCGACGACGGCGCGACGCCGCGCGCCTCCATCGTCACGATGGCGCCCGGCCTCGGGCTGAGCGAGCTGTTCATCATCGACCAGCACTTCACGCAGCGCGACCGGCTGGGGCGCCTCCTGGCCGCCATCTCCTTCAATCCCCGCTGCGTCGGCCTGGGAGTTGACGAGAACACCGCGGCCTTCATCGCACCCGACGACTCCTTCGAGGTGGCGGGCACGGGGGGCGTGACCGTCGTGGACCCCGGCGAGATGGAGTTCTCCTCGATGGACTCGGCGGAGCGCGACCGCCCCGTCGCGGTCATCGGCGTGAGGCTCCACATCCTGACCGAGGGGTGCCGCTACGACCTGGCCAGCCGGAAGGCGCTGCCTTCGCCCGCCCTCGAAGGGAGGCGCTGAGGCTTGAAGATCCTCGACAGATCCGTCTATCTCGGCCCGAGCCTCTACGCACACTTCCCCGTGATCCGCATGACGGTGGACCTTGGCGTCCTCGAGGAGTGGCCCACCGGCCGCCTCGGCGCCGCCTTCACGGAGCCCCTCATCGCCGCCCTGCCCGGGCTGAGCCAGCACGGCTGCTCCTACGGCGAGCCCGGCGGCTTCATCAAGCGGCTCGGCGAGGAGGGCGGCACGTGGCTGGGCCACGTGCTGGAGCACTCCGCCATCGAGATCCAGAACATGGCCGGCGAGGCCGTGACCTTCGGCAAGACGAGATCCGCCGACGAGAAAGGCGTCTACGACGTCGTCTACGAGTACGACGAGGCCGAGGTGGGGCTCGAGGCCGGCCGCCTCGCGGTGCACCTCCTCCACTCCCTGCTCCCTTCCGATCTCCGCCCTGCCGAGGCCCTGCCCGAAGGATTCGCCTGGGAGGTCTGGCGGGATCGCTTCATCCGCTTCACGCAGAGAAGGGCC
Organism: uncultured Acidobacteriota bacterium; assembly: GCA_964568735.1. Taxonomy (GTDB): domain Bacteria; phylum Acidobacteriota; class Polarisedimenticolia; order JACPZX01; family JACPZX01; genus CAZMRF01. Next base: position 12,036 of record CAZMRF010000069.1, read on the forward strand.
CTCGGACCCAGCACCGCCGCGCTCCTCAAGGCGGCGCGCGAGAGGGACATCCCGTTCCTGAGGCTGAACCGCTACAGCCTCGTGCAGCTCGGCCACGGCAGGTACCAGCGGAGGGTCCAGGCCACGGTCACCTCCGAGACGCGCCACATCGCGGTCGAGATTGCCTCCGACAAGGAGGAGACGAACCGGATCCTCGCCGACCTCGGCCTGCCCGTGGCGAAGCAGGAGCTGGCCTACGATCAGGAGGAGGCCGCGGCCGCCGCCGGCCGGATCGGATATCCCGTCGTCGTCAAGCCGCTCGATGCGAACCACGGCCGCGGCGTCTCGATCCGGATGGAGAATGCCGCGCAGGTGCATGCGGCCTTCGACCACGCCCGGCAGCACGCCCGATCGGTCGTCGTGGAGAGCTTCATCGAGGGGTTCGACCACCGGATGCTCGTGGTGAACGGCGAGCTGCTGGCGGTGGCCCAGCGCATGCCGGGCCACGTCGTCGGCGACGGCGAGCGCACCATCGAAGCGCTGGTCGAGGAGCTGAACAAGGACCCGCGCCGCGGGATCGGACACGAGAAGGTCCTCACCCGGATCGAGTTCGACCACCAGGCGATGAGGCTGCTGGAGCAGAAGGGATACGGGAAGGAAACGGTTCCCGCGAAGGGCGAGAGGGTCTTCCTGCGATCGACGGGGAATCTCTCCACCGGAGGGACCTCGATCGACAGGACCGACGTGATCCATCCGGACAACCGCCAGATGGCGGTCCGGGCGGCGAAGGCCATCGGCCTCGACGTGGCCGGCGTGGACTTCCTCACGACCGACATCTCGCGCTCGTACAAGGAGACCGGCGGGGCGATCTGCGAGGTCAACGCGGCACCGGGCTTCCGCATGCACGTGGCGCCCAGCGAAGGAACGCCGAGGGACGTGGCCGGCCCCGTCATGGAGATGCTCTTCCCCCCAGGCAACCCCTCGCGGATCCCCATCGCCTCCGTCACCGGCACGAACGGCAAGACCACGACGGCCCGCATGCTGGCCCACGCCTTCAAGATGACGGGGCGCCACGTGGGGCTGGCCACGACCGACGGCGTCTACATCGACGGGCACCGGACGGTGGAGGGGGACATGACCGGCCCCATCGCGGCCCGGATGATCCTCCGGGATCCCTCGGTGGACGTGGCCGTCCTCGAGACGGCCCGGGGCGGGCTGCTCAAGCGCGGGATGGGCTACAGGAAGTGCAACGTCGGCGCCGTGCTGAACGTGCAGGCCGATCACCTCGGGCTGCGCGGAGTCAACACGCTCGAGGATCTGGCGAGGGTGAAGAGGATCGTCATCGAGGTGGCGCGCGACACGGCCGTCCTCAACGCCGACGACCCGCTCTGTCTCAAGATGGCGGCCCACACGAAGGCCCAGATCTGCTACGTGACGATGACGCCTTCCCATGGCCTCGTGAAGGAGCACATCCGCGCCGGGGGAAGGGCCGCGGCGCTGGAGCAGGGGATCAACGGGGAGATGATCACGCTCTACGACCACGGCGCGCACATGCCGCTGCTGTGGACCCACCAGATCCCGGCCACGCTCGAAGGGCGCGCCATCCACAACGTGCAGAACGCCATGTTCGCGGCGGCGATGGCCTACTCGATGGGCCTGAAGCTCGAGGACATCCGCCACGGCCTTCGCACTTTCGACACCACCTTCTTCCAGGCGCCGGGTCGGATGAACGTCTTCGACGATCACCCCTTCAAGGTGATCCTCGACTACGGCCACAACCCGGCGGCCGTCGAGGCCATGTGCCGCCTCGTGCAGCGCCTTGGATCCAAGGGGCGCAAGATCGTCGTGCTCGCCGCTCCGGGCGACCGGCGCGACGAGGATGTCCGCGAGATCGCGCGGCTCGCAGCGGGCGTCTTCGACCTCTACCTCTGCCGCCGCGACGACCATCTCCGCGGAAGGCGACCCGACGAGGTGCCAATAATCCTACGCAACTCGCTTCTCGAGCACGGGGTGGAGGCCGCGAAGATCAAGGTCGTCCCCGAGGAGCAGGAGGCCGTGGACACCGCGCTGCGCCTCGCGCGCAAGGACGACCTGCTCCTCATCTTCGGGGATGACCTGACCCGCTGCTGGAAGCAGATCACGGGAGTGAGGCCCGAGGAGGAGGCTCCTGCCGCGTCGGACAGCTTCGAAGGACAGGAGTCTCAGGGCGCCCACGCCCGGCCAGGTGCTCCGGCTTCCCTTCGCGAGAAGCCCGAGGCCTCCCGGAAGCTCGACCTCGAGACCGGCGGCCCCTGGATCCGCGACGAGCGGGGCGTGATGCTTCCGGGCGAGGCGGAAGACTGAGCCCGCATTGAGCACGGAAAGGAAGAACTCCGTCGCGGTCGAGCAGCGTGACTCGCGACGTCTGACGGGAGCGAACCTCGTTCTCGATGGGCCCGGGGCGGTCATCGACGCCGCCTGCCCCGACGGCCTGTCGGCCGCGCTCGTCGAGGCCTGGGGCGTGGAGATCCGGAGGATCCTCCGCGCCGTGGGCTGGGAGCGAGAGAAACCCGCGCAGCGGATCTTCCCCGGCGGAGCGAGCCTCGCCATCAGCGCCCCCGTGGACGCGCTCTATGCCGCGACGGAGGTCAACGAGTGGGCCTTCGAGGCGGCCCGGGCGAAGCTCGCCGGTGAGCCCGCGCCGGACCTGCCTTCGGCCACCTCCCGCTTGCGGGATCTCATCGGGAAGGAGAGCCGCCCGGCTCTCATCGCGCTGCGCGACGCGGCCGCGGAGCGCGGCGTCGCCTTCCTTCCGGACGACGAGAAGGTCTCCCTGGGGACGGGCCGCGGCTCAATGACCTGGGCTATCGATGCGATCCCGGAGCTGGATGGCGTGCCCTGGGATGAGATCCACGACGTCCCCGTCGCGCTCGTCACGGGGACCAACGGCAAGTCGACGACAGTCCGCCTCCTCGCCTCGATCGCCCGTCATGCCGGCTGGACCGCCGGGATGACCTGCACCGACTCCATCGAGGTGGGCGAGGAGGTCGTGGAGAGGGGTGACTGGTCGGGGCCTTCGGGGGCCCGCACGCTTCTCAGGAACCGCAGCGTGGAGGTGGCGATCCTCGAGACGGCCCGCGGCGGCATGCTGAGGCGCGGCCTCGGCGTGGCACGGGCCGACGCGGCCATCGTCACCAACGTGGCCGAGGATCACCTCGGCGAGTGGGGCGTCGCCGACCTCGCGGCGCTCGCCGACACGAAGCTCATCGTGCGGCGCGCGATCGGCCCCGACGGGCTCCTGGTCCTCAACGCGGACGATCCGATCTTGTTGGAGCGCGGGCGCGCTCTCGAAACTCCCGTCGCCTGGTTCTCTTTCGATGCAGGGCACGAGCTGATCCGCGCGATGGTCTCGGGCGCTCAGGCGGGCGCCGCCGAAGCAGGGCGTGAGGCCGTGCTCGGGCAGCGCGGCGCATCGGCGCTGGCAGCGGCAGAACTCTCCGATGCCGAGCCGTCCCGCATCACAGGAGCGGCAGCCGCTCCGACGGATCTTCCAGGTGACGATCCTCGTGAAGTCTCGGCAGCGGGACTTCTCGAGAATGATCCGTCCCGGGTCCCGGCAGCGGCAGCGTGGGTCGAGGAGGACCGCCTCGTTCTCTTCCGAAGCGGAGCGATCGAGCCGGTCCTTCCCCTGGAGGAGATCCCGATTGCGCTCGGGGGCGCGGCGAGGCACAACGTCGCGAATGCGCTCGGTGCCGCGCTCGTGGCGAGCGCCCTGGGCTTCACGACGCAGGAGATCGCCTCGGGGCTGAGGGCCTTCACCGGGAGCCCCGACGAAAACCCCGGCCGCGGCAATCTCTTCGACCTGGGGGGCGTGAAGGTGCTGGTGGACTTCGCCCACAACCCCCACGGCTTCCGGGCCCTCTTCGAGATGGCGGCGGCCCTCCCGGCGGAGCGCCGCCTGATCCTCATGGGGCAGGCCGGCGACAGGGACGACGCGTCCATCCGCGCGCTCGTCGAGGAGACGTGGAAGGCCCGGCCCGAGCGGATCGTGATCAAGGAGATGGAGCAGTACCTCCGCGGGCGGGAGGCGGGAGAGGTGCCGGCCCTCATCGAGCGCGAGCTGCGGCGGCTGGGTGCCGGCGACGACGTCATCGAGCACGCTCCCTCGGAGGTCGAAGGGGCCCGGCAGGCGTTGAGGTGGGCGCGCGCCGGAGACCTGCTCCTCCTGCTCTCTCATTCGGACCGATCGGTGCTGCTCAAGCTGATGACGCGTCTGCGCGACCGGGGCTGGCAGCCGGGTCAGAGGCTGCCCTGAGAGCTGCACCATCGCGGTGCGCAGACAGGTGCGCCTTCGCGGGGAGGACGCGCGACCCCAGGATGCAATTCAAGGCCACGCTTCGGAGTACGGCGAGCAGATGACCTGCCTGTCGAGCTACAGCAAGCTTCACGCCACTTTGTACCTGTTACTCGAGAGTGAGTGCGAGATGCAGCCTGGAACGGCCTCGTGAAAGCCTCCCAGGTTTGCCTTGTCGCTCTCGCCGGGCTCCTGGGCTTCGTCCTCTGGTTCTCGGCTTCGGCCGTCGCGCCACAGCTCGCCTCGGAGTGGGGACTGACAGGGGCTGCGCAGGCGTGGCTGACGATGAGCGTCCAGCTCGGCTTCGTAGCGGGCGCGCTCCTGAGCGCCAGTCTGAACCTCGCCGATCGGATCTCCGCGCGGCTCCTCTTCTCCGCGAGCGCGCTCGCGGGTGCGGCCACCACCGCCGCAATTCCCCTTCTCGATGGCGGCGCGACGGTGACGATCCCATTGAGATTTCTGACGGGGGTGACGCTCGCGGGTGTCTACCCCCCCGCGATGAAGCTGGTGGCGAGCTGGTCCACTCGCGGGCGGGGGCTCGCCATCGGGATCCTCGTCGGCGGCCTCACGCTCGGCTCGGGCGTGCCGCACCTGCTCAATGCCCTGCCCCTCTTCGGCGAGGGCGGGATGCCCCCGTGGCGGCCGGTCCTCCTCGCCGCATCAGCGCATGCCGTCGTGGCGGCGCTGATCGTCTTCTTCTTCGTGCGGCCCGGGCCGCACCTGCCGGCGACGGCCCCCTTCGACTGGCACTTCGCCGGCAAGACAATCACCGAGCGCCCGCTGCGCCTGGCGAACTTCGGCTATCTCGGCCACATGTGGGAGCTCTACTCCATGTGGACCTACGTCCCCTTCCTCCTCCTCGCGAGCTACGGCCAGGCCGGATGGGACCCGGCGCTCGCACGCCTGGCAGGGTTCGGCTCCATCGCCGTGGGCGCGCCGGGCTGCCTGCTCGCGGGAATCCTCGCCGATCGCCTGGGGCGGACGGTCATCGCGGGCGCGAGCCTCGCCGTGTCGGGGACGTGTTGCTTGCTTGCGGGTTTCTTCTTCGGGAGCCCCGGAGCGCTCACGGTCATCTGCCTCGTCTGGGGCTTCGCCGTCGTGGCCGACAGCGCGCAGTTCAGCGCCGCCGCCAGCGAGCTGGCCGACCCGCGCTACGTCGGGACGACACTCACGATGCAGACCGCGATGGGTTTCTTATTGACGCTCGCCACCATCTACGCCGTGCCCCTGCTCATCCCGCGCCTCGGCTGGGAGTGGATCTTCGTCGTCCTAGCTCCGGGCCCCGTCTTCGGGATCTGGAACATGGCGCGCCTCCGCTCGCTCCCCGAGGCCGCCCGCATGGCGTCGGGGAACAGGTAGCCGCGATCTCCAGCCTTCGAGAGAACGCGAATCCGAATCAGTTCCTGCCAGCCCCCTATCACGAAATGCCAGGATGATAGGTGCGGTGGATCTGGGGTTCCGGTTGTTGCCTGGGTAGCCGATCTCTGGCTCCCGATCGGTCCCGCGCGTTTGACACTGCCCGAAAAGGGCCGTAGCATCCAGGTTCGCCGCCAGTTCGTCGATCGACCCCACACGCCCCCCAGCGTCACGTGTGGAAAGGAGGATGTGCCGTGAGACTCGTGACTCTCCCCCTTCGTGTTCTGCTCGGCCTGAGCCTGCTGGCCCTGGGTGCCACGACCTTGGTCCGCGCACAGCCGGTCGCCTTCGGCGCCGAGTTCCAGGTCAACACCTATACGACCGAAGAGCAGTTCTTCCCCTCCACGGCTGTGGACGGCGCGGGGAACTTTGTCATCGTCTGGACGAGCGGCCCCTCTCTCTATACGGGCACCTTCCCACGTCCGGGACAGGACGGATCGGAAATGGGAGTCTTCGGGCAGCGGTACGACAACGCCGGGAGTCCCCTCGGCGCGGAGTTCCAGGTCAACACCTACACGACCGGCTACCAGCTCGCGCCCGACATCGCGAGCGATCTCGGTGGCGACCTGATCGTCGTCTGGGAAAGCGCGGGACAGAATCAGCCGGCTCCGGTCTCGAGCATCTTCGGACGCCGTTACGACAGCAGCGGAGCGGCCATCGGCGGCGAGTTCCAGGTCAACACATCCACGACCTTCAGCCGATCGAGGCCCGCCGTCGCGAGCGACCCTGACGGGGACTTCGTCGTGGCGTGGGAAGGGTCCATCCAGGAGATCTGGGCGAGGCGCTTCAACAGCGCCGGGATGCCGATCGGCGGCGAGTTCCAGGTGAACATGGTCACGAGCGGAATCAACTCCGCGCCCGACGTGGCCGTCAACAGCGCGGGGCAGTTCGTCGTGAGCTGGAGCCACCTGACCTACGTCGGCCCCGGAGCGGCCGTGGCGAGGCCCGTCGCGCGTCGCTTCGACGGAACCGGCCCTCTTGGGAACGAGTTCCAGGTTTCGGTCTACACCGATCCCATCGCCATCGACTCAGCCGTGGCGATGGACGCCTCCGGAGATTTCGTGGTCGTCTGGAACAACACCGCGGCAAGTGGAACAGGGCCCAGCCCCGCGATGCTGGGGCGCAGGTTCGACGCCGCGGGCATGCCCCTGGGCCCCGACTTCGTCGTGGACAGCCAGGGCGGCAATCTCTACTCCCGCGTGGGAGTGGCCATGGACGCCACCAGCACCTTCATCGTGGCGTGGGAGACGCTCGACACGTCGGACCTGGGGGTTGCCGTCCGCCAGTACGACAGCTCGGGCGCGCCGACCGGCGGGCAACTTCAAGTGAATACCTACGCGACGGGCTACCAGGTCTGGCCCGCCATCGGGGCGGCGCCTTCGGGCGACTTCATCGTGGCGTGGACCACCAGCACGCTCTTCCAGCCCATGGAGAACAGCCCGGACGGCTCGCTCTCCGGCGTCTTCGCACGGCAGTTCCTGGCTGAAGGGACTCCCGCACCTCTCGCCGCGAGCGTGAGGATCACCCCGCGCCGCCTCAACGCGAAGAGCAACGGGCGATGGATCAACCTCAAGGTTGGACTGCCTGCCGGCTTCAACGTCGGCGACGTCGACCCGACGAGCGTGGGGATCACGAACCTCGACGGAACCGGCTGCCCGGGCCCGTACGCGCAGCCCATCGATCCGGGCTTCGGAATCCGCCCCGGCGGCGGGCCGGCGAAGAAGTTCACCTCCAAGCTCGATCGCCGGATGCTCGTCGACGCGGCCTGCCTTGGCGACGTGGAGATCACGATCGAGGGAGACTTCCTCACGGGAGAGCACTTCGCCGGCAGCGACGTGATCGAGATCTTCAGGCCCGGCAGGGGCGGCAGCGCTCCGGGCGGCGGAAACGGCGGTGGGAACGGGAACGGAGGCGGCCACGGCAATGGCGGGGGGAACGGCCATGGCAACAGCGGCGGCAACGGGAACGGCCACGGACGTTAGCCTCTGCCTCGGGAAAGCGCCTGCGCTGAATCCGCGGACGCCCTTCGGCAGCCTGTAAGTTGTCTCTGCGGCTCCGGCTACGGGGCGAACATCTCCTGCAGGATCACGAGCACCCTGACGACGGCAGGTGGTCCAAGCCGGCCCAGACGCCGCACCATCCTCTCACGGTCGACGACGCGGATCTGATCGAGCACGATGTGGCCCGCCTTGCCCTGGAAGCGGCAGGGAACCCGGAAAGGGTATTCGTGCCCGCCGGTGGTGAGCGGAGCCACGATGAACGTGCGCAGGTGTGCATTCAGCTCGTCGGGTGAGACGACGACACAGGGTCTGGCTTTCCGGATCTCGCCTCCGCGAGTGGGTTTGAGGTCTATCAGATAGACCTCGCCTCGACCTACCTGGCCGGCTACCGCCACCGCCATTCCTGCTCATCGAAGCGCGTCGCGGACGGCTCATCGGGCAGGTAGTCCTTCTCCCGCTCGTGCATGAGACGGGCCGCCTCGGCCCAACCCTCCCGCGGCCGCCTTGAAGATCGAATGATCACCGCCCCCTCCCGGACCTGGAACTCGATCTCTTCTCCGAGGCCGGCCTCTTCGATGACGGGTTTCGGAAGCCGAACACCCCTGGAATTGCCGATCCGAATCAACCGGGCTTTCATGACGTCCCCCGCAGGCGTGCCTACAATGTACTCACGTCATCATCCGCCGTCAAGGTCGATGAGATCGCCGTTCGACTCGTCTTATGCGGTCCAGGGGCTCACGGCTCGGCCAGGAATCGGAGAATCTCGCGCATGAGCCGCTCCCCCTGGTCCGTCTCGAATATGTACTGGGCGTGAGCGGAGCCCTCGAGGATCAGCAGCTCCTTCGGCTCGGGAGCCTTCTCGTATTGCTCCCGGATCTTCACGAGACGGGGCGTCCCGCTCGCCGAGGGGTCGTCGCGGGCCACGACGAACAGCTTCCGGCCCTTCATCCTCTCGGGATGGTCAATCGCGGAGGGTGCCAGCAGCACCAGGCGATCGATCTCTCCTGGCGCCGCTGCGACCGACGCCTCAGCGGCGGCTCCCCCGCCCATGCTGGCCCCCACGACCGATACGGACTTCGCGCCGCCATCATGGAGGTACCGGATCGCGGCGAGGACATCGAAGCGCAGCTCGTCGTAACCCCCCGCGGACCCGGAACCGCCTTTCGACTGGCCGTAGCCCCGGAAGTCGATGGCCAGCACGCGGAATCCTGCGTCCGCCAGCACCCTGGCCTGCTTCACCCAGCTCTCCTTGTTGAAGCGGCCACCGTGGGCCAGCACCACGCCCCTGCCGCTTCCGCCGTACAGATCCGCGTAGACGACCCCGCCATCCTGCGTGGGGAAGGAAACAAGCTCCTGGGCGTATACCTCACCAGGGCTCGAAAGCATCCCGATGCACCAGGCTGACACGATGGCCAGCAGGCACACTCTGATCCGGCTCACCTCTTCCTACCCTTCTCGTTCTCTGCGATGCGCGCCTTGACGAGCTTCTTCACGAGGGCGGCGGGGAGCGGCTTGTCGGCCGTGAAACGGATGCTGCCCTTGCCGAGCGCGTAGCCTTCGAGGTCGGCGGCGTGGGTGCGCATCACATCGGTGCTCATCAGGAAGAAGCTGCAGTGCTTCTCGAAGGCCGCGAAGCTCACCAGAAGCTTCCCCTCGTACTTGAAGGCCGGGATCTGATAGCTGATGACCTCGCTCGCCCCGGGAGCGGCCGCCAGGATGGCCCTGCGGAGCTCCTCGAGCGCAGCTCGGGCGTCCTTGGGAATGGCCGCGAGGTAGCCCTCAACATCTCCCGCGAGCGGCTTCCTCTTCCCGCCGCCTTTTCGAGTTGCGTGAGCCACCGGATGCTCTCCTTCTAGTGAGGGGCGTGATTCGCCGTGCACTGCGTCACGGCGGACCTTCGGATCGATCCCCTTGAGGAAGCCCCGCATCTCGCGCATCGACCGGACAGGAATGAGCTCGATGCGATCATCGTAGCCGATCGCCTGGACTTTCTGACCGGGAGCGAGGTTGAGCTTCTTCCGGATGTCCTTCGGGATGACGACCTGGAATCTGGAAGAGATCGTTACTGCTTCCATGGCTCCTCCATCGATATGGGCCGTGTAATACGGTGCAGCCATCGATGCTGACGGCCTTCGTCGAGCCGGACCGATTCCATTGAGGCATTATGCGTCCCGCTAGGTGCACTCCACGTGCGGCGTAAGCAGTAGCGACCGAAGCCGGCCGATCACTCCAGCAGCCAACCCGCCCGGCCTTCTCAGCGTCTGCGTTAGCGAGCTTGATCGAGGAGTCCAGATATGATGTTAGGCGGCAGCATCAGTATGGCAGGTCCGTTGGTCCGAGGCCGACATGGTCCGGCTCCGGATCCTCGTGGAACTGGACGGCTGTGATCTCCGTGTCGCCGCGCAGCACGGCCTTGGCGACGCGATGCATGCCGTCCATGACCGCCCCCGTCGCGGAGAGAATGATGGGGAACGATAAGTCCGCGGCATGGATCAAGCTCACGTGCTCGATCAGTTCCCGCCACGTGGGTCGGTCGGCATCACCGACCCAGTCTTCGTCAAGTTCGCGGATGTCGCGCACTTGAACGCACTTCCTCGGAAGCGTGCTCGACAGTCGCACCAAGCGGTCCACATCCCATGCGAGAAGACCGCGACTGGAGGGTCGAAAGTAGTACTGCTTTCGCATGGCCACCTGGGTCAACGCTCGGCGTAAGCCGCGGCGGCCATAGACGGCGCTGAGCTCCCGCAACCAACCGACCCGGCCGCCGTCGGCTTCATGCCGTTGGGCCGCTCGCTACGAGTCAAGGATTGCTTCTGCATCTATCGTGATGAGAACTTCATGCCCCACAACAACTCCGCCCCTTGCCAGGGGGCTGTTCCAGCTTACGCCGAAATCGTGGCGATCTACTCGAGCCGTGGCAAGAAACCCGGCGCGGGTCTTCGGCCCCTTGTCCATCCCGTCCTCCCACCAAGGTGTCTCCCACATCCCTAGATAATGGACATCCAACGCAACAGTCTTCGTAACTCCTCGGATCGTGAGAGCCCCCGAAACGAGTGCCTCATTCGGACTCAAAACGCGGACGGTGTTACTGGTGAAGAGAATCTCCGGAAACCGATCGGCATCGAGGAAGTCGGAGCTCCGCAGGTGGGAGTCTCGATCGGGCTCCCCGGTCCATATGCTCCGGGCGTCTATCTTGACGTTCGTAAGCGATGCCTCTGGGTGGTTGGGGTCGAACCCGAGGTTCCCATGCACATTCTTGAAATGGCCCCGCACGTGGGTGACCATCATGTGTCGGACGCAGAACTCTGCGGCAGTGTGTCCCGGCTCGAACATCCAGCGGGCCATGGCGAGTTCCCTCCCCTTCCTAGTGCACCCAGCCGTGCTTCTCGGCGAACTTCTGGACGTACTCCGTCGTGGCCGGGTGGATCGTGTCTCCGCCCTCCTTCTCGAAGAAGAAGGGCTGCCGTTGCACCTTGTCGGGTGCCACCTGGTTCATGGTGGCGGTCTCATAGAGGCGGCCGTTGATCATCGTGTAGACGACGTACTCGCTGCGGCGGATGTCCTCCAGCGGGTTGCCGTCGATGACGATCAGGTCGGCAAGCTTCCCCTTCTCGATCGATCCGATGTCGCCGTCCATGCCGATGTAGTGCGCCCCGTCGAGGGTGCCGGCCCGGAGGGCCTCCCAGGGCGTGAAGCCGCCCTGCTGCATCATCCACATCTCCCAGTGCGCCGCGAGCCCCTCACGCTGCCCGTGGGCGCCGATGTGGACGCTCACTCCCGCGTCCCTGAGGCTCTTCGCGGCGCGGGCCACGTTGAAGTGGTTGTAGTGCTCGTCCGGCGCCCTAGGCCGGCGGATCGACGCGGGCTCGACCACGAAGCGCGGCACGTACCGCATCAGCCGCTCGTTCTTCCAGACGTCGGTGCGGTCGTACCAGTACTTCTCTCCCTCCAATCCGCCGTAGGCCACGACGAAGGTCGGCGTGTAGCCCACCTCGGTCTGCGACCAGAACTGAATGACGTCGTCGTAGACGTGGGGAATGCACAGCGCGTGCTCGATCCCCGTGTGGCCGTCCATCACCTGGCTCATGTTGAACTGGAACTTGGCTCCCCCCTCGGGGACCACCATCATGCCCAGCTCCTGCCCCGCCTCGATGATCTCCTGGCGGGAGTCGCGACGCGGCTGGTTGTAGCTCTTCACCGAGATGGCGCCGACGTCCTTGAGCCGCTGCAGGTGGAACTTCGCGTCATCAAGGCTCTCCACGCTCGCCGTGAAGCCGGGGAAGTAGGCCCCGTAGAGGATCGTCCCGGTCGAGAAGATCCGCGGAGCCACGATCAGGCCCGCCTTCTGCAGCTCGGCCGCCGCGAAGATCTCGCTCGTGTCGTTCGAGGGATCGTGGATGGTCGTCACGCCGAAGGAGAGCTTCGAGAACTCGTCCCAGTTCTGCTCGGGGATGATCTCCTCGGTTGCCTGCGCGCCGTGGGCATGAACGTCGATGAGGCCGGGGACGATCGTCTTGCCCGAGACATCCATGGTCACGGCTCCTGAGGGAATGCTCACCTGCCCGACCCTCCCGACCGCCTCGATCCGGTTGCCCTTCACGAGGACGACGCCGTTTTCGATGATCTCCTGCCGGCCATCCCTCGCCCCGCGCATCGTCACGATCCGCGCCCCCGTCAGCGCAATCGTCCCTGACGGAATGTCGGCCTTCTCCTTCCACGACAGGCTGAGCCCTTCCTCCACCGGCTCGGGCAGCTTCTCGGGCGCCCCTTCCAGGAATGAGAAAGCGTCTTTGAGCTCGCGCGTGTAGAGCGTGGAGCCGTTCGACCAGTGGAGCTGCCTGCTGTCGGCCGACCAGTGCAGGAACTCGCCCGAGCGCTTCGACACCCGCTTGACGGGGATCGCCTTCGAGTCCTTTGCGACGCTGACGGTCTTGCCGGTCAGCGTGAAGGGCGCGACCCACGCGTCGTAGCTCTCGGTGAAGGCCACCCAGAGCCCATCAGGTGAGAGGCTGTACTCGGTGACCTTCTCTCCTTTGAGGTGGGTCTGCTCGTCGTGGCCGTCGAGGTCCACGCTCTTGAGGACAAGCTGGGTCTCCTCGAATTCGTCGGAGAAGAAGACCCGGTGATCCGAGGCCCCGAAGTGCGCGTTGCGGCCCGAGCGGCTGATCCGCTTCGACTCCCCTCCCACGGCGGCCACGATGTAGATGCCCGGCTCGAGCGACCAGTCCCCGGAGAGGAGGTAGCCTCCCGTGAACTTCCGGTAGACGACCACCGTCCCGTCGGGCGAGAAGCGCGGCTCGAGGTAGTGGCCGGGCTCCTCGGTCAGGGTCCGGCTCTCCCCTCCTTCCACCGCGGCGATGCGCACGCTGCCGAGATCCTGATCGTCCCAGGTCACGAAGGCGATCGAGCGGCCGTCGCGGGAGAAGCTCGGGTAGGACTCGAAGTGGTCATTCTGATCGGTCAGACGGCGCTGCCGCCCGCTCGCGAGATCCTTGACCCAGATGTGCCCCAGCGCCTCGAAGGCTGCCATCGTCCCGTCGGGCGACATGCGAGCCCACCGGATCATCTTCACGTCGAACTCATCGGGAGCGACCTGCACCGGGAAGCGGAGGGCCGGGTGGATCTTCTTCTCCGCGGAGACGCGCGCGGGGATGACCGTCGACTCCTTCGTGCCGATCCAGACGCGCCGGATCTTCCCGCCGGCCCAGAAGACGATCGAGCCCGAGTCCGGGGTCCATGCGATGGCCGGCGTGTTCCCCTCGCTCCCATTCGTTTCCTGGAGGTCGCGGTCGAGCTTCTCGTAAATCGGCCGCTCCAGCCCCGAGGTGAGGTCCTTCACGTAGATGGCGCTCGTCAGGGCGGGGGTCCGCTTCACGAAGGCGAGGAGCTTCCCGTCGGGCGACGGCGTCGGTAGGATGGCGCCCCCGGGGCCGTCCACGAAGGTGTCGGTCTCCCCCTCTTCCCGGTCGAGCCTCTTGATGGCGAAGATCCGGCCCGTGGAGTCCTTCCCGTACTCCCAGCGCGATCCCGGTGTGACGTCCTGGCTGTAGTAGATGTAGCGCCCGTCCGGGGAGAAGGCCGGCTCGGCCATGTTCTTCTGGTCCTTCTCCTTGAGGGGACGCTCGGTGATCTGCATCCCACCGCCGCCTCCCACGTGGAACACCCAGATCTCGCCGGCCGCGATGCTGCGCGTGGACATGAAGCCCTTCTTAGCGAGGATGTAGTCGCCGCCGGGGCTCCAGGATGGGTTGTGGACGAGGTTCTCCTTCTCCTCCGTCACGGCCCTGGGGTCGGAGCCGTCGGCCTTCATCACCCAGAGGTTGTCGGCCCCTGCGCGATCGCTGATGAAGGCGAGCTGCTTCCCGTCGGGGCTGAAGCGCGGCTGGAAGTTCCAGGCGATGTCAGCGGTGAGGGCCGTGGCCTTCCCGCCGTCGATGGGCAGCGTGTAGATGTCGCCCAGCATGTCGAAGACGATGGTCTTGCCGTCGGGGCTGACGTCCACGCTCGACCAGGTCGTCTCCTCGGTGTCGATCGAGATCGATTTCCACTCGCCGCGCGGGTTGTTCACGTCCCACTTGTCTTCCTTCTTCTCGCCTGCCTCGTCCTTCGAGTCGGAACCGGGCTTCGCAGCCTCGGTGGCATCAGCCCTGCGCGGGCGCTCCGGGGGGGGAGCCGCTGACGGGCCGGCGGCCACGACGGTGACCAGAAGCAGGAGTGAAATCGCAGGATAGACGCTGAACTTCATGGCTCGACCCTCCCCCTCACGCGCGATACGAAGTGGACCTTCATCTCATCTTAAGGCGAGACGGGGGCCAATGGAACAGGGGGCATTCCCACTCCGAAGAGGGCGGCGGGAAGCGAGAGCTTGCTCCGTTCTTCAAAAAGCCGCGACTCGCTGGATGACCCAGAACATCGCCACGCTTCCGATGGCGTAGGGCGGCAGAAGCTGGAGGATGTCTGATCGTTGTTGGTTGATGGGCGCGAGCCTTGAAGCGGCTCGGTGCATGAGGGCGATAAAAGATAGGGCGGAGCCGATGAAAAGGAAATGTCCCGCCTCAACCCCGATGCTGAAGAACAACAGCGCCGTGGGAATATGTCCGTCCGGCAAACCGGCTTCGTTAAGCCCGCCGGCAAAACCCAGGCCGTGAATCAGTCCGAACGTGAAGGCCACGATCCACGGCGCACGGGCGGTGATGCCCACGCGGCCTTGCCGGTCACGCAGAATCTCCGCCGCGACAAAAACGATGCTCAACGCGATGGCGGCCTCGACCGGCCGTTGCGGGATGTGGACGTAGCCGAGCGTCGCCAGCGTGAGCGTGATGCTGTGCGAGACGGTGAAGGCGGTGACGGTCTTGACCAGCTTCCATCCGCCGCGCGTGATGATGAGCAACGCGAGCACGAACAGGAGATGATCAATGCCCGACAGGATGTGCTCGACGCCGAGCACGGTGTAAGTGCGGGCGACGCCCATCGCGCCAGCCGCGGCCGCGACCACAAACGACGGAGTGGACGGCGTGAGCCGCGTCACTTGCGTGGTGCCGTCGAGACGTTCCAGACGCACGAGCACGTCGGTCATCGTCGCGCTGAGGCCGGCGATGTGAATCGTGCCG
>CAZMRF010000070.1:0-26240 GCA_964568735.1 uncultured Acidobacteriota bacterium
GTCCACGTCCTGGGGGAGAAGAGCGAGGTAGCCCCTCGAGACGCGGCCGCTCTCGATGAGCTGGTCCATGACCTCGCGGGCCATGTTGATCGGAATCGCGAAGCCGATCCCCACGCTTCCGCCGCTGGGCGACGCGATCGCCGTGTTGATCCCGATGACCTGGCCGTCGAGATCGGCGAGCGCGCCTCCGCTGTTCCCCGGATTGATGGAAGCATCGGTCTGGATGAAGTCCTCGTAATCCGCGATGCCGACCGTGGAGCGGCCCTTGGCACTGACGATGCCGGCGGTCACGCTGTGCATCATTTCCATCGGGTTGCCCACCGCCAGGACCCACTGGCCGATCTGAAGCCGGTCGGAGTCGCCGAGCTTCGCGGCGGGAAGAGCGCCGGCTTCGATGTGAATCACGGCCACGTCGGTCTGTGGATCCATCCCGACGATACTCGCGGGATGCCTCACGTTGTCATCGGTGACGACGGTCAGCTTCTTCGCATCCCGGACCACGTGGGCATTGGTCAGGATGTAGCCGTCCTGGCTCACGATCACGCCGGAGCCGAGGTTGTGCACGGTGCGCGGCCGGCTTCCCTCGAAGGGCATCGGGAAGAACTGGCGGAGCCAGTCCGGGCCGAAGAACCTCTCGGAGCCATGACTGCCCCGGAGCGGCAACCCCGTTACCTGGACCTCCTGATCGTTGAAGATCGCCACCACCGACGGGTTCACTCTCGAGGCCGCGGCCGCGAAGGCGACGCTGAACTGATCGAGAGCCGCCCGGCCGCCCTCCGCGCGGGTGGCTTCATTCCCGGCCACCTGGGGAGCCGCGGGGACGGCTGCGGCCGCCTGTGTGTGGCTGGAAGAGAGATATGCCGTCGCGCCGCCGGCCAGCACCGCCATGCTCGCGACGATGATCGCCCTGAGAATGCGTAATGTCGTGTTGTGGCTCATTCCTTCTCTCCTTTTCGTTGCCTCGCGGGCCCTCACGTACTCGAGATTTCCGCCCGGGCTTGCTCTCACACAGGCCGAAGGCAACACGCTCGAGGAAACCGATTTGCACGCGCCGTGCCACATCGAAGGCTGCGGTCCGAGGGGGAGCTCTGCGGGGGTGGACATGCCTGGGTAGCGCCGGGGCCGCCATGACGGCGCGCCACCTTGGCACGCGAGGGGTCCGTTGAGGGTTCGGGGCCGTGGAGGTGGCTGGCACGAATCTCGCTCCGCGCTCTCCAAGTGATGGAGACGCTGAATCACGTCGGCCCCGCGGAGTGGATCGCGCTGGCGGCGTCCCTGGCCGCTCTCGCGGGCACGTGGGCGTGGAGCCGGCGGGTGACGCGCCGCATGCACCTGGATCTGTGCCTCCGCGGTTTCACGGGAGCGGACGCGGCTCGGGAGATCCTGTCGGAAGCGGGCGCGGAGGAAGTGAAGGTTGTCACGGCGGACCGGGCCTCGAGGGATCGGTACGACTCAGCGGCCCGGAAGCTGGAGCTCAGCCTTTCGACCTCGACCGGCCGGGATCTGGCCGCCCTCTGCGCGGCCGCGCATCTCGCCGGACACGCCATTCAACGCCCTCGGCGTGGCCCGCTCCAGGTCCTGCGCGATGGGGCCCTCCCTTCCATCGAGGTCACCATCGGAGGGGTCGTGCTCACCTTCCTCATCGGACTGGCCTTCGACTGGGCGCTCCCGGTCCGGGCAGCGATGCTGATCGCTGCGGCACGCGTGGTGCTCGGGGCGATTCTCCTGCCGCTGGAGCTCGATGCGTCACGGTGCGCCCTGCGCGGGCTCCTGGGGGGGAGCCTCCTGGTCGACCTGGACGAGAGGGAACGGGTCCGTGAGCTGCTCTACGCGACGACCCTGCGTGGCGCGGGCGGATGCCGCGGTGCGGGCCGCTTCACGATTCGACGCCGTACTCCTTGAGCTTGCGCTGTATCGTGCGGATTCCGATCCCGAGCTGTTGAGCCGCCCGGGTCCGGTTGCGGGCGCACGACTCGAAGGCTTGCAGGATGGCTTCCCGCTCGATGTCGGCGAGCGTCCGCGCCGACGAACGGGGCAGGCGCGGGGCCGGAGCCGAAGGGGAGACGGCTCCTCCGTCCTGATCGAGCGGCGGCTCGTTCCCGCTGAGAACGTGAGCCGGCAGGTCCTGGAGCTCGATACGTCCCGAGACGTTCAGAACCACGAGAGACTCGAGGATGTTCTTCAGCTCACGCACGTTGCCGGGAAAGCTGTACTGCTGTATCGCGTCGAGGGCGTCCGCGCCGATCTCGCACACGGGCTTCCCGGACCTCTCGGCGAAAGCCTCGAGGAAGGCGGCGGTGAGGAGCGGCACATCCTGCCTGCGCTCGCGCAGCGGGGGGAGATCGATGCGCACCACGGAGAGGCGGTAGAAGAGATCGGCGCGGAAGCGGCTCGACCGGACGAGCGGCTCCAGCTGCTGGTTCGTCGCGGCGAGGATACGGACGTCCACGGGTGTTTCCGCGGTCGAGCCGATCCGCGTGATGACGCGCTCCTCGAGGACCCTGAGGAGCTTCGGCTGCAGGCCGGCCGGCATGTCGCCGATCTCGTCGATGAAGAGGGTTCCCCCGCCCGCGCCCTCGAAGAAGCCCTTTCTGGCGATCGAAGCCCCGGTGTAAGCCCCCTTCTCGTGACCGAACAGCTCGCCCTCGACGAGGCTCTCGGGCAGCGCCGTGCAGTTGATGGCCACGAAGGGGCCCTTGGCGCGAAGGCTGTTCTGGTGCAGGGCGCGAGCCACGAGCTCCTTGCCGGTACCCGACTCGCCGGTGATCAGGATCGTGGACGGCGTCGGCGCCGCGAGGCGGATGCGCTCGAGCACGTCCATCATCGGCGGCGTGGAGCCGATGAGCTGGTGGAACCCGTATCTCCTGTCGAGCTGGCGCCGCATCCGCTCGACCTCGAGCCGCAGCGCGTGCTTCTCGCAGGCTTCGCGCACGACCTCGAGCAACAGCCGCGGCGCGACAGGCTTCTCGAGGAAGCTGACCGCCCCCGCCTGCATGGCCGCGACGGCCCGCTGAACGTCCCCGTGGGCCGTGATGACCAGGCAGGGCACGGCGGGGGCCTGTGCCTTGACGCGGCGCACGAGCTCGATCCCGTCGATGCCCGGGAGCCTGTAATCCGTGACCACCACGGCGACGGATTGCTCGCTCATCACGCGCTCGGCGGCCTCGGCGTCCGCCACGGCGGTCACGGTGAATCCCTCGTCGGTGAGGAAGCGACGGATGCTGGCGCGGCTCCCTTCGTCGTCCTCGACCAGCAGTGCGTGCAGGCTTTCGCTCATCCTGGACCCGTGCCGTGCCGCGGGAGCACCAGCTCGAAGATGCTACCCCGCGGCCTCTGCGGATGGTAGGAGATGGCGCCTCCCATCTCACCGGCGAGCTTCCGGCAGACCGCGAGGCCCAGCCCGGTACCGTCGGGACGCCCGGTCGAGAAGGGCTCGAACAGTCGCCGCTGCATCTCCGGGGCGACGCCGCGGCCCTCGTCCTCCACGGCCAGGCGGATGTGCGACCTGTCGCAGGCCGCGCGAAGCCTCACGTGCTGCCCTCGGGCGCTGGCCTCCATGGCGTTCGTCAGCAGATTCACCAGCACCTGGCGAAGCGATCCTGCGAGCGCCTCGGTCGACAGAGGCTCCGGCCCCAGTTCGAGGACGACTTCCACGCCCATCTCGTTCGAGCGCGGCGCGACCTGAGAGCGGGCCGACGCGCAGATTTCTCTCACGTCGCACCACTCCGCTTGTTCGCGCACAGGGCGCGCGTAGTCGAGGAAGGACGAGACAATCCTCTGCAAATCGTCGACCTCGCTGCCGATCTCCTTGCTGATCTGGTCGACCTCCGGTGCCGCGCCCACCTCATGCAATAGACGCACCCGCTGGCGGAGGGAGTCCACGGCGAAGCGCATGGCGTTGAGGGGGTTCCGCAGCTCGTGGGCGAGACCCGCGGCCAGGAGACCGATCTGGGCCATGTGCTCGTCGCGGGCGCGGCGAAGCACCTCCGCGGCGCTTCGTCTCGACAGGATCCGGTAGGTGACGCCGAACCCGGAGAGCAGGACCAGGCCGATCCCGCCGAGCCATGCCATGGTGCGCCAGAAGCCGGCCCGGAGCTCCTCCGCGATGCGGGCCTCGGAGAGGCCGATGACCACGACCCCCGCGCCCGGCTCGTCCCCCACCTGCGTCACGAGCTCCACGAAGATGTCGGGGTCGATCGGTTGGGCTCCCGGCACCCTTGTGCCCTCTTCGCTTCCGTGGAGGAAGGGCTCAGGCGGGCCTCCACTCCATCGGCCCGAATGCCCCTCGGAGCTCCAGAGAATCCTCCCGTCGGCGCCGATCACGTCGACGTAGGCCACCTCGGGCCGCGTGCGCAGCACTCGCGAGACCTCCGTGACGAAGGGCTCGCTCGAGTCCGGGGTCGACCCGTTCATTCCCGTCGCAGCCAGATCTCTCGCCAGGTGCAGCGCGAGGATCCGGCCACGATCCCGGGAGTAGCGGACGATCTCGTTCTCCCTGAGGGCGAGGCGCA
Organism: uncultured Acidobacteriota bacterium; assembly: GCA_964568735.1. Lineage (GTDB taxonomy): Bacteria > Acidobacteriota > Polarisedimenticolia > JACPZX01 > JACPZX01 > CAZMRF01. The sequence continues at coordinate 4,512 of CAZMRF010000070.1, forward strand.
TCTCCTCGAGGAGCATCCCGGCGCCCAGGGCCAGGGCGATCAGGATGAGCACAGCCGCCGAAGCGGTCAGGACGCGCCAGGAGAGGTTCGACCACGAACGCCGGCCTCCGGCCCCTGGTCCGCTCATGGTGTCCGCCGGCAGCGCACTTTCATCCCCCGTTGGCCGGGCATCCCATTCTGGCGCGCCAGAACGCCCGGAGCGTCCGCGGGCGCCGCACGCCGATGCCGTGAAGGATGCGCGAAGAAGGGCATCTCAGGCGACGAGCGTCGTGGCACGAAGGCTGCAATATCGAGGGACGACCCCGCACACGGGGTCTTCAGCCCGCAAGGGACAAGGAGGCCATGATCATGAGAACCACGAGAAAGGCTGCATGGATGACGGCCCTCACGCTCGCCGCCGTCGTCGCTGCTCCGATCCTAGCATCGGCGCAGATCGAGAAGACGATGATCGGCCCGATCACCGCCATCGACATGGCGAAGAGCACCATGACCGTCAGCGCCGGCAAGGACAACGATCACTTCACGCTCCAGAGCGATGTGAGCCTTGTCTCGAACGGCAAGGGCATCCAGGCGAAGGACCTCAAGATCGGGGAGCGCGTGCGCGTCACCTACACCGAGACGGGCGGTGCCAAGGTCGCTTCCCGAGTCGAGCTCCTGCCCCCTCCCCGCACCGAGAAGAAGTCGTAGTCCGGCGCCTGGCTCCATCGTCATTCCCGCGACCACGAGCAGGGGCGTCCGGCTTCGGGCGCCCCTCCTGTTCTCGGGCTCTCGATGGCTCGTGACTCCAGGGACGATGCGAACGGCCGGCTCCCGAGCCCGGGGGGCGAGGAGGAACGGATCATGGCGATCGCTCCGAGCCTCTGCGGCGGCATCTCCCGGCGGCGTCGAGCGGCAGCACCGCTCGCCGTCGTGGCAGCGGCGGTCGCTCTGACCTCGAACGTTCCGGCCTTGTGCAGTACGGTGGCCGCACCTTCCTCCGTGCCCGTCGCGACGAGCCGGGGTGAGCTCACCCTCCTCCTCTACTCTCCCGATTCCCCCCACTCCCATGCTCCGGCAGCGGCATCCTCCCTTCGGACCTGCGACGCGGAACGACCGCTCATTCTCTTCATCTCGGGAGAAGGCGGATGGCGGCACTTCGACGATCAGGTCAGCGCGGGACTGCGGGAGGCGGGCTACTGGGTCGGGGGGGTGGATGCGATGAAGTACTTCTGGGAGCCTCAAGATAGCCGGCAGGCCCTGGCCTCCGACATCCGTGCGTATGTGGCTGCCCTTGCCGCCGAGGCCGGGCGGGACACGGAGAGCCGGCTCGTTCTCGCGGGGTTCTCATTCGGCGCCGACCTCGCCCCCTGGCTCGCGGGCGAGGAAGGCTGGGGGAGCCGGGTGAAGGGGCTCCTGATGATAGGCCCCGACGAGGTGGGGAGCCTCGAGTTCCGCTTCTCGGAGATTCTCGGCTTCTCTCCGGAGGATCACGTCTTCAAGGTGGCCGAGGCGCTCCACAGCGCCGCCGGCGTCCCGGTCGTCTTCGTCCACGGCGAGAAGGACAGTTCTTCGTTCGCTCCGCTTCTCGCGGAGAAGGCCGCGGAGCCGAAACGGCTGATTGTCGTCGGAGGCGCCGACCATCACTTCTCGGGAGAAGAGGCAGCCCTCATGAAGGCGCTCCTCGAGGCCCTCGCATGGATCGAAGGCACGCACTGACCGCATTCCTCGGCCGGCTCCGGTGGGCCTGGCCGTGGCTTGTCCTGGCGGTGCTCGGATGGCTGGGGTGGCGGGAGCTGCGCGAGATCGATCTCTCCATCGTGCGGTCGATCCTGAGCGACACCGATCCCGTCCTGATGCTCGTGCTCCTGTGCGCCACGGCGTTGAACTTGTGCGTCTTCGGGCTGTACGACGTCGTGGCGCTGGGTCCACTCTCGAAAGCGCCTGCTCCCGGGGAGAGGTGGGGCGTCGGGGTGGTGAGCTTCGCGTGGAGCAACTTCCTCACGATCGGCCCTCTCGCCGGGCCGGCCCTTCGGCTCTGGCTCTACAAGCCGCTCGGTGTCGACGGCGCGCGATCCCGCAGCGCCCTCGGCGCCATCATGGTCGCCTTCTGGCTGACCCTCCTGGCCCTTTGCGCGGCCGCCTCGCTTCCGTTGCCCGTCATGGCGAGCTCTGTGGGCACCCGCGCAGCACTCGCCGCGTTGCTCCTGGCCCTCGCTGCAGCGCTCCTCCACGCGTCTCGTCGCTCGGGGTGGGCGCCGGGGTTCCTTCGCAGGTGGGAGGGCAACCCATCCGTGCTCGTGCTCGTATCCGCGATCGACTGGATCCTCGCCTGGCTTGTGTTCCATCTGGCCCTGTGCGGGACCCTCGGGACCGTTGATCTGTCGACCTCTCTCTCCACCTTCTTCGCCGGTCAGCTCATCGGCCTCGTGAGCTTCGTCCCCGGCGGTCTCGGACCGGCTGACGCCTGGTGGCTCATCGCCCTGGGAAGTCTCTCGGGCTCGCATGGCCGTGTTCTCGCGGCGCTTCTGGTGTACCGGGCGGTGTACTACGTCCTGCCGTGGGCCTTCGCGACGCTCCTCCTCGCGGGCAGGCTCATTCGGACGGGCCGGCGCACGGGGAGTCTCGTGCGCTCGGCGATCGCGTCGTACGGATTCCTTTGCGGCGTCGTCCTCCTCGCGAGCGCGGCAACTCCGGCGCTGGCCGCACGCGCGGCCTTCCTGAGAGAGATGGTTCCGCCGGGGCTCGTAGAGATCTCCCACGGACTCTCCATCGTTCTGGGGTTTCTCCTCCTCGTCATCTCCCGCGGGCTCGCGCGCGGCTACCGTGCGAGCCACCGGCTTGCGCTGGCGCTCTTCCTCGCGGGCGCTCTGACGACGTTCCTGAAGGGGCTCGACTGGGAGGAGGCGCTCCTTGCCCTCGCGGCGGTGGCCATGCTGGTCGTCTTCCACCGCTCCTTCGCGAGAGAGGGGAGAATGCGTCCGCCGGTGGAGTTCGTCGTGTCGATGGGGATTCTGGCCGTCGTGCTCTTCGGAGCCGTCGGGTACGGCTCTCTGTCGGATCTCCCGCAGTCGTCGGTCTTCCTGAGCCGCCTCGAATACTTCCCGCATGAGGAGCGCTTCCTCCGCGGTCTCTTCCTCCTCGTCTCCCTCTCAGCCGTTGCGGCGCTTCACTTCACGCTCAGGGCGGCGCCGCGCGATCCCCTCCCGGACGGAGCCGGGCTCGATGGTGCGATGGAGGAGATCCGCAAGCACGGCAGCGGGACCAACCCCCTCCTCCTCGCGAGCGGCGACAAGGCCATCTTCCGGGAGACGCCTCCCGCGGTGGATTCGGCCGGGGAGGGGGGCCCGCCCCCGGAGGGCTTCATCGCCTACCGCACTGCCGGCCGCTTCCTCGTCGCCTACTCCGATCCGGTCTGCCCGCCGGGCCGGGAGCGCGGCTTGCTGGCCGCGTTCCAGGAGTTCGCGGCGCTCCTGGATCGCGAGGTCATCCTCTACCAGATATCGGCCTCCCTCATCCCCGTGGCGCACGATCTCGGCTTCTCGTTCTTCAAGCTGGGGGAGGAGGCCATCGTTGATCTGAGGCGCTTCGATCTCAAGGGCAACAAGGCGAAGAGCTGGCGGCATGCCGTCAACAGCGTCGAGAAGCTCGGGGGGCGCCTCGAAATCGTGGAGGGCGACGCCCTCAGAGGGCTCCTCCCGGAGCTCCGCGAAGTCTCGGCCGAATGGCTTCGTGACAAGCACCTCGCCGAGAAGCAGTTCTCCATCGGCCGCTTCGACGAGAAATACCTGATGCGTTTCCCCTGCGCCGTCGTCTTCACGCAGAGCGGCAGGGTGGCCGGCTTCGCGAACGTCCTCGAGGGCCCGCGCGGGGAGGAGATGTCGGTGGACCTCATGCGCTACCGATCCCTGCCCGTGGGAAGCGGCGGGCTTCCCGGAGTGATGGACTACCTCCTCATCAAGCTGATGCTCCACGCCAAGGAGCGCGGCTCGGCGAGGTTCAATCTCGGAATGGCGCCGCTCTCCAACGTCGGCGGCGAGCGGAGGGCGCGGCCGTTCGAGAAAATGGCGCACTTCTTCTTCAGCCATGGACAGGCCTGGTACAACTATGAGGGCCTCCGGAGATACAAGGAGAAGTTCGATCCACTATGGGAGCCCAGGTACATGGCTCATCCAAGGCCGTGGCAGTGGCCGGCCGCCACGGCGAGCACGGCGATCCTCATCGCCGGGGGATGGCGGGCGCTCCTCTTCCCGAAGGCGGAGACAGCCACGATCCTGCCCGCGAGCCGCCCGCTCCACGAAGCCGCAGGGGCTCTCACGTCCTACGTCAAGAGATAAGGCGGCTCTTCAGGGCCTTCGTGACGGCCGCGGATTTCGAATGGACGTGGAGCTTCCCGTAGATGCTGCGGATGTAGTTGCGTATGGTGTTGATGGTCACGCCGAGGAGCTGCCCCGCCGAGCTGTAGCTGTGCCCCTCGCTGAGCAGCTTCAAGAGCCGAACCTCGTGCGGCGTGAGGCGCTCGCCGGGATCGGCCGGCTCGTGCGTCTTCTGGAAGAGCGTCACGACTTTGCGGGCAATCTCCGGTGACATCGGGGATCCCCCTTCGTGGGCCTCGCGTATCGCCTCGATGAGCCTGGCCGGCGGAGTCTTCTTCAAGAGATAACCGCAGGCCCCGTTGCAAATCGACTCGAAGATCTTGTCCTCCTCGGCGAAGACCGTGAGCATCAGGACCTGCATCGACGGCGTCCGATCCCTCAGAGGCCGGACCCCCTGCGAGCCGAGCATTCCGGGGAGGTGGATGTCGAGCAGGAGGACGTCGGGAGGATTGGCCGGGAGCGGATCTCGCGCCTGCTCCACAGAGGAGTAGGCCCCCGTCAGGTGGTAACCCGGGGTCCCGCGGATCAGGGCGGCCAGCCCATCGCGAAGCGCGGGATCGTCCTCGATGATGGCGACCGAGATCCTGCCGGAACCTTCCATGAGGCCGAACCTACTTCATATTCGTGCCGCCGGGCAGAGCATGATCATGCGCCCTTCCACTCGATGGGGCAGCTCACGCTGAGCGTCGTGCCTTTCCCGGGCGTCGAGGAGACCGCGAGCCGCCCCCCAATCTGCTCCGCCCGCGCCCTGATGCTCTGGAGGCCGTGGCCCCCCGGGCCGGCGACCGTCACGGGCGCTCCGGTGGCGCCATCGATGCCCCGCCCGTCGTCGGTCACATCCATCCTCAATTGTCGTCGCTCCATCCTGAGCGTCAGGGACACCCGGCGGCAGCCGGCGTGCTTCGCGATGTTGTTGATGGCCTCCTTGAGAATCAGGTAGAGATGGCGCCGCTGCTCGGGTGTCAGGCGCACGCGGGCCGCTCCCTCGGGCACGTCCATCTGGAAGGAGGCGCCGAGCGGCTCGAGGATTCCGAGGGCGAACTGGCGCAGGCGGGAGATCAGGCTCGCGAGATCGTCCCTCCTGGGGTCGATCGACCAGACGATGTCGCTCATCGAATCGACGAGCGCGCGCGCCGACTCGCCGATGTCCGCCAGGATGCGCTCCGAGTCGGCGGGACCGAGCACCTCGGGCCTGCGCGCCAGCTCGCTCTGCAGGGCGATGCGGGAGAGGCTGGCGCCCATGTCATCGTGAAGGTCCGAGGCGATGCGCGTGCGGACGCGCTCGATCTCGAGCAGGCGCCGGACCCGCAGGCGGTGGATCGCTGAAACCAGGGCGAGAGCCGCCGCCGCCGCGATCGCGAGGAACCACCCCCGCTGCCAGATCGGCGGGAGAACAACGAAGGAGACGGTGGCCGGCTTCTCGCTCCCCTGGCCGTCGCTGTCGATGGCGCGCACGCTGAAGCGGTATCGTCCCGGCGCGAGGTGCGCGAAGTTGACCGAGCGGTCTCCGGCCGGGGGGCTCCATGCGCCGGATCCGCTCCCCTCGAGGCGGTACTGGTAGCGCAGCCGCTCGCCGGCGCTGAAGTCCAGCCCGACGAAGCCGAGCTGGATCTGGTCCTGGTCCGGCGCAAGCTCCACTCCCTCGATCGCCGCCTCACCGAGCAGGCTCACGGGCCGGGAGAGCCCGGCGATGCTCAGGCTGCTGATCCAGATGGGCGGCGGCCTGCGGGGCTCCGGCGCGCGCGGGATCAGCCGGGAGACGCCCGAAACCGTGCTGAACCACAGGGCGCCCCCGCCATCAGCCTCCGCCAGCTGGATGTCGCTTCCGGCAAGTCCGTCCGCCTGTGTGAGGTGACGGAGTCTTCCGGTGTCCGGCTCCAGGACGTCGACTCCGCGCCCCGTGCCCAGGTAGATGCGCCCCCAACGATCCTCGGCGATAGCGTTGACTTGAAGACTGGCGAGCCCCTGCTCCTTGCTGACCCGGACGAAGACCGGCTTCGCCGCGGCAGGATCGTCGACGCGCGCCGCGCCGCCGTCTGTCGTTCCGAGCCAGAGCCTGCCCCGGCTGTCCCTGAAGATCGTCTGGATCGTTCCGGCAGGCACGCCGTCGGCCGCGGCGAAGCTCTCGAAGCGACCGTCGCGGTAGCGGATCAAAGTGCTACCCCAGTACCCGAGCCAGAGGTTCCCGGACGAGTCTTCGGCGAAGGCCGTGGAGCTGTCGTCGCGCACATCGGGGGGGCCGAGCTTGTGGAAGCGCCCTGTCGATCGATCCCAGCGCGTCAGCCCGTAAGCCGAGACCCAGATGTCGCCGCGGCTGTCCTCGAAGAGCCTGTAGATCTCGTCGTTGGTCAGCCCGTCGCGCGTCGTATAGATGGCGCTCGGCTCCGCCGTCGCGAGCCCCTCCGCCTCCGGAACGCCGGAGAACCTCACGAGGCCTTCACCGGTGGGAACCCACCAGTCTCCGAGATGATCCTGGAGGGTGAGCTGCTGAATCCCCCAGCCCCGCCCGTGGATGGTGGCGGGAATGTTGACTGTCGTGGCAGGGAAGGGAGAGCCTTCGAGCCGGGTGAGGACCGTCTCGAACTTCGCGGTGTTCGTGCTGGCGTAGAGACGTCCTCTCCGATCGCGCAGAAAGGAGCGGCAGTACGGACCGGGGAGGCCATCCGCCGTCGAGAAGGTCGTGAAGCCGTCCCTGGCCAGCTTCCAGGCGCCTGATCCCGTCGTGCCGATCCAGACGTTGCCGCTGCGATCCTCTGCGAGCGAGATGGCCACGGCGACGTTGAGCCCCTGGATCGCCGTGCGCGGCTCGATGTTCCAGCTGCCGCTGCCGGCGGGAGAGAGAAACGCGATCCCCAATGCGGTCCCAGCGACGATCCGCCCCTCCGCGGTCCGGAGCAGCGCGTAGACCTGATCCTGCGGCAGATTGTCTTTCGCGGTGAATCGCTCGATCACTTCCACGCTGCCGTCCCGGCCGCGAGCGAGATGCCTGATGCCCTCCCAGCCTCCCGCCCACAGGCCTCCCGCCCCGTCGAAGGCGAGCGCGCGGATGTTGCCGGCCGGCTGAACGAAGGACGAGAGAAAGCGTGAGATGCGGCCGTCGGTGCTGTGGTGGAAGAGCCCGAGATAGCGCGTGGCGATCCAGATCCCTCCGTCCGGCTCTTCGAGGAGGGCGTTGATCTGCTCCTGCCCCGGGAGGGCGTCGGGCACGCCGAGATCGATCCGCTCGAATGTCGTGGTGCGCCCATCGAACCGGAAGAGCCCGTCGAGGGTCCCCGCCCAGATCGAGCCGTCGCGGGTCTCGAGGAGGACCCTGAAGTTGGAGGCACCCTCCGGGCCCTGGGGCCTGAAGGTTTTGAAGACGCGCGGAAGGCCCGGGGATGCGGCGCCGGGGGGCACTCCTGCCGACGGATCGAAGCGGGCGAGCCCATTGGCGGTGCCCGCCCACAGCGTGCCGTCCCTCGTTTCCAGGAGAGCGCCGACGTGGGGCTCGGGCAGTCCATTGTCCGGGCCGAAATTCGTGAAGGAGTAGCCGTCGAAGCGGGAGAGCCCCTCGGCGGTGCAGAACCAGACGAAGCCGCGCGAATCCTGGAGGATGCAGCTCACGAGGTCGCGCGCAAGGCCCTCCGCGGTCGTGTAGGCCCGGAAGGGAGGGTGCTCGCCACGCGCGACGCCGACCACGAGAAGGAGCAGGGTCCCGAGGGTGGCGAGGCGGAGCGGGCTCCGAGGGCGCACGGAGGCATTCTACCGGAAATCACAGCATGACCATGCTCTGCCGCTGGGGGGCGATCCCGCCTAGTCTCTTGTCCTGACCTGGCCGCAGCACCGGAGAACATCGAAGGGCTGCAACGGGGGAGATGGAGATCACGCCATGGGACAAAAGACGATCACCGCACGGATCCTCTTCCTGGCGGCTGCAGTTCTGGCCATGGGATTGCCGGGCGTGGCGCTTCCGCTCGCCGATGACGGCACCATCACGGTGAGGATCCACGAAGCCAGGGCGGAGGAGCCGGGAACCGACGGCCTGATAGGCAGCCAGCAGGACTTCTACGTCTGCGGCAGCTTCGACCACGCGCCGGGCTCCATCTGGGCGAACGAGATCGGCGATCGCGACCACGCGAGCTGGCCGCCGGCGACGAACAGCAAGACCGTCTCGGGGAAGAATCAGCGCTTCTTCGACATCTACTTCGAATTGTGGGACGCGGATAGCACCAGCGATGACGACGGCTACGACATCAGTCCCCAGAGCGGCGGTTCGATCCCCGGACCTCCGTTTTCTCCATGTACCTACGGGAACCAGCCCTCGGGGGGATTCCCGCACGTCACCTACGACGTCTGCAACGGCCGGCTGGAGGTCCTGGGAGTGAACGGATCGAACCCGATTCCGGTCGGCACGAACTTCGCCAACCTGAACGGGAAGAACACGGCCCCCGGATGGCAGAACAACTGGGGCTCATTCCGCTTCGACGTGGTTCGAGAACCCTCGAACTGGCTCCCCGACGACATCGGGATCGACGACGTCCAGATCGTCCAGTCGGTCTACCACGCGTCGAAGGCCGTGGCCGACAAGGCCACCTCCCTCATCGTCTGGATCTCCAGCACCTATCCGTTGCCCATCGACGTGCCCGTCTCGGGGATGCTGACCGACGGGATCAGCACGGTGACCGACTCGAAGAATGTTCACTTCGATCCGGGTTCGCCACAGAACCCGACCAGGGTCCTGGTCAGCCTCTTCGACGACGTCACGGGCCTCGTCACGGCTCCGCCCTTCCACCCCTTCAAGCCGCAGGTGATCCCGAGCCCGAACCAGGGGATCATCCGAGGTCACGCCCACATCGACTACTTCGAGACCATCTCGCCGAACGCTCCTCCGCAGCTCCAGGACTGCGCGAACGCGAACAACGACCTGGACGCCACGACCCTTCCGCTGATGAAGGTGGACGACCTTTTCACCGTGTACGTGCCTTTCGACTTCGAAGAGGATCTGAGCTTCATCACTTCCCAGCAGCTCCAGGCGATGTACACCCGAGAGGAGGATTACCGGCTCGCGTCGTGGCCGCTGGCGAGCCTGACCAGCACAGCGTTCTTCACCCAGACATGGCGCAACCACGGCTCGAACTTCTTCTGTCCCATCGAGCCGTCCTGCACGCTCCTGATCTACAACCTGGTCGCTGCCCTGGCCGGGATCGACCGGATGGTGCTCTCGGTGCGCAATGACTGGTTCGGCTACAACGGTTTCCGCAGCCAGCTCATCGATCCAAACATCATTGGTCTTGCGATCGGGCCGTTCGCGCCCCGCGCCGTCCTGGCCGAGGACGGCGCCTACGGGGTGGCGGTCCACGAGCTGGGACACACCTATGACCTCAGCCGGCACAAGTGCAACACGGGCGGCCTCGACGAGTACGCGCACGTCTCCCCCCCGTGCACGGCCCCCTACGAGGCCGAGGGATTCGACGTCTCGAAGAAGATCTATCCGATGGGACTCCACGCCTCCGCCATGGTGTGGCCTGGATTGCAGTGCCCGGCCACCACCCCTCAGTCCCGCGACATCTGCGCCCCCAACTTCATGGATGGCACTCCGTCGTGGGGGTACAACAACTGGATCGACACCTACCACTTCCAGTTCCTGATGGAGGATGCGCTTCCGCACATCGATCCCTTCGTGGTCAACGTCACCGGGTACGTCCGCTTCCCCGACGGGCAAGGCGACGGTACGGTGGTCCCGGTCGTGGAGGGTGTGCTGCCCTTCTTCTCCTACCAGTTCATGGGCACCCAGGACTTCCCGGAATCGCCGCTCTCCCCCATGGGGGAAGTCTTCAGCGGGAGGGGAGCCTTCCGAGTTCGCCTCGAGACTCCCTCGGGCGTGCATGACTACCGCTTCAACCCGCGCCTCCAGCCTGATCCCCAGGCCCCCGACCAGTTCGGGGGATTCTCGATCAACGTCCCATGGGACCCCATGACGACGAACATCCAGCTCATAGGCCCCACCGACGCGCGCCAGACCGAGTGCGAGAACATGCTCTGTCCCGGCGAGGGTGTGCTCCTCGATCAGCGGCAGGTCACGCTCTTCACGCCCTCGGTTTCCGACCTGCGCGCGGGGCTCGACGCGCCGGCGCCCTTGCCGCCTCCGGGGGCTCCCCCCGTGACGCCGACGATCGGCCCCGGCCACCAGGCGGTCGTGAGCTGGGAGTCCTCCGACTTCGACTCCCCGGAGCTGCGCTCCGGCCTGATCCTGGTCCTCGACTCCGCGGCCGGCGGCACGGCGGGGCCACCCTACCCGGTGGCGGTGGAGATCGAGGGGAACAGCTTCACGATCCCCCACGAGCGGATGGCTGATGCGCCGGGGACCTACAGCGGAAGGCTCGTGACTTCCGACGGCGTGAACACGACCGAGACCTTCCAGCCATCGCTCTTCATCGTCTGCAATGAATCCGCGGGGGGATGGGAGCTCTGCGACACGATCGACAACGACTGCAACGGCGTGATCGACGATGCGACGAACCCCGGCCCGATAGGCATCGAGCTGAACCCGCAGCCGTTGCCCCCCGGTGGGGGAGAGATGATCGAATGGGTGGCCGATCCCAACGCGCAGACCTTCGACGTGGTCGTGGTGGACGCGGGGGTCCTGAACGGAAGAGGAGGCGACTTCTCCCGCGCGGTGCTGGGCTGCCTGGCGGAGGATGTCACGGGGACCTCCTTCGGGCCCCTGCCCATCCCGCCCATGGGGCAGGCCTTCATCTTCATCGTGCGGGGGAACAATTGTGCCGGGCCCGGGACCTACGACTCGGGGATCCCTGAGCAGATCGCGCCGCGCGACCCGGGGATCAACGCCTCGCCCGTGTCCTGCCAGGCGGCGCCGGGGCCGCCCCACTAGCCGCGGTGCGAGAGGGCGTTTCGTCCGCTGGAGCCAAACCCCGGCGGCTGGATCGGCCGGTTCCATGAGAGCATTCTTGCCGCCCGAGCTTAGCTCCGGAAGGTGTACTGGATCTTGAGGAGGAGCTCGTTCGAGTCGCGGCTCCAGCGGTCGTCGATCTCGCGAAAGTTGTGGTTGTAAATGAAGAAGACGTCCCCTCGGGGGTTGAAGGTCCACCGCATCCGCGTGTTCGTCCCGAAGGTCCGTGACTCCGAGTCGTACTGGAGGAAGCTGTTGATCTGGAGATCGGGTGAGAGGTTCAATCGCACCTTCGTCCCCACGAGGGTCACGTCGAAGTCGCCCTCCTCCAGCCTGCCGATGTCGCGCTCGGCGTTGGCGAGAAACGTAACGAGCGGGGAGGGTGTCCACGAGGCCTCCAGCTCGATCTGGTCCAGCGTGCCGGTGTAGAAGCTCCCGAACCACCAGGTCGCCTGCCCGGACAGCTTCCGCTTGGCTGCGGCCTCGACTTCGACGCGGTAGCGCTGCCACTCGTAGGATCCGGGAGGGATTGTCACTCCGTCCGCGATCTCGAAGGGCTCCTCCAGCCGCTCTCCCACCGGCACCACGTTGAGCTCGAAGCGGTCGCCGCTCTCGAGCCGCCAGTTCACCGGGGCGATGAAGACCTCGTAGCTCTCCCACGTGCCGCCGAGGCTGGTGGTCAGGCTGGGGTAGAGCTCATGAAACATCTGGCGGATGAAGCTCCCCGCCGGCCGGGGAGCGAAGGTGCAGCCCGTCTCGTAGGTGTTGATGTCCCGGCGGGCCACGAAGCCGAGGCTGGGGTCGAAGCCGTCACCGATACGCCTGTAGATCGCGGCGCAGTTCCACAAATCGTTCGGGTAATCCACCTTGAAGCCCATCGCCGTCCGGTCGCGCGCGCCCGCGAGATCCTCGCGATCCGTGGCGAGACCCCAGACGCCGACGATGAAGTTCTTGTCGCCACGGAAGCGAGAGGTCTGATAGCGGAAGTCGGCGCCGGCCTCCCAGGCCCCGTCGCGGTCGAGCGGATCGCCGAAGGTGGCGAGCATCCCGACGCTCGACTCGGCGAAGATGTTGCGCTGCACGCGCAGGGCCCCGGTGGTCGCGGCCGGGGCAACCCCATGCTCCTCGCGCGACCGCACGACGAGGGCTCCCAGGCTCGTCGCGCCCGCGCGGCCCGTGGTCTTGAGGCCCGCGAGGATCGGGACCTCCTCGCCGCCGACGAGGCCGATGCGCCGCGTGAAGAACGGGACGAGCCCCTCGCCGAGCCCGGTGCCGAAGTTGAAGATGTCGGAACCCTGGAGAAAGAAGGTGCGCTTCTCCGGGAAGAACAAGGGGAAGCGCGTCAGATTCGTCTGGCGGGTGTCGACCTCCGTCTCTGCGAAATCGGTGTTGATGGTGAGGGCGCCGGTCAGGTTCGGGCCGAGACGCTGGGTCACATCGAGGCTCGGCTCGAAGACTCCTTCCGTCGCTGCGCCGGGGGCAGGGTTCTCGAATCCGCTCGTGAGAGACGGGCGGATCCCCAGGCCGAGACCGAGGTCGAACTCGGGCAGCCCGGTCAGGAGTCCCGATCGGCTTGTCTGGTAGACCTGGTAGTCGACGGAAGGGCTCGCCCAGCGGCTCGTCTCCTGGAGGCGCTGAACGCGGCGCTGGACGTTGAAGCCCCATTCCGCCAGGTCGCGTGCGAAGCTCAGCGTCTCGATGGGGATCCGGATCTCGGCCGTCCATCCCGAGCCATCGCGGCTCGTCCCCGCCTCCCATTCCCCGTCCCAGTTCTTGTTGATGCTCTCGCCGCCGGGCTCCACGAGCGCGTCCAGGCGCGCTCCGCCCGGGTTGACGGCGAAGACGTAGCCTGAGCGGCCGTCCTGGAAGGGATCGAGGACCAGGATCACGTTGTCTTCGAACTCGAAGTCTCCGTCCCGCTCCTTCGTGAAGCTCACGATCCCCGACGGGTCCGGATCCTCGCAGCGGATGCCGAAGACGAGAGCCCGAGGGCCCGCGAGCACCTTCACGAGCGTCCGGCCGCGGGGGCGGTCCCCCTGCCGCGGCTCCACCATCACCAGCTCTTCGCTGGCCGGCGCCGACTCCCACTCGGGCTCGTCGAGGAGGCCGTCGACTCGAAGGCCGGCTGCGAGGCTGCCCGCGCGCAGCGCCGGGCGCTCCGTCGTGCTGGCGGAGCCGAAGATCACCGAGGCGGAGGCGAGGAGCAACGCCATCAAGGCCCGCTTGATGTCCGTGCAGCTCCTCCAGCCGAGGACGCCTCGCGTCAAACCCCTCTGGCTCTCCGGGCCCACTCCACCCGCCGGTTGACCTCGTCCCAGTTGACGTTCTCCATGAACGCGTCCATGTAGCGGGCGGCTGCCGAGCCGAAGTCCATGTGATAGGCGTGCTCGTACATGTCCAGGACGAGGAGCGGCGCTCCCAGCACGGCGTTGTGCATGTGATCCCAGGCCCAGTAGTTGTGGACCTCGCCCGTGTGGAGGTTGAAGGCGAGAACGACCCATCCGGAGCCGCCCGCCAGGGCATTCGCGGTGAGCTTGAACTCGGCCTCCCACAGCTCGTAACCGCCAAAGGCGAGCTTCAGCATCTCGAGGGCCGCGCCGGAGGCCTTACCGTCGCCGCCCAGGTTTCCGAAGTAGTGTTCGTGGAGAATCACGGACCCCGTTCGGATCAGCTCCTCGCGCTTCAGATTGCCGTAGAGGTAGGCAGGCACCTCCTTGTCCTGGAGCAGGGTGTCGAGCCGCTGCTCCACGGAGTTCAGGGCTCGCACGGCGCCGCCGTAGTTGTTCTCCCAGTGCGACCGCATCAGTTTCTCCGAGAGTCCCTTCAGCCTGGCCGGGTCGAAGGTGAGCGGCCGCGGCTCGTGCAGCCCGCGAAAGGCGGGCGGCCGAACCGCATCGCCGGCAGAAGAGGGCGATGTCTGGCCGAGGGCTTCGCGGCTGAGTGCCAGCGCCGCGCCTCCGGCCGCCAGAGCGCCGAGCATTGTGCGACGGGAAGGTCTCGATTTCATCACAACCTCCTTGGTGCTCATGATTCGCTCGCGTCAGAGGTTTGTCAGTTGTCGTTCTTCTTCCTGGGCTCCATCGCGGCGCGCAGCTGGTCGGCGAGCGAGCCGAGCCCCTTCTCCGCCGGCTTCGGCTGCCCGGCGCCCGAGCCGGAAGCAGGCCCGTCCGCTGCCGAGCCCTCCCGCAGGGCCGCGCCGATCCTTCGCTGCTTCACATCGATGCTCTCGATCCTGAAGGTGGCGGTCGAGCCGGGCGGCACCAGCGCCTTCCAGTCTCTCTCGCCCGGGGGGAAGGTGGAGACGTGAGCCAGGGCCTCGATTCCGGGCTCGAGCTCGACGAAGGCACCGAAATCCGCGAGGCGCGTGACGCGGCCCTGGAGCATCTGCCCGACACTGTAGGCCGCGCTCACCTTCAGCCACGGATCCGCCTGGAGGTGCTTGAGGCTCAGCGAGATCTTCCTGCCCTGATCCTCCACCTTCACGACCTGGACCGCGAGAACCTGGCCGGCCTGCACCACCTCCGCCGGGGTCGATGCGCGCGACCAGCCCATCTCGGAGACATGCAGCAGACCCTGGACCCCTCCGCCGAGCTCGACGAAGGCGCCAAAGTGCGACACCGACGCAACGCGGCCGGAGAGCACCGCTCCGGGGACCACCGTGCGCATGACCTCACGTGCCTTCTCCCGCGCCTCCTCCTCGAGGAGGGCGCGCCGCGAGACCACGAGGTTCTTGCCGCCCTCCCTGAGCTCGATGATGCGGAAGGTGTAGACCCTGCCCACGTGCTGCGCGGGCTCCTCGGTGCGGACGATGTCGATCTGCCCCATCGGGCAGAAGGCCCGCACTCCGGCGATGCGCACTTCGTAGCCGCCCTTGTTCACGCTCTCGATGCGCCCTTCCACCGGCAGCCCGGAGCTGAAGGCGGCCTGGATCTGCTCCCGCGCGGCCGCGCCGAGCGCCATCTTGCGGGAGAGCACGAGCTCGGTTCCCGTGGAGACCACCATGGCCTTGACCCGATCTCCGACGCGAACCTCGATCTCTCCGCTGTCGCCGCGAAGCTCGTCGAGGCTCATCGTTGCCTCGCCCTTGCCCCCGATGTCGATGAAGGCGGAGTCGCTCTCGATCGCGACGATCAACCCCTCCACCGATTGGCCCACTTCGAAGGACCTGGTGTGCGGCGTGCCGCCCCCGAGCGACTCTTCCAGCATCCGGGCGAAGTCTTCCTCCCCGGATGAGGACTCTCGAGGGCTCAGCGGCGAGGCCTCGCCGGCGGGGAAGGAAGGCTGCTCAGCTCGATCTCCGCCAGGGCGCTTCTTTTCTGTGGTCAACGCATGGCTCCTTGCGGTGGGGACCTCCATTGTACCTTGATCGCCTCTCCACCTTCACTTAAGATGGCGGCCGCCATGGATCCCATCATCGGAAAGGGCATTTCGCACTACTCTGTCGTACGGAAGCTCGGCGCGGGCGGGATGGGGGTTGTGTACGAAGCCGAGGACACCCGGCTCGGACGACGTGTCGCCCTGAAGTTCCTCCCCCAGGAGATGCAGCAGGACGCCCAGTCGCTCGAGCGCTTCCAGCGCGAGGCGCGCGCCGCCTCCGCGCTGAACCACCCCAACATCTGCACGGTCTTCGCCATCGAGCAGCACGAGCGCCAGCACTTCATCGTCATGGAATTGCTCGAGGGCCAGACTCTCGCAGCGATGATCGGCCGCCAGCCGTTCGAGCCGAAGTCCTTGCTCGACATCGCCGTCCAGATCGCCGACGCGCTCGAATCCGCGCACGCCAAGGGGATCGTCCACCGGGACATCAAGCCCGCCAACATCTTCGTCAGCTCGCGCGGGCAGGTGAAGGTGCTCGACTTCGGCCTCGCGAAGATCGACAGCACGCGCCGGGCCCTCGCGGGCGAGGACTCGCGGCTCGACACGATGGGCACGGCCCATGAGCTGACGGTGCGCGGCACGACCCTGGGCACGGTGTCGTACATGTCGCCGGAGCAGGCCCGCGGGCAGCTCACCGACGCCCGCAGCGACCTGTTCTCGCTCGGCACGGTCCTCTACCAGATGGCGACAGGAGTCCTGCCGTTCCAGGGCGACACGTCGGCTGTCGTCTTCGAAGCGATCCTGAACCGGGAGCCGGCGCCTCTCACCGTCGTCAACCCGGCGATTCCTCCCGAGTTCGGCCGGATCCTGGGCAAGGCGATGGAGAAGGACCGATCGCTGCGCTACCAGACGGCCACGGATCTGAAGACCGATCTGATGAGGCTCAGAAGGGATCTCGACTCGGGCCGAAGACAGGCCGCGGAGCTGGCCGATTCCCGCGGCGGGGGCTCCAAGAAGAGCGAGAAGTCGATCGGGGTCCTGTACTTCGAGAACCTCAGCGGCGCGAAGGAAGACGAGTACTTCCGGGACGGGATCACGGAGGACATCATCACGGAGCTGTCCAAGATCAAGGGTCTGAGCATCTTCTCCCGCCCCACGGTGCTGGCCTACCGCGACAAGCAGGTGACCCCCGCGCAGATCGGCCAGCAGCTGGGGGCGGCCTACGTCCTGGCCGGCAGCCTCCGCCGTGCCGGCAACCGCCTGCGCATCAACGCGCAGCTCGTGGATACGCGCACCGACTTTCCGCTCTGGTCGGAACGGTACGACCGGGAGATGAAGGACGTCTTCGAAGTCCAGGACGAGATCGCCCGCAAGATCGCAGAGGCGCTCACCATCACTCTCACCCCCCAGGAGCAGGAGGCCATCGCCGCCAAGCCCACGGAGAACCTCCAGGCCTACGATCAGTTCCTGCGGGGCAAGAGCTACGCGCGGCGGATGACGCGCCAGGACCTGGAATTCGCGCTGCAAATGCTCGAGAGCGCGGTCGCGCTCGATCCGAACTTCGCCCTGGCCTACGCGGCCATCGCCAACGCATGCGCGCAGCACCATTACTATTACGGGCGCGTCGCCGTCTGGATGGAGCGTGCCAAGGAGGCATCGCAAAAGGTCCTCTCGCTTCGCCCTGACCTGCCCGAAGCTCAGGTGGCCCAGGCGTGGGTGCTGTACGCGGAGGGACAACACGACGAGGCGATACGGCTCGTCAGGAGTGCCATCGAGCGGAAGCGTGACTGCGAGGGAGCCTACTTCCTGCTGGGTCGCGCTCTGTTCGCCGCGGGGCGGTATCAGGAGCTGGCGACGATAGCGGAAACCGCGCTGGACGCCAGCGCGGAGGACTACAACGTCTACACCCCGATCATGAACGCGCTGGGCGCGCTGGGGAAGGACGAGGCGCTCAAGAGCATCCGCCAGCGAAGGATCGTGGTGCTGGAGAACCACCTCAAGCAGATGCCCGAGGACGCGCGTGCCCGGATCATCATCGCCACCGATTACGCGAATACAGGGCGTATGGAGGACGCAGTGCGCGAGACGAACCTCGCGATCCTCCTGCGTCCCAACGACGCCACCATGCTCTACAACTCCGCCTGCGCCTTCTGCTTGATGAGCAAGAAGCCGGAGGCTCTTGACGCGATCAGGAAGGCATGGGACGCCGGCTTCAGGGACGCGGACTGGGCCCGGCGCGATCCTGACCTGGCGATCCTCCACGACGAGCCAGAGTTCAAGAAGCTCTTCCCCGAGAGCCTCTCGGCCGCGTAATCTCCAACTGGACTGCCGGACTGAAGCAGGCCTGCGGGAGCCGTGATGCTGCGCTCCCGCCCGATCCCCCTTCAGTGTAAGTTCTGGTAGGCTGCCCGTCCCATGGCTCTCGCTCCCGGCACCCGCCTCGGCCCGTACGAGATCGCAGGCCCGCTCGGCGCGGGTGGCATGGGAGAGGTTTACCGGGCTCTCGACACGCGCCTCAAGCGCACGGTCGCGGTGAAGACCCTGCCCTCCCACCTGGCGAGCGACCCCTCGCTGCGGGCCCGCTTCGAGCGGGAGGCGCGCGCCGTCTCGGCGCTGTCGCACCCGAACATCTGCACGCTGCACGACATCGGCGAGCAGGACGGCGTCGACTTCCTCGTGATGGAGCACATCGAGGGGGAGACGCTCGCGGCGCGCCTCGTGAAGGGGCCGCTGCCGGTGGGGCAGACGTTAACCGTCGCCTCCCAGATCGCCGGGGCGCTGGCGCTCGCACACAAGCAAGGCGTCGTCCATCGGGACCTGAAGCCTGGCAACGTGATGCTGACGAAGACGGGAGCGAAGCTCCTCGACTTCGGCCTGGCGAAGCAGGGGCTCGACTCGGCCCCACCGATCTCGAGCGTCCTGATGACGAAGGAGAGCCCGCTGACGGCGGCCGGCACGATCGTCGGCACCTGGCAGTACCTCTCCCCCGAGCAGCTCGAGGGGCACGAGGCCGACGCGCGGTCCGACATCTTCGCCTTCGGCGCGATGCTCTACGAGATGCTGACGGGGCGGCGGGCCTTCGATGGGCGCAGCCAGGCCAGCCTCATCGCCGCTATCATGACGACCGAACCGCCCCCGCTCGCGTCGGCGGCGCCTGATGTGCCCTCCGCGATCGAGCGCGTCGTCCGTCGGTGCCTCGCGAAGGATCCCGAGGAGCGATGGCAGTCGGCGGCCGATCTCGCCAGTGAGCTGAAGTGGATCGCCGGGACGGAGTCGCCGGGCTCGGCCACGGGCGCCCCCGCGTACGCGGGGCAGGGCCCCGGCGTTGGCACGGCAACACCCCCGCCCAGCTCGGGGACCGTGCACTCAGGCACCGCACCGGGCTCGGGCGCCTGGGGCACGCCGGGCACCGCGGCGGAGTCCGGGGCGGGCCCGCACGCAATCGGCTCGTCTCCGGCTGCGGCGCCACAGCGCGCCGTGCGCCGGGAACGGCTCGCCTGGACCGTTGCGGTCGGTGCGCTCCTCGCCGCGGCCGCGGCACTCGCCGTGCTCGGCCTCGGCGGCGGGCGTGCGGCTGAACCGCCACGGCTCGTGCGCGCCGCCCTGCTCCCGCCGGAGGGAGCCAGCTTCGACGCGCGCTACGCGCCGTCCGTCTCGCCCGACGGCCGCACCGTTGCCTTCGTCGCGATGGCTGAGCAAGGGGAACCGCGGCTCTACGTTCAGGATCTCGACTCGGGCCAGGCGCGGGTACTGAACGACACGAGCGGGGTCGCCTTCCCCTTCTGGTCGCCCGACAGTCGTTGGATCGCCTTCTATTCCGGCGACAAACTCAAGAAGATCGACATCGCGGGCGGGCCGTCGATCGCGCTGTGTGACGCGCAGGACGGGCGGGGCGGCTCCTGGAGCAACGAGGGCGTCATCCTCTTCCAGCCCCGCTTCAGCGATCGCCTCTTCAAGGTCGCGGCGGGAGGGGGCACGCCGGAGGCGGTGACGACGCTGGATGAGGCGCGCTTCGACGTCGCGCATCGGTGGGCGCATTTCCTCCCCGACGGGAGGCGATTCATCTTCTACGTCGTCAGCACCACCAATCCGGGGACGAGCCAGCACAGCGGCCTCTATGTCGGCTCGCTCGACGGGGAGGCGCCCCGAATGCTCCTGCGCGTCGACTCGCGGGCGGAGTACGCGCAAGGGTACCTGCTCTACAAGCGCGGCACGACGCTGATGGCACACCTGTTCGACCCCGACCGCGCGGAGCTCACCGGGGACCCGCTGCCGCTGGCGGCCGACATCGCCGGCGGGACCTACTCCTGGGGTGGCGCGCATTTCGGCGTCTCGAGCAATGGCGTGCTCGTCTACATGGGCGGAGCAGGGGAGGGCAAGACCGAGCTGGTCTGGGTGGACCGATCAGGCAAGCGGGTACGCGCCATCGGAGAACCGGATCTCTATTGGGACGCTCGGATCTCGCACGACGGGAGCCGCGTGGCCATGGGGATCGGGCGCGACGCGTCGGATCTCTGGGTGCACGACATGGATCAGGACCTCCGCACCCGATTCACCTTCGATCCAGCCGACGACGGCCTCCCGATCTGGTCGCCTGACGACACACGGATCGCCTTCGTGTCGAGCCGGCCCGGCATCGGCGAGCTGTACGAGCGCGACGCCGCCGGGGCCGGCCAGGATGAGCTGCTCTTTGCGGCGGGCACCCTGATCAACGTCAATGACTGGTCGCCGGACGGGAGGCTCATCCTCTTCGCCAGCCTCAACCGCGAGACCGGGTGGGACCTCTGGCTCTACTCGGTCGAGGACCGGCAAGCCCGCCCTTGGCTGGAGGGACCGCTCGATCAGTTCGACGCGCGCTTCTCTCCCGACGGACGATGGATCGCCTACACCTCGTCGGAGTCGGGCCGGATGGAAGTCTACGTCCAGCCCTTCCCGGAGGCGAAGGGACGCTGGCAGGTCTCCCGGACGAGCGGCAACGGGCCGGTCTGGAGGAAGGACGGCAAGGAGCTCTTCTACCAGTCTGCCACCGACAACCAGATCATGGCCGTGGAGATCCGTGCGACCGCAACCTTCAGCGTAGGCACCCCGCAGCCCCTCTTCCGGGCCGCCACGAGGGCGTCCACGGGGCCATCCTTCGACGTCGCGCCCGACGGGCAGCATTTCCTCCTGAACTCCGTCGGAGAGATGGGCACTGCCATGCGGTCAGCCTCCCTCGTCCTGAACTGGCCGGAGGCGCTCCGGCGGTAGGCGCTCGGCGTCGATCCTCCTCCCTCCGCTGAACCCGCATGATCTCCTTCGACCGCGTCAGCAAGCAGCACGGAAAGCAGGTTCTCTTCGTCGAGGCCTCCTTTCAGCTCAATCCCCGTGAGAAGGTCGGGCTCGTCGGCCCGAACGGCGCGGGCAAGACGACGATATTCCGGATGATCGTGGGGGAGGAGGCGCCGGACGACGGTGAGGTGTCGGTGCCGAGGAAGCTGACGATCGGCTACTTCCGGCAGGACGTCGAGGAGATGTCGGGCCGTTCGGTGCTGGACGAGGCCATCGCCGGCAGCGGACGGGTCGGAGACCTGCACCACGAGCTGGAATCGCTTCAGCACAGGATGGGGGACCCTGGCCGATCCGGGGAGATGGACGCCATCCTCGCGCGCTTCGGCGTGGTGCAGGAGGAGTACGACCACCTGGGCGGCTACGCCCTCGAAAGCCAGGCGCGCGAGGTGCTGCACGGGCTGGGTTTCGACGACGAGCGGATCGACGGCGACGTCGGCGCGCTCTCGGGCGGGTGGAAGATGCGCGTGGCGATGGCGCGCGTGCTGCTCGGCGGGCCCGATGTCCTCTTGATGGACGAGCCGACCAATCACCTCGACATCGAGTCCATCGTCTGGCTCGAGTCCTTCCTCAAGGGATTCCCGGGCGCGCTGCTGATGACGTCGCACGATCGCGAGTTCCTGAATCGCACCGTCACGAAGATCGCGGAGATCGACGGCGGTGAGATCGTCGCCTACTCGGGCAACTACGATTTCTACGAGCGCGAGCGCGGGCTGCGCGAAGCGAACCGCGAGGCGGCCTATGCGCGCCAGCAGGCCATGCTCGCCAAGGAACAGCGGTTCATCGACAGATTCAGGACGCACGCCGCCAAGGCCGCGCAGGTGCAGAGCCGCATCAAGGCCCTCG
>CAZMRF010000071.1:0-25482 GCA_964568735.1 uncultured Acidobacteriota bacterium
TCGACATGTTCGATGCCGAGTTCACTCACGAAGGAGACTGCTGCACCTTCGAGGTCCTTCTGCGCCATTTCGAGATCGGGGACCTTTCGTTGCGGCCGATCGCGGAGATCGTCCACGATATCGACTTGAAGGACTCCAGGTTCGGGCGGCAGGAAGCTTTCGGGCTTGACCGGCTGATCGCAGGCATCGCGATGGCCCACAAGGAAGACGAAGTGCGAATGGCCCGCGGCTCGGCCGTGTTCGAGGATCTGTACGAGTACTTCCGGAGGAAGCCGCGCTGATTGACCAATGCGTCACGAGAACAGGGAGGATGCGATGGATACAAAGTTTTTCGCCGTTGCCGCCGCTGCCGCGATCGGGTTGTTTGTATTGGTTGCTCAGGCCGACACGCACGCCGGCTCTGCCCGTGTGTGGCGTTTCGACGCCGACCCCGCAGAGGCTCCACCAGCCGGGTTCTCGCTCGCCCGGACCGGGGGCGGTGGGCAGGGCCGCTGGATTGTGAAGTCGGAAAAGGACGCTCCAAGCGCTCCGAATGTCCTCGCGCAGGTCGACACCGATGATACGGACTACCGGTTCCCAGTGGCCGTGGCGGACGAGCCCAGGCTGAACGATCTCCGGCTCTCGGTCCGCTGCAAGCCGATCTCGGGAGTCGTGGACCAGGCATGCGGCCTCGTATTCCGCTACCGTGACGAGAACAACTACTACATCACGCGAGCGAACGCTCTCGAGAACAACATCCGTCTTTACTACGTCAAGGACGGCAGCCGCAAGCAATTCGCGAGCTGGAGCGGCAAGGTGACTAGCGGTGCCTGGCACGAGCTGCGTGCCGAAGCGCAGGGCGACCATTTCCAGGTCTTCTGGGATGGGGAGAGGGTGATCGACGCGCACGACAAGACCTTCGCGGACCCAGGAAAAGTAGGCGTATGGACCAAGGCGGATTCGGTGACTTATTTCGATGACCTCTCGGTCGAACCACTACCGTGAATCGACGGAGACATCCTTTAAGAGGGAATGAAGGAGGAACCGCAATGAAGCAACGGATCATCGTTCTCACGCTGCTGGCAGTCGGCTCGTTGATGTTGTCTGTTCAAACCGTTTCCGCGCAACCGAAGGGCGAGGAGGTCAGGGTGAAAGGGGAGGTGGTGGACCTCTGGTGCTACTTGGAGGACGGCAGCCACGGAGCAGACCACAGGGCATGCGCCACCGAGTGCGCGAAGGCCGGCAATCCCATCGGGCTCGTCGATGACAAGGGAAACATTTACGTGGTCATGGGGATGAAGGATCATCAGCCTGGACGAGACGTGCTGCTGGACAAGATGGCTCAGACCGTTACGGTCAGCGGAACCCTCGTCAAGAAGGGCGGCACCCAGGTTCTTTATGTGACATCGTTCGAATAGAGGGGAACCCCGATGGACGAGCATTCGATCGGACCACCACCCTCGATCCAATGTGGCTCCGCCCGCCCACACGGCTCTGTGCTGAGGTGAACGCTCCATTCGAGCGCGTCGAGAAGGCCAGCTTCCTCCACGATCATGCCTCTCCTGGAAAGGAGGGAAGGGAGTCATGAAGAGACCTTTTCTCAATCTTGCGGTGCTCGGTCTCTGTTCTCTCGGTGCGTCCACGGCATCAGCCCAGAGCGCGAGTTCGACAACGCAGCTTGACACGGCCAGCATCGAACAGCTCACGGGTGCCATGGGTAGGCTCGATGAGAAGGAAGACGTGTTCAAAGTGTCGATGCCACGGACCGATCTCATCGTGTCAGCGGCGGGCGTCAAGATCACGCCTCCGATGGGGCTCACCTCGTGGGCCTCGTTCAAGAGGACCGGCGATCACACGATGATGATGGGCGATGTGGTCCTGCTCGAGGAGCAGGTGAACCCCGTCATGAGCGTCGCCCTTGACAGCGGCCTCCAGGTGACAGCCCTCCACAATCATTTCTTCTGGGACAGCCCGAGGGTGATGTTCATGCACATCGGGGGCATGGGCGAGGAGCAGAAGCTTGCCGCCGCCGTCGGCAAGGTCTTTGCCCGGATCAAGGTCACGAGCCTTGCGGAAGGCGATGTGCCGCGAGCCGACATCGATCCGGCGAGGAGCACCCTCGACCCGAAGAAGATCGAGGCGATCCTCGGGAAACCCGGTGAGCTGAGCAAGGGCGTCTACAAGGTGACCATCGGTCGCGAGACGGCGATGGACGGCTTCACGATGGGCGGCACCATGGGTGTCAACACGTGGGGGGCCTTCGCCGGAAGCGACGAACGGGCCGTTGTCGATGGCGACTTCGCGATGCTCGAGTCCGAGCTGCAGGAGGTGCTCAAGACCTTGCGGGGAGCGGGCATCAACATCGTGGCGATCCACAGTCACATGGCCGGTGAGAGTCCCCGGATCCTGTTCCTCCATTACTGGGGCGTCGGGAAGACGGAAGACCTAGCCCGGGGCATCAAGGCAGCGCTCGACAAGACCAGGCACGAGTAGGCCCATTGGACCTGCGAACGGATCGGGACGCTGAGGAGACGGTCGCCCCGCGACCGCTTCCACCTGGGGAGCGGGAGCCGTGGGGGAGCTTCCTGCGCTCGATGTTCTGGGTGGGTATCAACACCTTCGGCGGGCCCGTCGCGCAGATAGGAGTGATGCACAAGGAGGCGGTCGAGACGCGGAGGTGGCTGACTGATGCACAGTTCGTCCACCTCCTCGATTTCGCAAACATCCTTCCTGGCCCTGAGGCTCTCGAGATCGCGATCCACCTCGGATATCTCCGGCGTGGCATCCGGGGAGGCATCGTCGCGGGCCTCCTCTTCATCTGGCCCGGATTCGTGAGCCTCACGGCACTCGCGTGGATGTATCACCGGTACGGGCAGGTGCCCGCTGTCATGGCGTTCCTCAATGGCATACGCCCCATCGCCTTGGCCCTGGTCGCGGCAGCGGCGGTGAGATTGTCTGGGAGATCCCTCAAGGGTGGCCTCTCGTACCTGCTCATGGGCACGGCCTTCGTGGCGAGCTTCCTGCTGCGCGTCCCGTTCGTCGTGGTTCTGAGCGGCTCCGGCCTTCTGGGCCTCCTGCTCGCGCGCCACCGCAAGCGTGCGAACGAGTCGAAGACGCACGCTTGGGCATTGACTGCGCTCGTCATCCTCCTGATCGTCGGAAACCAACTCTGGCCGCGGGCTACCGGCACGCCAGCGGAAGGACCGCCCGGGCGGGAAACGACGAATCTGTCCGGTGGACCGGAGGTGACGGTCAGGCGCCTCGGAGAGATCGCCTGGGTCAACACGAAGGCTGCCCTCCTGACCTTCGGCGGAGCCTACACCGTGCTCCCCTACCTGCGCGAGCAAGCGGTCGGGAGGTACGGATGGGTGACAGATCGGCAGGTGATTGACGCCCTGGCGCTTGGGGAGACGACTCCCGGCCCTCTCATCTCGATCGGCGTGTTTCTCTCCTATCTGGCGGGTGGCTTCCCTGGAGCCGCGGCCGGTTGCGTCTTCCTGTTTCTTCCCAGCTTTCTGTTCGTCCTGGGCTTGGCGCGCTACATCGAGAAAGTTGAGAGGGTGCCCTACGCCCGGTCGGTGCTCTGGGGTTTCTCCGCGGGCACGCTGGGCCTCATCATCGCGCTCGCGGCGGACCTCGTACCCGCGAGCCTTCCGGACCTGTTCTCCGCGGCGCTTGCAGGTCTCGCCTTCGTGGCCGTCCGAAGGTTCGATCTGAACTTGCTCCTCGTCGTCCTGGCGGGAGGAATGGTGGGTCTCGCACGTGTGCACCTGACCGGAGCGCCTTGATGACCCGGACGATTCCGTGAAGGCGCAGCAGACCGCGGTCCGCGGCGCGTCGCTCATCATCGGTCTTGTTCTTCTGTCTGCATCCGGAGGCTGCAAGAGAGAAGCTCCAGAGGTCGTCGTCTACACCTCCGTCGATCAGGTCTTCTCCGAGCCGATCCTCCGGGCCTTCGAAAGCGAGCAGGGATTTACCGTGCGGGCGGTGTTCGACACGGAGGAAACGAAGAGCACCGGCGTGCTCAACCGCCTCATCGCCGAGGCGGTGCGCCCGCAAGCCGATGTCTTCTGGTCAGGCGATCCCGTCCGCCCGTCTCTGCTGGTGAAACGGGGACTCGTCGAACCCTATGTCTCACCCAACGCATCCTCCATCCCGGAGGCCTTCAAAGATCCCTTCGGATCCTGGACGGGCTTTGCCGCGCGTGCCCGCGTGCTCCTGGTCAACAGGAACCGCGTGCCGCCGGGGGAGATGCCGAAATCCATCCAGGACCTCGCCGACCCCCGCTGGCGGGGAGAGGTCGCCATCGCGAATCCGTTGTTCGGCACGACCACGATGCATGTCGCCGCGCTGTTCGCCGCCTGGGGGGATGATCCGGCCCGCGATTTCCTGCAACGGCTCAAGGCCAATCAGGTACGCCTGGCCAGCTCCAATGGCGAGGTCAGACGGCTCGTGGCGGGCGGCGAGGTGGCCTTCGGATTGACCGACACCGATGACGCCCATGAAGCTCTGCGGGACCAGGCACCTGTGGCGGTCGTCTACCCGGACCAGGATCAGCTCGGAACGCTCGTCATGCCCACGACCGTCGTGCTCATCAAGGGGTCTCCTCACCCGGGCGCCGGTCGAAGGCTCATCGATTTCCTGCTCTCCCCCGAAGTCGAGCGCCGCATGGCTGTATCAGCGGCTCACATGCCCCTCCGGCCTGGGATTCCCTTGCCACCGGGCTTGCCCAGTGTGAACGAACTTCGTGCGATGAAAGTCGACTACTCCCTCGTTGGTGAGAAAATCGAAACCATACAGCCATGGCTGCGGGAATGGGTGGGGTTCTGAGCGGGCGACTCCGCCGGTACGAGGAGCCGCTGGCTCTCGGCGCCGCCTGCATCGTCATCCTGTCGGCCTCCATGCTGCCCATGCTTTTCCTGGCGGGGCAAGCCATCGCGACACCGGGGGAGTTTCTCTCATCCGCCGCGGCGCTCGTCTCCTTCCAGACCTGGGAGCTGCTCGTGCGCTCACTGATCCTGGCGGGAAGCGTAACCGCCCTGTGTTTGGTTGCCGGCGTTCCGCTCGGCCTGCTCCTGGGGAGGACCGATATCGCGGGCCGCGGCTGGGCGTTCTTGCTGCATGCCTTTCCCATGTTCCTGCCGCCGTTCCTGCTCGCTCTCGGATGGTTTCACATCTTTGGCGTGACAGGATTCTGGGGAACCGAAGCCACATCGCGGCTGCTGTTCAGCCCTCTAGGAGCCATCGGGGTCCAGACGATCGCCTTCACGCCCATCGTCACGTCACTCGTGGCTCTCGCTCTTCAGGGGATCGACCCATCGCTGGAGGAAGCTGCTCGGACGGTGGCATCTCCCTGGCGGACGGCGACGCGGGTATTGCTGCCGATAACCTGGCCCGCGGCCGGGCTCGCGGGTCTCGTCGTTTTTGCACTCTCCTTCTCGGAACTCGGTGCGCCGATGTTCCTGCGCGTGCAGGTCTACACCGCCGCGGTGTTCGCTCGTCTCGGTGGGATCCAGTACGCGCCAGGAGAGGCCTTCGTCCTCGTCCTTCCACTGCTCGCGATCTCCACAGCCTTGCTGGCCCTCGAGCGAAGGCTCAACTCACGCCGTCCGACCGCCGTGCTCGGCCTGCGCCTCAGCGACAGGCCCACGCTCCGTCTCGAGCGCTGGCGGGTGCCGGCCACTGCTGGCTGCTGGCTCGTCTCACTCCTCGGGATCCTCCCGATCGCGGCGCTCGCGTTTCGGGCCGGCCGCAGCGGTGGGTTCAGCGCCGCCGCGGCCTGGCTCGGCACGAGCCTGCAGAACAGCATTCTCCCTGCCGCCGCGGCCTCCACCGTCCTCACCGCGACTGGGTTCATCCTCGGACGGGCGATCGTCCGGCGGCGCCCCGGCGCCAAGCTCCTGGACGCGCTCACGGTACTTGCTTTTGTCACTCCGGCGTCGGTGCTGTCGGTGGGGCTGATAGCCGTCTGGAACAGGCCGGCGACGCAGATCGTCTACGGCAGCACCATGATCATCGTCCTGGGTTATATCGGGCGGTACGGTGTCATCGCCTCCCGCACCATCGCCGCCGCTGTGGCGCAGGGACCTCCCCACCTTGAGGAGGCGGCGATGGTGTACGGCGCCCGCTTCTGGCGCCGTCTGGTGCGAGTCCTCCTGCCGGTTCACGCAAGGGCCGTGGCGGCCACGTGGCTCCTGACGCTCGTCTTCTGCTTGCGAGATCTGGAAACGACCATCCCCTTCTACCCGCCCGGGCGCGAGCCGTTGCCGGTGCGGATCTTCACGCTGGAAGCGAACGGCCCCGAAGAAGTCGTAGCGGCGCTGGCCGTCGTGCAGGTGGCCCTGACCGGGGTGACCCTGGCGGCGGGCGGCGCCCTCATCTGGAGAAGGCGGCCTTCGTGAACTCACCCGTCGTCCTAGAAGACGTGAGCCTGCGACTCGGCGCAACCCAGGTGCTCTCCGGGTTTACGCTCACGGTTGAGCCAGCGGAGGTCCTCGCATTGCTCGGACCGTCCGGCTGCGGAAAGACGACCGCCCTGCGGGTCATCCTGGGATTCGTAGCCCCCGATTCAGGCGTCGTGCGGCTGGACGATACGGCAGCGAGCGATGCCGGCCGGATCGCCCTGCCCCCCGAGGAGCGGAACCTCGCCGTGGTCTTCCAGGATCTGGCCTTGTGGCCGCACCTCACCGTTCACGGGAACTTGGCCTTCGGATTGGATTCACAAAAGGTCCCCAGGCCCGAGCGCGACGAGAAGATCGCCCAGATGCTCCGGCGCGTCGGCCTGAGCGGGCTTGAGCGTCGCTATCCTGGGGACCTTTCCGGCGGCGAGCGTCAGCGTGTGGCGATCGCGCGCGCACTCGTGCTGGAACCCCGGGCGGTTCTTCTTGACGAGCCTCTCTCGAATCTCGACGTGGTGTTGAAGCGCGAGCTGCTCGCCCAGTTCCGGGAACTTTTCCTGGAGCGCCGGACGCCTGCCATCTATGTCACGCATGATCCTCGCGAGGCGGTCAGTCTCGGTGATCGTATCGCCGTCATGGAGCGAGGGCGGATCGTCCAGACTGGAAGCCTGGACGAACTGCGCGGCGCCATCTCGAGCGCATTCGTAAGGAAATTCCTCGAGGATCTCGACCAGCCGAACCTGCGCGGCGCGTGACGCAGCGCAACCCACGCCTCCAGCACCCAGGCCCCGGTAACTTCCTGGTTGCGCCCGCCCGCTTCCGTTTGCTGCTGATGGCGCAGGCCTCGGTCTCCACCTGGTCACCGCGGGGCCGGAGGGCCGTCGTAACTCGTTGAGCACGAACAGAATGCGGATTCCACCCGGGGGGTTTTAAGTCCCCTGCGTCTGCCAATTCTGCCACTCCGGCGCCGTGGCATGCGCCATGCCGCATGTCGGAGCAAGGGTGGCGACTCTAGCACTCGCAAATCGTCGCGCGGCGTGCGGATCGCGGGGCTCATCCCGGTCCCCGGCCCCTCGATGCGGGGATCGAGTCGGATGGGCGCGGCGCACTACTCGTACGCTGGCGACCAGACTGGATTGACTCCCGGCCGATCGGGCGGTATATGAAAATCTACTCCGATGATAGATCGCGTCTCGAACTGCCGGGCACGCTTGTGGACCGGCTCGCCGAGACGCATCACGCGAGCTTCAAGCAGGTGAACGAGCAGAGCTTCGCCGAGCGCTACGACTTCTATGCCCCCAGCGAACCTCTCAGCGGATCGACTCGCTGGCGAAATTCCCTGCACTTTCCAGGCGCCTCACTGGAGGGGAGGGTTCAACGATGAATCAGCGTATCGCGGACGACAACGTCAGGGTAAAGCGCGTATCGTCGGGAGCGCGGATTGGTCGGGCACGTTCGACGTGGGCCGCCGTCCTGGCGGTCGTTCTGGGTGTCGCCATGCCCGGATCGATGGCGCTCGCCGCGCGCGTGGGCTTCCTCAAGCGACCGCTCACCACGACCGCCATCGAGACCATCACCGTCTACGCCGCCGACCTCGACGGGGATGGCGATCAGGATGTCGTGTCGGGATCTCGTGGCGATGGCACGATAGCGTGGTTCGAGAACGACGGCCGGAAGAATCCCAAGTTCACCCAGCACGTGATCACGAGCGCTGCGGTCAGCGTCCGCTCGGTGTACGCGGCCGACCTGGATCGGGACGGAGACGTCGACATCGTCTGGGCGAGCTCCTCGATCGCCGACCCGAAGGTCGCCTGGCTCGAGAACAAGGGCGGCTCTCCGCTCACCTTCGATGCCCATACGATCAGCACCGACGTCCTCGTCGCCCTTTCCGTGTTCGCGGCGGACGTGGACGGAGATGGCGACATGGACGTCCTTTCGGCCTCGAATGCCGACGACCAGATCGCCTGGTACGAGAACGACGGCGCCTCCCCTGCGTCCTTCCTCCGGCACGTGATCACGCAGGATCCCGACGGATCCGGCTTGCTCGAGGGACTTGCTGATGGCGCCTACTCGCTCGTTGCGGCCGACCTGGATGGGGATGGGGACACCGATGTGGCTTTCGCCGCCCAGTTCGCCGGGGCCGGGTGGTTCGAAAACAACGACGCCTCGCCTCCGAGCTTCACGCCTCACTTCCTGCCGGCAGGCCCGGTCCTACCCGTCTTCGTCTACGCGACGGACCTGGACAGGGACGGCGATGTTGATCTCCTCACGGCATTCGCTCACCACAGCACGATAGTCTGGCACGAAAACCGCGGGGGCGTGCCCCCCTCGTTCGTCCCGCACATCGTCACGGTTCTGGCCGACAGCCCTGCCTCGGTTTTCGCGGCGGACCTGGACGGGGACGGCGATATGGACGTGCTGTCCGCCTCGACGGGCGACGACACGATCGCGTGGTATGAGGACGACGGTGCATCCATGCCCTCCTTCACGATGCACGTGATCGACGCGCGCGCCGCAACAGCAGCCGCGGTTTTCGCCGCGGACCTGGACGGCGACGGAGACGTGGATCCTCTGGCGGCCTCGGTCGGCGACAATACCGTCGCCTGGTATCGGAATTCGGTCGTCCCGGGGCGCCAGTAGGCCGGCTCCGAACGGGAGCGGCGCGCTACTCGTAGGCAAGCGCTTCCCGGACCGTGAGACGCGAGGCCCGCCAGGCGGAGAGGAAGCTGGCCGCGGCGCCCAGGATCAGGGAGACTCCCAGCCAGATCAGGAGCCCCAGAGGCTCGAAGACGAAATCCAGGCCGCTGCTGAACATGAGGCCGGTGAAGCCGTTTCCGAGGGCGATGCTGACGGGCCAGGCGGTCGCGAGGGCCAGGACCCAGCTCAGGAGCCCCGTCATGACGCCTTCCGCCACGACGATCAACATGACGACACGCGGCCTGGCCCCGATGGCGCGGAGGATTCCCATCTCCCGCCGCCGCTCCAGGACGTTGAGGCTCATCGTGGTCACGAGGCCCAGCCCCCCGACTCCGGCGATGATGCCCGACATGATGATGAGGAAAACGTAGATCATCAGCATGTGCTGATCGAAGCTGAAGCGGCTCTCGGCGATGCTGGCGCTTCCGAGCGGACGGATTCCCTCCTCTTCGAGATTCTCATCGAGCGAGGCCCTGACGCGCCGGATCGACTCCTCATCGGCACTCTCCAGATCCAGCCGGAGCGCGTTCGTCACTCCGCTGTGCCCGCGCTCCTCGAAGAAGCGCAGCGGCACGTAGGCGGTGAGAGGGGAGAATGACTCGCGGGCGAGGCCGACGACACTCAGCGTCACGAGAGCTGGCCCCATCCGGAACTCGACGCTTCTTCCCACCTTGAACTGAGGAAACCGCTCGGCCAGCCTCGTGTTCACCACCATCGCGTCGGTGTCGCCGGGCTGAAGCCCGCGGCCTTCGATGATCTCCGGTTCGAGGAGAACCGTTTCGGCTGGATGCGCGATGACCGCGAACCCCCGCCCCGTGGCGGCACCTCCATGCGGGCCGCCTCCTCCCTTGGATGGAGGCCCAGGGTGAAGGCCGTCGGGGGCAGGAGCGTCCTCGGGCGTGGGGATCGACCCTTCGGAGGCGATCCATCCCTCCCAACGCTTCACGCCCGGCGTCCTGCCGATGGCGCGGGCGGCCTTCTCGAGCTCCTGCATCGTCCCGAGGTTCACCGTGAGGTCGTATTTCTTCGTGGCGAAGACGCGATCGAGCGAGTAGATGAGTGAGGCTCGGATGTTCAATGCCGAGATGAAGCAGAGCCCTCCCATCGTGAGCGTCAGCACCGTGAGTGCGAGCCTTGTCCGCCGGCGGAAGCTGTTCCTGATAGCCAGAAGGAGCGGACGGGTGAACCCTCCGACGCCGGAGAGCGCTCGATCGAGCGCCGTCGCGCCGAAGGTATTCCTGGAAGTGCCGTAGTCAGCGAGCGCCTCGCGGACGCTCATGCCGCTGCCCCTCCAGACCGGCCAGGCTGCGGCGAGGAGCGGGACCACGATGCCGACCGCGGCCACGAGAAGGAAGACCCAGACGGGCACGGCGAAGCTGTTGATGTCGAAGTTCAGGAAGACGGCGAAGTAGCGGCAGAGCAGGCGGCCTCCGATCATCCCGGCCGGAACGCCGGTGATGAGAGCCGCAAGCCCGAGCAGCAGCGCCTGGCTGAAGTAGACGCGGGCGATCTGGCCGCGGCTTCCACCGATCGCCTTCATGACGCCGATCTGGCGGATCTCGGAGGCCATCAGCGCCGTGAGCAGATTCACGACGATGATCCCGCTGAGAAGCAGCACGAAGAAGCCGAAGCCGGCCATGGTGAGGAGCAGGAGTCCCATGATCTCCGAGTGCGGGTGCTTGCCCGGCTCCGGGATGTCCAGGCGGCGGACGGGATGGCCGCGGCTTTCGAGGAGGTTACGGACATCGGCCGCGACACTCCGAACGTGGCTCTCGTCGAACCTCTTCTCCGCGACGAGGATCTTGATCCTGTCGAGATAGGGCTCTTCGCCGAGCAGGACCAGCGTATCGAGCGTGATGTACCCGTAGACGATGTTCTCCATCCGGGCCTGGGCCTGCCCGACGTCCTTGACGCTTCCCGCGAGGCGCAGCTCGACATCCCGGCCTCGAGAGGTTCTCACGGTCACGGTGTCGCCGATCTCCGCTCGCGCGACCTGAAGGGCATCGCGCTCGATCAGGATCTCGCCGGTGGCAGGCGGCCAGGCGCCTTCCTGATGTTCGATCCTGCTGATGCGAATCCGTCCGAAGTCTCTGACGACGAAGAGGACGAGGTTGCGCCATTCGGCGGGCCCCGCCTTGATGCGGCCGCTCTCCACTCTGCCTGGCTCCGCGTCGCTGACCCCGTGGCCCGAGAGAATCTCCTGGACGAGCGCGTCGTCGATCGCATCTGTCCTGAGCGTGGCCGAGGCCGGGTTGGTGGCGAGGTAGCCCCGGTCCAGCTCGCGCGTCAGGATCGCGTAGGAGGAGAGGACGGCGGCGAAGCCGGCGATCCCCACCGCAATGGCGAGAACCACCAGGAGCGTACGGGTGCGCTCGCGCCAGAAATCGCGGACCACCTTGACGTAGGGAGAGGTCACCCGGCCTTCCCGGATCCCGCCCCGGAGGACGGTCCCGCCGAGGCGGAGAGAATCGAGCCATCGGACAGCTCGACGGTTCTGGCATTCGCATCGGACAGATGGCGCTCGTGCGTGACGACCACCACGGTCTTGCCCTCGCGGGCGAGACTGGTGAAAAGCCCGAAAACCTCGGCGCCTGTCGCCGAATCGAGGTTGCCTGTCGGTTCGTCGGCGAGGATCACGGAGGGGTCGTTCGCGAGCGCCCGGGCGATCGCCACGCGCTGCTGCTGGCCGCCGGAAAGGGAGGACGGCAGCCTGTCGGATTGACCGGCCACGCCGACTCTCTCGAGAAGCTCGGCAGCTCGGAGGCGGCGCCTTCGAGCGGGAAGAGCTCCCAGGAAATCCATCGGCAGCATCACGTTCTCGGCTGCGGTCAGCGTCGGGAGGAGCTGGAAGAACTGGAAGACGATCCCCACCGTGCGGCCCCGCCACTCTGCGAGCCGGTTCTCGCTCAGATCTCCGAGGGTGCTTCCGCCCACCGAGACGCTGCCGGAGGTGGGGTGATCGATGCCGGAAACCATGTTGAGGAGGGTCGACTTGCCGCTGCCGGACTTGCCGACGATGGCGAGAAACTCCCCCTGCCCGATTTCGAGGTCGATGCCGCGCAGGGCCGTGAAGGCTCCGGCCGGCGTTTCGTAGGCCTTGGTGACACGCCGTAATGAGATCATTGTGGGCAGATGCTCCCGAGGGTGAGGGGAAGCCGTAAACTCGAGCGGCGAGACAGCGTATATTCGGGAGTCTCCAGCCGGCCAGACCCTCTCGTCCCCCGGCAGTCAGAAGCCGGACAAAGGGGCTTCGCGTGTCCGGAAAGAAAGTCGAAGCGCCGGAAAAAATCGACCGCCGCGTCCGGCGGACGCGCGACGCGCTCGGCGACGCCCTCGTGGCGCTGATGCAGGAGAAGCCCTTCGACGCGATCACGGTTCAGGACGTGCTGGAGCGCGCGGGCGTCAGCCGGTCGACCTTCTACGTCCACTACCGCGACAAGAACGACCTCTTCCTGAGCGATGCGGATGAGTTCTTCGAGGCGATGGCGACTCATCTCTCCCTCTCCCGGGACACTTCGGATCGCGTCGTGCCGGTGCGTGAGCTCTTCGCCCACGTCGCTCAGATGCGGCCTCTGTACGATGCCCTCGTCGCGGCGGGCAGGCTCGGCGACCTCCTGGAGCTGGCCCGGGGGCACTTCGCACGGGGTATCGAGCGACGGCTTGCCGAGTCGGGCCGGCTCCCCGGGGCAAGAGCCGGGGATCGGCCGGCCCTCGCCGCGGCTCTCGCAGGCGCGCTGCTTTCCTTGCTGACCTGGTGGATCGATCGGGGGATGAAGGAATCACCGGCGGCCCTCGACGACGTCTTCCACGATCTGCTTCGAACCGGCGACGGATCGAAAATCCGCAGCTAGGAACGACGCCCGGCCGGGCCTGCCCCGGCCACGCCCGATGGCGAGGCCGGACTGCCGGCCCGATCAGTGCGAGGTCGTCAGGGCGGGAGGCCCTTTCTCCTCGAGGAAGGGAAGAGGATCCACGGGCTGGCCGTTGCGGCGGACCTCGAAGTGGAGGTGGCTCCCGTGGGCGTTGCCCGTCTTCCCCACGAGGGCGATCACCTGGCCTCTGCTGACCTGGTCGCCCTTGCCCACGAGCAGGCCACTGGCGTGCGCGTACCACGTGGCGTAGCCGCCGCCATGGTCCACCACCACGAGCAGCCCGTAGCGGGCGTTGTCCGCAATTCGCGCGACGCGGCCGTCCGCGGCCGCCCGGATTTCTTCGCCGGAATCACCGTCGATGTCGACCCCCGCGTGGCGCTTCCTCTTGTCGGTCGAGCCGAAGGGCGACGTGACCCGGCCGAGCAGCGGCCACGAGAATGCCGGGCCCTCGCGCGCCGCCGGCGGAGCCAGGGGCAAGACCTCCGTGGCCCCGGGCACGAAGATCTGCGTGCCGGCGGGAATCGAGGTCGGATCGACGATCTCGTTGGCCGCCATGAGCGTGTCGAGGGGCACGCCGTAGGTCTTCGAGAGCCTGTACAGCGTCATCCCACGCTCGAGCGGATGGTAGACGCCGGGCGGCTGTGTCGAAGGCCGGGGCGTTGTGGACGTTCGAGCCGCTCCCGGCTCCGTCGCTGACGGCGTCGAGGCGTCCTGCCCGACGGTCCCCGCATCGACGCTTTCGACAGCGGTTGGCGCTTCGGACACCGGTCCAGACTTCGCCGCGCATCCCGAAACCGCGAGCGTACCAAGAAGGATGCAATGGAGGATGCGTCGCTGGTCCGGCATCGTCCCGTGATCTACATCACTCGCACGGCGATCGCAAACACGAGCATGGTAACCGCCCGAGCTCCCGCGACGATATCGCCGGCCTATCGGGCCGCTCATTCTCATCTGGGTGGCCCTCTCGATCCGGCCCGGATGCATCCGGAAGAACGGGGATACGGGATTCACTCCCTATTCTCCATCCTTCGCGTCCTCTCGCCGCGACGGCTTGTCGTCGATGCCGGTCAACGCCTGCTGAGCCGGACTCTCTGCCTGGACGGGATGGATACGGTTGCTCCCCTGGGGGGCGCGCATAAGTTCCTTCGGGTCGCTCACCGAAACGCAGCACGTCACCATCCCTGTGGAGGTCCCTCAGGATGATGCCGACTCTGGATCAGGCTCTTGCTCCCATCACCTGGATCTTCGAGATGCAGAGGATCCTCGTCGAGTTCTTCCTGTATTCCCCCTCACCGTGGGCGGCTGCCGCGAAGTATCTCTTCCTGCTCTTCCCGGTCCTGCTGCTCGTGGCGGCCGTCTGGTGCACGCAGATCTCGCTGTACACCATCCCCTTCAGATCGAAGCGCATCCACTTCGCCCAGAAGGTGCTGTTCGCCTGGTGGGACGCCGTGAGGGCCGTCATGCTCTACTGGGTGGGCCTCATCCGCTTCGCCTGGGTCGCTGTGGGCTGGCTCCTGACGCTGGCCCGGCTGGCGCTGCGGCTCGTCATGGAGACGCTGCGGCAGATCATCGTCGCCCCCTTCTCCATGACCGGCCGCCTCTCGAGGAGCTACTTCCAGCCGGGTGTGCCGTGGGTCGCCTTCCTCATGCTGGTCTTCTGGTGCGCCCTCGAGGCGACGATCTTCACCTACACGCTTTTCCCGACGGTCTCCGAGGTGCTCGGGGATCTCGTCGGGGTCGAGATGCCCGCCTACACGGGGCCGGTCCTCTTCCTGTTCCTGCTCATGCTGATCCTCGGCAGTTTCGCCTGCCTCCAGGTGCTGGTGGACACCATCAGGAAGAGGGAGTTCAAGTTCCTCATCCAGATGGTTCTCGTCGAGCTCTTCGTGATGTTCTTCGAGGTGATGTTCCTCTACCGCGAGCTGGTGGACGCCGTCACCCCCTGGATCGCGCAGCAGACGGACGAGCAGTTCCGGTTGGGCATCGGCTTCACGCTCTCGCTCGCGGCCTTCGGCTGGATCGGCATCCGGGGCATGACCTGGTTCCTCTTCGGGCAGTTCGGCACACCGCCGCTGCTGGCCTTCATCTCCCGCCGTCCGCTGGTGCACCCGGAGGATCCCGGTGCGATCAGGGTTCCCGGAGTGGAGGCGGAGGCCTGGTGGCGGGCGCCCGTCAGGGACTTCAACGCGGAGATCGAGTGGCTGCACAGCCGGAGCGAGGAGATTCTCGAGTACCTGACCCTGCCGCTGTTGCAGGTATTGGCCTCGGGGCTCAACTTCGCGACGATTCTCCTCACGGCGAACCCTGTGATGAGCCTGCCGCTGAAGGGCCTGCACGTGCTCATGAGGACGCGGGACATGGTGGGAGCCTCCAGCCCCCGCGGACCTCAAGAAGCCATGCAGCCCGACCACGCACAGGTGGGCTCCTGATGCGCGCGCGATGCGGGGCGGTCCTCCTCCTGGCTGCGGCCGTCCTCCCGGCCGTCGTGCTCCTCGGGTGCAACCTCGAAGCCGGCGAGCGCAAGGCGAGGATGACGCTCTTCATCGGGGTGGATACCAGCGGGTCGTTCCAGGGCTCGGGCCTCCACGACGACGCAATGAGCTTTCTCGCCCACTACATCTACGGCCATCTCAACGGGCTGGGAGGGCTGGAGAAGCCCCGTGAGATGTTCGTCGCGGCGATCGGCGGGGAGACCGCCGACGAGCCGAAGTCCTTCCAACCGATTCACGCCTTCGCGGGCAAGGAAATCCCGGAGATCGAGCAGGTGCTGCGGGAGTCCTTCGCCCCCAATGACGCCCTGACCGATTTCAATCCGTTCTTCCGCCAGGTGGCCCGGATCGTCAAGGAGCGCAACCTCGTCCTCGCGCCGATCACGATCATGATCGTCACGGACGGGGTGCCTGATTTCTCCGTGGCGGGGGCCGCGAGCGGCGCGGACGCCCTCTACGAGCGGATCGATCTCAGCTCCCTGGAGTATCTCTCGCGGAGGATGACGCTCCGGCTGGCCTACGTGAGCCCGAAGGTGGGCGAGAGCTGGCGGGAGCTCGTTCCCCGGCGAAGGGTCAGGCTCTGGACCGTCGACGGCGACGTCATGCGCGGCTGGAGGCAGCAGGTCGACCCTGCGCAGGATCCTCGCGAGCTGGGCCACCTCTGGCAGTGGATCCAGCACAACGTCGACTACCGGCTGCGATCCCTCGGAGCTTGAGCCGCCGCCGCGGCTCTCCTGCACGACGAGTTCCGGCGGCACGTCGCCGCAGGACACGCAAGCTCGATGCGCCTCGGCCGGCAACTGCAGGCGTACGATGCGATGGTCCAGCCGGGCGTGTGATATCGTTCATGAGCCGCTGAACGGCACATCCTGATCGCATCCCAACCCCGAACAGGAGGATCTGCCCATGTTGAAGAAGCGCATTGCACTCCTACTGGCCATCGCCTGCATGGCGGCGGCCGGGTCGGCTCTCATCGCCGATGACAAGGGAGCCCACCACAACGGCGAGGTCGTCGGCGTCGACAAGGACGCAAAGACGATCTCGGTGCGCATCAAGGTCGAGGGGACGGACCAGAAGGACATACAGGTCTACCAGGTCACGGCGAAGACCGTTTTCCTCGATCAGAACGACGCCCCCACGACCTTCGATGCCATCAAGGCGGGGATGAAGGTCCGCATCAAGACCGAGCACAAGGAAGGCCAGCGCCAGCTCCTCGAGCTGGAAATCAGGCCGGACAAGAAGTAGCTCGAAGCTCCGCGACAGCCCAGGACGCCGTCCGGGATCGGGAGAATCGCCGGAGAGCCTCTATCTCCCCCGTCGGCGGTAGAACCGCCTTTGACCGCGGTGGACCGTCCGCAGCTGCTTCTTCTGCTCTCGCTGTGCGAATTCGTCCTGCCGCAATCTGAGGCTCTGGATCTCCCGCTGGAGCGCCCGGTAGGCCTCGAGCCTGGCGGGCTCGAGCGCTCCCGTCTCGATGCGCTCGAGCACCGCGCAGCCGGGCTCGCTCGAATGCGAGCAGTCGCGGTAGCGGCAGGCGGCGGAGAGCTCCGCGATGTCGGTGAAGGCCTGCGTCAGGCTCTCATCCCCGGCCCAGAGCTGCAATTCCCGGATGCCCGGGTTGTCGATGAGCAGTCCGCCGTCGGGAAGCCTGAAGAGCTCACGATGAGAGGTCGTGTGCCTGCCGCGTCCGTCGCCCTTCCGGACCGCCCCGGTCAGCTGGACAGACTCCCCCATCAGGCTGTTGATGAGGGTGGATTTGCCGACCCCCGAGGAGCCGAGTAGGACCGACGTTTCGAATCGGCCGATGTGCTCCCGGACCTCGCCGAGGCCGTCGCCATTCAGGCAGCTCATGAGGACCACAGGCGAGTCCCTGACGACAGCGCGGACCTCAGCGAGACGTCCCGGCGGATCCGCGCAGATATCGAGCTTGTTCAGCAGGACGACGGGCCGCGCTCCGCTCGCCAGCACGGTCGTCAGCAGGCGCTCGAGGCGCCGCACGTTGAAGTCGCCGTCGAGGCCCATGACGATGAGCACGACGTCGAGGTTCGCTGCGACGATCTGCTCCTCGCTGGTCCTGCCCGGGGCTTTCCGCGAGAGCTTCGTCCGCCGCGGGAGGACATGCTCGATGCGCGCGCCGGCTTCGTCCACCGAACGGATGGCGACCCAGTCGCCCACCACGGGAAGCCCGACAGCGCCTGCCGCCGGGAGGCGGAGCCGGCCCGCCACCGTCGCGCGCACCTCTCCACTTGCCGCCATGACCCGGGGGGAGGCGGAGCCTGACTGAATGACGCGCGCGGGCTCGAGTCCGGTGTCTTGCAGCGCTTCCAGGGACTCCGCGAAGAAATCGCTCCAGCCGTAGTCCCGTAGAGACACTTACTTCAACGCCTGAGACACCAGCTCGGCGGCGGTCATCGGGCCCGCCGCGAAGGTGTCCGAGTGGGAGGCGACGAGATCGCGGAACTCCAGCGAAGCGGGAAGACCCGTCTTGAGCCCCCTCTTCACCGCGATCTCGTCAGCCACTCTGTCCTGCTCGGGGGTCGTGACGGGCGCGATCCCCACGAAGTCCCAGTCGTCGCCGTTGATGTGCGTGTAGAGCTGGACGGAAGCAATGCCGGCTTCCTTGTTGACCTCGTCCTGGGTCGCCATCCATCTGAGGAAGTCGAGCTGTTTGCCGGGGGCGATGCGGTAGATCGTGATCCGCGCGCGCGAGGGCTGGTCCGTCTTGCTGTCCGACCACCTCGGCGCGGCGACGGCCAGGCTCGCCGCCACGAGGAGCAGGATCGGCACGATGCGTTTCATGATCGACCTCATGCGGCTCAGAACCGCGAGGCCGACAGCTTCACGTCGGCCTGGGCCCATGCCTTGTCGAATCGCTCCTGGGCCGTGGCGGCCTCCTTCCCCCGGCCCTCCTGCGCGCGCAGCGCCTGCGTGAGTCCGAAGAGCGACCAGCCGTTATCGGGATTGCGGCGGAGATCCTCCCAGTAAACGGTTTCGGCCTCCTTCGGCCGGCCGGCGGCGAGGAGGATGGCTCCCAGCGCCTGCCTGGGCGGGAAGTGCCACTCCGAGGGCTCGGTGTAGACGAGGCCGTCCTCGAGGCGCACGGCACGCTCGAGGTGAGCGATGGCGGCGTCGAAGTCCTTCCGCCGGGCGGCTACCTCTCCGGCCAGCACCTCGGGGGCGATCGAGAGGATGGCGCCAGCCGTGTTCGGGGAGAAGAGCGAGTAGTTCAGGGATGGGTCGGCCGCGATGCGCCGCACCTCGGCCAGCTCCTTCTCGGCCTCGTCGATCTGCCCCTTGCCGAGCTGGGCAAGGCCGCGGGCGTAGTGCCAGGCTCCCGTCAGGAAAAGGAAGCGTTCGGGAGGAGCGGGCTCGGCGAGCATCTCGTCCCACTTCCCGAAGCGCGCGAGGGCGTACCACGGGACGATGCGGAAGCCGGCGAGGAGCGGGACCTTTTCGAGCGTCTCGTCGCTCACCTTCGAGGCCGCCTTGCGCGCCGATTCGATGCTCAGCCGGCTCCGGCCCTCGGCGGTAGCGGCGAACCACAGGAAGTGAACGTTGTGGGGGTAGTAGGCCATCGGGTAGAGGCCCTGCGCCCGGCACTGCGTGATGTAGTCCTCGTCCGCCAGGGCCGCCGCTTCGTTGGAGGCGACGGCGTCCGCATACCTGCCGACTCGCTGGTAGATGTGCGAGGGCATGTGGACCATGTGGCCTGCCCCGGGCATCAGCTTGAGCAGCCGGTCGGCGGCGGCCTCCGCCATCTCGGGCCTGTAGGCCTCCATGGTGTGGATGTAGAGGTGGTTCGCGCCGGGATGGTTGGGGTTCTTCGCGATGACCCGCTCGAGCGTCGAGACGATGTCCGGAGTTTCCGGGTAGGGGCTGCCGTCTCGCATCCAGTAGTTCCACGGCCGGAGATCCATGAGAGACTCGGCGTACATCGTGGCCGCGTCGAGATCGTCCGGGAAACGCTTCACGAGCGCACCCATGGCGTCGGCGTAGGCGCGATTCGCTGCGGCGCGGTCGTCGGCCTTGCCCGTGTAGCGCCGGCCCACGGCGTCGATGTAGGCCTGCTCCCTCGGAGTGGCCTTCGACTTCAGCGCAAGGGCCTTCTGCGCCATCTCGAGAGCCTTCGGCTCGTCGTCCGGCGTCATCGGGGCATTGATATTCGGGCCGAGGACGAGGGCCTGTCCCCACCAGGCCATGGCGCACTCGGGGTCGAGGCGCGCCGCCTCACGGAAGGCCCGCCCGGCCTCGGCGTGGTTGAAGCCGTAGGCGAGGTTGACGCCCTGGTTGATGAAGAGCTGGGCCTGATCCGACTTCGTGGTGACCTTGAAAACGTGTGAGCCCAGGTTCTGGAGCCTGGGCGCCAGCTCCCCGGTGGGGGAGGGCTTCTCCGCCTCCGCGGACTTCTCGTAGTGCTTGTGGCTGGGCGTCTGGGCGAATGCCGTGGTCGCCGAGAGCGCGAGGATACACACCAACCCGCTTCGCATGTCTTCCTCCTGTGCCGTGGGCCCGTGCCCCTCGGGAGTTCCGTGCATCCTAGCAAACGCCGGGGGTCGGGCAAGGGGTCAAAACGCCGCCTCAGGGCTTGCCGCGCAGGATGGCCTCCGCGTAGCGGTCGGTCGTCAGGTACTTCTGCGCCGCGGCGCGCACCTGCTCGAGCGTGATGTCCTGCGCTCGCTCGATCAGCCTCCAGGTGAAGTCGAGCGGCAGCCCGTAGTAGCTGTTCCTCGCGAGGTCCGCCACGTGGGCGCCGTTCTGCTGCATCCGGATGCGCGTCGATCCCGAGAGGAACGCCTTCGCCCTCGCGAGATCCTCCTCGCCGAACTCGTCCACGGGGAGCTTGCGGATCTCGGCGATGAGGGCCTCGCGCGCCTCCTTCTCCTTCGAGGCCTCGCTGGCGAGGTAGGCCAGGAACGTGCCGCTCTGCGCCGTGGCCGCATCGGTCGCGAAGACCGTGTAGGCGAGAGAGCGCCTGCCGCGCAGCTCCGCGAAGAAGGTCCCTGCCAGCCCCGACGTCACGTTGCTGAGGAGGCGCAGCGAGGGCCAGTCCTCGTGGCCCCTGGGGACCGTGGGGAAGCCGACGACGATCGCCGACTGCTTGCGATCGCGGAACTCGCTCACCTCGAAGCGTGCCTCGGGGGGACGCGCCGCGGGGACGGGCGCCCTGGGCGTGAGCCGCTTCGGCAGCTTCCCGAGGTGCCGCTCCACCGCCCGCCCAGCTTCCTCCGCCGCGATGTCGCCCACCAGGAAGATGACGGCCCCGTCGGCGACGACGTGGCCCGCCCACCATTCGCGCAGCGCCTCCCGGTCGATGACCTCGATCGATGCGAGGTGGCCGTTCGCGGGGAGCGCGTAGGGGTGAGGGCCGTAGAGCGCCTGGGTCAGGAGCTGCATAGGGCGCTCGAATGAGGAGTCGAGCGAGCGCTTGATCGCGGCGGCCTGGAGGGCCTTCTCGTCGGTCACTCCCTTCTCCGGGAAGGTCGGCTCGAGGACGACCTCGGAGAGAAGCGCGAGCCCCGAGGTGAAGTTCGAGTTGAGGATGTCGAGAGTGAAGCCGAAGAAGTCCTCGGTGACGTCGAATCCGATCTGGCTCCCGAGGAATTCGATCTCGCTGTCGATCTGCTCGGCGGTCCGGGTGGAGGTGCCCCTGCGCAGGACTCGCGTCATGAGCTGGGTGATGCCGGCGTTGCGGCTGTTCTCGTCGACGCGCCCGCCCTGGAAGTAGATGCCGGCCGTGACGAGCGGCGCGCCCCGCCGCTCCTTCACGATGAGCTTCGCGCCGTTGCCGAGCGTCATCTCGCGCACGGAAGGATCGGAGCCCGCTCCGGCGATCGGCTCCGGCGGAGCCGGAAGAGGCTGCTCGG
This sequence comes from uncultured Acidobacteriota bacterium, assembly GCA_964568735.1. Taxonomy (GTDB): domain Bacteria; phylum Acidobacteriota; class Polarisedimenticolia; order JACPZX01; family JACPZX01; genus CAZMRF01. The sequence continues at coordinate 21,300 of CAZMRF010000071.1, forward strand.
CGATGGCGGCCGGCGCGCTCTTCGTCGCTTCGAGCACCATCGCGAGCGCCGACTCGCGCGTCATGGCAGGCGCACCGCGCGGCGCGTAGTGGTAGAGCGTGAGGTTCTCGTCCACGAGGTAGCGGCGCGCCGCATCGCGGACACTCTCGGGACCCAGCGATCGCAGCGCGGCCAGGCGCGTCGCGAGGGCCTTGTAGCCGTATCGGGCCTCGTAAATCGAGAGGGTCTGCGCTTGGCCAAGGGCGCCCTCGAGGTCGGCGGCGAGGGACGACTCGATCACGTTTCGCGCCTGCTGCAACTCGTAGGCGGTCGGGCCGTGGGTGCTCAGCCGCGCCACCTCTCCCAGCACGCGGCGATCGACCTCGGCTCGGTTGCCCTCGTCGAAGGAAGCCTGAATGGTCAGCATTCCCACGTCGTCGAAGGCGAGATGGTCCGCCGTGGCCGTGCTCGCGGCGCCGGGACCCACCGCATGTACGAAAAGGCGCGAGGACCTTCCCCCTCCGAGGATGCGGGCGAGCACCTCGAGGGCGATCTCGTCCTTGTGGCCCACTCCCGCCGTGTGCCAGCCGAGAACGGAATACCCCTGCTTGACGTCGGCCTCCGAGCGTCCATACCGGAACTCCGTCTGGGCGGGCTCCTCGGGCCCGCGGCCCTTCTTCAACGTGCCCCGGGGGATGCGGCCGAACGTCTCGACCGCGGCAGCCCGTGCCTCCTCATGGGAGACGTCGCCCGCGATCGTGAGGACGATGTTCTCGGGCCGGTAGAGCGTCTCGAAGAAGGCGAGGAGGTTCTCGCGCTGGATGGCCCTGAGGACGTCGTTCGAGCCGATCCTCCAGCGCTTCATGCGATGCCGCGTGAAAGCGATCTCGAACATCCGCTCCATCGACACGGCGGGCGGGTTGTCGAGCTTGCGATTCGACTCCTCGATGACGACCTCGGATTCCTTCTTCAGCTCGGCCGGATCGAAGAGGGGATTCATGATCGCGTCGGCCTGGATCTCGACGGCGCGCCGGAAACCCTCCTTCGGCACGACGAAGTAGTAGCTCGTGGAGTCGTAGATCGTCCCCGCGTTCGTGACGCCTCCCACGGAGGCGAGCTGCTTCGCGATCTCCTCCGCGCCCGGGAAGTCCTTCGAGCCCTTGAAGAACATGTGCTCGAAGAGGTGAGCCATCCCGGCGACCTCGTCGGGCTCGTTGAAGTACCCCGCCTTCACCCAGGTGTTGATCGCGACGACGCCGCTTCCCTCCTGAGGGCGCGTCAGGAGCGTCAGCCCGTTCGGCAGCACCATCTTCTCCACGCCGTCGAGAAAGGCATCGAAGCTCGGCTTCTTCGCGGGATTGGGCGCGGCGGGAAGGGCTGAGGCCGGGCCCAGGATCGTGAGCGCGGCGCAGAGCGTGAGGCGGGTTCGGGCTCCTGGAAACATGGGATCATCCTCCGGTGGCATGGCGGCATCCTACCCGCGCCGCGCCCGCCATTCCAGGCTCGGCATCCGGAGTCCTCGCGCCGGCTCCTGCACTGGCCGCCCTCTCTCCGGTGGCCTCGGCTCGTGCCCCGGTCCTATCATCGGCCCATGCTCGGTCGCTCCGGGATCGCGGCCGGCCCCATCGGGGCCGTCATCGGATGACGGGGGAGCAGCCTCGTCTTCCGATCGGGCTCCTCGTGCTCTTCGGGCTCCTCCTCGCGACGGCGGCGGGCCTCTCGGCGGCGGGGCTGATCCGCGTGGGAGGTCCCGGCGGAACGGCGCTCGGCGAGCGCGGCTTCGCGGCAGTTCTCGGCGGCATCCTGGTCGTGGCCGTCGCTTCGCACCTGTGGCCGTCGCTCCGCGTCCCGCTCCTCCTCGGCGCGTCGCTGGCGCTCGTCGTGGGGCTCCATGGTCCCGTCAGAGCATTGGGAGCTCTCGCGATCTGGAGTGCCTTCTACGCCGTCGTTCACCTCCCGGCGAATCCTCGCTCGCGCTCGGCTCTCATCGCGGTGGCACTCGTCGCGTTGTGGGCGGCGCCGTGGATTGCGTGGAGGATGGACGCGCCGGCGATCGTCTTCGGGATCCTCACGACCGCCCTGCTGGCGAGCGGATTCGTGATCCGCTCTCTCCTCTACGCCTACGAGGCGACGGCGAAGAAGGAGCAGATGGCGGGCGCGGGCTATCCCCAGTACCTCCTCTACCTGCTCGCGGCGCCGCTGTGCATCGTCCACTTCCAGCCCGTGGGCTTCGTCGCGCTCCACCGTGGGCTCGGGGACAGGAGCGATCCGGCCCTGCTCCGGCGCGGCGTCGCGCAGGTGGCACAGGGGATCGTCTACCTCGCCGCGCTGAATGCTGGAAGGTCGCTCGGCATTCTCCTCACGCACCCCGAGGCGCTCCAGGCTGCGGGGGAATACGACGCGCTGACGCTCCTCGCGGCGGCGCACAGCGTCCTTCTCGGCTTCTTCCTCGAGCTGGCCGGCCACCTGCACCTCATGATCGGCATGATGCGGGTCGTCGGCTTCGACATCCCCGCGGGGTTCAACAGGCCGTACGCCTCCCGCAATATCCTCGAGTTCTGGCGCCGCTGGAACACCTATTTCCGGGACTTCCTGACGGCGCTGGCCTACTACCCTGTCGCCGCGCGGCTGAAGAGAAGGCCGTTGATGGCGGTGCTCGCCGGCAGCACGTGCGTGTTCATCCTCAGCGGCACGGCGCACGCCCTGATCGATCTCGCGGGCAACCCGGGCGGGACGAGCCTGAAGCGGTTTGCGGGCAGGCACCTGCTCTTCGTCGTCTATGGCGCGCTCGTCGCGGCGTGGATGGTGAAGGAGACCGTGGCCGCCAGCCGCCGAGGCCGGAGCCGTGCTCCGGTGCCGGCTGCGAGGGGGGCCGCGGCGCACGCACCGGGGAGGGCATCCGGAAGGACTGCCGCCACGGCCTCGCACGGGGCGCGCCTCCGCGAGATCCTGTCGGTTGCCGTGACTCTGACGGTCTTTGCCGTGCTCTACCTTTTCTTCCGGAGGCCGCTCGCCGGATCGATGAGGGAGCTGGCCGGAGCCCTGCTGCGGCCTCCGTGGTGAGGCAGGATGGGCCGGGGAGGCGGGAGCCTCCCCGGCCATGAACGTCCCGGCGGGTTACCTCGGCGCGACCCTTCGCTTCTCCTGAAGCGAGATGGGCTCAGCGCCATCACGGCCTCGCCCTCCGGCTTCGGCCGGCGCCCTGCCTCCGGGCGGCCGCGAGATCCTCGAGGATCTTCGCCACGAGGGCGGTCCATCCCGTCTGGTGGCTCGCCCCGACGCCGCGACCCGTCTCCCCGTGGAAGGACTCGCTGAAGAGGACGAGGTCCTTCCAATGAGTGTCCCTCGAATAGCGGGGCTCATCCCCATGACAGGGGCGCCGGCCCCGGGCGTCGGGAAGGAAGAGGCGCACGAGTCGCGAGGCGATCTCGCGGGCCACCTCCTGCAGGTTGAGCAGCACGCCGGAGCCCGTGGGGCACTCCACGCGGAGGTCGTCCCCGTAGAAGTGGTGGTACCTCTCCAGCGCCTCGACGAGAAGGAAGTTCAGCGGGAACCAGATGGGCCCTCGCCAGTTCGAGTTCCCCCCGAAGAGGCCCGTCGTGGATTCGCCGGGGACGTAGTCCACGCGGTAGTCGGCGCCCCCTTCCGAGAAGACGTAGGGGTGGTCCTTGTGGTACCGGGAGATCGATCGGATCCCGTAGGGCGACAGGAACTCGTTCTCGTCGAGGACATACCTGAGCACGCGCTCGAGGCGCTCCCGCGAGGGGAGGGCCAGGAGGCGCCGCCGCTGCCCTCCCATCTCGCACCAGGCGATGTGGCGGGCGAGATCCCTGCGGTTCTCCAGGAACCAGTCGAGCCGCTTCGTGAAGCCCGGCAGCCGATCGATGACGGACTGCTCCAGGATCTCCACCGCGAAGAGGGGGATGATCCCGACCATCGAGCGCACCTTGAGAGGAACGGAGGTGCCTCCGGCCTGGAGCTGGTCGTAGTAGAAGCCGTCCTGCTCGTCCCAGAGGCCCGTGCCGCCCAGGCTGTTGATGGCATCCGCGATGGCGATGAAGTGCTCGAAGAACATGGAGGCCATGTCCTCGCTGGCGGGGTCCTCCTTCGCCAGCTCCAGCGCCATCGCCAGCATCGTGTTGCAGTAGAAAGCCATCCACGCGGTGCCGTCGGCCTGCTCGAGGCGGCTGCCGGTGGGGAGGGG
>CAZMRF010000072.1:0-3771 GCA_964568735.1 uncultured Acidobacteriota bacterium
GAGCATAGCGTAGTCTTGACGTATTGTAAAGCTATTTATGAGGCATGACACTAGACGAGTGAGCCTCACTCCGCCCGCAAGGCTCTACCGGGTCAGCGCCCCCGGCGGACGGCCACCTCGATGGGTGGGTGCCTCGTGGCGGCGCCGCTGAGATCCAGATCCTCGAGCAGGTAGTACAGCGTCTTCACCTTCGGCGGTCGCCTCTCGGTCAGCGAGTAGGCCGCACCCGAGGTGTCGCTACCCTCCCCGGGGATGAGCGCCGCGTTGCGCCTCTCACATGGGCCCGAAGGTGAGGTCGAGCGGTAGACGTTGAACCCCGCGTTGTCGATCTCGCTCGCCGTCGCCCAGATCAGGACGACCCTGCCTCCGGGGCCTTGACATGTTCTACACATGTGGGTATGTTCCGCACATGTCCATCATGATCCAGATCCGAAACGTTCCCGACGACCTGCACCGCAAGCTCAAGGCGAAGGCGGCCCTCGAAGGGATGTCGCTCTCCGAATTCCTCCTCCGGGAGGTCGAGCGGGTCGCCGATCGCCCCTCGCTCAGGGAGTTCGTTGAAAAGCTCCGGCGGCGCGAGCGCGTCACCACGCGCGTCTCGCCCGCGAAGGCCGTCAGAAGCGAGCGGGATCGGCGTTGATCGTCCTCGACGCTTCGGCTGTCCTGGAAGTCCTCCTCAACCGTGCGTCGGCGGAGGGAATCCTCGCACGAATCCTCTCCGAGGGAGAGAGCCTCCACGCTCCGCATCTCCTGGACGTGGAAGTTCTCCAGGTTCTGAGGCGCTACTCCCTCGCCAGAGAGATCGATCCGGAGCGCGGCGAGGAGGCCTTGCAGGACTTCCTGGATTTTCCCGTCCAGAGGTATCCACACGAGCCGCTCCTGTCTCGCTCATGGGAGCTCCGTCACAACCTCACGGCCTACGACGCCGTCTACGTCGCGCTCGCGGAAGCCCTGAAGGCACCCCTCCTGACCCGCGACAGGCGGCTCGCCGCCTCGAAGGGACACACGGCGACCATCTCGCTCATCTGAACCGATGGTCCGGGGCGCGGAGACGGACGAGGAGTCCTGAGCTACCGGCCGTTCCCTCGTTTCCCTGGGGCGACCTCGATCACGGGGTGCCTGGTGGCCCCTCCGCTCAGATCCAGGTCCTCGAGGAGGTAGTAGAGGACCCTCGCCCTGGGCGGACGCCTCTCGGTCAGCGAGTAGACGGCACCCGAGGTGTCGCTTCCCTCCCCCGGGATGAGCGCCGCGTTGCGCCGCTCCCACGGTCCCGTGGGCGAGCCGGATCTGTAGACGTTGAACCCCGCGTTGTCGATCTCGCTCGCCGTCGCCCAGGTGAGGACGACCCTGCCTTTGATGATCTCTCCCTTGAAGTAGGAGAGCGTGACCAGGAGAGATTCGCAGGCGTTGCCAGTGCCGTCCCCGTCGCTGTCCTCCTGTCCGGGGTTGAAGTCGTTCGGGCAGTTGTCGCAGCCGTCGTCCACGCCGTCGTGGTCGCGGTCGCTCTTCGTGGGGTTGGCCGGGATCCCGTCACAGTCGTGGTCGAGAAGATCGCAGGTCTCAGCCGTGGGCTGCCCGGGCTGGCAGGAGTTCACGCCCGCCGAGCAGGAGCCCGATCTCGCGCAGACGCCGAGACCGCACTGCGTCGCGAAGGCATCGGTCGTGCCGTCGCAATTGTTGTCCAGGTTGTCGCAGACTTCCGTCGCAGGCGCTCCTGGCGTGCAGGTATTTACGAATGTCCCGCCGACGCAGGCGATGCCCCCGACGGACCCGCAGCTCCCGATGCCGCAGGTCGTCGGCGTCGAGACGATCCCATCGTCCGTGATCCCGTCGCAGTCGTTGTCGAGACCGTCGCAGATCTCGGGCGACGGATTCCCCGGAATGCACGATGACGGGGGTGCGCCGCAGGATGCCGTCCTCCGGCACTCGCCGACGCCGCACTGGGCCACGCCCTCCTCGTCCGTCGTCCCGTCGCAGTCGTTGTCAAGACCGTCGCAGATCTCCGTCGAGGGCGCTCCCGGCGTGCAGGTATTGACGGGCACACCACTTGAGCAATTCAGTTGGCCGGTGGATGCGCAGCTCCCCACCCCGCACGTCGTGGGTGGGGGAACGATATTTTCGTCCGTCACCCCGTCGCAGTCGTTGTCCAGGTTGTCGCAGACTTCCGTCGCAGGCGCTTCCGGAGTGCAGGTATCTACGAACGTCCCGCCGACGCAGGCGATGCCCCCGATGGACCCGCAGCTCCCGACGCCGCAGGTCGTCGGCGTCGAGACGATTCCATCGTCCGTGATCCCGTCGCAGTCGTTGTCCAGGTTGTCGCAGATCTCCGGCGACGGATTCCCCGGAACGCACGCTAGGGGTGCGCCGCAGGAAGTCGTCCTCCGGCACTCGCCGACGCCACACTCGGCCACGCCCTCCTCGTCCGTCACCCCGTCGCAGTCGTTGTCGAGACTGTCGCAGACCTCCGTCGAAGGCGCTCCCGGAGTGCAGGTATCGGCTGGCACCCCACCGAAGCAGGCCGTCTCGCCTGTGGACACGCAGGCTCCCACGCCGCAGGTCGTCGGCGAAGGAGAGAAGCTCTCGTCCGTCGTCCCGTCGCAGTCGTTGTCCAGATCGTCACAGATTTCGGCCGAGGACTGATCCGAGGATCCTCCCGGCTCCGTGGAACAGATTGTGCCGGGTCCGGAAGGAGCGCATTCGGTCGCACCCGCGCCGCACACTCCGCTTCCCGTGCAGGCCGCTCCCAGATTGAAATCCTCGTCTGTCGCCCCGTCGCAGTCGTTGTCGAGGCTGTCGCAAGTCTCTCTCACCGGGAAATAGCCCGAGCTGCCTGGATCCGTAGAGCAGACGGCTGCGTCGGACCCCGAGCACTCAAAGAGGCCGGGCCCGCACTCACCCGCACCATCGCAGCTCTCTCCGATCTGGAAGTCTTCGTCGATCAGCAGATCGCAGTCATCGTCGATCCCATTGCACGTCTCGCCGTTCGGATCCGGGTCGCAGGGAAAGCACGCGCGCGCGCCGTTGATGCCGTAGCCGACATCGCCGCACCTTCCCAGCCGGCAATTGGCCGTGCTCGTGGTCGTCGATCGCGGAGGCAGCCCGAAGATCGTCCGGATCCGGACGCACTCCGAAGCGCCGACGGTCACCGTCGCCGTCGTCGCCGAGGTACACCGCGGATCGCCCGGACATATGAAGCTCTGTCTGAGGCTCGTGAAGTTCGGGTCGCCGCTTCCCGCCACCTGGACCTGGTAGCGAACGAGGCCGAACCTGCCGAGGATGTCCAGGACGCCAACACCCGGAGCTGCGGCGGGATCACCCGTGGATGCCGGGCTCCTCGTATCCAACGTCGGGTTGTTCGAAGGCACGGATCGCCCGTCGTGCTGGATGGTGACGGCGGGCCAGCTCAAGTCGAGAACCAGGGGTCCGTTCGGATCATTGGGATCGACAGCCGTCGTGTTCGTTGCGGTGGGCACGGGCGGGCGCCGCCACGGAATCACGTTGTTCCGGCCGGCCTGCGCCGGGATCGCATTCGGGGAGCCGTTCGTGACGGCGGCCAGGGACCATTCGCCCTGGCTGAAGTCGCAGGTGGCAGGGTTCGCGGGCGACGTCGAGAAGCAGTCCGAAGGTGTCGTGACGCCGCTGTTGCCCCGGCTGATGTTCGTGACAGCGGCGACGGCGAAGAACTCGTCGCCGGGGGTCCTCGCGAGGACCGCGAGGGGATAGTCCATGATGGACGCGAGTGAGTAATGGCCGAATACGCCCCGGGCGTAC
>CAZMRF010000072.1:3781-25262 GCA_964568735.1 uncultured Acidobacteriota bacterium
ACTGATATGCCGCGAAGTAGGGATTGAGGGCGTCGTCATCGCTGGCGTAGGCGTAGGGACCGAGTCCGCTGTAGGCGTTCGTGTAGGAGAAGGGCACGGCAGTGCGCGGGTTGTCGCAGCAGCCGTCCACACCCGAGTTCGCCCAATTGTTGCTCCCGAGGCAGAGCGAACCCGGAGGGAAGCCCTCCGTCGGGAAGACTCCCGCGGCGTCGAGGAAGTTCACGGGCCACATCCCTGAGTCGTTCCCGTTGAAGGCCTTGGCTTCGACCCCCGTGCCGTCCGACCCGAACCCCGTGCTCACCCCCGCGTTCCCGAAGCCGATCTGCCAGAAGACGCCCGTCACGCTCGCGGGCGAGTGAGGAGCCGGCACCGGCGCAAAGTAGCCCCTGTGGGCGCACTGGAATATGGCGTACGACTCGACGAAGGAGTTGCAGAAGGCGAAAACGCTGCCCGTTCCCGCCGAGATGCAGAAGGCGCCCAGGAAGAGCACTAGCACGAGCCTGGATGCCACCCTCGGCCCCGGATTCAGCGCGGATCGAAGGGCTGGCGCAGGGCTGGGGCTGATGAATTGAACGGCCTGGCGGCACGCCAAAGAGAGCGAGAAGGTGGAGCGCAGAAGGAGGCGGCGCGGGGACACGGGTGCTACCCCCTAATCTCCGTGGCCATTTGGGTGGCGGACACCCTCATATACCACGGAAATGACCTGAACGCGACCCCGGAGTATTCAAGAGAAGGAGAGTGAAAGCCCTGGCTCGAGGGAGTGGCGGCCCCCGAGGTTGCAACTCGGGAGTTCAGGATGGGGTCGAAAATTGCTCTTCAGGGACAGGGGGTGGGATTGGGACGCGTGCCAGACGACGCGTCGTCGACTCCGCTCTCTGCCAGGCAGTTCTCCGCGGAGAGGAGGTAGTAGAAAGCGTTGTCGAGGGCCGGGTCGGCGGCGTCCGTCGCCGTGAGAGCGGCGACGTCGGCCTGCAGGCAGGCGTGCGTGTAGGCGAAGCCCGCCGGGGCGATCCCGCCCCTGTAGAGGTTGTACTTCTCGGCACCCGTCGCGGCTCCCCAGGTGAGCATCCCGCCCGGCCCGACCTGAAGATCATCGGCCGGCGTCGCGGGGGGCGCGCTCCCGAGGTCGCTCGTGCCGTCGCAGTCGTCGTCGATCCCGTTGCAGATTTCGAGCGCACCGGGGTGCCGGTTCGGATCGAGGTCGTCGCAGTCGCAGGCCAGCCCGGCGCCGTCGGTGTCGGCGTCGTCCTGGAGCGGATTGGCCGCCAGCGGGCAGGTGTCGCAGTAGTCGGCCACGCCGTCGAGATCGCCGTCGTTGTGGGCGGCCACTCCCCGGCATCCCTCGGTCTGGAACATCCCACGGCCGTGCGTGGCGGCGGTGAGCCAGCCCTCCTCGTTCACCGCGATCTCGAAGGCGGCCACGTTCGGATAGCCCGCCGCGAAGTGGCGCCAGGACTGCCCTGCGTTCGTGGAGATCCAGGGGCCCACGTCCGAGGCGAGGTAGAGCTGCCGCGGCGCCGACGGGTCCATCACGATCTGGCTCACGGGGACATCGGGCAGGTTGGCGGAGACGTCGCTCCAGGTCATCCCACGGTCGGCGGTCAGGAAGATGTGTCCGTTCCCCACCGTCGCGTCATTGAAGCCCGAGAAGCTCACGTAGGCCCTGTCCTCGTCCGCCGGATCCACGGCAAAGCTCGTCACGTACCGATCCGGCAGCGGGGGCGCCGATCGGAGCGCCCAGGCTCCCCCGAGGTTGGAGGTGACCTGAATGCGGGCGTTGGAGGTCCCCACGTAGATCACGCTCGAGCTCGCGCCGGTCAGGCCGATGGCGGAGATCTCACCCAGGTTGTTGGGATCCAGGGGATCCACGCTCAGGTCGCCGCTGATGGGCGCCCAGTTGTCGCCCCGGTTCGACGTCCGGTAGAGCCGGAAGCTGCCGAGGTAGAGCACGGTACCGTTGGCGGGATCCATCTCGACGGGGACGTAGAAGAGCGAGCGGTCCGACGTGTTCAATCCGGTCTGCTTGGTGGCCCAGGTCCCGAAGGCGCCGCCCGAGTCGGAGCGCTGCATCGAGACGCCGAAAAACGTGTGGTAGACCCTCTGCGGATCGGCGAAGTCCACGACCGTCTGGCCTCCGTCGCCGTCCGCCGTGTGCTCCCAGATGGTGTCGCCGAGATACTTGTTCGTCCCGTTGTCCTGCGTCCCGCCATGGACGGGAAAGGTGTCGGTGGGATGGACCGCCACGCTCTGGAACTGGAGCAGCGCCAGGTTCGTGTTGAGGTTCACCCACTCCAGCGGCGTCGTACCCGCTGCGGCGTCCGTCCGCCAGACCCCGCCGTCGTTTCCGATCCAGAGTCTCGATGGATTCGACGGCGCGAAAGCGAGGGCGTGCTGGTCCACGTGGATGCCGCCCAGTTCGTTGCTCGTGGTGATCACGCTGGTGAAGCTGGTCCCCCCGTTCGTGGAGCGGAAGAGGTTGACGCCGCCGAAGAAAACCAGGTCGGAGTTGCCGGGATCGACGGCCAGGTCCATGTCGTACCAGCACTGCGTGGAGCAGCTGGCGCCGACGGCGCTGCGCTTCGTCCACGAGGTGCCACCGTTCAGGCTCCGCCAGATCCCGAGGAGCGTCTGCGTCGAGATGTTGTGGATCGAAGCGTAGATGACCTGCGTGTTGCCGGGGGCGACGGCCAGGTTGATCCTCCCGGTGTTCGCGATCTCCGTCGCGTTCATCCCCATGTTCAGCTTCGAGAAGCTCGCGCCGGCATTGGTGGACTTGTAGACGCCGTTGTGGGTCGACCCGCCCACCCAGCCAAGGGCCGCGTACACGACGTTCGCGTCGGTGGGATCGAAGGCGACGTCGGAGCCCACCGCGGCTCCGCCCGTGAGCCCGGTCCCGATGACGCGCGTCCATGAGTTTCCGCCGTTGGTCGTCCTGTATACCCCTCCGCTGAAGAGCGAGTTGCCCTCCTGGAAGGTCCCCACCGCCGCGATGGCGAGGTTCGGGTCGGAGGGACTCACATCGAGCGCTGCCACGGCAGCCGAGTTCAGAGGGGCACGATTGGGATCGATGGGCGCGGTGGCGGTGAAGCTCGCGCCGCCGTCCTGGGATTTGAAGACGCCGGCTCCCCAGTAGGAGTCGATCGAGAAGTTGGCTTCGCCCGTTCCGAGGTAGAGGACATCGGGATCGGTGGTGGCCACGGCCACGGCTCCCGTCGCCAGCGAGGGAAGGCTCTCCGTGAGGGCCGTCCAGGTCAGGCCCGCGTCCACGGTTTTCCAGAGGCCACCCTGGGCTCCGCAGACCCAGGCGACGTCCGCGTTCGCGGGATGGACGGCGACGCTGTTCACGCGTCCGCTCACGTTGCCCCGGTTGGGACCCCCTGTCTGCCCGTTGGTGACGCTCTCGGGCCCGATCTCGGTCCAGACCCCCAAGCTGAAGGTCGGGGTCGATTCGATGATCGCGCCGCCCGCCCCGATCGCTCCGGGGCTGGAACGGGCCTGCGTCCAGATGCGCGCGACGTGGCCTCCCGGCACGATGCCCGTGGGGTAGGCCCGCTGATCGTGGAGGCGGAGATTTCGAAGGAGCGGCTTCGGCGCGGCGGCGCCGGGGCTATTCGGTCTCTCGAGACCCGGGATCGAAATCGCCCGCCCCTTCCTCTTGATGGGGAATTGCCTCCGGCCGGCACAGTCGTCGCAGTCCACGACGAGCCAGCGCGGGCCATCGAAGAGAGCCAGCCTGAGCGCCTCGGAGCCGCCTCCCAGCGTCACGTCGTACCAGCCGTCGCGCAGAGGCACCTGGAGGGGGCCCTGGCTCCAGAGGGCCTTCTTCGCGGAGGGATGGTCCGTGATGAGAAAGCGCAGGGTGGCGGCGTCGGGCGGTTGCCCGCCGCCGCGGGAGCGGTAGAGGCCCGATACGCGGAGATAGAAGGGCTCGCCGGCCGGAAAGCCGCCATCACCCTCTGCCGCCCGCGGGGAAGCAGACGCAAGAAGGAGGGCGGCCAGAGCGCCGGCGACCAGCAGCCGTCGCACTCTCACACCTTCTCGCTCATCGCCTTCGCCTGCATGAAGAGGAGAAGGTAGTCGCGGCCTCCCGCCTTGGAGTCCGTTCCCGACATGTTGAAGCCGCCGAAGGGATGGACTCCGACGAGGGCGCCCGTGCACTTGCGGTTGATATAGAGGTTGCCGACGTGGAAGCGGCGCTTGGCCTCCGCCACGCGCTGCGGCGAGCGCGCGTAGATGGAGCCCGTCAGCCCGTACTCGGTGTCGTTGACGATCCGCATCCCGTGCTCGAAGTCCTTCGCCTTGATGACGGCGAGGACCGGCCCGAAGATCTCTTCACGGGCGATCCGTCCGGAGGGGGGCACGTCGGCGATGACCGTGGGCTGGACGAAGAAGCCCTCCGCCGGGCCCGCCTCCCCTCCGGCAAGAAGCCGTCCTTCCCCCTTCCCCACGCCGATGTACTCCAGGATCTTCTTCTGGGCCCCGGCATTGATGACAGGCCCCATGGCGGTCGCGGGGTCCGAGGGCTGCCCCAGCGGGATCGCGCGCGTCTTCGCGACGATCTTCTCGAGCAGGGCGTCGTAGACCTTCTCGTCCACGATGGCGCGGGAGCAGGCCGAGCACTTCTGCCCGGAGAAGCCGAAGGCCGATGCAACGATCCCCGTGGCCGCGGCTTCGACGTCGGCATCGTCGGCGACGAGGATGGCGTCCTTGCCGCCCATCTCGGCGATGACGCGCTTGATCCAGATCTGCCCGGGGTGGGCCTTCGCGGCCCGCTCGTTGATCCGGAGGCCGACTTCCTTCGATCCCGTGAAGGCGATGAAGCGGGTCTTCGGATGATCGACCAGCGGGTCGCCGACGGCGGAGCCCGGGCCGGACAACAGATTAACCACGCCCGCGGGCATTCCCGACTCTTCGAGGATTCCCAGGAAGGCGTGCGCGATGGCCGGCGCGTCGCTCGACGGCTTGAGGACCACCGTGTTCCCCGCCACGATCGCCCCGGCCGTCATCCCCACCATGATGGCCAGCGGGAAGTTCCAGGGCGGGATGACGACGCCGGCCCCGAGAGGGATGTAGCGAAGCTCGTTGCGCTCCTCGGGAATGCGGGTCAGCGGCTGATCGCCCGCGAGGCGGAGCGCCTCCCGCCCGTAGAACTCGCAGAAGTCGATGGCCTCGGCGGTGTCGGCGTCGGCCTCCGCCCAGGGCTTGCCGACCTCGTAGACCATCCAGGCGGACATCTCGTGCTTCCTGCGCCGCATGTTCGCTGCACATCTGAAGACGAGGCTCGCTCTCTCCGTGGCGGGCACCTCGCTCCACGACTCGAAGGCCTTCCACGCTTCGCTCACGGCCCTCTCCACGTCGTCCGGGGTTCCCTTCGCGAAACGGCCGATGACCTGGTCCTTCCGCGCGGGATTCACGGAGGGGAAGCTCTCGCGGGATTCCACCCGCTCGCCGCCGATGATCAGGGGGTAGCTCCGGCCCAGGCGGGCGCCCACCTCACCGAGTGCCGTCTCGAAGGTCTTCCGGTCCGCCGGGTTGCGGAAGTCGGTGAGGGGCTCGTTCTGAAAGGGGTAGGGATCCATGCACTCCTCCGGGCGCGGTGGGCTGGGGGATTGGGTCAGGTGCCCGGATTCTAGCATCGGGGGCCTGCCACGGCCTTTACGGAGGTTCGCCGCCCGCGGCGGGGTCCACCCAATATCGGCCCCCGACGAGGCCCGTCAATGCCTGTAGGGGGACCCCCATGCAGTATCTTGCCGCCCTCCTCTTTGGAGACTTCCCCCTGGTGGCCACCCTCTACCTGGTCGACGGCACCTACAACATCTTCCGGGCCTACCATGCCACCCCCCCGCTGTCGAACAGCGAGGGGCTCCCCACGAACGCCGTCTACGCCTTCACGACGATGCTCCGCCGCCTGGTCGCGGACGAGAGGCCGGTCTACCTGGGCGTCGCCTTCGACACCGAAAAACCCACCTTTCGGCACGAGGCCTTCGCCGACTACAAGGCGAACCGTCCCCCTCCCCCCGACGACCTGATCCCCCAGTTCGAGTGGGTCCACCGGGTCTGCGAGGTGCTGCGGGTTCCTGTCCTCTTGCTGGATGGCTACGAAGCCGACGACGTCATCGCGACCCTCGCGGAGAAGGCCGTAGGGGCCGGCCACGAGGTCGTCATCGTCACCTCGGACAAGGACCTCTTCCAGCTCGTGCGCCCGGAAGTGAAGATCCTCAACCCCCACAAGGGGAACCTCCTCATGGATGAGTCCGGCGTCGAGGAGGTCTTCGGCGTGGGGCCCGGCAAGGTGGTCGATGTCCTGGCGCTGATGGGGGACGCCTCCGACAACATTCCCGGAGTGCCCGGCATCGGCGAGAAGGGTGCGAAGGAGATCATCCGCCGCTTCGGCACCGTGGAGGCGGCCGCGGAGCGGACGGAAGAGGAGTTCGCCGCGCTCGGCCGGATGGGGAAACGCTGGTGGAAGGGCCTGCGAGAGAACCTGGACCTCGCGCGGAAGTGCCGCGAGCTCGTCACGGTCCGGCGCGACGCGCCTGTCGAGCTGGACATGGCATCGCTCAAGACCCGCGAGCCCGACCGCCGCGCGGCGTTCGATCTCTTCTCCAGGCTCGAGTTCGAGAGGCTGCTGGACGCCTTCGCTCCCGCGGCCGCCGGGTCGCTCGCGGCGGGAACCATCACCGCGCTTCCCGACCTCGACCGCGTCCTCGAAAGGGCCCGAGCAAGGGGCGTGCTCTCCGTGGACACGGAGACGACGAGTCCCGATCCGATGAGGGCCCGGCTGGTGGGCATCGCTCTGTGCAGCGAGCCGGGCGCCGCGGTCTACGTCCCCGTCGGCCATGGCTACATCGGCGCTCCGCCTCAGCTCGAGACCGCGGAGGTCATCGCCCGGTTGAGGCCGCTTCTCGAGGATCCCTCCCTGCCCAAGGTGGGCCAGAACGTGAAGTACGACCTGATCGTCCTGAAGCGCCACGGGAGCGGGCTGGCGGGGATCGGCTTCGACACGATGGTGGCCTCCTACCTCGTGGATCCGTCGAGGCGGCAGCACAATCTCGACGTCCTCGCGCGCGACTACCTGGGGGTGAAGACCATCACCTACGAGGAGATCGCCGGTAGCGGCGCGAAGCAGGTGACGCTGGACACCGTGGACATCGAGACCGTCGCCCGCTACGCCGCCGAGGATGCCGAGGTGGCCCTGCGCCTCAGGGACGTCCTCGCGCCAAAGTTGAAGGAGCGGGGTCTCGACGAGCTCTACGAATCGATGGAGCTGCCCCTCGTGCCGATCCTGGCCGCCATGGAGATGGCGGGAGTGAGGGTGGATCCAGAGCAGCTCCGGGTGATGTCGGCGGATCTCCTGAGGGAGATGGACCGGCTCGAGAAGGAGATCCACGAGCTGGCCGGTGTGGAGTTCAATATCAACTCCCCGAAGCAGCTCGGCGACATCCTCTTCGGCCGGCTCGAGATGAAGTCGCGCCGCAAGACGGCCAAGAGCAAGGCGATGTCCACGTCGCAGGACGTGCTCGAGCAGCTCGCCTCCGAGCATCCGTTGCCGCGCAAGGTGCTCGACTACCGATCCCTCGCCAAGCTGAAGGGGACCTACGTGGACGCGCTTCCGCTGCTCATCCATCCCGAGACCGGACGGGTCCACACTTCCTTCAACCAGACTGTGGCGGCCACGGGGAGGCTCTCCTCCACAGATCCGAACCTCCAGAACATCCCCGCGCGGACCGAGGTGGGCCGGAGGATCCGGGGGGCTTTCATCCCCCAGGAGGGCTGGCTCTTCCTCGCCGCCGACTACTCGCAGGTGGAGCTGCGGGTGCTCGCCCACCTGGCGGACGATCCCGACATGCAGGATGCCTTCCGGAAGGGCGAGGATATCCACCGGCGCACGGCCGCGCAGATCTTCGGCGTCTTTCCGGATCTCGTCACCGATGACATGCGCCGCCAGGCCAAGACGATCAACTTCGGCGTCCTCTATGGGATGGGCCCGGTGCGCCTCGCCCAGGAGCTCTCCATCTCCCGGAAGGCCGCCGCCGAGTTCATCGAGGGCTACTTCGCGCGCTTCCCCCGCGTGAAGGAGTACGTCGACAGGACCATCGAGGGGCTGGAGCGTGACGGGTTCGTCACGACGCTCTTCAACCGCCAGCGCCACTTCCCGGAGATCCGCACGGGCGACAGGATGCTGATCCAGCAGGCGCTCCGCGCGGCTGTGAATACCACCATCCAGGGCACGGCCGCCGACATCATCAAGCGCGCGATGATCGCCGTCGACGCGGCTCTCCGGAGCGAGGCCATGAAGACCCGGGTGCTCCTCCAGGTCCACGACGAGCTGCTGCTCGAGACGCCTCCGGACGAGATCGAGGCGGCGAAGGGGCTCGTCCGGAGCTGCATGGAGGGGGCCTGCTCGCTGAGCGTGCCCCTGGTGGTGGACCTCAAGGCCGGGCGCTCCTGGCAGGAGGTGACTTGAGGGGGATCGGCCAAACCCCTCTCATTCGGCGCGCCACGCGCCATGTTTCAGCCGATTGATCTAATCGCCGTCCCGTCCCAGAATCGTGCGCTCACGCCCGGCCTGGGCACCCGGTGCTTTCATGCTCGCAAGCTCGATACCCGCCCCTCTCACTCGGAGACAGCAGAATGCAGAAGACCTTGAAGTTGCTCGTGATTTCCCTCGCGGTCGTCCTGGCGGTGACACCCGCCCTGGCGAGCGGGAATGCCAATTTCGTGATTGGCCAGAGGTCCATCGACACCGGGCAAGATGATCTCGACGACGTCGAAGATCAGCCGGCCTTCGGCGTGAACGTGGATTTCAATACCGGCGACCTGCCCTTCAGCTGGGTCATCGGACTCCATGCCTCGACCAAGGACGACACTGTCAACCTCGGCGGCGGAGCCTCGGGCGACGTAACGGCTAGTCTGACCGAGCTGAGCTTCGGTCTCGGCTGGATGTGGGGGAAAGAGAAGATGCACCCCTACGTCGGCGGAGGCCTGACATATGTCCAGGCGTCGGTCGAGCTGGATATTTCGGGGCCAGGCAGCAGTTTCAGCTTCGACGAGGACGACCAGTCCCCCGCCCTCTACGTTGACGGTGGCATCTACTGGCGGCTCGGATCCGCCTTCAATCTCGGCGTCGGAGCCCGCATTGTCGAGGGCACCGACTTCGAGGTCAACGGTGATAGCTTCGACGCCGACTACATGCAGGGCCACGTCGTTCTCGGCTGGGGCTGGGACTGAGCTCCAAACAGTGACGCCTCCTGCGGGCGGCGAATAATCCCCGCATGGAGAGGCGTCATCGCGTGAACTTCCCGGGAGGGCGGAGTCCTGGAACTCCGCCCTCCCCACTCGCGAACCCCGTCACGACGCCGCGGTGAATCCTGCGCTCCCCGTGCCTGCACAGCCTCGTCCACGCGAGTCCGGCCCGGCCGATCTTCTCCGAGGGGGCCCCCCTTTCTTCGTCTCGTCGAGACGCGAGAGCATCGAGCGCCGCCTGAAAGCGGATTACTTCGAGGCCGGACTGATAGTAGGCTTGCACCGGCAGTGATGAGATCCGTTTCTGGAGGAGATCTCGATGCGTCCTGATCGCGCTCACGTGATCCCGTTGAGCTTGCTGAGCTTGTTGAGCTTGTTGATCCTCGCCTGTGCCACCCTTCCGGCCCTCGCCGGAGGAAACGCGAACTTCGCGCTCGGCGGACGGATCATGGACGAGCAGGACTGGGAGCCGGTGGACACGCCGCCCACGCTGGGCCTCGCCGTGGATCTCGCTCTCTTCGGCTGGCCCGTCAACGTCGCCTTCGGCCTCCACGCCTCGGGCGCGGACGACGATCTCGTCGTGCAACCCAAGGACCAGAACGTGAACGTCACCGGCGACATCGCCGAGCTGTCGGTCGGGGTCGTGAAGATCTGGACGCGGGACGGCGTCCTGCATCCCTTCCTTGGAGGCGGGCTCTCTGCGTTGCGCGCCGAGAAGAAGGCGAAGTTCCCCGGAAGCCCCGAGCGCTCGGAGGACGACACCTCCGGGGCCCTCTACGCCGAGGGAGGCGTCTACTGGCGGCTGGGCAGCTCGGTGAACCTCGGGCTGCACGGGCGCGCCGTCGCCGGCACGGATCTCCAGCTCGGAGAAGAGAAGTTCAGCGCCGACTACTACCAGGCCGCACTCATCGTCGGCTGGACGTGGGAATGAACCTCAAGGAGTGCCCCATGCACAGGCTGCCGAAGGCCGCGGCCATCTTCCTCGTGGCTGCGCTCGTGACGACTCCCGCCCTGGCGGGCGGGAACGCGAACTTCTTCGTCGGACAGCGCACGCTCGACCAAGATGACATCGAAGGGCTCGAGCTGAAGGCCCTGGACGATCAGACCCCCTTCGGGGTCTCGGTGGACTGGAGCGTCGGCGACTGGCCGATCCACCTCGTGGCCGGCCTCTACCTCTCCTCGCGCGACGAGACCGAAGACTTCGGCCCCCTGACCATCGACGAGAAGGTGAGCTTCATGGAGTTGAGCTTCGGAGTCAACAAGACCTGGGCTGTCTCGGGCAACGTCCGGCCCTTCATCGGCGGGGGCCTTGTCCGCATGGAAGGGAAGCTGGAGCTGGATGCCACCGGGGTGGGAAGCCTGGACGAGGATGACGACGTCATCGCGGTCTATGGAGAGGGAGGCCTCTACTGGCGGCTCGGCTCCGCTTTCAACCTGGGCGGGGCGGTGCGCCTGGTCAAGGCGGCTGACATGGAAATCCAGGGGTCGGACTTCGACGGCGACTACATCCAGTACGGCCTTCTGATCGGCTGGGGCTGGGGGGACTGACGCAGCGACCTGGATTCGGGAACCGTTGCTAGATCGAGCGATCGAGAACGGATCAGGATCGCGGGTCCTCTTCCAGGAGGCAGGAGGCCGTGAGCCTTCCGTCGAGGACACCGCTTCTGAGCCGCTCGATGTCGGGAGCTGGGGAGCGATCCGAGAGGTAGGGCTTCACGCCCAGCGCTTTGATCTCCTCCAGGGCGGCACGCGTTCCCTGTCCCGGCTTGAAGCTCTCCCCGGCGGCGCGGAGCTGCTTTTCCCTGAGATGGAGCGCCTGGAAGGCGCAGAGGATTTCCACGGCCACGATCGTCGCCGCGTTGCCGGCGATCTCCCGGGCCTGCCTCGCGCCGTGCGTCCCCATGCTGACGTGATCCTCGAAGCCGTTCCCGGTGGGGATGCTGTCCACGCTGGCGGGGTGTGCCAGGACGCGGTTCTCGGCCACGAGGCCTGCGGCCAGGTACTGGGTGACCATCAGCCCCGAGTTCAGGCCACGCCCCTCGATGAGGAAATCGGGAAGCCCCCGGTTGAATCTCGAGTCCAGGAGCAGGGCCGTCCTGCGCTCGCTGATCGAGCCCGCCTCGCAGGCCGCGATCTTGAGGAAGTCCGCGGCCATGGCCACGGGCGCTCCGTGGAAGTTGCCTCCCGAGAAGGACTTGTTCTCCCGCGCCGCGCCGACCAGGATGAGAGGATTGTCGTTGACGGAGTTGAACTCGCGCTCGACCGCCCCGCGCACCCACTCCATCGCGTCCAGGCACGCCCCCATCACTTGAGGACTGGTCCGGATCGAGTAGGGATCGTGGACCCCCTCCTTGGGGTAAGGCTTCACTTCGTTCCCCGCGGCGCGCCGCTCGAGGTATTCGAGGTAGCCCGCGCGATCGGCGGCCTCGTCGAAGATGAGGCGGCTTCCCGCGCACAGCTCCCGCATCGTGGCGGCCACCTGCACCTGGCCGGGGAAGCCGCGAGCGGCGTTCAGGGCCTCGTCGAGGAAATCAGGGTTGCCCCGGATCGCCTCGAGCGTCATCGCGGCGGCCACGGTGGCGGCCGAGGCCACGCGGAGAGCTTCGGAGAGGGCCAGCGCCGTCACCGCGGTGACGAACTGCGTGCCGTTGTTGAGGGCGAGCGCCTCCTTCTCAAGGAGAACGAGGGTCGGAATGCCGGCCCGGCGCATGGCCTCGGCTCCCGCGAGCACTTCGGTGGATCCGGCAAACCTGGCCCGGCCGCTCTCCACGGCCTCGCCCGCTACGTCCCCCGCATCGGGATCCCTGCTCAGGACGAGCGCCATGTGGGAGAGCGGAGCCAGGTCGCCGCTTCCGCCGACCGAGCCATAGACCGGCACGACGGGCGTGACGCCGAGGTTGAGCATATCCAGCAGAGTCCGCACGATCTCCGCTCGGCAGCCCGAGTAGCCCCGGGCGAGCGCGTTCGCGCGAAGGAGCATGGCTCCCCGCACGGCGTCCCTGGGGAACTCCGGGCCCACGCCCACTGCATGGCTCGTCAGAAGATTGCGCGAGAGCTTCAGGAGATCGTCGCGCGAGATGGCGACCTCCCGGTTGATGCCGAAACCCGTATTGCAGCCGTAGATGGGGACGCGGAGAGTGCCGGGGCCGGTGCGGGCGGCCTGCTCCACCCAGGCCCGGCTGGCCTTCATGCGCTCCTCCGCAGCCGGATCGAGGACGACGTTCACTCCGGGAGCACCGGCAACGGCAAGGAACTGCGCCAGCGTCAGCCCCTCGCCGCGGATCGTGAGCGGGGTGGGAGGCGTCACGGCCTCTCCAGCAGCGAGCGGATCACCTTGACCATCTCCGAGCGCGGCACGGTCTGCTGTCCGAATCGCTGCCGGACCCACTCGTCGCGCGTGCCGGCCTCGGTGTCACGCTTCTTGCCCTCGCGCAGGTCCTTGATGGAGACGTTGCCCGCGCCCAGCTCGTCCGGGCCGGCGATGACGACGACAGGAATTCCCACCCTGTCCGCATAGGCGAACTGCTTCTTGAGGCCCTTCCCCTCCCCGACGTAGATCTCGGCCGGGATCCCGGCCTCGCGAAGCTCCCTCGTGATGGCCAGGTAGTCGGGGATCCTCTGCAAGTCCATGACGGTGGTCAGCACGCTCGCCGTCGCCCACCTGTCGCCCGAGGCCCCGCCGAGCTTCTCGAGCGCGGCCAGGAGCCGATCGACGCCGATGGAGGCGCCGGTGGCGGGGACCTTCACTCCCAGGAACCGCTCCACGAGCCCGTCATACCTTCCCCCGCCGAAGATCGCGCCGATCTCGGGAAGCTCCGTCAGGATGGCCTCGAAGATGGGGCCGGTGTAGTAGTCGAGCCCGCGGGCGATGCCCAGATCCACCGCGACCCGCGTTTCATCGATCCCACAGGCGCTCAGGTAGCGATCCATCTCGCGCAGCTCCGCCAGCCCCTCCGCGGCCCCCTCGACGCCCCCGAAGAGATCCTCCACGGCGTCGAGAAGCCGTCCCCGCGGGATCGCGGCGATGGGAGAGGGCTCGATCTTGCGCGGCAGGCCCAGGAACCGCGTGATGGACTCGATGGGCGCATCGGCGAGCCCGAGCCCCCGGATGCGATCCCCGCTGGCGTCCACGCGCCCCGGTCCGAGCTCCTGGGCCACGGCATCGATCCCCTGCTTGTCGAGCTTGTCGAGGACTCTCAAGGCAGCCATGCGCTTCTCGGCGGGCACGCCGGCCCAGGCCATCAGGCTGTTGAGGACCCTCCGGGACGAGAAGCGGATCCTGAATCCGACCTCCAGGTTTCGAAGCGCCTCGTCCATGGCCATGAGGATCTCGGCGTCCGCCAGAGGCGAGGAGGCGCCGACGGTGTCGATGTCGAACTGGATGAACTCGCGGTAGCGCCCGGGATCCGGCTTGTCGGCCCGCCACACCGGAGCGATCTGGTAGCGGCGCAGAGGCCTCGGGAGGTCGGGATTCTCGGCGACGAATCGGGCCAGGGGCACCGTCAGGTCGTAGCGGAGCGCAATCTCGTCGCCCTCCGGAGAGGTCATCCTGAAGAGCTTCTTCGTGCCCTCCTCCCCCAGCCCCACCAGCGCGTCGAGGTATTCCACGGCCGGCGTGTCCAGGGGAGCGAAGCCATAGCTCTCGAAGACGCGGCGAAAGGTCTCGATCATCCTCCGCCGGGCGAGGATCTGCTGGGGAAGGATGTCGCGGAAGCCCTTGACCTTCCGGGCCTCCACGTTCATGGAGGATGGCTCAGCCATGGTGTGAGTGTCGGAGCTGGTACTGGGGGAGGGACTTGAACCCTCGGCCCCCTGATCCACAGTCAGGTGCTCTACCACTGAGCTACCCCAGCACCGCGCAGGCCTTGCTCGGAAAGGCCGATTCGGGGTTTCTGCTCCGGAACGAGCCACCGTAACAGAGGCCCGGAGGGGGGTCAAGAATCACCTCGCAGGCCGGGAAAGGCTCGCACGACGGCTCGGACCCCTGCCCAGGCAGGCTCCGCGGGCCGTCGCGCTTCTGCCAGGGCCGCGTCGTCCCTTTGACGGGTGTCCGGCCCCGGGCGCTCCCGGGACCCTCAGGTCCCGCGGACCTGGCCCAGCGGCCAGGAAAAACAGGCCGGGCTCTTGGCCCGGGAGCGGCCGGGTGTCAGAATGGCCCCTCCCGTGCACGTGGCGTCCGTCGATCGGATTCCTATATTGCTCCCATCGGAACCGAGTCGGGTCGGGTTAGCTGAGGGACAGCATGCACGGATCCAGCCTCTCCGAGGTGTGCGTGGAGTCCAGGCAGAAGAGTCGAATCCTGATCGTGGATGACGAGCCCGTCATCCGCGAGGTTCTCCATGAACGGCTGAGCAACGCCGGCTTCGACTGCCAGGTTGCCAGGAATAGCGCGGAGGCCCTCAAGCAGATCCGGAGCGCCCCTTACAACCTCGTGCTCTCCGACATCGCCATGCCGGGCGGCGATGGAATCTCGCTGCTGCGCCAGATCAAGAACGAGCAGCCCGACCTGGACGTGGTCATGCTCACGGGCGTGGTCGACGTCGAGACCGCTATCCGCGCCATCCGCCTGGGCGCCAGCGACTACCTCACCAAGCCCTTCAACCTCGAAGACGTCATGCTCACGATCGACCGGACGCTGGAGAAGCGCCGGTTGCTTCGCGAGAACCTCGAGTACCAGCTGGACCTCGAGCGGAAGGTCGAGGAGCGCACCTCGGAGCTTCGCCACAAGTCCGACGAGGTCGAGCGCCTCTATCTCGAGCTGAAGATCGCCTTCGGGAAGATCCAGTCGACCTACGAGACGACGCTCGAGGCGCTCATGGAGGCGCTCGATGCCCGCGACTCAGAGACCCAGGGCCACTCCCGCCGGGTGGCGGAGTACACGGCCGTCGTCGCCCGGCGCCTCGGTATCGACGAGCCCGAGCTGACGCAGTTCCGGTGGGGAGCGCTCCTCCACGACGTGGGCAAAATCGGGATACCCGACGCCATCCTGCGCAAGCCCGGACCGCTCACGACCACCGAGTGGGCCATCATGCGGCAGCACCCCGAGATGGGGGCGAAGATCCTCAGCTCGGTGAAGTTCCTGGAGGACGCGGTTCCCATCGTGGCCTGTCATCAAGAAAAATACGACGGCACCGGCTATCCCCGGGGCCTGAAGGGCGAGGAGATCCCGCTCGGGGCCCGGATTTTCACGGTGGTGGATTGCCTCGACGCCATGATGATGGACCGCCCCTACCGGCAGGCCACCACCTACGAGCGCGTGCGGCAGGAGCTGCTCGAGCACTCAGGCACCCAGTTCGATCCCCGCGTCGTGGAGGTCTTCCTGACGATCCCGGCCGATGAGTGGGAGCGCATCGACGAGCGCGTCGCCGGTGATCTGGCGGCGAGGGGCCTCGTCGGCAAAGATTAAGCCGCAGGGCCGCCCCCCCTCCGGGTGCGGCTTCTTCCCGGGAGGAACCAGCCATTGGACCCAGCGGAGCGGATCCGGACGCTCCGGCAGAACGTCGAGCAGGCGATTCTCGGCAAGACCGACGCGGTCAGCCTCTCCATCGTCGCGCTGCTCGCGCGGGGCCATCTCCTCATCGAGGACATCCCCGGCGTCGGGAAGACCACGCTCGCTTCCAGCCTCGCGCGCAGCATCGGCGGCACCTTCCGGCGCGTGCAGTTCACCTCGGACCTGCTCCCCTCGGACATCACCGGCATCTCGGTTTTCAACCCCGAGACGAGGGTCTTCGAGTTCAAGCGGGGGCCCCTCTTCGCCAACATCGTCCTCGCCGACGAGCTGAACCGGGCCACCCCCAAGACGCAGTCGAGCCTCCTTGAAGCCATGGGAGAGTTCAGGGTTTCGGTGGACTCGGTGACGCATCCTCTTCCCAACCCGTTCTTCGTCGTGGCGACGCTCAACCCCGTGGAGCACCACGGCACCTATCCGCTGCCCGACTCCGAGCTGGATCGTTTCCTCATGCGCCTGCGGATGGGGTACCCGGATTCCGGGGCGGAGCGCGAGATCATCCTGCGCCAGCGACTGGTCAACCCGGCGGAGACGATCGAGCCCGTCCTCTCCGGCGAGGACGTCGTGGGCTTGCAGAAAAGCGTCCGGGACGTCCACGTGGACGACTCGGTGCTGGACTACATGCTGGCCGTGGTGAAGCAGACCCGGGAGCATCCGGCCGTCGAGCTGGGCGTCTCGCCACGGGGATCCCTCTCGCTCTATCGCAGCGTCCAGGCCCTGGCCCTCGTGGAAGCCCGCGGCTTCACGACCCCCGACGACGTCAAGCGCCTCGCAGTCCCCGTCCTGGCGCACAGGCTGGTCCTCAAGCCCACGGCGGGATCGGGACGATCCGGAGAGACGGCGAGGATGATCGTCGAGGAGATCCTCCACCGCGTGCCCGTCCCGGCCTGAGAGCGCGCCATGCGCGAGACGAGCGGCTTCGTGATCCGGTTCGGGCTGCTGGCGGGCTGCCTCGCGCTGGCCGCCGTGAACACGGGGAACAACCTCCTCTATCTCGTCCTCTCCCTCATGATCGCCCTCGTCGTCACGGCCTGGGCGCTGGCTTCCCGATCGCTGCGCCGCGTCGAGGTGCGCCTCCGCGCGCCCGAAGAGGTCGTCGCGGGGCGCCCCTTCCTCGTCGGTGTGGAGGTCACCGCCCGTCCCGGCCGCCTTCCATCGCCCTGGGCGCGCGCCTCCCTCCGAGGGCTGCAGAGCGACCTGCCCGAGCTGGATCTGCCCGCGCTGCCTCCGGGTGAAAGGAGCGTCGCCTGCACGACAGCGCGTGTTGCCCGGCGCGGCATTCACCGGGATCTCAGGCTCGATGTGACGACCTCCTATCCCTTCGGCCTCATGACGCGCAGCCGCTCGATCCGCCAGGCCGAGACGCTGGTCGTGACGCCCCGGCGCTTCGCCATCCGCAGCCTGAATCTCCCCCACCCCGATTCGCGGGGAAGCGAAGGAGTCTCGCGCCCGGGCGAGGGAACCGACCTCTTCAATCTCCGGGATTACACGCCCGTGGACGACGCCCGGCGGATCGACTGGAAGGCCACCGCGCGCGTCAACAGGCCGATGCTGCGAGAGTTCGAGAGGGAGCGCGAGAGAAGCCTCGACCTCGTCCTCGACGAGCGGCCGGGCCGTGAGGGGTCTCCGGCCGCCTTCGAGAGGATGGTCGAGACAGCCGCATCGATCCTCGATCACTGCCGCGACTGCGGCATCCGCGCACGGCTCATCGTGGCGGGGGACGGGAAGGAGGCCTCCACGCTGGAGGGGCGCGGCGCCATGAGCTACCTGGCGCAGGCCGAGCCGCGGTCGGGCTTGCAGCCTCATCTTTATGGGCCTCCGCGCGGGGGGGTCCCCCGCGTGGTCCTTTCGCTGAACCCCGAGATGTCCACCCCCCTCGAAATCGGCTGGGTGGAGGGGAGGCCGTGGCCGTGAGCTCCGGCACCGGCACGCACCGGCTCGGCGGGAGTGCACCTCCCGCCCGATGGGAATTGCACGGCCGGGGAGGCTCCTCCGTCGCGCGCTTGCTCACCACGCTGAACGGCCTGTGCCTCTGCCTCGCCATCTGCGCGGTGAGCCTCCTGGCCGCCGGCGCGGCAGGGCCGCTGCACGTGGCGCTCCTGCTGGCTGTGACCGCCTGGCAGAGATGGCGATGGTCGGGAGGCGGAGGCGCGGCCGACTCGCGAAGATGGTGGTGGGAGGCCGCCTCCCTCGTGGCGCTCTTCTTCTTCATCGCCGATCTCTTCGTGATCACTCGGGACCTGGTCGGAGCCGCGCTGCGCCTCCTCGTCTTCATCGTCGCCTATCACGCCGACAACCCGCAGCCCGCGCGGCGCGCGCGGCAGACCCTGGGCCTCACGCTGATCCAGATGGTCGCGGCCTCGGCCTCCACGACGGAAGTGGCCTTCTCCTTCCTGATGACCGCCTACCTCGCGGCGTCTCTCTGGACCCTCGCGGCCATCGGCGCCGCCGGGAAGAGGAGTGGAGATCACGTGCTGGGTGCGGGGTCGCCGGACCCGCGGCTGCGCGCTCCGCTGGCGCGGATGACACTGGGCGCGGTTCCCATCGTCCTGGCGGCGGGGCTGGGGATCTTCTTCGTCATCCCTCACTACGGCACCGGCTACTTCCGCGAGCAGGGGAAGAGCCTGCGCAGGGACCTGACCGGCTTCTCCGAGAGGATCGAGCTGGGGTCGATCGGCAGCATCAAGAAGAGCCACGCCACCGTGATGCGGGTCCAGCGATGGCGCAGCGACGATCCCCCGCCGCTGCCCCTGCGCCTGCGCGGCGTGGCGCTCGATCGCTTCAACGGCCGCGTCTGGGACATGAGCGACACCTCGAGGAGCGTCATGCGACCCGGCCCCGGAGGCGAGTATCTCGTGGGCGCATCCCGGCTCGCCGCTCTGACGGGAGGGGTGGCGGCTGAGCCGCCCAACCTGCGGGAGATCCTCGGGCGGCGGGATGTCCTCTCACTGCAATTCCTCGTCGAGCCGCTCGAGAGCCATGTGCTCTTCACGCCCCCCGGAATGATCTCCGTCGCGACGATGAGCTACCACACCGTTTTCGCGGGGCGGCAGGAGGATCTCTACGCGGGCGGCCCGCGCCCCCGGCGTCTCCCCTACCGGACCACGAGCCTCGCATTCGCCGACGCCCGCCCTGCCCGGGCCGGAGCGAGGCCGGGGAGCCGGACCCCTGAGAGCGGAGCATGGCCCGCCGAGCAGGGCGCACTCGCGCCTGCAGGGAACTATTCGTCCACCGCTCCGGGCGGCGACGAGCAGCCGGAGATCGCCGCTCTCTCGGAGCGCGACCAGAGGCGGTTTCTCCAGCTCCCCGATGTGGATCCCCGGGTCGCCACGCTCGGGCGTGAGGTCACGCGAGGGCTCGCCGCGCCGGAGGATCGAGCCCGCGCGCTCGAGTCCTGGCTGATCCGCACTTTCAGCTACAGCCTCGACGTGAATGACGCCGCCGTCGCGGATCCTCTCGTCCATCTCCTCGTGGATCGGCAGCCCGGGCACTGCGAGTACTTCGCGACGGCCCTTGCAATTCTCCTGAGAATCGATGGGATCCCTTCCCGGATCGTGACGGGCTTCAACGGGGGCGAGTTCTCCGATCTCACGGGACAGGCCATCGTCCGCCAGTCGGATGCCCACTCGTGGGTCGAGGCCTGGCTGCCGCCGCGAGGCTGGGTCACGCTCGATCCCACGCCTCCCGATCCCGCCGGCGTGAGTCCCGGTCTCCTGGCGAGCTTCTGGGGTCTCTTCGACGAGGCGGAGATCGCCTGGGACACCTACATCGTCGGCCTCGACATGGAGGATCAGCAGAGCGCCTTCGAGGAGGCGCGCGACGGTTTCGATCTCGTGACATCCGGGATGGTGATCCGGATGCGAGAAGGAATCGCCGCCCTGAGGGAGCTGGCCGGGATCGCCGAGGGGAGGCTCCCCGCGTCCGAATCACTTGGAATCCTCCTGCTCTTCTCCGCCGTCGCCGCCGCTCCCCTCGCCGGGATCTACATCCGGAACCGGGTGCGCCGAGCACGTTCCCCGCTCCACCCGGCCACCGATCTCTTCAGGCGCTTCGAGCGGCGCGCCGCGAGGGCGGGCGGCTCGCGCGAGGCCTGGATGAGCCCGGCGGAGTTCGCGCGCCTCCGCCACGCCCCCGACGTGGCCTCCGCCTTCGAAGCGGCCCGCTACGGTCCGCCCCAGTCCCGGGCCGAGTCGCTCGCTAATTTACGGGGCCTGATCGGCACCGCCGCCCATTCTTCGCACGGGACCTAGCAAGCCGCCACACGAGCTGCTCCCTCGACCGCTCCTGGCTCATCACTCAGTTCCCGGGGGATGCGAGGGGGAGCCGCGCACCGCGTTTTCCTCCAGGGTCTGCCTGATTCCGATTGAGGGGAGATAGGACTGTTCAGTCTCGAGCGCCCCCCAGAGCTCGGAGTCGGCCGAAAACCCACTGGGCAAAGAGGGTCGCAGGCCGCCTGATATTCTGCCTTGCCAGGGAAGTTTATCCGGATATACTGCCCGCATGGGTAAGATTGTCTCGAGACTCCTCACGCTCCCGGACCTGGCGAAGCGCTCGGTCTTCCTGTGGGGTCCGCGCAGGACGGGAAAGTCCTACTGGATCCGTCGCAACCTGCCCGATGCCCCGTTGATCGACCTCCTCCAGACGGACACGCTCGCCGAATACGCCAGCCGCCCATCGCTCCTCCGCGAGCGCTACTCGGGGCAGGATGCGCCGAGGGCCCGTGGCCCCATCGTGATCGACGAGATCCAGAAGCTGCCCGCGCTGCTCGACGAGGTCCACTGGCTCATCGAGAACCGCAAGCGCACCTTCCTCCTCACGGGGTCGAGCGCAAGAAAGCTGCGACGAAGCCACGCAAACCTGCTTGCCGGCCGCGCCCGGCGGCGGGAGATGAGGCCCCTGTGCTTCGGGGAGATCGATCGGCTCGATCTCGAGCGGGTTGTCGTGAGTGGACTCCTGCCCCCCCACTTTCTGTCGGACGACCCCCTCGATGACATCCGATCCTACGTCAACGACTATCTCAAGGAGGAAATCGTTGCTGAGGGCCTCGCCATAGACTTGCCCGCGTTCAGCGACTTCTTGCGTGTCGCAGCACTGACCAGCAGCGAGCTCCTGAACTACACGAATGTGGCCCGCGAGGTCGGCGTCTCCGCGAAGGTGGTCCGCGGCTACTTCGATCTGCTCGAGGACACCCTGCTTGGCTTCCGAGTCGCCCCGTGGACGAAGAGCCCTAACCGCCGGCTCATTCAGACTTCCAAGTTCTACATGTTCGACGTCGGGATCGCGAATTTCCTCTCGAGGAGGCAGCCGAAACCCGGCACGCCCGAATACGGAAAGAGCGTCGAACACCTCGTTCTGATGGAGTTGATGGCTTACCGTGCCTATCGCTGTCCCGATCTCGAGATCCGCTACTGGCGCACTAGCACAGGTCAGGAGGTCGATTTCCTGCTGAACGACCGCGAGGTCGCCATCGAGGTCAAATCATCGGTCCGCGTCGCGGATGCCGCGCTCAAGCCTCTGACGGCGCTGGCCGACGATGGGCCTGTGCGGCGCCGGATCGTCACCTCCCTGGAGCGCCAGCCTCGTGAGGTTTCCGATCGACACGGCCAGGTCACCATTGTCCCCCTCCACGGATTTCTCGAGGAGCTCTGGGCAGGAGGGATCGTTCCCCCCGGCTAGGCCTTATCCAAGCGTGATGTGAGAGGTTTCGTCACGCGATTCTGATGGAAG
>CAZMRF010000073.1:0-24258 GCA_964568735.1 uncultured Acidobacteriota bacterium
CGAGGAAACCAACTCCGGGCGACAGTAGATCCTCGCGCAATTCGCTTGTTTTGGGTCTAGTCCTCCTGGGCATCCTCGTAGACGAGGACCCCCTCCTCCACGACGACGCGCCCCGCCTTCACCACGGTGGAGACGTGGTTGATCCCGTAGTGGTAGACGGAGTGCGCGTAGTGAGGGACGTCGAGAAGTGCGATGTCGGCGCGGCTCCCCGGCCGCAGGCATCCAACCTCGGAGCCGAGACCCAGGCTATGTGCCCCGTTGAGGGTCGCGGCTGCCAGCGCTTCCTCGACGGACAGCCCCGACAGCAGGCAGCCCAGCGTCATCGTCGCGAGCATCGACTCCGTGAAGGAGGTGCCGGGGTTGCAGTCGGTGGCCAGGAAGACCGCGACGCCCCCTTCGATCATCCGTCGCGCGGGTGCCTGGCGCTCGGAGCGCAGGCAGAAGGGCGCTCCCGGGATCAGACCCGCGCTGACTCCTGCGGCAGCCATCGCGCGGATCCCCTCATCGCCGACGTAGTCGAGGTGATCGGCCGAGGCGGCGCCGAGGCTGGCCGCGAGGATCGCCCCGCCCGAGTTGGAGAGCTGATCGGCATGGACGCGGAGCTGCATGCCGTGCTTCCGGCCGGCCTCCAGGACGGCTCGTGACTCTTCGAGGCTGAAGGCACTGCGCTCGCAGAAGACGTCGCAGTAGCGGGCCAGCCCTTCCTTCGCTACCTGCGGGATCATCACTTCGGCCACGAGCCGCACGTATCCCTCCCGATCCTCCCGGTGCTCGGGAGGCAGAGCGTGGGCACCAAGGAAGGTCGGGACCAGATCGACGGGGTGGCTCCTGTCCGCTCCGGCGATGGCGCGCAGCAGCATCAGCTCCGACTCCAGCGTCAGCCCGTAGCCGCTCTTGGCTTCGCAGGTCGTCGTGCCGTGCAGGAGCATCGTGTCGAGGCGGCGCCGCAGCGCCTCGGCCAACTCCTCTTCGCCGGCCTCGCGGGTGGATCGGACGGTGGAGAGGATGCCCCCGCCCCGTGTCGCCAGCTCCTCGTAGGTGGCCCCCGCCAGCCGCTGGGCGAACTCCTCGTGGCGGGATCCCGCGAAGGCGAGGTGGGTGTGAGCGTCGACGAAGCCCGGGATCACGACCCGATCCGAGGCGTCGATGATCGTCGCGGAGTCGGCGAGGGAGACCTCGCGCTCGAAGGCCCCTCGCGATCCCGCGAAGACGATCCGGCCGCCGCTGGCGGCGAGGCAGCCCCCCTCGATGATGCCGAGATCCCGCATCGCCCTGCCCGTCCTCGGGCAGGGGCCGTCCAGTGTCACGAGCTGGGCCGCGTCGAGAACGGCCAGGTCAGCGGGAATCAGGCGTTCGGGCCTCCGCGATCGCGGCGCTTCATGAAGCGGATCCGGCCGGAGATGTCATCCTCCTCCTTGCGCATGTCGAGGAGCTTCGAGTGCTGCTCGATGATGCTCCGGACCTTGGACTCGAAGGCGTCCCTCTCGGCCCTCAGAGAGAGGATCTCCGAGTCGAGCTGGGAGACACGCTGGCGCGCCGCGTCGATGAGCTGTTCGGCCTTGAGCTCGGCTTCCTTCAGGATCAGGTCGCGCTCGCGGCGCGCCTCCTGCCGCATCTCTTCGGCGAGCTTCTGCGCGGCGTAGAGGGTCTCCTTGAGGATCCTCTCCCTCTCCCGCAGCTCCGAGAGGCGGCCGGTGAGATCCGCCGCTTCGTCCGTCAGGCGGGCGTTCGAGACGACGAACCGCTCGTACTCCTCGGCGACGAGATCCAGGAAGGACTTGACCTCTTCAGTGTCGAACCCCCGCATTTTCCGTTTGAATTCGTGGTCCCGGATGTCCAGGGGGGTGATCCGCATCGGTTCCTCCTAGCCGGCCGCCGCGCCCGCGGGGGGTCGCTCCCCGAAGATCGCGCGGCCTACGCGCACGTGTGTCGCCCCCTCCTCGACCGCGACCTCGAAATCGTCGCTCATGCCCATGGAGAGGGCGGGCAGATCATATCCCCTCGAGCGCCAGCTGTCCCGCAGCGCCGCCAGCCGCCGGAAGTGGGGGCGGGAGGCCGCGGCAGGGGAGCCCTCGGGGAGGATCGGCGGAACGGCCATCAGCCCCGCCACGCGCAGGTTCTCGAGAGAGGCGAGGGTTTCCAGGACCTGCCCGAGGCGCGCGGGATGGATCCCCTGCTTCGTGGTCTCGTCGGCGACGTTGACCTCGACGAGCACGTCGAGCCGGCGGCCCGCCTCGGCCGCGAGGCGATCAAGCCTCAGGGCCAGCTCGGCCGTATCCACGGAATGTATCCAGGAGAAGAGCGCGACCGCCTTACGCGCCTTGTTCCTCTGGAGATGGCCCACCAGGTGCCATGTCAGGCCGGCGGGGCCGGGACGGACCTGGGGGATCTTCTCCTCGGCCTCCTGAACACGGTTCTCACCGAGGTCGGCCAATCCGGCCTCGACGGCCTCCTGCACGTGCGCCGTGGAGATCGTCTTGCTGACGCCGATGAGCGTGATTCTGTCGGGTGTGCGCCCCGCGCGCCGCGCGGCCTCGGCGATCCGATCGCGGACCTGCTCGAGCCTGAGAGGGATGGAGCCGCCCTGCGTGATCACCTCGAGCTCGGTGCCGCCGGGAGAGGGAGGGCTGCGGCGACACCGGGAGGATTCTCGGAGCGGGTGTCCATGGCGCGGTTGGCGAGCGCGTCCGCTTCCTTGTTGAGGTTGCGGCGAACGTGCTCGAGCGTGAGCTTCGGGATCTTTCCGGCGAGCCTGGAGGCTTCGCGGTGCAGCGGGATGAGGCCCGGGCTCTTGACGCGGTACTCGCCAAGCATCTGCCGCACGAGAAGCTCGGAGTCGGAGCGGATGGTGACCGCCTCCGCACGGGTATCAATGGCGTGGCGCAGGGCGGCGATCAGCGCCGCGTATTCGGCAACGTTATTGGTCCGAACGCCGAGGTAGCCGAAGATCTCCGCGAGAGGGGCGCCCTTGGCGTCGGCCACGTGGACGCCGAAGCCCGCCTCGCCAGGATTGCCCCGCGCGCCCCCGTCGATGTGGATGACGAGCTTCAAGGGATCAGGAGGAGGCCGGCTCGGTCGGGAAGTCGGAGGCCGGACTCGCCGAGGACGGCGCGCCCCCACCGGCCGCGTCCGTGGTGGAGGCTCCCGGCTCGGCCGGCCCCGGGATGATGTAGAGCAGCCGGCGGCAGGACTCGCACTGCTGGAGCGCTTCGTTCTTTCGGACCTCGACAACGAGCGAGGGCCTCAGCCGGACGTTGCAGGCGGTGCAGCGTTCTTCGAGCACGGCGGCCATGACCAGGTCGCCGCGGAACTTCGCGACGCGGCTGTAGGCGTCCATCAACTCGGGAGGAATCGAGGCGGCCACGGACTGTCGATCGGCATGCAGCTCGGAGCGCCGCCGGGTCACCCTCTCCTTCTCCTCGGTCAGCACTTTCCGGGCGGCGTCGAACTCCTTCTTCCTGCCGGATACTGCCTTTTCCGCCTCGCCGATCTGCTTCTCCAGGGAATCGGCTTCCTCCATCGCCAGGAGGATCTTCTCCTCCACCTCGCCGATGCGGGTCTTCACGGTCTGGATCTCGTTCAGGATCGCCCGGTACTGGTCGTTCGTCCTCACGTCGCGGCTCTGGTCGTTGTACTTCACGACCTTCTGCTCGAGGTCCTGCACGTCCCGCTCCAGGCTGCGCCTGCTCTTGAGGCACTCTTCGTGCCGGTGGCGCGCATCCTTGATGACAGCGCCGGCCTGCTCCTGCCGGCGGTCGAGGGCTTCGATCTCGCCAGGGATGGACGAGAGGCGGGCGTCGAGCGACGCAATCTCGAGGTTGAGCTGCTGGTAGCTGACCAGGCCTTTGAGGAACAACTCCACGCTGCATCCTTTGCGCGGAGCCGCTCCGGCCGGCGGCCCCGCTCAGTACCGCTCGTATTCTTCGATCTGATCCCAGGTCAGGACGCCGGCTTCGACAGCCTCGCGCGGAGTCATGCTCCGCAGGCGATCGATGCTCTCGCTATCGAGGACAACCACCTGCCACCTCCATCGTCTCGATTGGGGCGGGTTGCCGGACCGGCGTGCCCATTCTAGCCCCCCGCGCCCCGCATGGGAACCCTCGTTCGCTACTTGGCCGGTGGGTCGAGCAGGATCGGAGCGTCGGGGACGCGGCGGAGGCGCAGGAAGAGATCGGCGACGCGCGGGATGTCCTCCTCGCGCGCAGCGACCAGGTGGAAGAGAACCCCGCCGCCGGGCCGACGCGTCGCGTAGACGCCGCTCCTGAGCGCCTCCTCGGGCGCACCTGATGCATCAGGGCCGCCGTCCTTCGCGGTTTTTGGGCTGCCGGGACCTGAGACACCATCGTCCTGATGGCTCGATGGGTCATCGCCGCTGCCCACGTCGTTGCGCGGACGATCAGACACGATGGATGTTGAGTTCTGTGGCACCTTCGAGGTCGTCGCGGTTGGTGCAACTTCGGGTCGCTTGGGCAGCCTGAGTGCCTCAGCGACGGTCGAGGGAGCGGCTGCTTCCGCCGGCCCGAGGAGAATCAGCCCTCCAAGGCACCGGTAGCGCTCGAGGAAACCGGAAGCCTCCGGGTCGGTGGCGGGGAAGAGCCATCTTCGGCTGAAGGGGCGCTGCTGGATGACCTGGCCGTAGGCCTGGAGCATTCCGTGGCCCACAGCGTGAAGGGCCTCGGTGAGGTAGTCCGTCGGAGCGGCGCTCGCTGCGAGAGCGCCCGCGCCGCTGAGCGCTATCCGGGGGAGGAATCCTTGATCGATGGTCTGCCGCTTCATGAGGGCCTCGTCGAGAAGCGGGTAGATCTCCTTCGCAAAGCGGTCGATCGAGGCGAGGTGGTACCACGGGAACTGGAGGCCGAACCTCCGGGGCACCAGCCTCGCATCCGCCATCCCCTGGCCGATGGCCGTGGGCAGCCCCTCCCGCATCATCGTCAAGATGACGGGACCGTCGGGGGATGCCGAGTGGATCTGCGTTGCCAGGGCGTCGACCCGCTCGGGGGTCATCATCTGCCAGAGGTAGTGAGCCGTCTCGTGGGCGATCACCTGGACCTGCTCCTCGGGGCCGTCGCCGGGTCGGATCTCCATCATGAGATCGCGGCCGATGGCGGAGGCGAAGGTCACGCCCTCCTCGGGGAGGGTCATCAGGTGCAGCCTCCCGGGAGGAAAGTCGCCGGGTCTGACCCCGAGGAAACGGGCGACTTCTCCGAGAAACGGGCGCAGGCCGCTGCGATCGATGTAGCGGCGGAACTGCCCCTCGAACTCCTTCATGTAGGACATGCTCTGCCAGATCTTCGCGAAGCGCGGCTCGAAGGCTTCCAGGATCGAGCGCAGGTCGGAGCGCTCCGCGTCGTCGAGCTGATCGCTCAGGGAGTCCACGAAGGCCCCTATCGAGGTGGCCTCGTAGGATCGGAGGAGGAAGCTCTGGTGCCAACCCGGGCTGTCGACCGCCTGGGGGAGACAGCCCGTCTCGATGCGAGGCACGGGCTGGGACAGGTTCTGCGGCTTGGCGCGGATCGCCTCCCAGCGGCGGAGCTGATCCATCTCCCCGGGTGTGTGCGCGCCGTAGCGCGTCTGCCAGTACCTGCGATAGGTGCGGATGGTCTTCCCGCGAGAGGAACCGGCAAGGTTGTCGACCCAGTGAACCAGGTTCGCGACGTAGGAGACGGAGATCTCGAAGCGGGGGAGATCGGGATTGTCGGTCCCGGCTGCGGGAGCCTGAGGAGTCTCTCCCGGGGGGAGGCGCTGTTGCGGAGCTACGTCGCCCGGCGATGCATGTCGTGGAGTATGTGGAGGAGCGACTGCTCCCAGCGCGGAACCGCTCGACGACACGATGGCGGCCACGCACGAGGCCGACGCCACAAACCAGGCGACTGTCCGGACAAGCCGGCCACGGACTAGTACTCTCATCCTATGCTCTTCACCCCACGAGGCCGTCGCGCGGATTATAGGAGACTGCGGCTTCCGGACAGGATGGAATAGGAACGACGAAGAGCTTCGATGAGACACCCCTCGGCACACTCCGGCCCAGGCCGCGCGCTCTGGTCGGGGAAGGCTCTTTTCGCCATCTGCGTGTGGGGCGCCTCGTTCGTCGCGACACGGATCGCGCTGGAGTCCTTCACGCCGATCGGCCTGGTGGCCGTCCGGATGGTCGCGGGCACGGCGGTGCTCGTGGCGGCCGGCTTCGTCACCCGCCGGTCAATCCTTCCCGCCCGAGGTGACCGCTGGATCGCGCTTCTCCTTGGCGTGATCCTCGGTGGCCACATCCTGCTCCAGGCGATCGGGCTGCGCTACACCTCGGCGATGAACGCCGGCTGGATCATCGGCTTCACGCCGATCCCGATTGCTCTCGGAGGCTGGTTCTTCCTGAGGCAGCGGCTGAGCCCGGCGGCCTGGGCCGGTCTGCTGGTCGCGACCTCGGGCGTCGTCCTCATCATCGCCGCCACCACTCCCGGCTTCGCCGAGGCCCGCACCGGTGACGCGCTCCAGCTCCTCTCCTGCTTCACCTGGGCGCTCTACACGCTGGCCGGGGCCGGTGCGGTCGCGCGGAACGGCGCCCTTCGGATCACCGTCCCGGCCATGGCAGCCAGCGCCGTGCTCCTGGCGGCCTTCGTCCCGTGGGCCGGCATCCTCCACCGCCCTCTCACTGCGGCCTCGGCTCTCGCGACGGCCTTCCTTGGTCTCGTCTGCAGCGGCGCGGGCTTCCTGCTCTGGTACGCCGCTCTGCGCGAGCACGGTGCGGCGCGCGCCGGCTCGTATCTCTACCTCGAACCCTTCGTGACCGTGGCTGTCTCGGCCGCCCTGCTCGGCGAGCCGATTTCGGGGAGCGTCGTGGCGGGAGGGGTCCTCGTTCTGGCGGGCGTGTGGGCCGTCGCACGCGGCTCTGTCCGCCCTGCGATCGACGTGGCAGCCCCGGCGGCCGAAGTGCAATGAGCTTGGAGGTGTCAACAAGGGCGATGTGGCTCCGGACGATCCTCCAGCCCTCTTTCCTGGTTCTCGCCGCGGTCTTGCTCTCGGCTGCGAGCCTCCGGGCGGAAAATGCGGCGGCTCCGGTCGTTCGCGAGATCGGAGAGGTTGTCGTCCTCACCCCATCGGGGGCTTCCGGCGCCCCCAGGGCTCTGTACACGGACGAGCGGGTCCGTGCGTGGCTGGGAGGCTTCGTCGGCGATCCCTTCGAAGAGCACGAGGTGCGCAGGAAGATCGCCCGTCACTACGAGTATCTCGGCTACCTGCCGTCGATCCGGATTGCCTTTTCCGAGGGGAGGCTCGGCGTCACGATCGTCGAGGCCCCCTGCGTGGTCGAGGAGGTCGCCCTGGGGCCGGATTCCCTCCGGGGCCACGTCGATTCGGGCCTTCTCGAGGGGCTCGAGCCGATCGATCGCCCCCACGTGGTGACTCGCGCGCTGCGCACGAGTGAAGGCCAGCTCCTCAACCACGAGTGCCTGGCCCGGGACGAGTACGATCTCTCCCGCCTCGGCTACGACATCGTCCGGATCCCGTCCGCTCCAACTGACATTCCCGCGAGCCGCCTCGCCGTCACGCGGCGACCCCGCCTGCGCGACTGGCGAGGGGCGAGGGATCGGGTGGGAGAGTACGAGGCCGGCGCGAGGCCGCGAGAAGAGGGGGGTCTTCCGGAGCCTGGAGCAGGCTTGGCCGTGACCCCCGGGAAGATCCCGGCTGAGGACGCGGGGATCCAGCCGGACGTCGAACCCCTTCGCCTGGGGTGGCTCAGCACGGAGGCCGAGTACACGCGCCGGAGCCTCGTCGTCGCGCGCCTCTTCTACGAGCGCGCCCATCTCTTCCGGGAGTTCGACAGCGTCGAGGTCTCGCCCTACGTCGCGCAGCAGCTCGCGGGGGCGATCCGCTACCGTCTCCCCTACATCCTTCCGGCCTCGGTGACGACGTGGAACCTCTTCGCGGACGTGAAGCTCTACGACGAGTTCGTCCCCGACAGGCTCCTCGAAGGCGTCGAGACCGACGAGCGCCGCGCGGGTGCGAGGGTCACCATGGGGCTCGAGCCCTGGGTCAACCAGCAGGGCCACTCGCTTCGGGGAAGCCTCTGGGTCGATCGCTACCATGTGACGTTTGGACAGTTCCAGATACCGGTCAACGGGGGCATCGCGCCGCGGAGCGCAAACGTTCCGGGAGGGCGCCTCAACGACGTGAACCTCCTGGGGATCGAGATGAGGTATGCCTTCCACCATGAATTCCGCGCTCCGCGTTTCTGGTGGGAGCTGAGGCCGCGGGCCGAGGTGGCCACGAAGGCGTGGGGAGGCGACACCACCTTCAAGCGCGCCTCGGGAGAGCTGCGCCAGCACTACGCCTGGTCGCCGGGCCTCGAGCTCGACATGTCGTGGAAGGGCGGCATCGTGGACAGGGACGCGCCCATCTTCGAGGAGTTCGCCCTGGGAGGTGCGACGTCGCTTCGAGGCTTCCTGAGGGACGACTTCCTCGGACGGCGCTTCTGGTCGGCGCAGAACGATCTCTGGGTGCCGATCCCTTTCCGCGCCATGGCTCCCGGGAGCTCTCTGATGTCGGCCCTTCAGAGGAACCTCAAGACGGCGCTCATCTTCGATGCGGGAAGCGTGTCGTACGAGGAGACGCTCGACGTGCGCTTCGCGCGCGGCGTCGGCCTGGGTCTGCGCTGGCAGGCCGAGGGCTCGCCCCTCGTCGTGCGGGCCGACGCGGCGTGGGGCTACTGGCGCGGCGAGAGGCGCTTCTACCCCTACCTCTCCTTCACGCGGAGCTGGTAGCCCTCACTCCCGCCAGCGATCCCAGAAGCTCTCGTGCTGCGTGCACCGCATGACGGGCTCGGTGCCCGGGATGAAGGGAGCCCACCGGGTCTCGGGGCAGCGCCGTCCCGCCAGCATGCCCGTCGTCGGATCGATGGGCGCCCAGAGGAGGCGGGCGTCAGCGTCGAAGGGGCGGGAGGTTCCCGCGCCGATCTTCTTCATGTATTCGGCCCAGATCGGGAGTGCCGCGTGGGCGCCACTCAGGTGCGTGGGCGTTCCGTCATCGAAGCCCACCCATACGAGGGTGAGCAGGTCGGGCGTGTAGCCGCAGAACCAGAGGTCGCGCCCGCCGTCGCTCGTCCCCGTCTTGCCTGCCGCCGTGCCGTAGAATCCGAGCTGCGCGGCGGTCCTGCCCGTGCCGTGGATCATGACTCCCTCGAGAAGGCCCGTCATGATCCATGTGGCGCGCGCAGGAACGAGATCGCCGTCCGTCTCCGCTTCGCCCTTGCGCGGGATCCCACGGCCAGAACCGCGGCCGGCCGCCGGCGCTTCGACGGGTGGAGCTTCGGCTCCGCCCGTGGGGTAGGGCCACTCCGATCTGAGCGCCTGGGCACCGCCGTCCTCCCCCTCGATCCGCTCGATGACCCAGGGCTGCCTGCGCCGGCCCTCATTCGCGATGGTGGAGAAGGCGGTGGCCATCTCCATCGGCGTCACCTCGGCTGTGCCCAGCGCCAGGGAGGGAAGCTCGGGCATCGTCGAGTGGATCCCGAGCGCCCTGGCCGTCCGGGCGACCCGGCCGAAGCCGATGGCGGCGGCCGCGCGTGCCGTGGGCACGTTGAGCGACTCCTCGAGCGCGCGCTGCACGGTGACCGGCCCGCGGAACTCGCGGTCGTAGTTCTGAGGCGACCAGGTCTTCCCGCCCGACTCGATCTCGTAGGGCTCGTCGAGGAGGATCGTCGCCGCGCTGAGGGGCAGATGGGGAGCCTCCTCGACCGTGCGCTCCTCATCGATCTGGTTGGGATCGGTGGACTCGTCGGTAGACTCGTCGGGATCGTCCCAGGACCACCAGTGCCTCTTCTTCCCCTCGGCGATGGGGCTGCGGACGCCACCTTTCCGGCGCGCCGGAACGACGAGATCCTCCTGGCCCTCCCTATCGCCCAAGGGCATCAGGACGACGTCCTCGCCCCCCGACCAGCGCTGGCGCCATCGATCCAGCCATCCCGGCTCCTCGCCGTCCCCTGGGTGGGCCAGCCCCGCCAGGTAGACCACGGGCTTGAAGAGCGAGCCGGGCTGCCGCCGCGCGGAGGTCGCCCGGTTGAACTGGGAGGCCGAGAAGTCCCGCCCTCCGACGAGGGCGAGGACAGCGCCGTCGCGCAGGTCCAGCGTGATGAGCGCGGCCTGCAGCGATGCGCCATCGCGCCCCTTGCGCACGGAGCGGAACTCCTTCGAGAGCTGGGCGAGCCCGGAAGCGACGGCGTCTTCCGCGGCCTCCTGGTAGACCGGATCGATGCTGGTCCGCACGCGGATCCCGCGCTGCCAGAAGTCGGAGCCGTACTTCCCGATGAGCTCCTGCCGGACGGTGTCGATGACGTAGGCGGCCGCGGCGCCACGGCCGCGCTCGGATGCGGGCCTGAGACTCAGGGGCTCTGCGGCTGCAGCCTTTCGATCCTCTTCGGAGATGGCGCCCATCTCGATCATCGCATTGAGGACGAGCTTCCTGCGCGCGAGCGCGGCCTCCTTGTAGAGGAAGGGGTTGTAACGACCCGGCGCCTGGATCATCCCCGCGAGGAGGGCCGACTCCCCGAGCGTGAGATCGCCGACGTACTTGCCGAAGTAGTGGCGCGCCGCGCGGCCCACTCCGCGGATGGAGGCTGGGCCCCTCTGCCCGAGGTAGATCTCATTCAAGTAGGCCCGGAGCAGCCGCTCCTTCGTGTAGCGGGCCTCGAGCACCATGGCGGCGAAGGCCTCCTTCGTCTTCCGCGTGTAGGAGCGCTCCCCGCTGAAGTAGAGGTTCTTCGCGAGCTGCTGCGTCACGGTGCTGCCGCCCTGCGTGAAGCTCCCCGAGGTGGCGTTGGCCCACAGCGCGCGCAGGATGCCGACCGGATCGACGCCGGGATGCGTGAAGAAGCGCCGATCTTCGGCGGCGAGAATGGCGTCGAGCAGGTGCTTCGGGCAGTCTGTCAGCTCGACGAGCTCCCGCTCCTCCATCTCCGGCCCGTGGAAGAGCGTGAGTGTCTCGGGCTCGAGGAATGCATCATCGCGATCGACGCTCTCGATCCTTCCTTCCCTTGACCTCACCCGGACGACGCGTGCCGGATGGTCTCCCCGCTCGTCGCGGCCGGCGCGGAGGTAGGCCTGTACGCCGCCGCCCCAGGCTGTGTAGGTGCCCTCCTCGGTGACGCTCCGTTTCACGCGGCGGTAGCCGAGGCGCTCCAGCCGCCGAGCCAGGTCCTCCGGCGTGGTGAGGACTCCCGGGCGAAGGTGGAAAGGGCGGCTCAGGAGGCTCGAAGCCACCTCCTGCTCACGCGCCTCGAAGATCCCTGCGAGGCGGTCGGAGTACCAGAGGCCGGCAAGGATCCCCACCACGGCGACGGCGCCGAGAGGGAGGACGAGGCGGCCGAGAATCCGGCGCATCCTCCCTCGGGAGGGGGCAGGACGTCGCCGCCGCAGATTCAGTCTCATAGGTCTTTCAGGAGCGGGGGCGAGAGAGCCGTGGCGAGCGGCTCCGGGACGACATGACTGTAAACGGAGCCAAACCCGGGTGCAAGCCCACGCCCATCGCGCTCTCTCTGATGGATGCCCCAGGGCGGTCCGGCGACACGCCGGGAGCGCGTAGCGTCCTCAGTGCCCGCCTGCGGCGTCGGACTCGAGGGCCCCGGGGATCACCTCGTGAGGGGCGGCGATGAGAGGGGGCCCGTGGCTGAAGCAGAGGAGCCCGAACCTCAGGTCCATGAGCTTCCGGATCGACTCCCGGAGGCGGACGGGATCGTCCATGTACTTGTCCGGCAGGAGCGTCACCTTCGTGCCGTCGTGAACGAGGAGGTCGGCGCAGAAGAGCGAGCCCCTGCCCTGCGGGAAGAGAAAGGCGTAGTAGGCCTCCGTCGGCCCCGGGGAGTGGATCGGCTTCAGCCCGCCGGGGAGGCGATCGTTCGAGCCGTACCAGACGTCCGGGGTCTGCTCCAGCCCCGACGCTCCACGCGGAGCGTAGACCTTCGCGCCGAAGCGCTGGCGCAGGCTCCATGAGGCTCTCTGGTGGCAGGAGCCCGTCAGGCAGATCGCCTGCACCTTGCCCAGCTCTGCGTAGAGGGATTCCTCGAGGGGGAGGGGATCGATCAGGACCGTCCGCTCCTCGTCGCGGATCGCGTAGGCGTCGCTCCGGTGCTTGATTCTCTCGTCCCGGATCGACCAGTGGAGGATATCGGATGTGAGCCTGACGATCTGAGTAGCCCGGGTCGTCGGTTCGGACATCTTCCGGAGCCCCCCGTTCTCCGGGGTCGAGGATACGGCAGAGCGCCCCCGGGGGGCAACAGCCTCCCCATGGCTGAAAATCAACCATGGAATGGCTGATTTTCGGCCATCACTTCGCGGTGGGAGCCGGGGCCACGCCGCCGATCGCGTCGACCGAGGGATCCTAGAGGATAACCTTCCTCAGTCTCAGTGCGTTGGCGATGACGGAGACGCTGCTGAAGCTCATCGCGGCGCTGGCGATCATGGGGCTGAGGAGAACCCCCAGCAGCGGGTAGAGGGCGCCTGCGGCGATGGGGATCGCCA
The DNA here is from genome assembly GCA_964568735.1 of uncultured Acidobacteriota bacterium. Taxonomy (GTDB): domain Bacteria; phylum Acidobacteriota; class Polarisedimenticolia; order JACPZX01; family JACPZX01; genus CAZMRF01. The sequence goes on from CAZMRF010000073.1 coordinate 12,501, forward strand.
GGACGTTGTAGCCGAAGGCGAGGAGCAGATTCTGGCGGATGTTCGTCATGACGGCGGCGCCGAGGCGGCGGGCCCGCGCGATGGCGCGCAGGTCGCCCTTCACGAGGGTGACGGCGGCACTTTCGATGGCGACGTCGGTTCCCGTGCCCATGGCGATCCCGACGTGGGCGCGAGCGAGGGCCGGGGCGTCGTTGATCCCGTCGCCGGCCATGGCGACGATCCGCCCCTCGGATTGAAGGCGCCTCACGGCTTCGGCCTTGCCGTCGGGGAGGACACCGGCGATCACCTCGTCGATGCCGAGCCAGCGGGCCACGGCCTCCGCTGTGACCCGGTTGTCACCGGTGAGCATCACGACGCGGACACCCTGGGCGTGAAGCGCATGGATCGCCTCGGGCGTCGTGGCCCGGATCGTGTCGGCGACTCCGATGATCCCGACGGGCGCGCCGTCCGCAGAGACATGGACGACGGTCTGGCCGTCCCTGCGCAGCCCTTCACTCGCATCCACCAGAGGGTTCTCTCCCATCATTGCGTCGTTGCCAAGCACGACGAGCCGGCCGCGGATCCTCCCCCGAACTCCGCGCCCCGGGATCGCCTCGAAGTCCTCGACGCGACCTCCGGCGTCGAGCCCGCGCGCCTCGGCCGCCTCGACGATGGCGGCGGCCAGGGGATGCTCGCTCGCCTTCTCGAGGATGGCGGCGAGGGTCAGAAGCTCCTTCTCGGAAGATCCTGGTGCTGGAACCAATGAAGCGACGCGCGGCCTTCCTTCCGTGAGAGTCCCCGTCTTGTCCACGACCACCGTGTCCACCTTGCCGAGGATCTCGAGCACCCCCGCGTCCCTCACGAGCACGCCGGCCGTCGCGCCGCGCCCCATGCCGACCATCACCGACATCGGCGTGGCGAGTCCCAGCGCGCAGGGACAGGCGATGATGAGGACGGAGACGGCCGCGACGAGTCCGTGAGCCATCGCGGGCTCGGGGCCGAAGGCGGCCCATCCGGCGAAGGTGGCCGCGGCGATCGTGATCACCGAGGGGACGAACCAGGCGGAGACGCGGTCGACCAGCTTCTGGATGGGAGCGCGGCTGCGCTGCGCCTCGCCGACGAGCTTCACGATCCGCGCGAGGAGCGTCTCCGCGCCGACGCGCTCGGCCCTCATGATCAGAGAACCCGTGCCGTTGATCGTGCCTCCCACGAGCGCCGAGCCGCCGGTCTTCTCGACGGGGATCGGCTCGCCGGTGACCATCGACTCGTCGACGGCGCTGGATCCTTCGGCGACCACGCCATCCACCGGTATGCGCTCCCCCGGCCGGATTCGAAGCCTGTCGCCCACATGCACGTGCGCCGTGGGCACGTCGATCTCGGCGCCGTCATCACGGATGAGGCGTGACGTCTCGGGGGCGAGGCGGAGGAGCGCCCGGATGGCGCTGCTCGTCCGCCCGCGGGCGCGCAGCTCGAGAACCTGCCCGAGGAGGACCAGCACGGTGATGACAGCCGCCGCCTCGTAGTAGACCCCGACCGTCCCGTGCGCGCTCCGGAACGAGGCGGGGAAGGCGCCGGGGACGAGAGTCGCCGCAAGGCTGTAGAGCCAGGCGGTGCCGATCCCCATCGCGATCAGCGTGAACATGTTCGGGCTTCGATTCACGACGGAAGCCAATCCGCGCTGGAAGAAGGGGGCCGCGCACCAGAGGACGACGGGTGCCGAGAGGAGGAGGCTGATGATGTGAAGGGCGCGCTCACTGAGGACCTGGTGGAGAGGCTGGCCTGGGATCATGTCGGACATCCCGAGAACGAAAACAGGAGTCGCGAGGGCTGCGCCGACCCAGAACCGGCGCGTCATGTCGCGCAGCTCAGGGTTCTCCTCATCCTCGGCGCCGATCTCCATCGGCTCCAGTGCCATCCCGCAAATGGGGCACGAGCCCGGCCCCGGCATGACGATCTCCGGGTGCATCGGGCAGGTCCACGAGCCCTTCGCTGCCGCAGCGGACTGCGCAGCAGCGGCACGCACACTTGCAGTGGACTCGCTGTCGTGCGCCTGCGCGGCCGCGTGGTGCGGCGATGCGACCGGCGGGCCTCGCTTATGGAATTCGTCGCGGCACCACTCCGAGCAAAAGTAGCAGGTCTTCCCGTCGTCCCCGATCGCGGAAAGCGCCGTGGCGGGATCGACGGTCATCCCGCAGATGGGATCGACGGCCTGGGTGCCCGAGCTCGCGGGAGCGCCGGAGTGCACCGGAAGGCGCTTCATCGGGAGTCTCGGCCGGCGGCCTGGAAGATCTCGCCCGAGGGCTGGAGCCTCACGGCAGGCTCAGCTCCATGTGGAGCGCACCCGATACGGGCGAGGTCACGTAGGGATCGATCTTGACGAAGCCGAGCGATCGATAGAGCGCCACGGCGGCCGGCATCTTCCCGGGCAGCGTCTCGAGCCGCATCTTCTGGTAGCCGAGCTTCGCGGCCCGGACCAGGGCCTCCTCCGCGAGCCTCCGCCCGGCCTTCGTCCCCCGCGCCTCGGGTCGGACGTAGAGCCGCTTCATCTCACAGACACCCTCGCCGAGCTTCCTGATCCCGATGCATCCCACGGCGCGCTCCCCCTCGAAGGCGAGGAGAAGGAACCCCCCTGGAGGCGCGTACTCCCCGGGTAGCGAGGCGACCTCTTCATCGAAGGAGACCAGGCAGGCCTTGATGCCGGGTATGGCCCCGTACATCTTGAAGAGCTCTGCCGCCCGTGCGTGGTGATCTGAGGTCGAGGCCACTACGAGACTGAGCTCGTGGAAGCTTGCGGGTGGTTTCATGCGGCTTCTCCTGGTCTCGTCACGGTCTCCGATCGTACTCGAATAATCATTCGAGTACGATCTGGATCGGGGGTTCCTTGAGTCATTGCTCCGGGCGGCGGCCCTCGGCCCAGGCGATGTAGTACCAGGCGGCCGCGTCGGGGCGGCGTGACCACGCTTCGAGTGCCGCGATAGCCTCGTCGAAGTCCGTCGCTGCGAGTAGCCCCTCTTCGAGGATCCCTCCGCGCGTGCCGGCGACGACCTCGACGAGGTTCCGCGTGATCCCTTCGAAGAGTGGGCCGCCCTGGCAGGATGTGTAGGGAATGAGCGCCGTCCGAGCTGGGATGGCTCCCGCCTCGTGAAGGAGGGCTGCGAGCCGCGTGCCGACGAGCGGATCGCAGCCCAGGCTGCGGAAGCGATCCATGTAGGCCTGCCAGAGTGCTCTCCAGCCGGGGGGCTCGGGCCAGAGGCGGAGCGTGTCGTGATTGTCGTCCTCGACGACGATGCGGCCGCCCGGCCGCGCCGCCCGCACCATGACCTTCACGATCCCGAGCGGGTCACGCACGTGCTCCAGAAGGAAGCGGGCATGGACCACGTCGAAGGTGCCCCATTCGTTTGCGGCGAGCGGTGGGTCGAAGGCGTCCCCCTGCCGCGTCTCGATCAGGCTCTCCTCGCCCGCCTGCCGTGCGAGCCTGCGCGCCGTTTCGATCTGCTGGGGACTCCTCTCGATCCCGACGACCTTCCCGGAGAGCCCCGCCGCGCGCGCCATCGCGCGAGCCATGACCCCGAGCCCGCTCGCCATCTCGAGGACTCTCTCGCCCCCGCGCAGCCTCATCTCCGCGAGCGACGGCGCGTTGATGAGGTCGTTCATCAGTGCCAGCCGCGCCTGCTCCTCCGGGTCGGTCCCGTGGATGTAGCCATCGTCAGATCTTTCGGGAAGGCGCATAGGTGGCACATTGTAGATGACGGGATGCACCGGCTCCGGCCTCAGTCAAAGCCTTGCGAGGATGCCCTTCCCGGACCTTGGATCGAGCAACCCCCTATTCTGCAATGAGTTGCATGAGATCGAAGGAAGCCGGCTTCGTTGACCCTCTTTCCGGGGCTGTGGTAGAGTTGCCGCCCGTTTTCGAATTCGCGGCGACGGCGCGCGGGAGCTTGTGAGCGGAGGCACGAACGCTCCTCCGGTCCGCGCGCCTCCGCAGGCGCCGCAGCCCGTGGACCCCCGAGTCAGAGATGTCCCAGGACTTCCTCCCGGCTTTCATGCTCCTCGGTGCCGCCGCCCTGGTGGCCTTCGGCATGATCGCGATTTCCGAGATCGCGGGCCGCAAGCGCCACTCCCGCACGAGGCTCTCCACCTACGAGTGCGGGATGCCGCTCATCCAGAGCGCGCGCCACCGGGCCCCCATCCACTTCTACGTCGTCGCGATGCTCTTCATCCTGTTCGACATCGAGGCGGCCTTCCTCTATCCCTGGGCCGTCCTCTTCCGGGAGATGGGCCTCTTCGGCTTCCTCGAGATGCTGGCCTTCCTCGGGGTCCTGGTCGTGGGCTACATCTACTGCTGGCGCCGCGGGGGGCTCCAGTGGGAGTGAGCATCGAGCGCTGGGTCAACCCCCATCCCATTTCTGTCAAGGCCGCCGCGCGCCTCAAAGAAAAGATGGGCGACGCCGTGGGTGAGGCCTCGGTCTTCCGCGGGGAGGTCACGGTCCTCATGGAGGGGAGCGCCATCGTCGAGGCTTGCAGCTTCCTGAAGCTGGATCCCGCGTTCTCCTTCGACATGCTCACCGACATCGCGGGGATTCACTTCATCGATCGCGACTGGGAATACGAGGTCGTCTACCTGCTCTACTCCTTCAAGAACAACTGCCGCCTCCGCCTCAAGGTCAGACTCGCCGAGACGAACAGGGTCGCCACCGTGACGGGCGTCTGGGGCACCGCGAACTGGCACGAGCGCGAGGCCTTCGACATGGTCGGCATCATCTTCGAGGGCCATCCGGATCTCAGGCGCATCCTGATGCCCGAGGACTTCGAGTTCCATCCGCTCAGGAGAGACTTCCCCCTCGAAGGTCACGGAGCCTGACGCGGATGCCCCTGACGCGGGAGAAGCTGGAAGGCGGCAGCGAGCTGGTCACCGTCAACATGGGCCCCTCCCATCCGGCGACTCACGGCGTTCTGAGGCTCGTGCTTGACCTGGAAGGGGAGATCGTCCGCGGCTGCACTCCTCACGTGGGGTACCTCCATCGCGGGATGGAGAAGATCGCGGAGAACAAGACCTACCACCAGTTCATCCCCTACACCGACCGCCTAGACTACCTCGCTCCGCTCTCCAACAACGTCGCCTTCGTTCTCGCGGTCGAGAAGCTCCTGAACCTGGAGGTGCCGGCCCGCGCGCGGATGATCCGCGTCCTGTGCTGCGAGCTGAGCCGCATCTCGGCCCACCTGCTCTGGCTCGGGACGCACGCCGTGGACCTAGGGGCGATCACGGTCTTCTTCTATACCTTCCGGGAGCGCGAGATTCTCTACGATTTCATCGAGGCCCTCACGGGCTCCCGGATGACGACTTCCTACACCAGGGTCGGCGGCCTCGCGCGCGACCTTCCCGGAGGCTTCCTGGAGGGGCTGAAAGCCTGGGTGGAGAGGTTCCCCAGGGAAATCGACGAGTGGGAGAGCCTGCTCACCCACAACAAGATCTGGGTGGAGAGGACGAAGCAGGTCGGCGTGCTGGCCCTGGAAGACGCCATCGATCTTGGCGTGACGGGACCGAACCTCCGCGCCTCGGGCAAGGACTGGGACCTTCGCAAGGCCGAGCCCTACTCCGGCTACGACGATCTGAGCTTCGAAGTCCCCGTCGGCACGGTGGGCGACGTCTACGACCGCTACCTCGTCCGGCTGGAGGAGATGCGCCAGAGCGCCCGCCTTCTGCAGCAGACGATTGCCAGGATGCCCGGCGGCCCGATCATCACCGACGACAAGAAGGTGGCCCTGCCCGACAAGAAGAAAGTCCTCACGAGCATGGAGGAGCTGATCCACCAGTTCATCATCGTCACGGAGTCCTTCGACGCTCCCGTCGGCGAGGTCTACCACGCCATCGAGGCCCCGAAGGGCGAGCTGGGCTTCTTCGTGAAGAGCGAGGGCGGCGGGAGCCCCTACCGCCTGAAGATCCGCTCGCCGTCGTTCATCAACCTCCAGGCGCTGCCGAAGATCGCCGTGGGCCAGATGGTCTCCGACGTGGTCGCCATCATCGCGAGCCTCGACCCCGTGATGGGAGAGGTGGACAGGTGAGCGGTCGGAGAGGATGGGAGGTGGGCTTCCTCGAACGTTTCCTGCGCGGGAAAGCGCCCGGTGTATCGAGTCCGGAGGCAGGCCGGTGAGCGAGCCGCGGCGGTCGGAGAAAGGCGCGCTGAAGGTACTGCCGGCCGATCCGGCGGCGATTCCCGGCGCTCCGCCCGGCTCGGTGGCGCTGCGCGGGCCGGCAGGTCCCGAGGGGATCGAGCCTGACGAGGGGCATTTCCTCTCGGCGGCCTCACTCGCGGAGATCGATAGGCTCGTCGCGGCCTATCCCCAGAAGGGCTCGGCGCTCCTTCCGGCGCTGTGGGTGGCGCAGCGCGAGCAGGGCTTCGTCGGGCGCCGGGCGATGGAGCAGATCGCGGAGACGATCGAAGCTTCCCCGGCCTACGTCGCCGGGGTCGTCTCCTTCTACACGATGTACTACACGAAGCCCGTAGGAAGGCACGTCCTCCAGGTCTGCACGACGCTCTCCTGTTACCTGCGCGGCGCCGACCGGCTGGTGGGCCACCTGAAGCAAAAGCTGGGGATCGACGTGGGCGAGACCACCCCCGACGGCAGGTTCACGCTCCTGACCGTGGAGTGCCTGGGCTCCTGCGGCACCGCGCCCATGCTCCAGCTCAACGACGACTTCCACGAGAACCTGGATCCCATCGAGAAGGTAGACGAGTTGATCGAGTCGCTGAAATGACACACGTGGCCGGGAGTTGGAGCGCAGGGCGATCCCCTTCGGCGCACGCCCGGCAATCTGAGCCATGAGCGAGAGCATCCTCACCAGGAACGTCGGCGTCGAGGGATCCACGAGGCTCGAGGTCTACGAGCAGCGCGGCGGCTACCAGGCGCTGCGCAAGGCCCTCACGATGGATCGCGACGCCGTCCTCGAGGAGGTCAAGAAGTCCGCGCTGAGAGGACGGGGCGGAGCGGGCTTCCCCACGGGCGTGAAGTGGGGCTTCATGCCGAAGCAGCCGGCGAAGCCCTCCTACCTCGTCGTCAACGCCGACGAGAGCGAGCCCGGCACCTTCAAGGACCGCCTCCTCATGGAAGAGGATCCTCATCTCTGCCTGGAGGGCTTCCTGATCTCGGCCTGGGCCATCCGCGCGGAGACGATCTTCGTCTACATCCGGGGCGAGTTCACGAAGTCCTACCGCGTCCTCGAGAGAGCCATCGGCGAGGCGCGCTCGCGCGGGTTCGTCGGGAGGGGGATCCTCGGATCCGCGCTCAACTGCGAGATCATCCTCCACCGTGGAGCGGGCGCCTACATCTGCGGCGAAGAGACCGCGCTGATGGAATCCCTCGAGGGAAAGCGGGGCTACCCCCGTCTGAAGCCTCCCTTTCCGGCCGTGAGCGGCGTCTACGGCTGCCCGACCACGATCAACAACGTCGAGACGCTGGCGAACGTCCCCTGCATCATCGAGCGCGGCGCCGACTGGTACCTCACGGTGGGAAGGGAGAAGAACACCGGGCCGAAGCTCTACTGCCTCAGCGGCCATCTGAAGAGACCGGGCGTCTACGAGGCCTCGCTGGGCGTCCCCCTGATGACGCTCATCGAGGAGATGGGCGGCGGGCTCTGGCGCGGAGATCGGAGGCTGAAGGCCGTCGTGCCGGGCGGCGCCTCGGCGGCGGTCCTCACCCCGGAGGAATGCGCGGATCTCCCGATGGACTTCGACTCGCTCGCCGCGAAGAAGTCGATGCTGGGCTCGGCCGGCGTGATGGTGATGGACGACTCGGTCTGCATGGTGCGCGCCCTCGAGAGGCTGCTGCGCTTCTTCGCTCACGAGTCGTGCGGCCAGTGCACTCCCTGCCGCGTGGGGTGCAGCTGGATCCACCGGATCGTGAAGCGGATCGAGGCGGGCGGAGGCATGGAAGGCGACTGCGAGACGATCCTCGACGTCTGCAACAACATGGTAGGCAAGACCATCTGCGTCTTCTCCGACGCGGCCGCGGGTCCCGCCGTCTCCTTCGTGACGAAGTTCCGCGCCGAGTTCGACGATCACATCCGCCAGCACCGCTGCACGGTCCCGGAGTCGTGATGAAGGGCCGAGTATTCGTAAAATGAGGCTTTGCAGGATGACGGGTCGATGCCAGAGACGGTGAAGCTCACAATCGACGGCAAGGAGGTCGAGGTGCCCAGGGGCACCTCCGTCCTGGAGGCGGCTCGCGCCGCCGGCGTCCCCGTGCCGCCGCACTACTGCTACCACCCGGGCCTGACGGTGGCCGGCAACTGCCGCATGTGCCTCGTGAAGATCGAGAAGATGCCCAAGCTGGTCACCTCCTGCACCACGCAGGCAGGGGAGGGCATGGTCGTGCAGACCCGGTCCCCGGAGGTGACCGTCGCGATCGCGGGCGTGGAGGAGTTCCTCCTGGCGAACCACCCGCTCGACTGCCCCATCTGCGACCAGGCGGGCGAGTGCCGGCTCCAGGAATACTCCTTCAAGCACGGGAACACCGCCGGACGCTCGCGCGAGCCGCGCCTCCAGTTCAAGAAGGACGTGGAGGTGGGCCCCCACGTCGTCCTGGACTGCGAGCGGTGCATCATGTGCACGCGCTGCGTCCGCTTCTGCGACGAGATCTCGAAGACGGGGGAGCTGGGAGTCTTCCAGCGCGGGCTGCACAACGAGATCGGGATCTTCCCCGGCAAGCCTCTCGACAACGACTATTCGGGTAACGTCGTCGACCTCTGTCCCGTGGGGGCCCTCACACTCAAGGAGTTCCGCTTCCGCAAGCGGGTCTGGTACCTGCGCGACGTGCCCTCGACGTGCGGCACCTGCGCCACGGGCTGCAACGTGAACGTGAGTGTCGCGGAGAACCAGGTATGGCGGCTCACCCCCCGGGAGAACCGGGAGGTGAACGGCTGGTGGATGTGCGACGAGGGCAGGCTCGGGTTCCAGGAAATCCAGGCCGCAGAGCGCCTCGAGCGGCCCGAGGCGCGGCGAGGTGGATCTCTCGCGGCCATCCGCATGGGCGAGGCCGTCGCGGCGTTGGCCGAAGCGCTTCGCGGCGCGGCGGAGGGCACGGCAGCGGTCGTCGCCTCCGGCAGCCTCACGGTCGAGGACTTCTGGATGATCACCGGCCTCGCGAGCGCCGTGAAGGGGCTCCGTGTCGTCGTGCCCGAGCGCGTGCGCGGCAGGAACGACGGCTTCCTGATCAGGGCTGACCGGACGGCCAACAGGACGGGCGCCGCCATCCTCGGCCTCGACGTGGACGAAGGCGGGCGCTCGTCGAGCGCTCTCATGGCGGACATCGCGGCGAGGAGAGTGAAAGTCGTCCTGATGCTGGGGGAGGATCTCTCGACTCTTCCGGGAGGCGGCGACGCCCTCGGGAGCCTGGAGGAGCACGGGACGCTCGTGGCCGTCGGGCCCTTCCGGACCGCCGCGGCCCGCGCGGCCGCGCTGACCATTCCGGCCGCGGCGTGGAGCGAGCTCGACGGGACGTGGGTGAACTACAGGGGGCGTGCGCAACGGGTCAGGAAGAGCGTGACCTCTCGCGCGGCGAACCTCCCCGTCTGGCAGGTCCTCGGCCTCGTCCTGCGCGAGCTGGGCGTCGAGGCTTCGTTCGATTCGGCGGCGCAGATCCTCCGGGAGGTCGCCGGCGCGGTTCCCGCCTTCGAAGGGATGAGCTGGACCGCCCTCGGGGCAGGAGGGCAGCAGCTCAAGCCGGGTCCGGGCGTCCCCGAGCCGGGCCCGCTGCCGGTGTCGATGACCGCGGCGTCATGGACGGCGCGAGGGGAGGCGGGCGCGTGAGCGAGGTCGCCGCTCTTCTCTCGGGCACGACGGCCGTCGCCACCGGGATCAAGATCGGGATCCTCCTGGCCATCGTCTTCACCGCCGTGGCCTACATCTCCTTCGCCGAGCGACGCATTGCCGGCTTCATCCAGGAGCGGCTGGGGCCGAACCGCGTGGGGCCGTGGGGACTCCTCCAGCCGCTGGCCGACGGCCTCAAGTTCATCTTCAAGGAAGAGATCGTGCCGCTCGCCGCGCACCGGCCCACCTTCATGCTGGCCCCGGCCATCACGGTGACCTGTGCGCTCGCGACCTACGCCGTGCTCCCCGTGGGCGGGCCCTTCGAGGCTTTCGGAACGACGATCGTCCCCCAGATCGCGAATCTCGACGTGGGCATTCTCTACATCTTCGGAGTGGCCTCGCTGGGAGTCTACGGGGTCGTTCTCGCGGGGTGGTCCTCGAACAACAAGTACTCCCTGATGGGAGGTCTCCGATCCTCGGCCCAGCTCATCTCCTACGAGCTGGCGATGACCCTCTCCGCGGTGGGTGTCCTGATGGCATCCGAAAGTCTCCGCTTGGTGGACATCGTCGAGAAGCAGATGGGCACCGTGTGGTTCGCCGTCGCGATGCCTCTGGGCTTCGTCGTCTTCCTCGTCTCCGCCTTCGCGGAGACGAACCGGCTCCCCTTCGACCTGCCCGAAGCCGAGGCCGAGATCGTCGCCGGGTACCACACGGAGTACTCGTCGACGAAGTTCGCCACGTTCTACATGGGCGAGTACATCCACGTCACGATGGCGAGCAGCCTCATCACACTGCTGTTTCTGGGCGGATGGCACCTCCCCTTCGTGGAGCCCAGGCTCGCCGCGCTGGCTCCGGCGAGCCGGGCCGCTGCCCACGGCGCGATCTTCGCGGGGAAGGTCGCCGCCATCATCTTCCTCTACATCTGGGTGCGCTGGACCCTGCCGCGCTTCCGATACGACCAGCTCATGAAGCTGGGATGGAAGGTGCTCCTCCCGCTGGCGCTCTTGAACATCCTCTGGGTGGGCACCGCCATCCTGGTCGGGCTCTTCTGACCATGGACGCCACCGTCTTCTGGGTGAACGCCTTCGTCGCCATCCTGACGGCCGGGGTGGTGATCCTCCACCGCAATCCGGTCGTCCAGGTGCTGGCCCTCGTGATGCACCTCTGCTCGATCGCGGTCTTCTTCGTCTTCCTCGAGGCGCCCTTCACCGGCATCATCCAGGTGATCCTCTACGCCGGGGCCATCATGGTCCTCTTTCTCTTCGTCGTGATGCTTCTGGATCCGGCGGGGGAGGGATTCAAGGGGCGCGTGGGGACGACGCAGCTCGTGGCCACGCTCTTCGGCGCCGGCGCGCTCGCGGTGACCATCATCCCGGTGCTCGCGAAGGTGGGCGGCGGGGCGGCGCCGGGGCCGGTGCCCAGGGAGTTCGGAAGCGTCACCGCCTTCGGCCGCCTCCTCTTCAACGAATACCTCTTTGCCTTCGAGGCCGCGTCGATCCTGCTCCTGGCCGCCATGATTGGCGCCCTCTACCTGGCCAAGAAGGAGATCAACTGATGGTGCCCGTGGGGCACGTCCTCGCCCTCAGCGCGGTCCTCTTCACGCTGGGCGTGGTTGGAGTCCTCACGCGGCGCTCCGCGCTCGTGATCGTCATGTCGATCGAGATCATGCTCAACTCCGCCAACCTTGCTTTCGTCGCCCTGGCCCGCGACGCCATGAGGATGGAGGGCCAGATCTTCGCCTTCTTCGTCATGACCGTGGCCGCCGCCGAGGCGGCCGTGGGCCTCGCCATCATCATCGCCATCTTCCGCCGGCGCCGGAGCACCGACGTCGACCAGGTGGCCCTCATGAAGTGGTAGGAGCCGCTCCGTGTTCCCGCTGCTCTGGCTGATCCCGGTCCTGCCCTTCGCGGGCTTCGTGCTCAACGGGCTCTTCGGGGCCCGCGCGGGCAAGAAGTTCGTCACGTGGGTGGGCT
>CAZMRF010000074.1:0-22064 GCA_964568735.1 uncultured Acidobacteriota bacterium
CGATGGAGCCCGCCATCCCGGACGGCGCCTACTGCCTCTTCGCGGCACCCGTCACGGGCACCCGGCAGGGCAAGACCGTGCTCGTCCAGCTACGCGACACTACCGACCCCGAGACCGGCGAGCGCTACACGGTCAAGCGCTACGAGAGCGAGAAGACGGAGGACGCCGGCTCCTGGCGCCACGCCAGGATCACACTGAAGCCCGTCAGCCCCGCCTTCCAGCCCATCGTGCTCAGCAGCGCGGACGAGAGCCAGCTCCAAGTCGTCGCCGAGCTTGTCGAAGTCCTGGGTGGCGCGTGATGACGATGCAAGCGGCGCCAGACAACTTCTTTTGGCCCACGGGCTGCGCCGGCGGCTGAAGCGGGTCGTAGGCTTCAGAGAGAGCCTCGCCTTGCAAACCGGCCCGCTCGCACCGAGAATGCTCGACCTGCCCGTCCGGGAGGCTCCTGGGCACCCTGAGGATGAGCACCCACCTCGCAGGTACCTGCCTGCAGCCGCTCGCCTCTCAGGAGGCGAGGCGGCTCACCGAGGCCCTCCTGGAAGATGGAGGGGGGGTGAAGTGCGTCTCCGCGACGGGCCTTCCCGGCCCCGCGAAGGCTTTTCTCCTCCTCGGGCTTCAGGCCGCGCTCTCCAGGCCCATCTCGATCCTCGTCCGCTCCGACGACGAGGGCGAGATTCTTCTTCGCGACCTGCGTTCCCTGTCGAGCGCATTCGGCATGGTGCCACCCGGACGGATACACCTCTTTCCGTCGCTCGATGCGGATCCCTACCAGGGGATCGCTCCGCACCTCAGCCGGGTGAGCGGCCGGGTGCGGGCCATGGCAGCCCTCGCGGCCGGAGAGTGCGCCCTCCTCGTCGTGCCGGTGGAGGCCCTCTTCACTCCCCTCATCCCGCAATCGATCTTCGCCGGCAGGTGCAGAACTCTCACACCCGGTGATCCCTGGCCCGAGGCCGACGATACAGGGTGGTTCGTCGCGGCGGGCTACGAGCGCGTGGAGATCGTCGGTGCTCCCGGGGAGTTCGCGCGCCGCGGAGGCGTGCTCGACCTCTTCCCGCCAGGTGACGACCTTCCCGTTCGCATCGAGCTGGAAGGGGACAGGGTCGCCTCCCTTCGTCGCTTCGATCCCGCCGAGCAACGGAGCGTGGGTGAGGCCGGGCAGGTGAGGATCACGCCCGCGCGCGAGCTTCCGCTGGGAGGCGCCGAGCGCGCCGCGCTGTCGAGGGCTCTGACCAGGGCGGGTGATCGCGGCCACCGCCTGATCGCCCTCCTCGAGCAGATGGGGAGATTCCCGGGGGTCGAGAGCTGTGCCCGCCTCGCGCTGCCGGAGACAGCCACGATTCTCGACCACGCCGCCGGCCACCTGGTCTGCATCGACGAGCCGGAGATGACAATGGAGGAGGCCCGCAATCTCAGGGCGGACTACCTGAGATCCCACGAGTCGGCTCCGAACACCCCGCTCCCGGGGCCGGACGGCCTCTTCGTCCCCGAGCAGGAGATCGAAGCGATCCTCGAGGAGCGATGCCGGCTGTCACTGAGGCACCTCAGCGTCCAGGAGACAGGGGAGGACGAGGCCGGCACACTCACCGTTGAGATGGGGGCGGGTGGATCGGGCAGCTACAGGGGGCGGCTCGATGCGCTGATTCAGCGGCTGCGGAGCGGAGTCCAGGCCGGAGAGGTCCACTGCGTCTTGATGAGCAGCGCGGGGACCGCGCAGCGCTTCCGGGAGATCGTGGCAGAGACGGAGCTTCACCCCCTGAGCCTGCCCGGAGACGCAGCGCTCTCTCCCGTCGGAGGAGCTCTCTTCGTGGGAGAGGGCGACGTGAGCGCGGGCTTCTCGTTCTCTTCGAGCGGCTGGCACCTCATCAGTGAAAACGAGATCTTCGGCGCCCGTCCCGTGGCCCGGAGGCACAGCAGCGTCGCCTCCTTCGCCTCCGATTTCCGCGATCTCAGGACGGGGGATCTCGTCGTTCACGCGGACCATGGCATCGGCCGCTATGACGGGCTCACGAAGGTGTCGAGTGCCGGTCACGATCTGGAGGTGATGGTGCTCACCTACCAGAACGAGGATCGCCTCTACGTGCCGATGGAGAGGCTCGATCTCGTGCACAAGTACAGCGGGACGGGCGAGAGTGCTCCCGCGCTGGATCGGCTGGGCGGGCCATCCTGGGCCCGAGCGAAGACGAAAGTACGCAAGGCGATGGAAGAGATGGCCGCCGAGCTGCTCGAGCTCTACGCGGCCCGCAAGGCCGTGGAGGGATTCCCGTTCCCCGAAGATACGGGGTGGCAGGCGGAGTTCGAGTCCGCCTTTCCCTTCGAGCCGACTCCCGACCAGCTCCGTGCCATCGCCGAGGTGAAGAAGGACATGGAGAACGCCACGCCCATGGACCGGCTGATCTGCGGCGACGTGGGCTTCGGCAAGACCGAGGTGGCGCTGCGCGCCGCCTTCAAGGCGGTGATCGGCGGAAAGCAGGTCGCCGTGCTGGCCCCGACGACGGTCCTCGCCTTCCAGCACCTGAGGACCTTCCGCGAGCGCTTCGCACCCTTCCCGGCGCGCGTCGAGATGATGAGCCGGCTGCGGACGGCGAAGGAGCAGGCCGAGACAGCCGCCGGGGTGGCCGCGGGAGAGGTCGACATCCTCGTGGGGACCCACAGGATCCTGTCGGGCGACCTCGAGTTCTCGAACCTCGGCCTCCTCATCGTGGACGAGGAGCAGCGCTTCGGGGTGAAGGACAAGGAGAGGATCAAGAAGCTGAAGAAGACCGTGGACGTGCTGACCCTCACCGCCACGCCCATCCCGCGGACGCTCCAGATGGCGATGGCCGGAGTCGTGGACCTCAGCCTCGTGGAGACCCCTCCGGAGAGCCGCCTCGCCATCCAGACCCACCTCCTCCCCTTCAAGGAGTCGATCATCGCTCCGGCCATCCGGCACGAGCTGCAGCGCGGGGGACAGGTCTACTTCGTCCACAACAGGGTGGAGTCCATCGACACGGCCGCCGGGCTCGTGAAGCGCCTCGTGCCCGAGGCCGAGATCCTCGTCGCCCACGGCCAGATGGGCAAGACCCAGCTCGAGCAGACGATGATGAAGTTCGTGCGGGGAGAGGCCAACGTGCTGGTCTCCAGCACCATCATCGAGAACGGCCTGGACATTCCGCGAGTGAACACGCTCATCGTGAACCGGGCCGACAAGTTCGGCCTGGCGCAGCTCTACCAGCTTCGCGGCCGCATCGGCCGCTCCGATCGGCAGGCCTATGCCTACCTGCTCGTGCCACCCGATCAGGCCCTCACGAAGACCGCTCGCAGGAGACTCCAAGTGCTTCAAGACTTCACGGACCTGGGATCGGGCTTCCGCATCGCGGCCATGGATCTAGAGATCCGCGGCGCGGGAGAGCTGCTCGGCCCGCGCCAGCACGGCCACATCGCGGCGGTGGGCTTCGAGATGTACTGCCAGATGCTCGAGCGCGCCGTCGAGGAGATGAAGGGAGGAGAACCCCTCCCCGAGCTGCGAACCCAGATCAACCTCGGCGCCGACTTGCGCATCCCGGAGAGCTACGTCCCCGAGGAGGGGCTGCGCCTGGTCCTGTACCGCAAGGTGGCCTCGGCGAGAGCCGAGGCGGAGCTCGAGAGCGTCCGCGAGGAAATGGAGGACCGCTTCGGGCGGCTGCCCCCGCCCGCCCGCCGCCTCCTGGAGGCGGCTCGCCTACGGCTCGTCGCGGCGAGGCTGCACGTGCAGCAGGTGGACTACAAGGGCGACGCGCTCCTCGTGAAGTTCGCGCCGACGTCGCCCGTCGATCCGGCGCGCCTGATGAGCTGGGTCCAGAGCCGCCCCGGGGCGGCGCTGTCTCCGTCGGGTGTCCTCAAGCTCCCGGGTGCATGGCCCCGGGAAGAGCGGATCGCGAAGGCCCTCGAGACGCTCCAGGCGCTGCATTGAGCGGGCCCGTGTTGCGGCCTCTCGACCCTCTTGGTAGATTGAGCCCGCAACGTCTCCAGAGGATCGCCTCCGCGCTCATCGCAAGCTGCCCGGCCATGCGCTCAATCGTTCCAGCTATTCAGCAGAAGGAGCAGGCCGTCGGGCGGAGGGCCACCCTCACGGCGCGGCGGGTGAATGTCGCGATCGCCGTCGCCGCCGCGGCATTGCTCCTCAACGCCACCCTTCCGGGATGCAACTTCTCCGGCAAGCGTGAGTCCGCCGTCATCGCCGAGATCGAAGGGGAGCCGATCCCTCTGGCTCGCTTCGACGAGTACGTGGGCGAGACGCTCTCCGGGCAGCCCGGCGGGGCCGACGAGCCGCCGGGCGACGAGCTGCTCAGCCGCCTGCTCGACCGCTTCCTGGACGAAGAGCTCGTCATCCGCGAGGCGATCCGGCGCGGCATGACGGTCTCGGATGAGGAGGCCTCGGTGGAGCTGCGCTACCTGGAGGGATCGGAAGGCTCCAAGACCAGAGCCGCCGAGGCCGCAGCGGCCAGGAAGGTGGCGGAGAGGTCGGTCCTGCTCAGGAAGTTCCGCGAGGAGCAGGTGCTCGCGGACATCGAGATCTCCGGGGAGGAGATCGCCGCCTACTACGACGAGCACCGCGAGCAGTTCCAGCAGTCGGCGCGGCTCGTCCTGCGCCAGATCCTGCTGGACGACGAGGAGGAGGCCCGGAAGCTCCGCGAGGAGCTCGCGCTCGATCCCACGAGATTCCAGGATGTGGCCGAGGAGCGCTCGCTCGCGCCCGACGCCGGCCAGGCCGCGGCCTACGACGAGGCCAGCCTCCCGCCCGAGGTGATCGAGTCCGTCCATGACGTTCCTGAGGGGAGCATCAGCCGGATCTGCAAGAACCCCGAGGGCATCCGGATCTTTCTCGTGGAGAAGCGCGCGCCTGCACGGGAGGTGAGCCGGGAGGAAGCCACCGACCAGATCCAGGTCCTCCTCATGCAGGAGAGGAGCCGCCGGGCCTACGAAGAGGCCCTGGCCGCCCTCCGAAAGCGGGCAGGCGTCGTCATCCACACGGAGGCTCTCCCCTTCCGCTACACCAAGTAGCGGCCGAGTCGGCCTTCCCCGCGCCTTCCTCTATAATGGGCCCGGCCACGCGGAGCCCCTCGGGCGAAGGCATCGGGCTCGCACCTTGCCCCGGCGACCGAGCGCGGGGGCGACTCCCGTAGGGCGCAGCGGTGGGATGCGGCATGGAGACACTTCGATGAAGACAGGTGCCATGCGATGGCGGCGGCGCGCGGCGCCCTTCCTCGCGTGGACACTGGCGGCCCTCGTCGCGGCCGGAGGCGCGCCGGCCCGCGCGGAGATCGTCGAGGAGGTGGCCGCCTTCGTGAACGGCCAGATCGTCACGAAGAGCGAGCTCCAGGAGCGCGAGGAGCAGGTGCGCGCCCAGCTTGCGCGCCAGCTCAACGGCATGGATCTCGAGACGAAGTTCAACGAGCTGAAGAAGACAATCCTCAGCGATATGGTGCGCGAGGTGATTCTTCTACAGAGAGCCGAGATCATGGGGCTCGATCTCGAGAAGATCTACAAGCAGGCGGTGGACAACCTCAAGGAGCAGCAGGGGATCAAAACGAACGACGAGTTCAAGAAGCTCCTGGAGCAGGAGGGCATCGATGAGCCCGAGCTGAAGAAGATCCTGCTCCGCTACAACGTGCCCGACATCATGATCAACCTGGAGGTCCGCCAGAGGATCGTCGTGACGCCGGCCGAAATCGAGGAGTACTACGGGCTGCACCGCGATGAGTTCCGGGTGGAGGAGACGTACCGCTTCCGCGAGGTCGTGATCCTGGACGAGAATCACGAGCCCGCGGAGGTCGAGGAGATCGCGGGCAAGCTGGAGGCCGACCTGGCCGCCGGGCTTCCCTTCAGTGAAGCCGTCCTCAAGTATTCGGACGCGCCCTCGCGCTTCCAGGAGGGCGAGGTCGGTCCTCTCAAGGCGGAGGACCTGGCACCGGGGATCCTCACCGAGCTCGCGAAGCTCGAGCCCGGGGCTCGATCGGGCCGCATCCGGATGCGCCACGGCCTTCACTACGTGCAGCTCGAAGCCCGGACGCTCGCGAAGGAGCAGGGCCTCGAGGAGGTCCGCTCCGGCATCGAGCAGAAGATCAAGCGGGACCGCTTCCCCGCCGAGCTCGAGGCCTACTGGAAGCGGCTCTACGGTGAGAACCGGATCGAGGTGAGGCCGATCTACAGGGTCTACGCCGAGGACATCCCCCGCGCCTGAGCCCGGCCCCGGGAGAACGCGCCGGCTCCAGCCCCGCTAGGGCTCCTGCCTCAGGCTCGCGAGGATCTTCTCGAGGTCGGCTTCGATGGAGATCGTCGGCTTCTCGATGATTCGGCCTATCTCCTGCCCGTTGTGATAGACGATGAAGGTCGGGACGCGCTGGATGTCACGCCCCTCGGCCGCCTCGGCAGGGTGCTGCTTGCTCCGGTCCACCCCCATGAAGACCACAGGCATCCGGTCGTCGCCCAGTTTCTGCTGGACCTTGATGAAGTGAGGCACCTCGCGGCGGCTGTCGCCGCACCAGGTGCCGAGAACCGCCTCGACCTTGAGCTCAGAGCGCCTGTGCGAAGTGATGGCCCGGATCCTCTCGACCACCTCCGCATCCGGCGAGTAGGAGACCAGGTTCTCGCGCCATTCGGGGCTGATCGAGATGATCTGGACGGGGTCGAGGACGCCCTCGAGGATGGGGGCTGCGGAGGCGGGAGCAGCGGGTGGCTCGGAGTCATTCTTTTCGGCCGGACTGGCGGCCGGCTCCCCGGGCTCTCCTGCGCGGGCAGCACCTGCGGGTCCACCGAGGACCACCAGGAGCGCCAAAGAGGCCGCCGCAAGGAGCTTTCGAGTCTCCCGCCGAGGCGGCGCTGCGCGCTCGCCGGAGTTTCGCCTGTAGCTGCCCTCAGCAGACTCTCCTGCATTCATGGCTTTTCTCTCCATTGAAGCCCTTCCGGGCGTCTGCTAGCATAGCCGGTCTTTGCCACGCGCGGATCCCCGTACTAGGTTCCCGTCAGCATCCCGGAACGCTCGAATCTCTCAGAGCATCGGAAGGTCATGCAGAAAGTGAGGCTACGCGTCGCGGCAGGGGCTCTCCTGGGAGTCCTCGCGCTGTGGCCCGCCCCCTACGCAGCCTCCGATGAAGCCTCCGGACCGAGCCTTCAAGAGGTCGTCGCGCGATTCGACGCCGCCCAGGGCGGGATCCAGAGGATTTCCGCCAACTTCCGCGAAGTCAAGAACATAGCCCTGCTCAAGGAACCCGTGATCCAGAGCGGGCGCTTCTTCCACACGAAGCCCGACAAGTTCCTCTGGGAGTACACGGCGCCCGAATCCAAGAAGCTCCTCCTCAACGGGAAGAGCATCGTGGCCTACTACCCGGGCGAGAAGAGAGCCGAGGAGATCAAGACCCGCTTCACGAAGAAGATCATCGAGTATCTCGGCCTGGGCTCCGCGCTGAGCGAGCTCGCCGACGAGTACGACATGGCCCTGGCCGAGAGCAACGACCTGCCGGGGACGGACCTCGTCGTCCTGACGCCGAAGAACCGGCGGATCTCCAAGCGACTCGCCGAGATCCGGATCTGGCTCGATCACAAGATGAGCCAGCCGCGGCAGATTCAGTACCTCGAGACGGACGGGGACAGCTCGAAGATCTCCTTTTCCGAGATCAGGATCAATCCCGACATCGAGCTCACCAAGTACGAGATCCTGATCCCCGACGACTTCAAGGTCACGAACTCCATCTCGGGCCTCTTCACCGCCAGCAGCAGCCGGTAGGGGGCCTTCGGGGGCACGCCCTCACCGGGAGAGGGACCCGATGCGACGCGTCGGCTATGTCTTCGATTCCCGCTACCTCGCCCACCTGACGGGGCCCTCCCACCCCGAGCGCCCCTCGCGTCTGGAAGCCATCGACCGCCGGATCCGCGAGTCGGGCCTCGCGGGCGATCTCGTCCGGCTCGGGGCGGCGCCGGCGCCGGTCGAGTGGATCCACGAGGTCCATGACGAGTCCTACGTCCATCGCGTCCGTGAATCATGCGCGCGCGGCGACGCCATCATCGACTCGATGGACACGGGAATCTCGACGCGTTCCTTCGAGGTCGCGCTGCTGGCGACGGGGGCCGGGCTGGTCGCCTCCGACGCGGTGATGGACGGGCAGGTGGAGGCGGTGTTCGCCGCCGTCCGGCCTCCCGGCCATCACGCGCTCAAGGACACGGCCATGGGCTTCTGCCTCTTCAACAGCGCGGCGGTCGTGGCCCGCTACCTCCAGAAGAAGCACGGCCTCGGGAGGATATTCATCCTCGACTGGGACGTTCACCATGGCAACGGCACCCAGGCCATGTTCTACGAGGATCCCACCGTCTTCTACTACAGCATCCACCAGTTTCCCTTCTACCCGGGAACGGGCGCCGAGGACGAGAGCGGCGAGGGGGCCGGCAGGGGCTTCACGCTGAACTCGCCCATGCCCGCCGGTTGCACGGACGACGACTACCGGAGGGTCTTCGAAAAGACGCTCCTCCCCGCCATGGAGAGCTTCGCGCCCGACGCCCTGATCATTTCGGCCGGATTCGATGCTCACGGGGCGGATCCGATCGGCGGCATGCGCCTGACCGAGGAAGGCTACGCTGCGCTGACGCGGATGGTCCTGGGAGCCGCCGCGGGCGCGCGCCCCTGCCGCGTCATCTCCATCCTGGAGGGCGGCTACGACCTCGCCGCCCTCTCGGCCTCCGTCGAGGCCCACGTGGGAGCGTTGAAGCACTCCTGACGCTCCGCCATCGATTCCGTCCTGGCTGGACCATGAAAGCGCCGAGCGGCCTTCCGGAGGTGCGGAGGCAAGAGCGTGCGCCCGAGCTTCATCAACGCGGTCAGGTGGATCGGAGCGCCTTCTCGACCGCGGAGATCGCCCTGGCGACGTCCTCCTCGTCGGTCCTCCAGCTCGAGACCGACACCCGCATACAGCGCTTCCCGCGCCACGTCGTGCCCGTGAAGAGGGCCTCACCCGAGCGGAGAATGGATTCCATGACGGCTTCGGTGCGGCGGGCGTGGTCCTCCTCGCCGGCTCGCGGCCGTGAGTCGAGAAACCGGGCGAGGCCCTGGTTGATGACGGGCGCGTAGACGACCTCGGCCCCTTCGAGCCGGCCGATGCCCTCGACGATCGACCTCGCATGCCGGCAGGTTCTCTCGACGAGGTCGGCGAGACCCTTCCTTCCCAGCTCTCGAATGGCAGCGTAGGTGGCGAAGCCGCGCGCGCGGCGGGACCACTCGATGTTCCAGTCCATCTGGTCGCGGGCGTCCTCGGCATACTCGAGGTAGCTGGCCCGGTGCGATAGGGCGGCGCGATGCGCCTCGGGGCGGGCGACGATGGCGTAGCCGGAATCGAAGGGGACGTTCAGCCACTTGTGCCCGTCGCAGCTCCACGAATCGGCCGCCTCCACGCCGTCGGCAAGGTGCCGGTAGTCGGGGCTCGTCCTGACCCAGAGGCCGAAGGCCCCGTCCACGTGGACCCAGGCGCCATGCCGCCGGGCGAGGGGAATGAGGTCGCGGAAGGAATCGAAGGCTCCCGTGTTCACGTCGCCGGCCTGGAGGACGACGATGCGGGGGTCGTCCGCGTGCGCGCGCAGGGCTGCTTCGAGCCGCTCCGGGGCCAGGCGCCCCTCGTCGTCAGGCGGCAGCGTGACGACGCAATCCGTCCCGAGGCCGAGCAGCTTCAGCGCCCGGGTGATCGATCCGTGACGCTCCGTGCTCGTGATGACACGGACGGGAGACGAGCCGGAGAGGCCACGCTTCTCGACGTCCCAGCCGCGCGCTTCGAGAACGGCATGGCGAGCGGCGGCCAGGCAGGTGACGTGCGCCGCCTGGCATCCCGTCACGAGAGCGAAGCTCGCCCGTGAGGGAAGGCCGAGGAGCTCCTTGAGCCAGGCGCCGGCAACCTCCTCGATGATGGCTGCGGCAGGCGAGGTGGCGTAGAGGGCGGCGTTCTGATCCCAGGCCGCCGCGAGCCAGTCCGCGGCCACCGCGGAGGGCAGCGAGCTTCCGACGACCCAGCCGAAGAAGCGGCCACCGGCGCTGCCGTTGAGCCCTCCGGAGGCCGCCGCCACGAGATCGTCGATGATGGCGACGGGGTCGGCCCCCTCGTCGGAGAGCGGGAGGCGCAGCCGCTCTCGCAGGGCGCGCTTGCCGAGCGCCGCCGAGGCACGGCCGGACTTCACGTCGCGGAGGTATGAAGTGGCGTGCATCAGGGCGCGCTCGAGCGGCGCATTGTAGTGATGGTCGGCGCTCATGACGTGGCTACCTCACAATGGGCGGCGTCGCTCTCCGACTCCGGAGGCCGGGTTCGATCCGAGGCGGTCGCGCACGAGCCGGCGTGGCTGGATGGCGCTCACAAGTTTCGGATGCGCCCGCGCGCGAATCAAGGGTTGAAGCCCTGGAAATGGGTCCGTTGTCCGGACAAGGGACATGGCACTCGATCTGCGGTAGTCTTTCATCACCGCAAAGAGATCTCCGGCTCCAACGGGGAGAGGTGCATCGTGACGACACGTCCCGACGGAATGAACGCCAGGCTCGCGGGGCCCGCAGAGGCGGCCGCGCTCGTGGACTACCAGGAAGGCTCCATCGTGAGCCGGAGCCTCGTCAAGAATGATGGAGGCTCGTTGACAATCTTCGCCTTCGATGCAGGGCAGGCGATCAGCAGCCACACCGTCCCACACGAGGCCTTCGCCCTCGTGCTCGAAGGCGAGGGTGCCTTCACTGTGGGCGAAGAGGTGCACCGCGTGGGGAAGGGGCAGCTCGTCCACCTGCCGGCGGGCGTGCCTCATGCGGTTGCGGCTCCGGCGCGCTTCAAGATGCTATTGACGATGGTGCGGGGGCGGGCGTGAGGTGCGAGGTGATGGGGATCTTCAAGAAGTGGAGATGACCGGGCTAGCCGGATGATCTATGCTCCCGGCCGTCTCGTATCCCCGCCACATGACACGGCCGGTGCCCCCCGCCGGCTCCCGTGAGCCGCGCGCAGGGCAGCCTGCCAGGGATGGAGGAGTGTTCATCATGGAAATGCCGAAGCCCGGAGAAAAGCACAAGAAGCTCCAGAAGCTCGCCGGCAAGTGGGAGGGCGAGGAGACCATGTACCCCTCGCCATGGGTGCCCGAGAAAAAGAAGGCCATGGGCCGCGTGGACAACAAGGTGGCCCTCGACGGCTTCAACGTCATCCAGGAATACGAGCAGAAGATGGGTGACATGGTCTCCTTCCGCGGCCATGGAGTCTTCAGCTTCGACCACGGACAGGGCGACTACGTCATGCACTGGTTCGACAACATGGGCACCCCCTGCAACGTCTTCCGCGGCGGGTTCGAGGGTGACACGCTGACGCTGAGCACCAAGAACGCGATGGGGCACAGCCGCGCCATCTTCGACCTGAGCAAGGCCGGCAGGTACACCTTCAAGATGGAGTTCTCCCAGGACGGAAAGAAATGGGTTCCGTTCATGGACGGGAGCTACACGAAGAAGTCCTGAATCGGTAGAGGAATCCGCCCGGCGCCGCGACGGACGCGGCGCCGGGAAGCCCCGGGGGAGATCGGGCCGGAGAATGCTGTCGGAGGGATCGATCGTGAAGGGCGACGGCTCGACGGCTCGCAGGGAAGGACGGGGCAGGTCGAGGTCTCTCTTCGTGCTCGCGGCTGCCGTGATGGCAGTGACTCTCCACGCGGTCGGGGCCGATGGCGCAGAGATCAAGGCGCTCGTGGGCGGAACGCTCATCGACGGCTTCGGGGGACCGCCCGTCGACGACAGCGTCGTCATCATCGAGGGCGAACGCATCCGGGAGGTCGGCAGGATCGGCACGGTCGAGATCCCCGGGGGCGCGGAGGTCATCTCCACGGAGGGGATGAGCCTCCTTCCGGGGCTGTGGGACATGCACGTCCATCTCATGATCAACGGCCACGCCGACTACACGCACTGGGACAGGACCTACCCGCCTCTCTTCGAGTCGGTCATCATGCCGGCCTCCGCGAAGCAGCTCCTCATGGCCGGCGTGACGAGCGCCAGGGACCTCGGTGGACCCCTGGAAGCGAGCCTCGCGGTGCGCGACCGGATCCGCCGCGGCGAGATCCCCGGCCCGACCCTCTACGTCTCGGGGCCCTTCATTCAGCACGAGCCCTACCCGGGCACCGAGCTCTTCCGGTGGGGCGTGACGGGGCCCGACGACGCCCGGGCCAAGGTGCGAAAGCTCGCGGATGCCGGCGTGGATTGCATCAAGCTCATCGATCAGGACAAGATGACCTCGGAAGAGGTGAGAGCCGTCGTGGACGAAGCGCACGCCCACCATCTGATGGTGGTCGCGCACTCCCACAGGCCCGAGGAGATCCGGCGCGGGCTGGCGGCGGGGGTGGACGACTTCGAGCACACGGGCCTCGCCAACGCGCCCGAGTATCCCCCTGACATCATCGCGGCGCTTCGCGAGCGCACGGCGCAGATGAGCCTGGGGCCGCTCTACTGGACGCCCACCATCGAGGGGCTCTTCAACTTCGAGTACACGCGGGACCATCCGGAGAGGCTCGACGATCCTTCCTGGCACGAGGGACTTCCCGGCGACGTCATCGAGGACATCCGGAAATCGCTGGAGCACTACGGAGAGCTTCCATACTTCAAGCTCACCCCTCTTCGCAGGCCGACGCTGGCGCGGAAGTTCCAGCAGCTCCGGGAGTCGGGGGCCGTTCTCCTCGTCGGGACGGATTCTGGGATTCCGGGGAAGTTCCACAGCCAGTCCACCTGGAACGAGCTCGATACGTGGGTGACCCGCCTCGGCGTCGATTCGATGGAGGCCATCCGGGCCGCCACACTCTGGCCTGCGGCGGCCATGAAGGTGGACGCGGACTACGGCACGCTCAGCGCCGGGAAGTACGCCGACATCATCGCCGTTCGCGGGGACGTGCTCCGGTACATCAGTCTCCTGCAGGACGTCGACCTCGTCATCAAGCACGGGAAGCGATACAGGTAGGAGCCGCTTGGACGACGCTCGCACCACCCGGAAGGGATTCAACAGCTTCGCATCGATCCCCCCCGCGCTTCTTCGTGATCTCAACGCCGGCCGTGATTACCCGATCACGCTCGCCGAGTGGCTGGCGATGGATCCCGTCGAGCACCTCCGCGCCATCCTGCCGGACCTCGGCCTGGGGGCCGGGAGGCAGGCGGCCCGCGGCGCGGCGCTCCTGAGGGAAACGGAGGCCCTGCGGAAGGCGAGGGCTGCGGAGCGCTCGAAGGGGATGGGGGCGGCGCTCCACAGGGCCATGGCGAGCCACCCGCAGGGCGAGGCGATCTTCGAGCGCCTGGCTTCGCATCCCTCCCCGATGGCCCGCTCATGGGCCGCCTACGCGCTGCTGGCGGATCCAGGGCTGACTCTCGCCGCGCGGCTGCGGCGGGCGAAGCGCTTCGCCTCGGATCGGGACATGGCGGTCCGCGAGTGCGCCTGGGTCTCCGTCCGTCCCTACGTGGCCGCCGACCTCGCGCGCGGGATCCGTTCGCTCCGGCCGTGGGTGCGAAGCCGCGATCCCGGCGTGCGGCGCTGCGCCGTCGAGGCGACGCGGCCGAGGGGAGTCTGGACGCTCCATATCGAGGCCCTGAAGAGCGACCCCGCGCCGGGCCTCTCTCTCCTCGAGCCGGTTCGATCGGATCCGAGCCGGTATGTCCAGCGTCCCGTGGGGAACTGGCTCAACGATGCGAGCCGAAGCCGGCCGGACTGGGTGCGAGCCGTGACACGGCGGTGGCTGCGGGTATCCAGGACGCCCGAGATTGAATGGACCGTCCGTCATGCGCTCAGGACGCTGAGGAAGCGGCAGAGCGTCCCCTAGGGGCTGGTCTTGCGGCGGCTGACCGAGGATTTCCCGCCCCTGTCCGAGGCCACCGACTCCATGAGATCCGCGGCCCGGCCGAGGAGCCTTCGATCCGCTTCGCCGAGGCGCGAGAGGCGGTCGACGAGGACCTCGATCCTGCGGCGGCGGCCCCGCGCCAGGAGCCGCCTGCCGGCGGGCGTGGCGCTCAGGCGCGTGACTCTCGTGTCGCTGAGGTCCCTCTCCCTCTCCACGAGGCCATCCCTCTCCAGCCCCTTCACGAGCCGGGAGATCGTCGGCGCGCTGACCTGCTCGGCTTCCGCCAGGCCTCCGATGGGGATGGGGCCGGCGAAGACGACGACCGAGAGGGCCGAGAGGCGCTGCGGGCTGAGCCCGGACTCCCTGTCCACCCGGCGGACGCCCCGTAGGAGGTGAATGGCGGCGGAATGGAGCCGGTCGGCAATCCGGAAGGTCTCACCGCTGGCTGGGACTTGACGCGGCATGGAGGCTCCTGTAAGATTCAGTTAGCAAGGCTAAATATTAGCCTAAGCAAGTATCGAGCGTCAAGAGCCTTCGGCCCGCGGAACGGGCCTGATGGAGGGAATGACCGTGATGGCAACCGAGAAGCTTGGACTCACGCACCTTGGACAGATCTGCATCACCGTGAAGAACCTGGACGCCGCGACCGCCTTCTACCGGGACGTGCTGGGGGTGAAGTTCCTCTTCCAGGCCCCCCCGGGGATGTCCTTCTTCGATCTCGGCGGTATCAGGTTGATGCTCGGCACGGCCGAGAAGGCGGAGCTGCAGCACCCTGCCTCCATTCTCTACTACAAGGTCGACGACATCAGGGCCGCGGCCGCTGCGCTCAAGGAGAGAGGCGTGAAGTTCGATACCGAGCCTCGTCTCACGCACAAGGACGCCCGGCACGAGTTGTGGCTGGCCTTCTTCCGCGACTGCGAGCAGAATCTTCTGGCGCTGATGAGCGAAGTGCCGGCATCCTGAGGCCGGCGGTACCGGAGGGAGCCCTGCATGAGCGGGAGGGAGCATGGCTTGACGGCCGGCCGGGGAGAAGGCCGGAGGTGACGCGATCCCGCGCGAAGAGAGCCGGGTCCGGAAGGCGGGGCCCCGGGGAGCGGGTGGGCCGCCTCGCCCCCTCGGACCTCGCTTTCCTGCCCGCCGCTCCTGAGCGCTGGGGGGACGTCGAGAAGCTCTTCGGCGAGAGGGGAGCCTGCGGCGGCTGCTGGTGCATGGTCTGGCGGCTCGCGCGGAGCGAATGGGAGGAGGGGAAGGGGAAGGATAACCGGCGCGGGCTGATGCGGCTCGTGAAGCGCGGCGCCGAGCCGGGGATCCTCGCCTACGCGGACGGGGAGCCGATCGGCTGGTGCGCCGTTGCCCCGCGGGGGGAATACCCGGCGCTTCGGAGATCCCGCGTGCTGAAGCCCCTGGACGACGAGCCGGTCTGGTCGATCAGCTGCCTGTTCGTCCTCGCGTCCTGGCGCAGGAAGGGAATCTCGGCGGCCCTGATCGAGGCGGCCGCGGAACATGCCATGAAGCACGGAGCGCGCATCGTGGAGGGCTACCCCGTCATCCCCTATTCGAAGGCCGCGCCGGGAGCGTTTCTTTGGACGGGAACACCGCGGGCCTTCGAGCGGGCAGGCTTCATGGAAGTCCACCGCTGGTCGAAGAACCGCCCCATCGTCAGGAAGACGGTGGGGAAGAACCGCCAGCGCCAGGCCTGAGCCACGACCCGGCCGGGCACGCCGGTTGCAAATTACTGGGTGGAAAGCGCCATCGGGAGGCGGAATCGAGCGGTATCGCGCAACCCAAAGGTGAAGGCGCGCCAAATCACCCAGGAGGCTCTCCGTGAGAAGACCGGGCCCGCGTATCGAGCGCGAACAGCGGACCATCCGCGCGATGGTCGATCTGTACTGCCGGGACCACCATCCGCCGGACGGCTGGCACCGCTGCGCCGGATGTGAGGAGTTCCTCGCCTACGCCCATCAGCGACTGGAGAAGTGCCCCTTCCAGGAGGCGAAGCCCGTCTGCAACGACTGCTCGATCCACTGCTACAAGCCCGGCCGCCGGGCCCAGGCGAAGGCGATCATGCGCCACTCGGGGCCATGGATGATCCTCTACCACCCCCTCCATGCACTGCGACACCTGCTCGAGGCTCGCCGCGAACGACTCCGGCAGCCCGGGAGCGCTCGTCATCAGTCCTCGGACGGCGCACCCGCCTGAAGGACGCACTCTCCACAGTCCTGACGGGATAGCTCGCAACATCCGCAATTCACCTGCCGGCCGCCTGAGGCCTGTTGAGGGGCCCCTCCCGGCAGGAGTATCCTGCGCGCTTCGCGCCTCCCAGCCTCATGACATCAAGAGAACCCAGGATCTCGACGCTTCACGGCGACCGCCTCGTGGACGAGTATCACTGGCTGCGCGAGAAGGAAGACCCCGAGGTCCGCGCCTGGCTCGAGCAAGAGAACGCGCGGGCGGAGGAGTTCCTCGCGCCGACGAAGAGGCTCCAGGAGCGCCTCTACGGGGAGATGAAGGGACGCATCAAGGAAACCGATCTCTCCGTCCCCTACCTCAAGGGCGGATTCTGGTACTACTACAGGACAGAGCAGGGCAAGCAGTATCCCATCCAGTGCCGGAAGCGGGGCTCCATGGAGGCCGAGGAGCAGGTCCTGCTGGACCTGAACGAGATGGCCGTGGGGCGCGCGTACATGGCGCTCGGGGCGTTCGACGTCAGCGATGACGGCAGGCTGCTCGCCTACTCCACGGATCCAACCGGCTTCCGCGTCTACAAGCTCCACGTGAAGGACCTCGACAGCGGAGAGGATCTTCCGGACACGGCCGAGGATGTCGGCTCCGCGGCTTGGGCCGCGGACAACCGGACGCTCTTCTACACGACCAAGGATCCTGCGAAGCGCCCCTTCCGCCTGTACCGCCACGTCCTGGGCTCGGGCAGCCACGACCTCATCAACGAGGAACGGGACGAGATGCACTCGATCTATCTCGGCCGGACCCGCAGCGGGGCCTATCTCTTCCTGTACAGCGCCAGCCACACGACCACGGAGGCGAGCTACCTCCCCGCGTCCGAGCCAGGGGGCGGCTGGAAGGTGCTCCTTCCCAGGAAACATGAAAGGGAGTATTCCGTCGATCACCACGGGGACCGCTTCTACATCCGGATCAACGACACGGGGCGGAACTTCCGGCTGGTTTCGGCTCCCGTGGCGGACCCCTCCGAAGGGAACTGGGAGCAGATCCGCCCCCACGACGACGCGGTGATGCTGGAGGACATCGACTTCTTCGAAGGCCATCGCAT
This sequence comes from uncultured Acidobacteriota bacterium, assembly GCA_964568735.1. Taxonomy (GTDB): domain Bacteria; phylum Acidobacteriota; class Polarisedimenticolia; order JACPZX01; family JACPZX01; genus CAZMRF01. The sequence goes on from CAZMRF010000074.1 coordinate 17,105, forward strand.
CCTGTGGCTGCGGGAGGAGGGTCTGACACGGCTCCTCGTGACGGACATCCGCAGCGGGGCCGAGCACTCCGTGGCCTTCCCGGAGCCGGTCTACTCCGTCTTCCCTGCCGTGAACGAAGAGTGGAAGACGGCGAAGTTCCGATACACCTATTACTCGATGGTGACGCCGAGGTCGGTGTACGAATACGACCTGGACTCGAGGACGGCCGATCTGCTCAAGCGTGAAGAGGTCCTCGGCGGCTTCGAGCCCTCGAGGTACGAGTCCCACAGGATTCACGCCACGGCGCGGGACGGGACGAGAGTGCCCGTGACGCTCGTACACCGGAAGGACTTCCGGAGGGACGGCCGCGCGGCTCTGCTGCTGATGGGATACGGCGCCTATGGCTATGCCTTCCCGATCGCATTCAACTCGAACCGCCTCAGCCTGCTCGATCGCGGGATGGCCGTGGCCATCGCGCACGTGCGGGGAGGCGGGGAGATGGGGAAGAAGTGGCACGACGACGGCCGGATGAAGAAGAAGATGAACACCTTCACGGACTTCATCGACGTCGCCGAGCTGCTGATCCGGGAGGGATACGTCTCACGGGATCGCCTGATCATCGAAGGAGGAAGCGCCGGCGGCCTCCTCGTGAGCGCCGTGGCCAACATGCGACCCGACCTCTGGAAGGCCGTCGTCAGCCAGGTGCCCTTCGTGGACGTGATCAACTCGATGCTGGACGAGAGCCTCCCGTTGACCGTCGCCGAATTCGAGGAGTGGGGCAACCCCAAGCAGAAGGAAGACTACGAGTACATGAAGCAGTACTGCCCCTACACGAACCTCGGAGCGAAGGACTACCCGGCGATGCTCGTGAAGAGCTCCTTCAACGACAGCCAGGTCATGTACTGGGAGCCGGCGAAATATGTCTCCCGGATGCGGGCGCTCAAGACGGACGGGAATCCTCTGCTGCTCGTGACCAACACGGGCGCCGGGCACGGCGGCTCGTCGGGCCGCTACGACAGGCTCAAGGAAGTGGCGCTGGACTACGCCTTCATCCTGACGCAGGGCGGGACCCTGGATCCCACCGGAGCGCCGGCCGGGGACCCGGCGACCTGAAGCGCCGCGACTCCGCGTACTCGGCGGAGGAACGTCTACGGCTCGGGTTGGATTCCCGAGGGTGGCTCGTCCCACATCACCCGGCTCAGGCGCCAGAAGGTGTCGCGGCCGCGTTTGAGGATGGCGAGCCAGTTCCCTCCTGACGCGAAGGTCTGCCTCTCCGCCTCGTCCTCGCCAATCCAGTATTCCAGGACGTACCGGCCTCTCACGTAGGCAAGGTCCAGCTCGGTGGTGATCTCCGCCGGCTCGATCTCGAAGCGGGTGATGCCTGTCTTCGGAGCGTCCCGAGGCCACCAGTAGTCCCGGATGGCGTCGGGGCCCTGGACGGGCGGATGGCCGTGAGGCGGGATGAGCACGGCATCTTCGGTCAGGAGATGAAGCGTGCCGTTCTGCTTGCGGTCCTTCCAGTGCGCGGCGAAGCTCTTGACGAGGATCCGGATCGCCTGCTCCTCCATGCCCATGGTTTCTTCGGCCCGGGCCGGGGAGGCGGCGAGCGCGATGAGCGTCGCAAGGCAGGCCACGAGCCTGGGAGCCCGGCGCTGCTCAACTCCAGCGGTGGTCATGTCGTGAGCCTCCGTCCGAATCGAGGGGTGGGGAGATCTGGGCTATTGCCGCGCACCGGCCCACCATAGCGCACCGCATTCCGCGCAGGCATCCGGTCCGGGGATGAGCTCCAGGATGAACTCCCTCCCGCCATGGGGACTCAAGTCCCCAAATGTCCACTTTATCTTTCCATGCTGCTCATGGCATTGTTCGGCCCTCCCATTCCGGGGAAGCCGCCCGCCGATGAGGCTCTCAAGGAGGTGCTCTCATGCGCAGATTGTCAGCCGAGCCGCCCGCTGGCCGGGGAGAGAGGCGCCGAGCAAGCCGCCGGCCGTCGCCTGATGGGCGGCCGAAAGGGGGGACGCGCGGGGCCTCCCCGTGGTGGGGCTGGGTCGCCTCCCTGCTGCTCATCCCCGGCGCCATCGCCGGGTGCCAGGAGAAGCGCCCGCTGGAGGTGACGCGCTTCCCGCCGGCCTCCCTCCTGCCGATAGGGGCCGCGGCTCCGGTCGACCGGAGCGGCGCCTTCGCGGAGGTCTTCTGCTCCGTCCTCGCCGAGTCGAGGAGGAGAGGCGCCTCGTGGGGCGCCTGTTCGGAGTACCTCGAGCCGGCGGGAGCCGAGCGCGAGCTCCGTCCCCTGAGAACCACGCACCGCGTCGCCGTTATCCCCGGGATCTTCGGCCGGTGCATCGCCGACGAGGTGCAGACGTTCAGCGACGCGCGCGAGCATCTGGAATCACTGGGCGTGCGAACCGACTACCTGGACGTCAGCGGACTCGGTGGCACCGGCTACAACGGCAGGATGATCGTCGAGCAAATCCATCGAAAGATCGTCGAGGAGCCGGGAGCGACGTTCATTCTCGTCGGATACAGCAAGGGAGCTCCCGATGCCATGGAGGCTCTCGTCATGGACGCAGAGATCCGGAGGCACGTCGCCGCGCTCGTGACGGTCGCCGGCGCCGTCGGTGGATCACGCCTGGCCGACGGCACCACGGACTCGATACGGGCTCTCGTTGGGAATCTGGCCCCCGAGAAGTGCGGTGAGGGGGACAAGAAGGGCATCGAGAGCCTGAAACGGGAGGAGCGCCTCACGTTCCTCCAAGGACATCCCGGCCCGCTCGTTCCGACCTACAGCCTGGTGGCTACGTCTTCCCGGGAGCAGACGTCGCGTGTGCATCAGGGGAGCTGGTCGCTCTTGGGAGCCTTCGAGACCGGGCAGGACGGGCAGATGATCGCCTATGAGGCGATAGCGCCGGGAGCAGCGTACCTCGGCGCGGCACAGGCGGACCACTGGGCCGTGGCCCTGCCCTTCGAGAACGCACACGCCGCCTGGAAGCTGCTCGTGGACAGAAACCACTTTCCGAGAAAGGAGCTTCTCGAAGCCATCATCCGGTTCATTGTGGACGACCTGGGGACTTCAGAAAGCCAGTGAGCGGGTCACCGCGTCCGAGTGGAGGATTGCCATGCCACGTCTGATCATCGGTCACATCACGGATACCGAAGCCAAGATCTGGGTCCGCGGCGATGGTCCATACCCGAATGCCTTCGTGCAGGTGAGCGCTCCCGAGGGGGATTTGCCGGAGAAGAAAATCCTCCTGGAAGAGAGGCACTTCTTCACGGGGTCGGTCGAGTTCACCGGTCTGAAGCCGGGCACGAAGCACCGCTGCCTCGTCCAGTACGGGCGGACTCCGAACACTCCCCCCGCGCAGAGGGTGGATTTCGGGCACTGCAGCGGCGAGTTCAGGACCTTCCCGAAGCCTGGCGAGGCATCATCCGTCACCTTCATGCTCGGAAGCTGCAATCTCCACTCGCTCGGGAGCATATCGGACCCCGATCCAGCCTTCGAGCGTCTCTCCCTGGTGGCCGCGGAATCGAACAGTGACTTCATGATCCACTGCGGAGACCAGATCTACTACGACATTCCGGCATGGATGAAGCCACCGCACCCGGACGAGTACCGGAAGAAGTACCTCGACGCGTGGCAGGACAGTCGGGCGACGAGAAAATTCCTGACGATGCTGCCGCACTACATGATCCTCGACGACCACGAGATGGTCAACGATTTCGCGAACGACATGGATGCGAGGAGCTACGGCGCGACACCCACTCAGATCATGCTCTCGAGCCTCAAGGTCTATCGCGAGTTCGTGCACATCCGTCAGCCCAACACCTTCGGCAGCCAGGCGCTCTACTACTCCTTCGCGCACGGTGCATTCCAGTTCTTCGTGATGGATACCAGGAGCGAGCGCTGGGCCACGGCGGGCGAGGGACTGGACCCCGACCGGCCGAGGATGGTCAGTGGCACTCAGATGTCCCACTTGAAGAGCTGGCTCGACGAGCATCGGGACGCCGTCAAGTTCATCGTCACGAGCGTGCCCTTCGTCGCGGAGGTGGATTCGGACGACAAGTGGTCCGCGAACTCCTACAGGAGGCAGCGGGAGGAGATCCTGAGCCATCTCGTGTCGAAGAGAATCGGCGGTGTCATCTTCCTGACCGGCGACATGCACAATTCCTACCACGCGACCATGGAGGTGAAGTCGCTGACGGACGACTTCACGTGCACCCTGCACGAGCTGATGTCGAGCCCCATCAACCAGGTGGCCAAGACAGGATTCGATCGCTACCTGTCGGGACAGAAGGTCCGGGTTCCGCGGACCAACCCGAGGTTCGAGTACACCACCAGGATGAGCCGGGCGCGGTTCTTCGACGAACACTCGAACGCCATGCTGATCAAGGCTGAGGGTACGTCCGTCAACTGGTCGATCTTCCGGACGAAGAAGAAGGAAGCGGGTCCGAAGGGAAGCTTCACGGTGTGAACGGGCCGCGGGCCCGCCTCGGTCGTGGACGCGCGGAGGCAGCGGCTGGACGAAAAACCCGCTCGCCGGGGGTATCCCCGGAGAGCGGGTTCTATGGTCAACCGGGCGTCAGCGCTGACCGCCCGGTGGTGGTGTCGTGCGGTCGATCGACCTCAGTACATCCCTCCGCCCGGGGGCATTCCGCCGGACATTCCACCCTTCTTCTCGTCCTCCGGGACCTCGTGAATGAGGGCCTCGGTGGTGAGCATCAGGCCGGCGATGCTGCTGGCGTTCTGCAGCGCCGTGCGGGCGACCTTGGTCGGGTCGATGATGCCGGCCTTGAACATGTCCACCCATTTCATTTCGTAGGCGTCGAAGCCGTAGGTCTTCTCCTTGCCCATCGCCTCGTTGACGATGACGGAGCCCTCGGCACCGGCGTTGTTCGCGATCTGACGCATCGGCTCCTCGAGGGCGCGGCGGATGATGTTGATCCCCGTCTGGATGTCGTCATTGTCGCCCTTCAGCTTCGCAA
>CAZMRF010000075.1:0-20267 GCA_964568735.1 uncultured Acidobacteriota bacterium
CGCGCTTCGCGCTGCTGGCCGGGCGCTTCGTGGGGGCGGGGGCGCTCCTGCGCTTCTACGTGCTGCACTGCATCGCCATCCCGCTGGTCGTCGCGACCCTCATCGCCATTCACTTCTGGCGCGTGAGGAAGGACGGCGGGATCTCCGGGCCGCTCTGAGGCCGGCGGGGGCCGCGCGGAATCGACATGCAGATCGTCATCGATACCCTCAAGGACGTCATCAACTGGGCTTCGGGCCCGGTGCAGTTCTTCACGCTGAGCACCTTGATGCTGTTCGTCATGCTCAGGTTCAAGGGCTGGACGAGGCCCTTCAACGCGACGCTGCTCCTCCTCGCGATAAGCCTCTTCTTCGCCCTGAGCATGCTGGACCCGAACTTCCGCCTGATCGTCGTCAAGGCGGACAACATCCCCATCGCCGCGATGATCTTCCTCGTGGGCTTCTTCGTCTGGCTGGCGCTGAAGCAGGCCTTCGAGAACGACGAGAGGATGAGCAAGGGGCAGCCCCCTGGGGAGGCCGAAGAGACCAAGGACAAGCTCATGGTGTGGCCGCACCTGGTCTACACCGAGTTCATCTGCCTCATCCTGATCTCCGTCCTCCTCATCGTCTGGTCCATCGTCGTGCAGGCCCCGATCGAGCAGCCTGCGAACCCCACCGACTCGCCGAACCCTTCGAAGGCCCCCTGGTACTTCCTGGGGCTCCAGGAAATGCTCGTCTACTTCGATCCCTGGATGGCCGGCGTGGTCCTCCCCAGCCTCATCATCGTGGGGCTGATGGCGATCCCCTACATGGACACGAATACGAAGGGGAACGGCTACTACACCTTCGCGGAGCGGCGCTGGGAAATCGGTCTCTTCCTGTACGGCTTCATCATCCTGTGGCTTCTCCTGATCATCGCGGGCACCTTCCTGAGGGGGCCCAACTGGAACTTCTTCGGCCCCTACGAGTACTGGGACGTCCACAAGGTCGAGCCGCTCGTGAACATCCACCTCTCGGAGATCTTCTGGGTGAAGACGCTGGGGCGGCCCTTGCCCTCCCCCTGGATCCTCCGGGAGATGCCGGGGATTCTCCTGACGCTCTTCTACATGGCCGGCCTCCCGCTCATCCTCGCGAAGACCTGGTTCAAGAACTTCTACGTGAAGATGGGCTTCGTGCGGTACAACGTCTTCGTGTTCCTGCTCCTTGCGATGATGAGCCTTCCCATCAAGATGTATCTGCGATGGGCCTTCAACTTCAAGTACCTCGTCAACATCCCGGAGTACTTCTTCAACATCTGAGGGCCTGAGGAGGCTCGGCGTGGCGGTCATTCACAGCGAAGCCCCCCCGGTTCACCGCCCCGAGCGGCGCAACCTGTGGTTCGCCATCTCCAGCGTCGCCCTCCTCATCGGCACCGTGTGGGTCTTCTGGGCCGACTACCACCGCGAGTGGAAGGCCTACCAGCGGCAGTTCCGCCAGATCGAGCTGGAGCGCGCTCACGCGCAGATCGAGGAGCTGGATGCGGGCTACGCGGCCGACGCCGACCTCCAGCAACTGCTCTCGGATCTCGAGGAGGCGCGACAGGGGCTCGCGGCCATCTCGACGGATCTGAAGCGCGAGGAGGAGAGCAAGAAGGCCACGGCCGACGCCTTCTGGCTGGCCGAGACCGAGTGGAAGGGCGCCAAGTCCTTCTACGATGCCGCGAAGTACGCGCTGGAGGAGGCGCGGGAGCGGGAGAAGGGGCTCGAGAGCGCCCAGGCCCGTTACGATCAGACGGAGGCGCGCTTCAAGATTGCCGTCGGCGGGCTCGAGAAGGCCACGACCGAGAGGGACGCGGCCGTCAAGCGCATCAAGGATTTTCGCAGCGCCGTCGATGAGAAGGAGAGGAAGATCTCGTCTCTCACCGAGATGAAGACGCGCCTCGAGCGGAAGATCTCGGCGATCGGGCCGAACCTGGCCAACGCGCTGCGCGATCGGCCGGTCATGGACTTCCTGGCCCCCTCGATCAAGGTCCAGCAGGTCCAGCTGCCGAACCTCCAGAACGACGTCAACTTCCTCAAGATCCCCAAGGTCGACCGGTGCGTGACCTGCCACCTCGCGGAGCCCGAGGCCGGCTACGAAGAGCAGGTTCAGCCCTTCCGATCCCACCCATCGCTCGATCTCATGCTCGGCGCCTCCTCGCCGCACCCCTACACGGAGTTCGGCTGCACGACCTGCCACCAGGGCCTGGATCGCGCGACCTACTTCGTCAGCGCGCACCACACGCCCGGGAGCGAGGAGCAGCGGCACGACTGGGAGAAGCGATACGGCTGGAGCGAGTCGCACCACTGGGACAACCCGATGTTCCCCACGGAGCACACGGAAGCGTCCTGCCTGAAATGCCACCGGCAGGAGGTGAGGCTGCGGGGCGCGCCGAGGCTCAACCACGCGCTCGACATCATCGAGTCGGCGGGCTGCTACGGCTGCCACAAGATCCAGGGCTTCGAGAAGCTCAGGAAGACCGGCCCCGACCTGAGCCACGTGGCCTCCAAGGTGAGCCGCGACTGGGCGCACGCCTGGGTCTCCGACCCGCGCTCCTTCCGCCCGACGACGTGGATGCCCAAGTTCTTCGGCCTGGCGAACACCAGCTCCGAGGCCGATCAGGCCCGCAACACGGTCGAGATCGAGTCGATCCTCTCCTACGTCTGGAGCCGCTCGACTCCGATGCAGGTCGATGCGCCGCCGCCCGGAGGCGATGCCGCGCGGGGACGGCAGGTCATCGACGAGCGGGGCTGCCTGGGCTGCCACCGGATCGGCGAGAACGCCACCGAGAGGGGAGCCTACGGGCGCGCCTTCGGACCCGCGCTCGATCGGGTGGGGGACAAGCTCAGCGAGGCCTGGGTCTACACCTGGGTTCGTGATCCCAAGCGGCTCTTCCCCGACACCTACATGCCCGACCTGCGCCTCACGGATCGGGAAGCAGGCGATGTCACGGCATATCTCATGACGCTGCGCATGGGGGCGGTCCAGGCCGCTCCGCGAGCCGATGCCGCCCTTCTGGACGGCGTGACGCTGGAGTACCTCAAGGCCCGCCTCACCGACGCGCAGGCCCGGGAGAAGCTCGCCTCGATGGGGGCCGACGAGAAGCGGGTCTACCTCGGCGAGCGGCTCATCAACCGCTACGGCTGCTTCGGGTGCCACAACATCCCGGGCTTCGAGCAGGCCCTCCCCATCGGCGTGGAGCTGACGACGGAGGGCAGCAAGCTCGTAACTAGGCTGGATTTCGGTTACGTGCACGGCATCGAGCACACACGCCAGGCCTGGTTCTTCCAGAAGCTCAAGGACCCCAGGATCTTCGACGGCGGGAAGATCAAGCTGCCTCAAGAGAAGCTGAAGATGCCCGACTTCGGCTTCACCGACGAGGAGGCCTCCGTGATGACGACCCTCCTCCTCGGCCTGGTGAAGGACGAGCCGCTCCTCGAGACGGTCAACACCCTCGATTCGAAAGAATCCGCCGTCGAGGCTGGGCGCCGCATCGTGCAGTCGAGGAACTGCCGCGGCTGCCACATCATCGAGGGGTCGGGGGGCGCGATCCGCGAGACCCTCAAGGACCCCGGCTATTACCCACCCGATCTCGTCGGCGAGGGGGCCAAGGTCCAGAGCGAGTGGCTCTTTTCCTTCCTCAAGGGGCCCTCGACGATCCGCCCCTGGCTGCTGACGCGGATGCCTACGTTCCACTTCACCGACGAGCAGGCGGTCACCGTCGGCCAGTACTTCGCGGCCCGCGACGGCGCGCACTATCCCTTCGAGTCTCCGCTGGAGCGGCCTCCCGAAGAGACCCAGCTCGCGGAGGGGAAGAAGTGGTTCACCGCCTTCAAGTGCCTGCAGTGCCACGTGCTCTCGGACGATATCCCGGCCGGCCTCACGGCGGCCGATCTGGCTCCCAACCTCACGATGGCGAAGTCGAGGCTGAGGCGAGACTGGGTCATCGACTGGCTGAAGGATCCCCAGAAGCAGATGCCCGGGACGCGGATGCCCAGCTTCTTCTACTCCGACGGCGATCCGCTCATGGAGGAGCCCGACTCCAAGATCACGGCCATCCGCGACTACCTCATGAGCCTCAGCTCGAGCCGCACCGATCGCGCCTCGGCCGGTGCCGCCCGGAGCGACCGCCCCGGGCTCTGACCCCATCGTGAGTCCCCGCTCAGTCCGCGCGCTCTCGATCGCTCTCGCGGCGGCGATGGGGTGCCTCGTCGCGGAGGCGGCGAAGCCGAAGCCGCAGGGCGGCGGCGAGACGCCGCCCTACCAGACTATCGAGGTCATCAGCGGGGGACGGCTCACGGGGCGGGTCGTCGCGCTGGATCCGCCGCCTCCCCACAGGCCCCAGCCCGTTACCAAGGACGAGCAGATCTGCGGCCGCGAGGTGCCCGACGAGAGGCTCATCGTCGGGAAGGGGGGAGCTCTCATGAATGCCGTCGTGAGCGTCGAGGGGATCCTGCACGGCAAGGCGATCGATCTGGGCTTCCGGCCCAGGCTCGACAATGTGGGCTGCCGCTTCGTCCCGCACGTCCTGGCCGTCGCGGTGGGTCAGAAGCTCGAGGTCAGGAACAGCGACCCCCTTCTCCACAACACGCACGCCACCTTCGAGGGACGGACGACGGTCTTCAACCTGGCGTTGCCCGTCCAGAACCAGCGCATCCCGAAGGCGATCGAGAAGCCCGGCCTCATGAAGGTGGAATGCGATGCGGGCCACGTCTGGATGTCGGCATGGATCCACGCCTTCGAGCACCCCTACTACGCCGTGACAGGCGAGGACGGCAGCTTCACCATCGACGGCCTGCCTCCGGGCACCTACACCGTCCGCGCCTGGCACGAGGAGCTGGGAACCCAGAGCCTCGAGATCACGATCCACCCGGGTGCCTCCTCCGAGATTACCTTCGGCGCCCTTGCCCGCTGAGCCGGCACTCAGCGATCCTGCGTCGCGCTCGCGGCGCCGGAACCTCTCCAGCGATCGCGCGCGGCACTCGCCCTACGCTCCGGCTCCGGCCGTTGGGGATCCATGCTCTCTGCAGAGTCGAGCCCGGCCTCCGGACGTACGCCCCGGGCGAGCGCCGCGCGCTCGCGATTCGACGACGGCTTCAGCGGCTGCTGGCGGCTTCGAGCGTGGCGAGGGTGGCTCTGAGCCGATCGGCGTCGGCACCGTAGGGCTCGATCCGGAGGGCCTCTTCGTAGCGGCGGCGCGCTTCTCCGGGGGCGGTAGGGTCGAGGAGCAGGCTCAGGTCACCGAGCAGGGCCTGCGCGGGCGCGAAGCCGGGGGCGAGGCGTGCGGCCTGGCCTGCTTCGACCGAGGCTTCGGCGCGGCTCCCGGTGCGGGCGAGGTGACGGCCCAGGTTGTAGCGGGCCACGGCGTTGTCCGGCTCCAGCACAACGGCCCGCCGGAGCAGCCGCTCGGCCTCCACGAAGCGCCCGCGTCCCTCGAGGGCGGCGGCGACGAGGACGTACTCGCGCGCTCCGCGAGGGCCGGCCACCGGTTCGTGGAGGGCCACGGCAAGAAGAGCCACGGCAACGACGAAAGCCGCCGCTTCTCTCCGGAAGCCACCGCGCAATGAGACGACGATCCGGGCCACGCTCCCCGCCGCCATCAAGGTGATCCATCCCGTCGCCGGCAGGCGAAACCGGTCCCCGATGAAGAAGGCCGACGCCACGACCGCGTAACTGAGGGTGGCGATCGCGAGGAAGAGCGGACCTGGCATTGTGAGCGCAGTCACCATTTCGGGTAGCGCAGCAGCCGCTTCAGTGGCCGGGATCGTGGCCGACGCTCCCGGCTCTGCCTCTACACGCTCGGTGGAATCCGGGCGGATCCGTAGTGACGAGGTGCCTTGCACGCTCGACGTGTCCCGAAACCGGGAGATCCGCCCCGCCAGGGTGCAGCCCACGATCAGGAGGCCTCCCGCGAGGGCGAGGGGCCCGAGAAGTCCGAAGGGAACCACGGCCATCGCCAGGGGCAGCGAGGCCGATTGGAAGAAATAGAAGTCGAGGTGATTGGGGGCCTCGCGGGAGGACCAGAAGAGCCTCAGCTTCGCGAGCATCAGGCCGGCCCAGGAGGAGGGAGCCGCGGAGATCTCCGCACGCGTCTCCTTCCACCAGAAGCTGGAGATCTCCCTCTCGGACATCGGCCGCCCCTCGATCGACTCGGGGTAGACGTGCGCGGCGCGGCGAAGGTCCACGTCGTTGCGGAGCCCCTTTCCGGTTGGGAACCTCAACGTTCCCGACGCCTCTCGGTGGTTTCCCAGGTAGGCGTTCAGCCCGGAGTAGGGTGACACGAGCACGACCTCGCCGGATGCCGCGTAGTTCCTCGCCAGCGAAAGCGAGAGGGGAAGTGCCAGCCCCGCGGCGAATACCGCCGCAGCCCGCACCCAGGTCGCGCGGGATTGGAGCTGGGGCGTCATGGCCGCCGGGAGCAACGCTCGAAATCCTGCCCAACTCTTTGAAGTCGGAGCCGGTGACCGGGGTTCTGCCGGGATGGGGGGAGCTACAGGCGGATGCGCTCCCTTTCGGATCGTCCGGCCCGCGAGAATAGGCATCGCTCCCAGGGAAACCACCGCGAGGGGGAGGAAGTGCGGCCGGAGCAGGCACGCGAGCCCCAGGGCGAGGCCTGCCAGCGCGAAGAGACGGGCAGGACGAATTGCCGAATGGGACGAGCCGCGCACCATCAGGTACATGAAGAGATTCGCGAAGAATGCCGCGACGGTGATCTCCATCAGGTCGCCCGTGAAGAAGACCGCCAGTCCGTAGCCCGCCCAGGCGATCCCCGCGATCCTCCCGGCGAGCGGGGCGAAGAGGGCCGAGCCGGTGCGCCTGAGGAGCACTGCGCTGCCGGCGTCGAGCGCGGCCTGCGCGAGGTAGAGGCACCACCAGAGCGCCCGCCCGGACAGGAGGAAGAAGGGGGCGACGAGATAGGGATAGAGCGGGCTGCTGGGATAGGAGAGCTCCGTCCCGATGAACTGCCCTCCTGCGATGAGCGCCGCCTGACGGGCGTAGAAGAGGCTGTCGCTCGTCGGGAGGTCGAAGAAGGGGAGCCGGCTCAGGTCCAGGATCCACAGCAGTCGCAGGCCGAAGGCTCCGAGGAAGAGCCAGGCGTCGAAGCGGCGGCCCTCACTCATCCGGGAGGTTCGTCGGACGTCCACGGCGGGCCGGCTCTCCGGCGAAGGAGGGTCGCGGCGACAGGGATGCGCGTCGCCCCGGGGGCCGATCCCGTGATGAGGACCACGCCGAGAAGCGAGAGAAGGTGCTGGTAGACGACCACCCTCGGGTAGCCGGCGAGGAGGAGGAAGATCAGGCCGAGAGAAGCGGCTCTCAGGTGCGGCAGCGCCAGCCCGCGAAGAGCGGTCAGCGATACCAGGAAGAGCGCCGCTGCGGCCGCGCTGACCTTGAATACGTCGGCAAGCATCCCGCCCGCGCCCGTCCCGAGCGCCGGGGCGACGCGCTGGAGAATGGCAGGATGGAAGAAGGCGCCCAGGATGAGTCCAAACGAAGACACCGTCGAAAGTCCCAGCGTGGCCAGGCGGCCTGCCCTGCCGCCGGCGCCGTTGACCGTGAGTGGCGCGAAGGCGAAGTAGGCGAGGCCTCCCGCGGCGAAGAGGAGCCACCAGGCCGAGGAGAGAGCGGCCGAGATGAGGACCGGCGAGCGGGGGATGAGGTCCAGCGTCGAGGCGAGCCCCGCGGCCTCGGCCACCGAGATGCTCGTGAGGGAGCCTCCCAGGGCCACAGCGAACCAGCGGGCTGCCGGGCTCTCCTGCCGCTCGAAGAAGCCGGCGAGCATGGCGAGCGAGAGCAGGAGCCCCAGGACCGTGAAGCCCAGGGCGAAGGAGGGGGCGCGCGGACCCACCGATGCGGAGACCCCCAGCGCGGAAATCGTGAGGAGCCCGATCGAGATGAAGCCGTTCAGGGGGGGCGGCCACGCGGGCAGCCTGAGCGCGGCGTAGGCCACCGTGATCAGGGTCGGGAGCAGGAGGAGGAAAGCGACGAAGAACATCAGCATCCCCGCGCGCGCCGTCGAGGCATGGACGCCTTCGAGCCAGGGCCTCGCGGATTCCGCGGGGATGGTCAGCAGCCGGTAGAAGAGGGCCTCGAGGATCGCCGCGAAGAGGAGGGTCCTCAGGAGCGCGCGCAGGAGCGGCGCTTCGAAGATGGGCGAAGGCGGCATCCGCGCGAGTATAGCAGCGCAATACCGGGCTCCGTTTGACAGGTTCCCGAAGCGGCGGGTACGATTCGCGCTTGCCGCGGATAGGAACATGAAGGACTCCGGCTCCCGCCCGCCCCTGCCGGCCATCCTCAAGCAGGCGGACATCTTCGAAACGCTCGGCGACGAGGAACGCGAGGCGGTGGCCTCGCGAATGGAGCTGCGGCGCCACCGGGCCGGCACCAGCGTCTTCAAGGAGGGCGATCCGAGCGACGGCCTCTACGTCGTTCACTCCGGAGAGGTCGGGGTCGTCACGGCCGCCGCGGGCCGGGAGCGCATCCTCGCGAGGCTGGGGCGCGGCCAGTGCTTCGGCGAGATGTCCCTGCTGACGGGCGAGCCGCGCTCGACCGGCGTCGTCGCCACGCTCGACACCGAGCTCCTCTTCCTCGCCGGCCGCGCCTTCGACGATCTCCTGAAGCTTTATCCCGCCGTTGCGTTGGCCATCGGCAGGACGCTGAGCCTGCGCCTGCGCAAGGCGAACCTCGCAGCCCGCGACGAAGCGCGCGAGCGGATCATCTTCTGCTTCTGCGCCGCGCCCCGGGTCGAGACGGGCTCATTCACGACCGGCCTGGCGCGCTCCCTCGCCGCCTGCCGGCGCGGGGAGGTCCTCGTCATCTGCCTGGGACGGGGCCCCGAGGCGCCCGCGCCCGAGCTGAGCATCGATGATCTCGCGAAGGCGCTCCGCGCGGGTCAGGCGCCTCCCCTCGCGAGCTGCGCCTCGCTCCTGGAGCCGGGAGTCCGCACTCTCTCGCTCAGCGTCACGGAGAGCGACTGGGACCCGAGGCTCCTCGGGAGACTCCTGGGGCTCGCGGTGAACCAGTGCCGGGGGATCGTCGTCTCGGCCGATCTCGCGACGGTGGCCGCCTCCGGTGATGGATCCGGGCGGATCCAGTTCCTGAGCCAGGCGCTCCGCCAGGCCGACGCGGCGCTGCTCCTGGTCGACACCTCCGCGCAGAGCCTCGACATGGCGCGCGCCATGGACATCCAGCCCTCGGTCGATGGAGGGGAGGAACCCGTGCCGTGGAAGGTCGTCCTCCTCCGTCCGGAGACGGTGGTGCCGGGGACGATCGAGCAGGCGGAGGATCGCCTGGGCCTCCCCGTCTCCTACCAGGTCGTCACCGGCAACAGCGCGAGCCTCGACCGGCTGGCTCGAAGGCTGAGCGGCGCCGCCGTGGGGGTGGCCCTCGGCGGGGGTGGGGCGCGCGGCCTCGCGCACATCGGGATACTCGACGTCCTCATTCATGAGGGGATCCCCGTCGACGTCCTCGGCGGGACGAGCATGGGCTCGATCATCTCCTCGCTCTTTGCGGCCGGGATGTCGGCGACGGAGGTTACGCGGACGGTGCGCCGCGAATGGGTGCAGCGGAACCCTCTCAACGACTACACCTTCCCGCACTCCGGGCTCATACGCGGCCGGCGGGCCGAACGCGTGCTGCGCCGCGTCCTGGGTGAGATCAACATCGAAGACCTCCACAGTCCCTACTTCGCGGTGGCCGCGGATCTCGTCGCGGCCGAAGAGGTCGTCATGTCGCGCGGCCCGCTCTGGCGCGCCGTGAGGGCCAGCGGCTCGATCCCGATCCTGCTCCTGCCCGTGAAGACCGACGGGCGCTTCCTCGTGGACGGCGGCATCATCAACAACGTCCCCGGAGATCTCCTCGGGCGGTTCGGCGCCGACATCTCCGTGGCGGTCGACGTGACGCTGAGGCGCGAGGCCTACTTCGAGCGCCTCCACGACGTCAATCGGAAGGTGGGCTTCGTGGGGAGGATGATGCGCCGGGTGGGCTTCCTCTCGGAGTGGGTCGAGTACCCTTCGATCATCAGAACTCTGCGCCGCGTGATCGACATCGAAGGGATCGAGATCATGAAGACGAAGTCGGCCACCTTCGACACCTGCATCCGGCCGGACGTGGCGGGCTTCGACATCCTGGATTTCTCCAGGCTCGACGAGCTGATCGAGGTGGGGAGGAGCGCCGCGGCCGAGGCGGTTCCGCTGATCCGCGCCCGCATGGATGAGGCGGTGCGGCGGGCGGCCACGGAGAGGGCGAGCGCCTGAGTCAGGAGTCGGAGAGGCGCCGGCTCTTCCCGCGCGCCTGCGGCCCGGCGCCTTCGCTCGCGCCCGGCTGATCCTTCTCCGCAGCGCGCCGGGGTCCACCCTTCGTGGCGGACCACAGGGCCACGCGCCCCGACTCGAGGAGCCTCTGACCCTCGGGCGAGGCCGGATCGATCTCGCGGATCAGGCGGCGCCCCACGGATTCGAGGATGGGGAGAACCCGGCCGTCCCCAGAGACGGGGGCCGAGTAGTGCTTGCGGATCGATTCCGGGAAGGCGCTGTCGCCGCGGTCGTGGGAGCGGCTCTTGCCGGGTTCATTCATGTTCCGAGGGTACGCCCGGGGCTTGAGCGGATCAAGGCGGACTCGGCGTCATCGCATCGTAGTGAGCGCCACATGAGTTGAGGATTAACGGGCCCTCCAGAGTGGGGCGAAGCCTGCGGCGCGCCTCGAGAAGAGGCGTGACCCAGGAAACCGAGCCGCGACGATCCGCTACGACTCATGTTCGCTGCCGCCTCCCGGCGCCGGCGTTGCGGGCACCGCATCTACCTGCGAGTCGTCTGGCTTGAACGCCGGGCGGAGCTTCCCTTCCACCCAGTTGCGCGCGCGCGACTCCCGTCTCTGCGCCGTTGCCAGGTTGAAAGGGGCGTGCCCGGGATGCGGAGGGAGGCCCCGGTAGCGGGCTCGGCAGACGTAGCAGACGGAGATCTTCGGCAGAGCTTGATAGAGAAGCAGGTCGATGAGCGCGACGACCGCCAGGCTCAACCCCCAGGTCCAGGGGACGAGGAGGGCCCCGGCGAGGACGATGAGGCATCCGAGCTTCTGGGGGAAGTCCTTCTGCCAGTACAGGTCCGGGCTCCCGCAGACCCTGCACTTCGAGGGAGCCGATCCGGAGGGCGCCTCGCCTCCAGCCAGGACGATCGACTCGCCACAGCGGGGGCAGGTGATCCGCGAGAGCGAGGCTCCCGGATCCGGGGCGAGGGTGGCCCCGCAGCCGGGGCAGGGCAGGGCGATTCGGGCTAAACCCATGTTCTGTCTGGACTTCTCCTTGACAGCCCGGGGGCGCCACCGTAGCCTCAGGACGGCCTTGCGCCGAAGACGGTCGAAGGACGCTTCACGGGCCGGCGTCATGGCGTGGGGCCACGGCTCGCCGCGGTGCGTCGGTGAGCAACCCGGCAGACTAGACTTGCTGCTTGGGGCCCGTCCAGACTCGCCTCCCTGCCGCGCACCGTCCGGATTGAAGAATGAAAAGACCGATCTACATGGATCATCACGCCACGACCCCGGTGCTGCCGGAGGTCCTCGACGCGATGACTCCGTTCTTCTCCGAGGAGTTCGGCAACCCCTCGAGCGCGACGCATGCCTGGGGCAAGGCCGCTGCCGACGCCGTGGAGGCAGCCCGGCGGGAGGTCGCCGACCTCATCAAGGCGCGGCCCACGGAGATCGTCTTCACGAGCGGGGCCACCGAGTCGATCAACCTCGCCCTCCGGGGCCTCGCTGAGGCCGGCGAGGGGGGGCGGGGGCGGATCGTCACCTCCGCCATCGAGCACGAGGCGGTCCTGGAGACCTGCCGGGTGCTGGAAGCCTCGGGCTGGAGTCTCGAGATCCTCCCCGTGACCTCCCAGGGGCTCGTCGAGCCCGGGAGCCTCGAGCGAGCGCTGGAGCAGCCCGCGAGCCTCGTGACGATCCAGCTCGCCAACAACGAGATCGGCACGATTCAGCCCATCGAGGATATTGGCAGGATCACGAGGTCCCACGGGGTCCCGCTGCACAGCGACGCGGCCCAGGCTGTCGGCCGGATTCCCGTGGACGTATCCACGCTGGGCGTGGATCTGCTCTCCTTCTCCTCGCACAAGATGTACGGCCCCAAGGGGGCGGGAGCCCTCTTCGTCCGCAAGGGGGTCAAGGTCGTCCCCCAGATCACGGGAGGAGGCCACGAGAAGAAGCGGCGCTCCGGCACGCTGAATGTCCCTGCGTTCGTGGGATTCGGGCGCGCCTCGGCGGTAGCAGGGCGCGACATGCAGACGGAGGGAGCGCGGGTTGCCGCGCTGAGGGATCGGCTGTGGAAGGGCATCCGGGAGGGGATCGACCACGTGCGGCTCAACGGCGATCCGGAGCGGAGGCTCCCGAACAACCTGAACGTCACCTTCGACTACGTGGAAGGCGAGGCCCTTCTCGTCGCTCTCCGCGACGTCGCGGCGCTGAGCACGGGCTCGGCGTGCAGCTCGGGGGCCCTGGAAGGCTCCTACGTGATCCGGGCCCTTGGCGCGAGCGAGGAGGGCAGCCAGAGCTCGGTCCGTTTCGGGCTGGGACGGTGCAACGTGGAGGCGGACATCGACCTGGTGGTCGAGAGGCTGGCCCGCGCCGTGGAGAGGCTGCGGGCGCTGTCGCCCCGGTGGGAGGAAGTCGTCTCGATGGGAGGCGGCGCTTGAGGGAAGGGGTCCGTGGCTTATAATCTCGTAGATTACAGCGCCCGCGTCCTGGACCATTACGAGAATCCCAGGAACGCGGGGGATCTGGAAAATCCCGACGCCGTGGCCACGGTGGAAAACCCGGCCTGCGGCGACACGGTGAGGCTGGCGCTGAGGGTCTCGGGAGGGCGCATCTCCGACGTCCGTTTCAAGGCCTCAGGCTGCGCGGCGGCCATCGCCGCCTCGTCGGCGGCCACCGAGCTGATCCTCGGCAAGAGCCTCGAGGAGGCGGCCGAGGTGGGGCGGGATCAGGTCACGGAGGCGCTCGGAGGGCTGCCGCCCTCGAAAGTTCACTGCTCGATCCTGGCGGAGCAGGCGGTCCGCACGGTTGTTGCCCGCTTCAAGAATCGCCCCGTGCTCCGGGGAATAACGAACGAAGGGAGTCCCGCATCATGATCACGGTCACACCAGTCGCGATCGAGAAGATCAAGGAAGCCATGCAGGCGGAAGGGAAGCCGGAGATCAACCTCCGCGTCTACGTGGAGGGGGGCGGCTGCAGCGGCCTGCAGTACGGCCTCGTCTTCGAGGAAGAGACGAAGGACGGCGACATGGCCGTCCCGTGCGATGGATTCAAGATCCTGATCGATCGCTTCAGCCTTCCCTACCTCGAAGAGGTCACCATCGACTTCGTCACGACCCTGCAAGGGGCCGGCTTCAAGATCAACAACTCGAAGGCGACCGGCACCTGCGGCTGCGGCAGCTCGTTCAGCGCGTAGTCGGAGTGCAACGCGTGGCACCGGAAACCTCCATGGAGAGGAAGCGCTTCACGGTCGACGAAGCGAACAGAATCCTTCCGCTCCTCCGCGAGGAGGTCGTCCTCATCCAGGACCGGATGAGGTGGCTCTCGGAGAACCCTCCGCGGATGGACTACATGGTCGAGCAGTTCAAGATCCCTTCGGACTCGCCCGTCCCGCGCGACTACTTCACCAGCCTGGTCATCCTGCGCCGGGCCCTCGGCAGGCTCGAGGCCCTGGGCTGCGAGCTCAAGGACGTCGGCCGGGGACTCGTGGACTTCCCGGCGCGCCTCGCCGGCAGGGAGGTGCTCCTCTGCTGGTCTCTCGGCGAGGAGTCCGTCTCGTACTACCACGACACACGAACGGGCTATGCGGGCCGGCAGCCGATCCCCGGTGGGCCCGAGGATCCCGACCAGGGAGGCGAGGACGGCCCTTCCGGGCGCGGCGACTAGCTGCGGTGAGTCCGCACCGCCGCTCGAAGCGCCTTCCTATTCCGAGCCGCCCCGGCGAAAGCCGGCGGCTGCGGGCGGCTCTGATCCCATGAGCGAGACCCCCGAGAGCGGCAGCCCCCTTCGCGCCGGCGAGTCCGGCGGGGGCGAGGAGCCGGACCCGCGACCGGGGAGCCGGCGCCTCGTCGGGAAGGTGGCGCTGGTGACGGGAGGCGGCTCGGGGATCGGCCGTGCCATCGCCGTCCTCTTCGCGCGCGAGGGAGCGAGCCTCGTCGTCGCGGGACGCAGGTCCGAGCCGCTCCAGGAGACAATCCGCGACATCCGGCGGCAGGGAGGGATCGGCACCTTCACGCGCGGAGACGTGAGCCGCGCCGACCGGGTCGAGATGATCGTGCAGGCGGCCACCTACAATTTTGGCGGGCTGGACATCCTCGTGAACTGCGCGGGCCTCTTCGCGGCCGGAAGCGTCGCGGAGACCGACGAGCGCCGCTGGGATCGCGTCGTGAACACGAACCTCAAGGGGCCCTTCCTCGTGGCCCGCTACGCCATCCCCGCCATGAAGGCGCGGGGCGCGGGGTCGATCATCAACATCGCGGCGGTCCACGGCCTCGCCGGCTGGAGGAACGCAGCGGCCTTCTCGGCCTCCAAGGGGGGACTGATCGCTCTCACACGGAGCATGGCTCTCGACTCCGCTCCCGACCGGATCCGCGTGAACGCGATCTGCCCAGGCTCCATGGCCCCCGGCGGCGGGGGAGAGGAGGCCGCCCAGGGAGCCCCTCCGCCAGGAGTGGCTCCGCCGCTGGGCCGGATGGGACGCCCCGAGGACGTGGCGGCCCTGGCGCTCTACCTGGCCTCCGACGAGTCCTCCTGGATCACCGGCGGCCTCTTCCCGGTGGACGGCGGGCGGCTGGCGGGGCCCCATGGCTGATGGCGTCAACCTGGATCTCTTCGAGCCCTTCGACCGGCTGCTGAGGATCCGCGTGCGCGGCAGGGACCACGAAGTTCCGGAGAACAACACTCTGCTGCGGGGCTTCCAGTACCTCTACGGGGACGCCGTGGTCTCGGGCCGCTTCTGCTGGAACAACGAGTGCGGCAACTGCGAGGTGAGCTGCCGTCTTCCCGGCGAGGAGGGCACGCGAAAGATCCGCGGCTGCCAGGCGCTCGTCGAGGAGGGCATGCAGGTGACGGACGTCTCGCCCGACCTCGCGCTCTTCGTGGGCGACAAGAAACCGTGACTCGGCCGGGATGCCGGGAGGACTCGTGCCCAGAGTGAGCTTCCCGACGCGGGGATTGTCGGGAGTGTGCCCGGAAGGGATGACCATCCACGAGGCGGTGCGGTCGATGGGCTACGTGATCGACTTTGCCTGCGGGGGCCATGCGCGATGCGGCACCTGCTGCGTGCGTGTCGTGGAGGGGCTCGCGAACCTCTCGCCCATCGGCCCCGACGAGGCCACCCAGCTGAAAGAGCTTGGCCTGGCCCCGCCTCATCGCCTCTCCTGCCAGGTGCAGGTCCAAGGAGACGTCGTTGTCCTCGCGGCCGGCTGACGCCATCCGGGCGATCACCTTCGACGTCGGGGACACGCTCATCCGGGCCACTCCGAGCGTGGGACATATCTACTCGCGGGTCTGCGCCCGCTACGGCGTGTCGCTCGACGTGGAGCGATGCAACAGGATCTTCGAGCAGGCATGGAAGGCCCGCAGCGTCACCGGCACGCCGGAGAGAGACCGCTTCTCCTCGGCGGAGCGCGGCGAGGAGGGTTACTGGGAGGATCTCGTGCAGGACGTCATGGGATCTTGTGGTCTCGCGCCGGGCGCCATCCCGCCCATCAGCGCTTTCAGGGAGGCCTTCGCCTCACCGGAGTCGTGGGTCGTCTTCGACGAGGTGGACGCGGCCCTGTCGGGGCTCGCGAAGCTCGGTTACGACCTCGCGGTCGTCTCCAACTGGGACAGCCATCTCCCGAGGCTCCTGGGCAGGCTCGACCTCGGGCGCCATTTCCGCCGCGTCTTCGTCTCCGCCATCGAGGGCGTCGAGAAGCCTCACGCCCGTTTCTTCGCCCTGGCGTCGGCAGGGCTCGAGACGGCGCCCGAGGAGATCCTCCACGTCGGGGATCGGTTGCGGGAGGACTACGAAGGAGCCCGCGAGGCCGGTCTCGCGGCGCTATGGCTCGACCGCCACGGCCACGAGAGGGAGGCCGGATCTCGCGTGGAGCCGGCGCACGTGATCCGGAGCCTCTCGGAAGTGGCGAGCTGGCTCGGCAACGGAGTTCCGCCCGCGCAGACCGTCGAAGGACGAAGGAACCCATGAGTTGCGGTTCCGGAGGTTCGTCCGGCCGGGGGTGCGGCAGGCCATGAGGAAGGCGAGATCACGAGCCGCCGGAGCACGGAGAAGCTCATGAAGCGAGCGCCCGCGGCGAGAGGGAGAAACGCGGCCTCGCGGCGCAGGGAGGGCTCCGATCTTGCTGGCATGCGGCGAGCAGTGGCGGCCTTCCTGGAGGCGGCCGGGATCGGCACGCGCCGGGGCGACATGGCGAGGACACCCGGCCGGGCCGCCCGCGCGTGGAAGGAACGCCTCCTCGCTGGCTACGCCGAATCGCCGGAAAAGATCCTCGTGCCCCTGCGCTCGAGCCGTGGCCGCGACGTGGTGGCCGTGCGGGAGATCCCCTTCGTCTCCACCTGCCCGCACCACCTGCTGCCCTTCCACGGCACGGCCCGCCTGGCCTACCTGCCTGCCGGCGCCGTCGTGGGCGTCTCCCGGCTCGCGGCCCTCGTGCACTGCCTCTCGCGTCGCCTGCAGATCCAGGAGGAGCTGACGGAGCAGATCGCGCGGGAGCTGCACCTCAGGACCGGCGCAAAGGGGGCGGCCTGCATCATGGAGGCCACGCACCTGTGCATGACCGGGCGTGACGGCAGGAGCCCCGCGGGCCTCGTGGTGACCGCCGCCTTCTCCGGGTGCTACGAGAGGGACCCTCGGCAGCGCTCAGAGATCATCGCGCTGCTTGGCAGCACCGTTCCCCGCCGCAAACCGAAGCCTCGCAGCCGCTGAGGGCATAGCGCGGCTTGCCGCGCACCTAATACCCCAGGGTTTCTTCCCGAGCCCGAATCGCGGGCTCTCGATCAGAGACGGCAGGCTCTGCCAGAAACGGCCACGCACTGATTCGCTGTACTTGACGATCCGTGCGCATCAGGGTGGAGCACCCACCCGTATCTCGACAAGACGTCAAGTGGGCAAGGTCGGGCCTGAGCCCCGCGGGCCTTGGCCTGGCCAGTGGCGTATCGGGCTGCTACGAAACGGACCCTTGCCGACACTCCCGCGTGATAGAGATTGCCTGTCCCGTTCGGTGACGGGTCGGCACCCGTCACTTCATCTCCGGGCCCCTTGCCAGGCGCGAGCGGCGATGAGTTGAGTGAGCCCGGGCGTTCTCGATCTTCCAGCGCAGGGCTGGATTGAGTCGTAAGCGCTCCACGATCTCTGGCTCGGCAGGAAAGAGCAGCTCGGGTTCGAAGTCACCGACCTGGACGCGTTCCACGTATTCGTGCTCGACCTGCGAAAGCGCCAGAAGAGGCTCGACAAATTCTCTGGCTTGCCCGCGCAGTTCGCTCGCCACCGGCCGATCGTCCTCTCGCAGGAGTGGATGGAGCGTTCTTCGGATTCCATCATCAGTCACTCGGTCCAACCTCTCGATGCCATAGTTGCTCAGCGGGCGGTCGAGGACTGCCGAGAGCGCGATGAAGAGACGACGCCCTCGATCATCCCATCCCTTGCCCAGCAGCCCGGTTCGCCGTCCGAGGCGCGCGATATCGTAGAGGTCTCTCGGTGCTGATCTGTCGAGCAGCGCCAGCACCTTCCCCGCGATCAACTCGGTGTTCCCGACGACGCGGGTTTCGTGATCCTGGCTCTCATCCGGAGACCACACTTGACGCATCATCACGTCCTCCAGGGGAACGCGGTGAATGAAGTTGAGATCGACCTGAATCCTGGCCTCATTGCCGAAGGCGGAGACGTAGCCCAGATAGAGCTTCTGCCCCGCGTGTTCCTCCCGCGAACGCTGCACTCGATATCCAGCCCTTCGAGCGATCCGCTCAACGGCTGCGAGGACCAGAGGTCGATCGCGGAGCCTGGCCTCGCGATCTGGCGCCCCGATGTCGTTGAAGTCCAGGTCTACCGACAGCCTCTCCGGGGCGCCGAAACAGAGGTTCAGCGCCGTTCCTCCCTTCAAGACGAGCCGCTGCCCGAGCACCGGGTCGTCGCCTACCGAACGGAGGAGGTCGAGAAGTCGCACCACGATCTCGAGAGCTGCAGGCGTAAATCCGTGGCGCCCCTCGAGTCGCTGGAGGGTCTCACGGCTTGGGCCGCTCACAATCTGCCTCCTGTCCCCTCAAAACCAGCATCGAGACTCAGGTGTGCAGGGACGATCAGGCGCCAGCGTGCCTGCAAACTGCCTCCCTTGCTCCTTGATGCGAGGTAGATCGGGCTACCGGCTGCTCGTCTCTCCAGGGAGGCCAGGAATGACTTCGGCGCCTCGGTAGTCTCGGGATGCCTCTCGAGAAACCACCCGACCGCTGCGTAGAGCACGCGCTTGTTGAAGATCCGCAGGTACTCACCCAGCAAATCGAGGTCGAGGTCCCTGAATCCCGCTGCGGACTCGAGCAGTTCGTCGAGACCGCCAACCCACCGAGGTCGCATCAGACCGTCGACGAGGGATCTCTCAGGACCTGTGACACGCACATGGACTCCTCTCCGATCCAACAGGGTGACCCCGAAATCCACTCTGCGCTGTTTCATGAGCACAGTAGGGGGACGAAGAGCCGGCCACTCATAACCTCGAAACCGAACGGGCCTCCGGGATCCCAGCGTCAGGTACGGAAACCAGTGGAAGAGGCTGTGCGCTACTCCCAGGAGGTCCAGGGCCGAATGGTAGGCGAGGATGGCGTCTGGTCGGAGGGTCGCGGCCACCAGGTACGGATCCGGCTTGAACTTCTCACCTGCGGCTCCAGGTGGCACGACCGCGTACAACGAGCGCGCAACCCTGACGAGTCTGCCCCTTCGCACGTAGTACTTGGCTCTGTCGTGGGCTCTCTGTGCCGCCGCAGAGCCCCGTATGACCGCAGCCCAGGCTTCGAGACGAAACACGGGATGCTTCGCAAAGAACTCATCGGGAGCCTGCCCGGAACGAAGGGTTGACTTGCTAACTTGTCCCATAACAGGGTTATTATTACCCTATAACGTATCAAGATGGCAAGTAGCAGTATGCAAGACCCGGTAGGTCTGGACGAGATTCCTACCGGGTGGCCTTCGGCGGCGATCCGGCAGGAGGGGCGCCGGGCGTGACTCAGGCTTTTCCTGCTGCGGGAGGCCCAGCCCGTCCGCCGGGCGCACGCTGTCGTGACTGGCGCCTCTCACTCCAGATCCAGGACGTGTTGAGCGGACCTTGATTCATCAGCGCCGGCGCCGGCCTGCTCCGGTCGCGTTTCCGCATCCGAAGTGTCTCCGAAAATCCCTTGCGCAATCACGCGCTGGGTGACCTCGTCGAGATAGCCGTGGAGGGTCTCGTTGAGGTCACGGAACTCCGGCCAGAGGGTCTCTCTGACGAAGCTCTGTGTCACGCGCACCATGACGGTAGTTCTCCGCTGCCCCGGATGCCGGTAGGGCTTCAGGTCATAGCGGCGCAGAAGCGCTATGAAGAGCGAGCGAGACCGGTGTCGAGCAGCGTGAAGCGGTACTCGACGGCGGGCTCCTTCGCTTCGAGCTCTCGAAGGCGGCGTCGGATGCGGTCGTGGGCACTGGCCGCCGCGACGCGTTCGCCTGCTGAGCCAGCTCTCGCGAATAGGACCTCGATCTTGCGTAGCTTCTCGATGAGTCGTTCTTCCTCGAGCATTCTCGTCACCTTCTCGTCATGCGAATGGACCGCTTGCCCCGCCGACGCCCCGCCTCAGCCGCGCTGTCCGAGGATGGCAAACGGGGACTCCGAGCCACCGGTCACAGCCGCCGCTGGCTGCGAGCGCATGGGTTGAATGGCTACAGCCCGAGCTTCGCGATCAGCCCGGGTGACCAGAGTGGAAGACGCTCCCCCGCGTCGTTCAGCTCGCGGGCGGCGGCGTTGTAGGTAGCGAGGAGGCGCAGGGAGTCGCAGAGCACGGCGATCAGCCTCTCACGGCCGAAGACCCGCTCGACGGTCACGCCCATCGTCCAGCCCACTGTGTACCAGGGCCCCTGCTCGCCGAAGAACTCCATGCCTGCGGCGCGCACGGCATCCGGCTCCACGAGACGGCCCTCGATCACGTCCATGAGGAAGGCCTCCACGCGCCTGAGATCCAGCTCGACGTTCGCGATGTCGCGATCCTCGAGGGAGACGATGACATCGTAGGGCCGA
>CAZMRF010000075.1:20277-21125 GCA_964568735.1 uncultured Acidobacteriota bacterium
GATGTCGCGATCCCACCGCGCCCGCTCCCCGGCCGGGCTCACCGCGTGAGGATGAGTGTCCGGGCCTCCCGCGGCCGCGAGCATGGCCAATCCCTCGCCGAAGGCGCTGGCCCAGGTGGCGGCCGTCCGCACGCCTTCCGGGACCCCAGGGTCCGTCTCCTCCGCGCAGGTCGAGGAGAGGCCGATGTGGTGCAGCTCGTGGGCGAGCGTGTTCTCCAGTTTCGCGCGGGAGACCGCAGGGTCCACGAACATGAAGATTCCGGGCCGCGATCCTTCAAGGAAGACAAAGCTGTTGGAGCGCGGCTTGATGACCGGATAGAGCGTGGCGTCCAGGGGTGCCCCGCTCGGGAGGTAGGCGAGGGCCGCCCGCACTGCGGCGCCGAGATCCGCGCGCCGCCAATCCGCGACCGTGCGGGAAAGATCGGGTTCGGCCGCGACGGTCGGGGCGGAGAGCAGGAACTCGCGGAAAGCCTGCTTGTCGAAGCTGCGTCCCATCGCGATCTCACGATGTTCGAGGCGGCGGTAGCCTTCCGTCGCGAAGAGCCTATCCCAGTCCTTCTCCGGGACGGGAAGGCCCGACCGGGCCTTGCCGAGGATCAACAGAGCAGCTTCCGCCTCGTCCGTCACGATCCGGACGTCGACGGGGGGAGCCGCTGGAGTCGTGGGAGCAGTGGGCAGGGCAGGAGAGCTAGGAGGGGCGGGCGATCGGGAGACAGCCGCGCAGGCTGCGATCGAGATCGCGGCGATCAGGGCGCCCATGGTCTTCATTCCTGCTGATGTTCTCTCACCTAGTCCCAGAATAAGCGCGTTTCCCGACGAGAGAAAAGGCTAGAACGCAACAGAAAAGC
>CAZMRF010000076.1:0-3506 GCA_964568735.1 uncultured Acidobacteriota bacterium
CGCCACCTTCCGGTACTTGCCATACGAGACGCTTCGGATCAGGCCCGCCTTCTTGCCACGGCCGACGGCGTTTACCGCCTGAGCCTTGGTGAATCCGGCGCGCTCGGCGAGCTCGGTGAGCGTCAGCGTCTCCTCTGCGTTGTCGAAGACCGCGACGACCTGGAGCTGCAGGGACTTGTCCCCGGGCTTCGACGGCTCCTCCGCCGGCGTGGCAGCCTTCCTGCGCGGCGCTCTCGCCGGCGCGGCCTTCGCAGGGCGCGCGTCCTCTCCGAGGACCAGGCGGATCGCCGAGATCTTCTGCTCGAGCGCGGAGATCTCTTTACGGAGTACTCGGACGGTCTCGGGGTTCAGCAAGGGCGCCTCCTGATGTGGATGAGGATGGCCGGCGCGCGCTCACCATCGCCCGGGCTGCGCTGCCAGACCTTGAGGGTGAGCATCTCCGGGCAGTCGTCGAGGATGTAGCCGTGCAGCCTCAGCGCGTCGATGAGGGGCTTGCAGCCGCCCGTGAGGTTGTCGGCGTCGTAGGGACGCTGGCGCGGTCCAATGAGCCGGACGATCTCCAGCTCGGCCGGACCCCGGCAGCGCGCGGAGCGGAGAAGGGGGACGAGCTCGCGCTCGAAGCGCCGGCGCCAGGAGGTCGCGGGGAAGCGCCCGAGCCTTCCGCCGGCGTAGCCGCGGAGCTGGTTCTGTGAGGGCAGGGAGACCGGGAGCGTCAGTGTGGTCTCCTGCAGGACCTGTGCGAGCTGGCTAGGGGTTGCTGGCATCTCCTCGCTCGGCTCCTGGAAGGGTGGAGCGTTACGAACTCAGGGTCCACGCGATCTGCACGGCCTCCACGAAGTGAAGCCGGCATACAGGGGTCGGGTCGTCCTCACTAATTGGGCCGGTCACCGGGCGCCACAGGATCGCGGCGAAGTGGCGGGCGAAACGGAGGAGCCTCATGGTGATCCTAGTCGTCCTTCCTAAACACAAGCACGTTCTGATGAGTTTTCCCTAGCTTCCGGTTTCCCTCGAATTGAGCAGATATCCGAATCGGAAGGCTCCCGTAGCGCGTCACGAGAACGGCGTCGTTGTAAAGACTCATCCCGACTTCCCGGAAGGCATTGATCGTGTCAGCGACAAAGCCGCGGTAGGCTCCGGTAGTGCGGTTACGGAAATCACCAACGACGAAGCAGGCGAGTCGCCCTCCCCTCAATCGCTGGGAGCAGCGCAGGATGATGCGCTTGTAGGCGGCGAGGAAGGCGTGGTACTCCATCGTCGAGAGGTCGCGCGGATCGTCGCTGTACCTTTCGAGGTCGCCGTAGGGCGGGCAGGAGAAAACGAAATCGGCTTCAGGCGCTTCCTGGAGCTGCTCCATCGCGTCTCCGATGGACCAGCGGATGTCGGCCTCCGGAGCGATCTCCGCCCGCTGCTCCTCATTCGCGGCCACCTGTACCGCGCTCAGATCGCAGCCCCAATACCGGAAGCCGAGAAGCCCCGCCACGATTCCGCGCACGGAGCCACCGGCGAACGGGTCAACGATCTGTCCGCCCTCCGGGCAGAACCAGCGGTAGGCGAGTTCGCAGAGGACGGGGTCAAAGACAGACGCTTCCGTCTGGACCTTCTCGGGAGCCTCGGCCCTTCCGGCAAGAATAGCGCTACCGCTCCACCCGTTGCCGTGAGTGACGATGACAGCCGTTTTGCCGTACTTATGGACACCACTTCTGCCCATTTCCCCGCGCAGCCCAAGCGCGATCCACGCCCCTTTCCGCTCCTGCCACGCGCCGGAACGGGTGTCAAAAACCGAAAAGGGAGGCATCTCGAATCTGCGCGCCAGTGGGCCTAGTCCGCGAGGTCGAATCGGTGCTCCGAATAGATCGTGCCCGAAAAGCTGGAATGGCTCAGGCTTTGCGCTCACGCCACCCTCCGCACGAACACCCACGGCCTCTCGTCTGCTTCGATGGCGGAGCAGTGGATGCAGCGCCGGTAGATGTTCGGCGTCGTCTCCGCCCAGCCCTCGGGGAAGTAGAGGGCGTACTCGTGGTGCTCCGCGAGGCACTCCAGCCAGTGGGCGAGGCGCGTGCGGTTCAGGCGGATTCGTAGGCGGATCAGGAGGCGGCGCACTCCACGATCCCTGCGCGGGATCCACGGGTAAGGATCCGTCGCCCTGAACACGAGGTTCTCGGGCCCGATGGGCTTCGGGGGGATTCTCTCTTCGGCCAGGTGGATGCGGTTCACGCGTCCTCCTCCTCGTCGTCACCCGCGCAGACAGAGCAGGTGCACCACATCCAGTTTGGGCAGAGCTTCTTTCCCGTCTCGGGATCAACGCACGGCTCGCTTGCGCAGAAGTAGCAGGTAGCCATCAGTCTCCATCGTCCTCGAAGACAATCGCCCGGATGGATGGCGGCCGCTTCCGGTAGGCGTCGCGCATCTCGTGGACGCGCCCCGGCCCCGCCTCGGTATCCGTGAACGGCAACAGCCGGCAGCGATACCAGACCGCGACGACCTCACCGGTCTGCATGTCACGCTCGACGTTGACCTGGCCGGTGCGGTGGATCGTGCCGCTGTCGCCGTAGCGGAACTCACGGCGCCGGCGCTCGCGCCACCTCCTGAGCCTGCCGATGAGACGCTTCACGCTGCCTCCTTCCGCACGCCGATCCGCCCGTCGGCGACATGCAGGAGCACGTCCGCAGCCTCGAACGCCTCCGCCTGGTGCGAGATGAACAGGCACCGCTCGAATGCACCGATCTCCATCACGCGCCGCAGCATCGGCGGGTAGAGCCGGGCGCTCTCGGCGTCGAGCGAGCCGGTGGGCTCGTCGCGCACGAGGATCTTCCAGCGCGTGCCGGACTTGCGCGCACAGTGAGCGGCGCAGGCGAGGCGGATCGCCTCGTCGATCAGGGCCTCCTCTCCACCGGAGACGGAGGCGATGTCCTGCTCGATCCCATCGTGGTAGACGAGGAGGTCGAGGACCTCCATCATCTCGCCCGAGCCGTCCTTCTTCTCGCGGAGCGTCTCGAACGTGATCGAGAACTCCGGCGCCGCAGCGTGGAGCAGGTCGTTGGCGACTCCGGCGATCTCCGGCCCCGCCGCGTCGATCTCCAGCGCTTGGACACCATCCCGCCCGAGGGCTTTCTCGAGGAAGCGCCAGTCGCCGAGGGCCGTTTCGATCCCCCGGATTTTCTGGCGGGCCGGGGCCATGGAGGCTTCCTTCGCTCTCAGTGCGTCGACCTGGGTCCGCAGGCGGGTGACGGCCTGATCGGCTTCGCGGAGGGCCTTCTCCGCGGATTCCCGGTCGGCCTTTGCCAGACTGAGTCGGGCGGCGACGGCGTTGATGTCGAGGGCGGCCGCCTCCTTTCGGGCAGCGTCAAGCGCCCCGGCGGCCCCCTCGTGCTGCGAAAGACACGCATTCCGTGTTGCCGTGTGTTCTGCGATCCTCGTCTCCGCCTCCGCGAAATCCGCATCGAGCCCCGCCTGGCTCTCCCGCGCATCGGACTCCGCCTTCGCCGCCGCCTCTCGTGCCTCGGTGA
>CAZMRF010000076.1:3516-19840 GCA_964568735.1 uncultured Acidobacteriota bacterium
TGACTTGTCTCAGACTCCGGAATGGGCCAAGCCCATCGTCGCTGCAGCAATGAAGCTCCCTCAGACCAAGCTGCCGACCCGCAGTAGTTGAAGCACAGGCTCGCCGACCTCGTGGGAGGCCGTGAGGTCCACGTCGAGCTTCCGGTCCACCTCCTGCCGCTCGGTCTTGACGGCATCGAGGTCCCGGGTGAGCTGCGGCCCCGCCTCCGCGCGCGCGAGGTCCCCGGCGAGTTGCTCGGCGTGGAGCCGTAGCGCCTGATGCCGGTCCTTCCGGTAGGGGCCCTCGGCCGCTTCGGTGGCCTGCCGGTCCTTCAGCCCATCGACCGCCGCCTGCGCCGTGATGACGCGGGCCTCTTCGGGGAGCGGACCGGCCTGCTCCAGCGTGGCGATCTGCTCCTTCGCAGCCCGGGCGTTGCTCAGGAGCTTGCAGGTCCCGGCGAGGTCCTCGCGGGCAGGGTCCACGTCGCCGGTTGACGGATCAGCCGGAGCCCACGACTGGTAGGCGGTGCACGGCACCTCCGCGATGAGCCCCGCCTGAGTCTGGAGCCGCTTGACCTCCAGCTCCCGCGCATTGCGTGCCGCGTCGAGGGAATCCTGAGCCGCCGCCAGCTCCATCGTGGCCTTGTCCACGTCCCGGAGTAGGGCTTGGGCCGCGAGGTCGTCCGCCTCGATGACGGCGATGTCCCGCCGCACCCCCGCGAGATCGGCCTTCACCGCCTCGGCGTCTGGGAGGCCCGCGATCTGCCCCTCCAGCCGCCTCCGCCGCTCGTCCAGCCGCCAGACCGCCTGCGCGTGGACGTCGTACAGCGGCCTGCACCGCTCGTCGGCGGTCCGGCGGTCGATGAACTTCAGCCGCTCGGCGTGGCGCTTCGTGGCGCGGTCGGGCTCGGCCTTCGCCTCGGAGAGCGACGCTTCCGCCCGCTCCAGCGTGCGGCGTGCCGATAGCTCGGCGCCTTCGAGGGTGGAGAGGCGCTCGGTGACGGTCTTGCTGCGGGCAGCCTCCTCGGTGCAGCGCTGCTCGTAGTTTCGGCAGACGCGAACGTCGTCCTCCCGGCTGTAGCGGAGCGCCTCCTCGTTCGTCAGCGACTCCTCGATCACTGGCAACGCCTCGACCTCCACCTCGACCGCCGCGATCAGCCTCCGCTCCGCGTTCAGGTCCGCCTCGGCGGTGGTGGCCTTCGCCCCGGCTCCGACGCTGAGCGCCTGGTACTGGTCCGTCCCGATCCACTCCCCGAGCGTGGCCTTGCGCTCGCCCTTCGTCATGCGGATCAGCGACCCGGTCTTTTTCTGGCAGGCGAACACTGAAGCGAGGAAGCTCCGCTCCGATCCGAAGTGCTCCTCGATCCACGCGCGGAAGGGCGCGTCCTTGCCGTTGACGACGGCCTGCCCATCGACGGTGATGTAGCTCTCGGTGGTGGGGCGCTCGGCATCAACGGTGAGGCGGACGCGGATCTCGCGGGCGGCTTCGTCGGCCCAGACGGTTTCGATGAAGGCGTCGCGGCCGGAGAAGCAGTCGTAGAAATCCGGACGGGTGGGGAAAACCTTGAAAAGTGACGCGGGGATCGCCTCCGCGAGCGTCGTCTTGCCGGCGCCCTTGGGGCCGACCAGGGCGATGAGCTGGCCAGGGAGCGCGTCGAGATCGAGCGTGACGGGGTCGGGGGAGACGTATCGCTTTTTGATGCCGCGGAACGAGAGGCTACGTAACTTCATGCCTCGCCCTCCAGCAGTTTCTTGGCTGCCCTCGCGGCGTTCTTGAGTTCGACCATCAGGGCATGGTCAATCTCATACACGCCTTCATCCGGCTCGCTCGATGTTGAGACGGGGATTGCTACGCTCACGAGCCTCTGGAGCGCCTTACCGTACTCGACCGCCTTCCATGGGATGCTGTACTTCTTGAGTTTCATCTTGCTCTCCTTCATTTGCGCCCCCACGGCAGGCCGAACCAGCGCGTCCACCAGAACCCGAGGCGGAATAGGATCCGGTTGGCGATGCCGTAGCGGTAGAGTTGACCGGCCTGCGGGTGCCTCACCGCCGTCTCGCAGCCGTTGGCGAACGCGAGCGGCATCCAGTCGAATGGGACCTTCGTGCCTTCGTCGGTGTGGGTCATCACTCCTCCATCAAAAGCGCCTGCATGTCCTGGCAGAGGGCTTCGTGAGGACCGCCTGTCTCTACATCGGCAGGGCAGGTCTGGTGGCAATAGAGCGGCTGCGTCTCACTCAGAAGCGCAAGTACCTCTCTGCGCGTGTTCAGCAAGTGGCAGATCCTCTCCGCGAACGCCAGCGCGGCTTTGTTCTGCTCGCTGTCTGGAGACTCCCACCCAGCCGGTGCGTGAATCTCGCCCATCTCGACGTGCGTAGGCGGGTCGGTTGCGAGAATCTCCCAGACAAGAATGGGCGGCGTGACGATGACACCCTTCTCGGGATGCACGGGGGCCGGGTTGTGCGGCTCGGTGTACTCGCGGTACATGCAGTAGAAGCGGCTCATGGCCCTTCCCGGATCGGTCCGCGGATTCGCTTGCTGACGTTGCCTGCTTCATCAATCTCTATGACTTCATCGTCATGAGTGACGGACGCAACGCCCAATTTGAATGCCTCCTCAAGTGCAGCCTTGCTGTAGAGCGGCACCACCTCATGCCCGTGCTCCTTCTCGTGCCACTCGGCAGCGTCTGCATCTAGCGGATGCTCAACGCAGAACGGAGAAGGCACGCCGCTCCGGGGCTTGATGTACCAGTGAACCGGCTTGGGCCAGTCGATCACGCCGTCACCTCCTCCGCCTTCGGCGTCTCCAGCGAATCGAGCGCGAGCTTGCGCCGCTCCCGTTCCTCGGGCGTCATCTCGATCCCCTTCGACTCCGCCCACATCTCGACCTTCGACCAGGTGTCCGGGGCCGAGGTGATCTCGGCGGTGCGGACGCGGGCCTCGTGGACGATGTCGGGCTCCACCTTCACGGAGAAGGCGCCCGCGTCGTAGAGCGCGGTGCGGATGGCGTCCTCATCGACGAGGTGGAGGTCCTCGGGGCGGATGCGGTAACGGAAGCGGACGAGGGCGCCTTGACCTATAGCGACGAAGCGCCGCTCTATGAGTTGGAGGTAATGGCTCTTCAGGTGGTCGAGATCCTCCGTCAGGTCGCACTCCAGCAACTCGATCCTCCGCGCCGGTAGCTCGACGAACGTGTTGGAGACGAACTCCCCGCCGTCGATCTCGATCAGCCGGTAGCCCTTGGCTTCGGGTTCCCCGAAGTCCATCCGCTCGGTGCTACCCGCGTAGGCGATGCGCCCGCCCTGCCACTCCTGCGGGACGTGATAGTGCCCGAGCGCGAAATACTCACAGCCGACCTCCGCGAGCTGGTGCTCGTTGAACTCGACGGAGATGCCGCGGGGCACGAAGCCGGAGGAGAACTTCGCCCCGTGGACCGTGCCGTGATGAAGGCCGATGGGGACGGCGCCGGCCGCGCGGATCCTGTCCGCGTCGGCCGTCGCTCCGATGAGGAGGCGCCCGGCCAGCTCGTTCACCGCGAGGGTCAGGTCCTCGCCGCTCATGGTGGCAGCGGCCCCGGCAGCCAGGTGGGACTTCGTGAACCAGGGGATTGCAATCGGCCCCACGAGTCCGCCCGCCGTCGAGACGAGGCCGAGATCGACCTCTCCGATGTTGGGCCGCTCGTAGATCCTGACGGGGTGCTTCGTCCGCAGCCGCATGAGCGTCGCGGCGTCGAGGCTGACCTCGTGGTTGCCGCGGATCCCCACCAGCGGAGCGACCTCGGCCGCGGCCTGGACGAACTCCGCGACGAGGGAGCGCTCGGCCTCGTTGCTGTCGGCGTCGTACCAGTCCCCGGTATGGCAGATCAGATCGACCTGGTGCTCGGCGGCCTCCCGGACGATACGCTCCAAGATCGCGCGGGTGTCGGAGAGGCGGCGGGCGGAATCGACGTGCGTGTCACTGCAATGAAGGAGTCGCATTACGCCCCCTTCCGCATCTGGGCCGCGAGCCCCGCCGCCTTCGACGGCGTCATGGACTTGTCTTTCGGGAAGGCGAGCGTGACCATCTCTTCGTGGGCTTTCTCGTCGTACTTCTTGCCGGGGGCGCAGCGTCCGCACCTGGGCCCGCCGTAACGCTCGACCGTCATCTTGTGGACGATCTCGGAGATCTCGGCCTGGCAGCCGCCGCCGTGGGCGCAGCCGCAGACGTAGATCGGGGGTGCTGGCTGGTCCGCTGGGAGATCGGGGAAGTCGCCCTCGTCGGGGGGCTCGTCAATCACCCGAGCAGAGTTGATGTCCACGATCCCGTTCGGGGGCTCGGTGATCCTCCCGGGCTCCGGCCCGCCACCGATCAGCAGCGGCGTCGAGGAGGACGGCCCGAACAGGCGGTCCACGATCCCGAGCTGCGAGGCGACGACCATCTTCCGCGTCATCGGGTCGGTCATGTCGAAGTCCGGGACGCAGGCGTAGACGACGAACGGCTTCACCTGGAGATCCTTCATCGAATAGGACTGGCTCAGGGAGAACGCCTTGCGGATGCCGCGCAGGAGCGCTTCCGTCATCACCAGCTCGTGGATGCGCTTCCGCGCCTGCTTGAGCTGGTCCGGCTCCATGTTGGCCGTCCCGTCGCCGCCCTCGGTGAGGTCGAGGCGCTTGTCGCACGGAATCTTGATCTCGTTCGCGTCGAGCTGGCGGAGGAGTAGCTGGCCCTCGACCTCGCAGATCCGCGCTTCCTTGCGGTCATCGACGCGCCGGAGGAACAGCACCGACCCTCCGGCCGAGCCCCAGATCCGATTGAGGAGCTGGCCCGTCGGCGCGACGCTGTCGCCCTTCGCCCAGAAGGGCTTGTAGACGTCGCCGCGCGGGTGCTCGCGGCCCTTGTATTCCTCCATCTCCCATTTCGCGAAGACGAAGCGCTCCGAGATCCTCCAACCCTGGGGGATGTCGCTGACTCCGGTGAAGGGGCTCAGGACGAACGCGACGTCCTGGATCTCCTGCATCCGCTTGACAAGGTCGGCGGCGTGATAGATGGGCTTCGTGAGCGGCTCGTACTTCCTGGCCGCGGTGGCTGGCGTTGACATTTCGATTCTCCTGCGGGTACGATCCCCGCTGCTGCTTTCGTTGTTGTACCGACGCCGGGGCGCTGACCCCGGCGTTGCTGCTTCTACCCGCCGAACAGAGTCCTCAAGAATCCCTTCCGCGGCGGTGGCTCCGGTGCGTAACCCGCGACCTCCTCAGCCCACACGTAGCCGCATCGTCCGCAGGTCCGGTGCTGATGCTCACCGAGCACCCCGAGCCCGCACTTCGGATGCCCTTCGGCGTCCGTGCCGCCCTCGCAGTAATCGAGCCCGTGCATTGGGAAGTAGCCGCCGGGAACCGGACACCACCCGCACTTGCGGCACTGGTGGTTGCCGAGGGGGCGGAGCGAGTCAGCATTCACCGCCCCACCTCCCTGACCTCGTGCCCGCGCGCCCGGTGCCTCTCCGCGTCTCCCGCGATCAGCAGCATCGGGACGGGGAGCATGCGGAAGCCGGTGCCGTAGGGCTCGCCCGATTCCACCCACCTCCGCTCGGGCTGCGCGCACGTCTCGCACTCGTGGGACAGCGCGGTGATCTCGTGGAGGGCGGTGGCGGACATCGTCAGGTGCCTTCCTGCGCGACCGTGACCTCGGCTCCGTACTCCTTCAGCAGCCGCGGCATCGCCTCCTGGAGCCTCTTCCATTCCGCCAGCAGCCCCTCGTAGTGCATGGCCTTGTTCTGACTCCAGTAGGCCGCGTGCGCATACTCCGCGAGATCCCTCGCGGCGAGCCTCACGTCGATGGTCGCGGATTCCAGTGCGGTGATCTGTAGTTCCATCCCCTCACCTCGCGTTGGCCCCCGCGCCTACTCCAACCCGGTGTTGACGCGGGGGCCTTCGTTCATCTCTCCACCCGCCGGAATGCGGTACGGCGAGTCCCTGCCGGTAACAGACCGGCGGCCGTCATGCTCCAACGCCCCGGCCTCCTCCTGCATCGCGCCGAGCGCAACGTGGGGTTGTCTCTCCCCGAAGGCCGGGGCGAACTGCGTGAAATTGGCGACACCCGCTCCCGAGTGAGGGCCGCGCGCTGTGGGCGCTTGGCCTGGTGGATGAGGCCGAGGTTCGGCCGCTGGTGGATTTCGGTAGGCATGCCTGCGGTGGGAGTCGTCTGCCTCTCGGCAGGGGAGGAGCGGGCGTCGCTGGAAGGGGCGACACTGACCGCGTCGGCTCGGCCGTGTCGCTGAGCTTCGGCCTGCGTATCAGGCCGAGAGGCCCTCTCGCCTCCGCTGGACGCACGCGATTGGCCCACGCGCACGGACGAACCCAGCATCGGCGCCGACAGCGAGGGATTCCCCTGCCGTGAGATGGGGGTCCCTCCGGCAGGGGCGGAGCGAGGCCGTTCAGGGCTCGTGCGCTCCGAATCAGATGGGTTGCCCCGGACCCGTGAGGTAGGCCCGGGGCTTGTGCGCGCCCCCGTTGGGGGTGTGGCCGACACGCTGGCCCGCAGGGGTAGGCCACCGGGGGCGCGGGGGGTGGAATTGGGGGTCATCGGGAGGCCTCGACGGGGCGGACGTCGTGGCCGTAGTCCCGGCACATCCTGGTATCCGACTCGCGCCAGAACTGCGCCGGCTGCCCGCCTGGATCGCTCCGAGAGACGTTGCCCTCAGTGACGCCGCGGCACGTCCAGCACTCAGCGACGGTAGGACGCGCGCCAGATGCCGGGGCTATCGCGTCAGGCTGGGGCTGGGCTGGAGAGGATTCGGGGCGGGCGCTTCCTCTACAACATCGAGGGTTAGCGCCCGTCCTGCGGCCCGTGGTGGCCTCGGCTGAAATGGGGCGCTCGGAGGGGGTCATCGGGAGGCCGCCTCGGGGTCCTTCCGTCGCGCCCTGCTGCTCAGCACGATTTCGTTCAGCCAACTGCCGCGGCCGGTATCGAGGGGCTCGGGCCTGATGGGGGCGCACTCAGATTCGCAGGGTTCGTCGTGGACCTGGGCGATGTCGAAGAGGTCCAGCAGATAGCGAATGGCGTCGGGGCGGGAGGCCCTCGGTTGGTGCTTTCGCAGGGCCTCGACCAACGCCTCGAGGCGGGAGGTATCGTCCTCGTAGACCCTGACCTGGGTGGTTTCCAGCGGCGCGCTTGTCGGCTCTGCCATGATGGCGCAACGTTACCGCCAAGTAATCATGCCGTCAAGGGGGTAGGTTGAAGATTTTACAACTCCTACAACTCCATGCGCTCAAGGCACTTGCTGTCCAGCAGCCTCGCCCCCTCCCCGTACAGGTCCACGGTGATGGTGATCGAGGAGTGCCCCATCTGCTGCTGGACGTACCTCTCGCGCGCCCCAGCCTCCAGCGCCCGGACGGCGTAGGTGTGCCGAAGGGAATGCACTACCAGATGCCCGGGGAGCCCAGCCCACCGGCGCCAGCGGGCGAATCGCTGGTTGAGGACAGCGGGGAGGATGGGGCGCCCGGCCGGTCCCCAGAACACCCACTCGGGCCACGGGATCCCCAGGCGGAACGCCTCCTCCCGGGTCCACGCCCGATGCCGGGCGAGGAGGTCCACCGCCGCGGGGGAGAGATCCACCACGCGGGAGCGTCCCGTCTTGGTTCGGCCGGCCAGGGTGCGGTCCGGGTAGAGGGTATCCCTCACGGTCAACGAGGCTCCATCGAGGTTCACGTCGTTCCATCTGAGGGCCAGCGCCTCCCCACGGCGCAGCCCCGTCCGCCAGATGAGGCCGATCAGCGTGTCCCACGGCGCCCCCGAGCGAGCCACCACCGCGGTCAACGCCTGGAGCTGCTCAGTCGTGAGGTGCTTCGGCGGCCCGCCCCGGTGCCCGAGCCGGTACTCCCGCCATGTGCCGGCGGCCGGGTTGGCCTCGATCAGCCCGTCCTTCACCGCCTCCGCCAGGATGACCTTCACCATGGCGAGGATGTGCCCGACCGTCCGGGGGCCGAGGCCCGCCTCCAGCAGCCCAGCGATGAAGCCCCGGACGTGCTGGCGTCCCACCGAGCGCAGGGGGAGTGAGCCGAGCCGGGGGCCTATCTGGAGCCGGAGCGCTGTTTCACGGGAAACGTAGGACGAAGGCGCGAGGCGCGGCCGGGCCGTGGCCAGGTAGGCCGCAGCGTACTCCGCGAGGGTCGGCCCCCGGATGGACCATGGCCAGCGCACGCGCACTCCGGGTGCGTGCTCCGGCCGAGGAAGGTGCCGGCCGAGAGGAGATGCCGCCGGCCACGTAGTCTGCGGCTGTTGGGATTGGTCTGAAGGAGTGTAGGCCGATATGCCTAGTGCCGCAAGGCTTATCTGGAGTGTCGAGCCGCCTTCTTCCTGAGCGTCCTGGCCGCCTGGTAGATGGCAGGCGACGCGAGGTCCTCCGGGACGCCCTCCGCGGCCATCAGGGCGATGAGCTTCCGGCGCTCGACCGTCACCTCCGGCCGGCGGTGCATCTCGGCCAGGATCTCCTCCTCCGCGAGCTCCACGAGGTCCCGCGCGCGCCGCCTCACCTTCCGCACGGAGACCGGGCCGCCCTCCCGGCGCTCCATGACCTGCCCGACGAGCTTGAGGATGAGCGGGAGCACGCCGAACAGGTTGAGGAGGAGGGTGATCACGGCCGCTTCGCCAGATCCAGCGGCCCGAGCTTCTTCAGCTTCCGCATCCCCTGCGAAGCGGCCCACGCGAGCGCTGCGGCTTTCAGCGCCGCGACGAACGGCATCCCCCCGAGCGCCATCTGGCCGGCGCCGAGGACGATGGAGAGGCCGGTCGAGACGGCGAAGAGGTAGCGGGGGGACTCGAGGAGCCGCTGAGAACTGAAACGTCGTATGACCCAGGTGAGGAGCGCGACGGCTGCGCCCCCGAGAGCGATCGGGGTGACGTCGGCCCCCAGGTCCACCTCCGGCGGGGCCAGGACATCGAACGCCTCCGGGTCCATCACCTCCGGCATCGGGTAGGCGAGGAGCCAGCCGGCCGTCAGGATCCCGATGGCGGCGAGTGCGAGTGCTGCGAGTCGTTTCCGGTTCATGCGATCCTCCTTCAAGCCCGCCCGGTGTCGGGAGGCGTGAGCCTGCGTACTCGTTCCAGCCGGTCGCGTTCACGGTCCTCGATGCTGGTGATCCGCTCGCACAGGTCGTCATCCGTCCGGCGGAACTCCGCGTACTCCTTGTCGGCAGCGATGACCTTCTCCTCGAGCCTGGCCTTGAGCGCGATGACGGCCTCCGTCGTTTCCTTCGTGTTCGTGGAGACCTCCGCGAGCCACTTCCCCTGTCCGTCCACCGCGCGGGAGAGGCGGCCCATAAAGAAGGCGAAGACGGCCCCATGGACGCCGAGCCCCACGAGCATCGTGAAGATGGCGACGACGACGGCCCACGCCGGCCACGGCACCCCCATGGGGCCGGCGATGGTGCCGGCGGTGATCCCCTGCGCGAGGGCGATCACAGGCTCACCACCTCGCTCGGGTCGATGCGCTTCCCGCCCCGCCACAGCTCGACGTGGACGTGCGGCGTGATCCCCTGGTACTTGTCGCGGAGGTCCTGCACGCGCCCGAGCCGCGTGGCGAAGGCGACGTCCTGGCCGATCAGCTCGCGGACCGGATCGACGTAGAGGAGCTTCAGCTCGAGGCCGTCTCCGAGGCCGAGGAGCAGCCCGGAGTAGCGCGGGTCGTTCGGGTAGGGGATGGCTTCCCGGATGACCTTGCAGGAGAAGGGAGCCAGCACCGGGGTCCCGGGCCACACGGCGAGGTCGATGCCCTCGTGGAGACGGCCGCCGCCGTCGCGGGAGGCGTGGTACGCACCATCCCCCCACTGGTCGCGGCCTCGGATGAGGATGCCGAAGAAGGAGGTCATCTCAGCACCTCGTGACCTCACCGTTCGTGATGAATCCGTGCCAGGCGCACCCGCCGACGCGCAGGATTGAGGGGCGCAGCGTCAGCGTCTCAAACGTCTCTCCCGTGCGGGTCCATGCCGTTCCCTCCCACGCGGGCCCACCGTCCAGCGGGTTCGCGAACGGGATGAAGCACGGCAGGTTGCAGCCGCACGGACAGTTGAAGGAGACTCCGACTCCCTCGCGCCTCGGCACTGGATTGCCCTTGCCGTCTGAGATGCCTTCGCCGCCAGCGCTCACCCACCGTGGATCGAGATCGATCAGCTTCATCACTGCACCTCGAAGCAGCGCGGCACCGACCAGGCGCTGGTGATGAGGATGCGCTTCCCGGTCGCTTCGGGGGCCGCGCCGTTCAACTCATAGGCGCCCGCGTCGCACGTTGATCCGTTCGTCGGCCACCCGGACGGGCAGGAGACTGCGTTGCCGAGATCCACGGCGGTACTGTTTGGATCGAGGTGGTAGTGCGTGCCCGTGTCAGTCTCCTCACCGATGCTGCGTGCGAACCATTGAGCGGCCGTCGGGAGGGTCGGGCTGTTGGGGTCACCAAGGACGGGCTTCAGGGCGACGCCCTTCTCGTTATCCAGCTCGTCGGTCCAGAGGCCGTTCGGGTCTGAAAAGAGCCAGGTAGGAACGTTGAAGGTGAGGTTGGCGCCGATGAGGGTTGGGTCCGTGGGGGCGTTGGGGTCGCCTGTCTGCCCGACCAGGAAGCCCCGGTTGTTGTTCATGATGACGTTATTCCGCAGCGCGCAGTTGTTGCAGCCCTGCGCGGCGCCCTGCCGCATGTCGATTCCCGCCTCGGTGGTCGTCGTCGAGACGCTGTCGATCGTGTTGTTCGAGATGACGTGGTTCTCGTAGTCGGGGGCGTTGCCCGCGCCGGCGTCGGAGGCGTTGGAGTCCTGGACCACGATGCCGGTCGAGTACCCCCGGATCACGTTGCCTTGGATGGTGACGTTCACCTCGTCGCGTATGTACATCGAGGTCGATCCGTTCACCTTGGAGGCGTCGGTGCTCGCGATGAGGTTATTCAAGATGCGAACGCCCGAGGTCTTGTCGATGAACAGGGCGCGCAGGAACGTGCCGTTCCTCGGATTCCCTGCGTCATCGGATTGCAGGATGTAGTTTCCAGAGATCTCCCCGTTGACCGCGATCGCCGGAGCCGAGGTGCGGTGGAAGCTGATGGCGACGCGGAGCGCGGTAGTGATCGCGTTACCCCTGATCACGAGGTCGCTCGCGACGGTGACGAGGTTGATGTCGGCCGCGACGGCGTTCGCGCCGGCGTTCGGGTCGCTTCCGGTGATCGTGTTGTTGAGGACCTGCCCGCCGTTGCACCCAGCGTCGAGGATGATCGCCCCGAGGTTCTCGTCGCTCCCGGAGGCGACACCGTGCTCGTCCCAGACGGAGAAGTCCCGAATATCGAAGCCGTCGATGATGACGTTGTTGGAGTCCGAGACGCTGAAGGCCGCGTTGAGGACCGCGCCACCCGCGTTGCCGTCGAGGATGGGGGTTTCACCGGACGCCGCTCGGATGGTGAGGCTGTGCTTGCCCTCGAGGCCGACGAGGTGGATCACCTTCCCAACGCTCGTGGCGGAGATGCAGCCGGTCGTGTCGCCGGGGTTGCAGGCGGAGCCGTTGACGGTCTGGTATCCGCTGTAGGTTCCCGCGTGAACCAGCACGACATCGCTCGCGGCGGAGCAATCCACGGACTTCTGAATGGTCCCGTGCGGGTTGCCGCTCGTGCCGTCGGAGCCGGTACAGGCCGTCGAGGTGCCGTTGGGGTCAACGTGCCAGTCCCGCGCCCACGTTGGAGCGGCGGCCAAGACCAGCGCGAGGATGGCGAGGATCGCGCGCCTACTCATCAGCGATCGAGACCGTGGCTACGGCCTGCCCCCCGGCGCCGGCGACGGGCGTCACGTTCTGACAGGTCCCCCCGTCCGTAACAGAGACCTCCCCGATGAACGGGAAGACGTTCGTGTTCCCACCCCACCCGCGCCACTTCCCCGTCTGCTCGGCGCAGGTGTAAATGATGTACGTCCCAGGCTGAAGAGTAGCCGTCGTGAAGTTTGAGGCACTTGTTCGAGTAACCGCCG
This sequence comes from uncultured Acidobacteriota bacterium, assembly GCA_964568735.1. Lineage (GTDB taxonomy): Bacteria > Acidobacteriota > Polarisedimenticolia > JACPZX01 > JACPZX01 > CAZMRF01. The sequence continues at coordinate 15,464 of CAZMRF010000076.1, forward strand.
AAGCACTCGTCATGTCAATGTCGTTGACCGCAATCTTGACCACCCCGGAAAGATCCGTGATGCAGATAGACCCGTTGCTCGCGTGGCCCGTGATGACCGCCGCCCGGATGGTGTCGGGCGTGAGGGGACCGACCACGTTGATCAGGCCGCCGGAGCACTTGTTGGTGCTGCTCGGCGGTGCGGCCCCACCTGCTCCGACGTAGGGAGTCGTCGAGTAGATCCTCGGTGCCGTCCCCATGCTCCACACCCCGGCCGTGACGAGGGGGACGCCGGAGGAAGCCGACGAGTCGATGCCGGTCCCGCCTCTGGCTGCTGGGATTGATCCGATGTCGATCTGGACCTGTCCGCCCGTCTCATTGGTGACCGTGAAGCCGTCAGCCTGATCGAACTGGATCGTATCCACTGGAGTGACCGAGGGGCTCGCGTCCGCCTCCTCGACGGCCAGATACCCGATTGTCTGGAGAAGGGATGTCGCGGCACCATCGCAGTATTCCAATGCTCCGTTGTCGAGTACCTGCATCTTGCCCTGATTGCTGCTTCCGCACGTCAGGGATGTAACCCCGCCATCAGCAAGGAACGCGGCCTCCTGAGAGGCTGTCGCCATCGTCGTGCCGGTCAGGGAGAGTCCGGCGCCTCCGGTGGGCAGCTCCGAGTCTCGGGCGAGCGCCGCGTCGATGGAGATGATGTCCGAGCCGGTGTCGAAGTCGGCGCCCGCGAGGGTGCGGAGGTTCAGCGCCACGCCAGTCTTGGGGGTCGTCCCCCGGATGGAGATGGCACCGGCGCCTACGTCCGCCGTGACGTTCGCTTCTCCGCCGCCCCCGCTACATGCCTGCCATTCGAAGTCTCCGGTCGTCGTCTCCCTCGTCAGACAGTCCTCATCGATCCCGGCGTTGACGACCTTCAGCATGGACTCGAGGACCTTGTCGCTCCCGATGGTCGTAGCCAGGCCGGACGAGGTCACGTCGCCCGTGAGGGCGAGGGCTCCGAACTCGCCGGCCTCGGGGGTGTCGTCGTCGAGCGGGAGCGTGGAGAGCGATCCGATCGTACCGCTCGTCACGCAGGCCTCACCGTTGCCGCAGGTGATGCCGCCCGCGCGCATGACCGTGGTCCCCTGCTGCCGCAGGTGGTACTTGGCCCCGGTCGAGATGCTGATCGAGCCGAGGGTCGGGATCGTCGGCCCGCCGGAGCTGGTGGCGACGACGGCGCGGAGCCAGAGGAGCTTCTCCCCCGCGTTGTCGATGTTCGCCAGCGCCCAAAGGAAATCTGAAACCTGCCCGGCCGGGAACCAACTCACGGTGCCGTCCGCGCGGAAGGCGTTGCCCGCCCCGCCGGACTCAGTCCCGTCAGTGAAGAGCGTGTCCGGGTGATCGGAGAAGGGGATCCAGGTGGATCCGCTCAGGTATTGCCAGGTAAACGTGAGGGTCCCGGAGGCGAAGGTCCCGACGTCGAACGCCAGCTTGTCGATCAGGTAGCTCGGGATCCCGAAGGCCACGTACGTCCCGATGGTGGAGTTCGGGAGCATCGCCACGGCCGCGTCCGCCGTGGAGCGAGCGGCGTCCGTCAGATCGGTGGTCGTCAGCTCCTGGTTGACGTTGTTCGGGTCCACCGTGACCGAGCGCACGTAGATCAGGGGCTGCTGGAGGTCGATCTTGAGGTTCGACACCTCGACGGTCCCCGGCATCCCGGCGAGGACCTGGCGCGCGAGCCGCTGCTCGACGGTCTCCGCGTTATTCGGGTCCGAGTTGGGGTCCGCCGCATTGATCGTGTGCGCCCCCTCGATGAGGACGCCGTGCATGTCGAGGTCCCAATCCGTCCGGTTGATCCCGATGCAAGATCCCCCGTCGATGATCGACGGCTCCTCCTGGGAGTAGTTCGCCCTCTACCATCCGGCCGCGGGGATCACCGCGTTGTCGAGGTTGCCGGCAAGGATGTAGCACGCCACCTGATCGATGTCGCAGCACGTGGAGCCGGAGACGCAATCCCCGGACGGCTGCGAGTGCGTCTTGACCATCTTCGCGAGGTCGGTGTTGACCACGTACTCGACCTCGTTGTCGAGCCAGCGGTTCTTGCCCATGATGCCGGTATGGGCGATCCCCGCGAGCTGGACCCGGTGACCGCAGCCGGCTCCGTCCTCGGGGGTCCACGAATTGAACTCCTGGAAGATGCGGTTGCCCCAGATGTCGGACCCGTAGTTGTACTGGAGGTCCGCCACGTCGGCCGTGGGGCCGTTCATCCAGATCCCGTAGCCCCCGGCCATCCCCTGCACGGGCGGGCGGTAGAGAGCCCAGTCCTTGTCCTGGCAGGGTGGGAAGCCGAGCCCGCCCTCGGAGGCCGTGAAGCGGGTCTTGGCCCACCCGTGGATCACGACGTTGCACTCCTCCGTCACGGTGGCGTTGAAGCGCTTGTTCAAGCTGAATCGGTGGTCGCTCGCTCCGCCTGCGTCGATGATGTCCCTCTCGATGATCCGGCGGTTGTCGTTCGGGTCGATCGGGCAGGTCACGCCCCCGTTGCCCTTGTCGTTGACCTCCACGACGCTGCCCCGGTAGAAGTTTTCCGCCGCTCCCGAGGTCGTCACGTTGAACCCTGTCGCCCCGGGATTCTCGTTGAGACACCCGCCCGTCCCGTCGCAGCGTGCGCCGCGAGTGATCGTGTTCCCGTGGTTCGGGTAGCTCACGGAGGCGTCGATGCAGTAGGAGTGATTCTGGATGATGAGGTTGTTCGCGATCTCCGGGTGCACGTAGTCCCAGAGGGTGATCCCCCACCAGCCCCCGACGAGGATGTTGTTGAGGATCTTCGGGGCGAAGATCCCGTCGAAGCCGTAGCCGCCGAAGCCCCGGATTGCCGCCTCGTTGCCGATCAGGACGCTGTTGGTGATAGCGAGGTCCTGGATGCAGTCCGAGCCGGAGCACGTCGTTGTCTCCGAGCCGCTGTCCATGATGCAGACGGCAGCGCCGCATTTCGTGAAGCCGGGCCATGCGTCGTTCTGCATAAATACGCCGTCCAGCTCGATCCCCTCCGAGGTGTTGACGAGCTGGAGGGCGCCGCGCTGGACGCTGGCGTAGGAGGTGACGGTCGGCCGGATGATGGCGGTCCTAGGGACGGCACTAGCGAGAGTGACGTAGCTCAGGCCAGCCGTTGTGAGGCACTCGTTCGCATAGCTCCCGGGCATCCCCTCGATGCGGACCCGGTTCGTCTTGGTCGGGCTCAGGGCGACCGCGTCGTACATCGCCGTGCCGGGCTGGCAGGTGTATGGGGTATTGGGGTCGTCGCAATCGGCTCCGCACCACTGCGTGTATTTGGCCTGCCCGGCAATCGGGGAGACCGTGAGGGTCCGCTCGCTTCCTGGAGAGACGATCGTCAGCGTGTCGGTGGTCGCGTTGCCCGTGCAGGTCGCGCCCGTGCATGTGAGATTGAGCGTGTCTCCGCCTACCTCTGCCACCGGATCTGTTCCTGACGGTGCATTCACGGTGCCGAACGAAGGCCCGCCGCCCCCGACTGCCGTCAGCACTCCCTCGTCGCAGACCATGTGCTGGTTCTGAGTGCCGTCCCACCAGATGCCCCTGACCGTCCCCACGCAGGCCGGGACCGTGTTCTGGTCCGTGAATGAGACCCAGTCCCCCACGCCGCCATCGCCAATGATTAGCCGAGACTTCACGGTCGGAGCGTCGAGCTGCACGTTCGGGTCGATGGCTACGTTGGCCTCACTGCCGACCTGTGTGATCGTGAAGCCCACGGCGTCGAAGTCGATGTTCGTCGCGTTCGAGACCTTCGCCGCGTCCCCCTCCTCGATGACCAGGCCCCCGATCGGGAGCGTGCCGCCGACGTCGAGTCGGGTGATGTCCCCGACATCGACGGGATCGGGGGAGGTGGTGACCGACCAGAGCTCGGCCCAGGAGCCGTAGATCGGTGCCTGGACGCTGAAGCTGACGGTGTAGTGCGTGTTCGAAGGGGTGATGACGTCGTTGGGGACGAGGACCAGGCCGGTGATGTCCCCGTTGGGATCGATGGTGCCGATGACGCGCGTGGCCACGCGCTGCGTGATCCCGAGTGCTGGATCCTCGGCACTCCCAGCCGTCGAGAGAACGGCCGTGATGGTCCCCTTGGTGACGATCTGACCGTTGGGCGAGAGAACCTTTCCCCGGACAGTCGTCGTCTCGACGGCCGCGGCCGCGGGGAGGGCGAGCGCGAAGAGGAGCAGGGCTGCGATTGCGATGCGTCTCAAGTCTTCATGGCTGCTCTCCTGGGCACGGCTTCAGAGGCGAAAAGCACGGGTCCTTCACGGGTCACCACACACTGGCCTTGCCGGCGGCATCCACGGTGGTGATCGCCGGCACTTCGGGCAGGAGCTCCTTCACCACGAGGGCCATCTCGTAGTGC
>CAZMRF010000077.1:0-18660 GCA_964568735.1 uncultured Acidobacteriota bacterium
CAGCCGTTCCGCCAGCGTCTGGCCCTCGACCAGCTCCATCACCAGCGCGCGCACGCCGTCGGCTTCCTCGAGCCCGAAGATCGACGAAATGTTCGGATGGTGGAGCTGCGCGAGGACCTGCGCCTCGCGCTCGAATCGAGCCAGGCGCTCCCTATCCTCCGCGAAGGCGGCGGGCAGGGTCTTGATGGCCACCTCGCGCTTGAGCCGGGTGTCGGTGGCGCGATAGACCACCCCCATGCCGCCCTCGCCGAGCTTTGCAGTGATCGAGTAGGGGCCGAAGCGGGTGCCGATCACGGCGTCGCTCTCACGGCGAGATCGGCTCGCCAACCGCTCACGACACGATGGTTGCTCGGCACTGAGGTAGAGGGTCCGGCCGCGGGTGGCTCGATGTCACGAAAACCGCGCTACGCCACGGCGGAACGGCGGCGCGGCATGGGAAAACCAGCCAGAATGGCGAAGATTCTATCACTCACCCGGCCAAGGGAGAATCGCACAGGGGTCCGAAAGGCAAGCAGGTGTCCCCGGGGTCGTAGGTGTAGAACGAGACGAGTGCCACGCGCCTCGGCGGATGCCCCAGGGCTTCGAGATACGGAGTCTGCCCTTTCCCGCTCGACATGCCGTGGACCTTCCCCCACCCGGACATGTCGAAATCGACCTTGGCCACCATCGCATCGACGTCGGTGCCAAGCTCCTTGTCGAAGGCGCTCTGGGCGAAGACGAGAAGAGTCCCCAGGAGCAGAGCCGAAGCGACGAACAGTGCCACGCGGAACCTCATGGTCGTCTGACCTCCACGCATTTGATGATCCCGAGGAGTCGGGACAGAGCCAGCATTCTCTCCACGTGCCGGCCGTCGAACCGCGGGGATTCAATCAGGGAGAAACTCCCGGTGGGGGAGGGAGTATCGTGTTATGGTGCTGGATTCAACCTCAGGCGGCCGTGAAGTCTGTGTGACGATCGACCTTCCTGATGGTAACCCGATCGAAAATCGGAAAAAGGAACGGTGACATTCACCATGAACAGAATCACCTGTGCTCTCGTTGTGCTCGGCCTGTCGCTGGCGGTGGCCGCCCCGGCAATGGCTTCCGACAAGGAACCCAAGCCGATCCAGGTCCACGAGAAGATGACGATCAAGGCCACTGTCGAGGCGATCGACCAGGCCAACAGGACGGTGACGCTCAAGGGACCCAAGGGAAGTCTCATGACGCTGGCCGTGGACGAGGGCGTTCAGAGGTTCGGCGCTCTCAAGGTGGGAGACCAGGTCAACGCCACCTACTACGAATCAGTGGTGATTGAGGTGCGCAAGCCGGGCACGGCGCCGGCCGGTGAGACCGTCGCGGCCGCGGCGGGGACGCTTCCGGGATCGAAGCCCGCCGGAGCCGCTGTGGTCCAGTCGACCACGACGGTCACCGTCGAGGCGATCGACATGGCGACACCCGCCGTCACGGTGAAGACCGCGGATGGGAACAGCGTCAGCTTCCGGGTCCACAAGAAGAAGCACCTCGAGGGCCTGAAGGTGGGAGATCAGATCGTCATCGTCAAGACCGATGCGCTGATGATCGACATTCAAGCGGCGAAGGGCTAGGACACCACCCTCCGCAGCGCCGAGTGAAGGATACGCGCGAAGCCGGTCCCGTCATCTCCTTGATGACAGGGACCGCCTTCGCGCAGCTCGTGAGCATCCCCAGAACGAAAGCCTCGTTCATCAGGCGGGGAACGAGCCTTAAGGAGATATGATGTCGATATCGAGAAGAATGAGCTTCGCGGCGGCCGCTGCCGCCATCGCCGGCATCGTGCTGCTGGGGAGCCTGCCCGGTTTCGCCGAGGAGAAGCCAAAGACGGAGAAACCGAAGGCGGAGAAGCCAAAGCGCGAGAGCTTCGGGGCCGTAGCCGAGGCGCAGGGTCCGCAGCTCGGGACCCGCCTCCAGGTCACCATCATCATCGAAGGCTACTCGACGCCGGAGGACAGGCAGACCCTGCTCGAGGCCTACAGCAGCGGAGGCCAGAAGGGTCTCGCCACGGCATTGACCAGGATGAAATCAAAGGGGCACATCGCGTTCGGTGACTCGCTGGGCTACGATCTCAACTACATTGCTCAGGAACCGACGCAGGATGGGCGCAGGATTCGCATCGTGACCGATCGTGCCATCGGTATCGCCGAGGGCTGGATCATGGGCACGTCGATCGACTACGACCTCTCGCTCGTCGAGCTCGATCTGAGCAGCACGAAAGGCAAGAGCGCCGGCACCCTGGTCCTGGCCGCGAAGTTCCAGATGAGCAAGGAGGGGCAGCTCGAGATCGTGCCCTACGAGCTCGAGCCCTGGAAGCTGATTGACGTCATGGAGTGGAAGTGACCGGAGGGGACCTCACCTCCGCCTTCGGTCCCGCTCTCAGTGCTCGTTCAGGATCTCGAGAAAGGGAGCGCCGTAGCGTTCCAGCTTGACGGGCCCGACTCCCGAGAGGCCGAGCAGGCCGGAGGGACTCTTCGGCACGGCCGCCGCCATCTGCCTCAAGACGGCATCGCTGAAGACGATGTAGGCCGGTACGCCTTCGGCGTCGGCGATCTTCTTGCGTAGCGCCCGCAGCCTCTCGAATAGTTCAGGATTGGGCATTGGGGCGCTCGTGCCGGTCGTTCGCGACGCCGCGGAGCCGAGCGTTCGCGCCGCCCCTGCGCCGCTCGGGAGTGCCCCCCTCGCACCGCTCGCCACGCGGGACCTTCCCCGCCGCGCAGGCTCGACGTCCTCCACCAGCGATTCGATGCCGGAGCCGCGGCAGACGTCACAGGAGTCGCCGCACGGTGGGATCGTCTCGTCCAGGTACCGCGCGATCTCACGGTGGCGGCACTTTCCACCGTCCACCAGGCGGAACATCTCGACCGTCTTGGCACGCGTCTCCGCGCGTACCGCCTCGTCTTCGATCCCGCGCAGGAACGCATCGAAGCCGATGACGTCGGCCCACGAGTACATCAGCACGCAGTCGCTTGGCAGCCCATCCCTTCCGGCGCGGCCGATCTCCTGGTACCAGGCCTCCACGCTCTTGGGCATGTCGCGATGGACCACGAACCGGACGTTGCTCTTGTCGATGCCCATTCCGAAGGCGACGGTCGCGACCACGACATCCACCTCGTCCCTGGCGAAGGCGTCCTGGGTCCGCGCCCGCTCCTCGTCCGGGAGCCCCGCGTGGTAGGCCGCCGCGCGGATCCCCCGGGAGCAGAGCCACTCCGCGGTCGATTCCACCCCCTTGCGGCTCATGCAGTAGACGATGCCGCTCTCTCCGGCATGCCGGCGCGCGATGCCCAGGATGTCGTTGCGCGTGTTGCGGCCGGCTCCCTTCTTCTGGGCCGTGATGATCAGGTTGGGGCGGAAGAAGGATCCTTTGAAGCCCTCCGGCTTGCGCATGCCGAGCTGGCGGATGATGTCGCCCACCACACGCCGCGTCGCGGTGGCCGTGAGCGCGAGGACCGGGATGTCACCCAGCTCTTCCTTGAGGCCGCGAAGCCGCCGGTAGGCCGGCCGGAAGTCGTGCCCCCAGTGGCTGATGCAGTGCGCCTCGTCCACGACCACGAGGCTCACGGAGCAGCCGGCGATGAGGGAGCGCAGCGGGCCGTCGATCCCCTCGGGAGCCACGTAGACCAGCTCCAGCTCCCCGCGGCGCAGCTGATCGAGCCGCTCCCGGCGCACCCCGGGCTCGATCGTGGAGTTGATCACGACGGCGCGGTAGCCGAGGCGCTCGAGCTCATCCACCTGGTCCTTCATCAGGGAGATCAAAGGTGAGATGACGAGCACCGCGCCGGGCAGGATGCGCGCCGGGATCTGGAAGGTCAGCGACTTCCCGGCGCCCGTGGGCATGACGCCGATGCAGTCCCGCCCGGCGAGGACGGCGTCGATGATGTGGCGCTGTCCGGGACGGAACTCGCGGTATCCGAAAACGCTCTCGAGGATCTGCTGCGGGTCGGCCTGCTCGGGCACGCTCTCTCCGAATGTAATGGCAGCTGGCGGGGGCGGGGAGCTGGGCCGCGCGACGCGGGGTCCCGGAGTCTGCCACGGGGAGGAGGCGGCGGCAAATCACCTGGCGAAGGAGTCAGGCATCGCTCCGGCTGAACCCGACTGTGACGGACCCGCTGCCGGAACCCTATAATCGCCGGCCCACAAACGGAGCACACAGAGGAGACATCCATGCGTCACGAGTTCAGGATCCTGCTGGCCGGCGCGCTCACGGCGCTCGCGGGCCCGGCGCTCGCGGGCCCGGCGCTCGCGGGGAAGGTCGAGCACACCCAGGTCACCGAGCCGAAGGTGGCGCTGGCGGCGCCGGCCGAGCTGGCCGCGATCGGCCAGCCGACACGGCTGCTGGAGCGCGGCGGAACGCTCTACGTCGCAGGCGTGGCCGGGATCGCGGCGCTGTCGGCGGACGGCAAGGTCTTGTGGTCTACCCCGCTCGATCCGATCGGCGTGCGCGAGCTCACCGTCGACGATGCCGGCATCGCCTACACGGGCTACGAGATCAGCGGCACGAAGACCACGGCCTGGTCGTTCTTCGGCGACATGCCCGACAAGCTCACGTTCGCCCCGAGCGTCGTGGGCATGCTCACGCCCGACGGCAAGAAGAGCTGGCAGGCGAATGGGCCGGCCTCCCGGATCTCCGCGCCGTGCCTGACCCCGGCGTCGATCGGCGTGCTGACGGGGCCGAGCTTCCATATCTACGCGCGCGCCGACGGCAAGCTCACGGTCTCGACCATGGATCTCGAGGCGGCCATGATGCCGAACTCACTCACCGGCCGAATGTTCCGCCCGCGGCCGATGTTCCTCGGGGACCGGTTCGTCGGCGCCTACTTCTACAACTTCTACCAGATCGGCCCCGCCGGCGAGGAGATCGAGAAGGACGCGAAGGGGCGCATCAACATGGTCGCCGGACCGCTGCCGTTCAAAGGGAGCATCCTGGTCGGCTCGTATACGCTTGCGCCCAACGGAGAGGTCAACAAGAGCATGGCGGTCCTCTTCGACCCCGCGGGCAACAAGTTCGAGAAGGTCTGGGACCAGGATATCGCCGATGACCATTCGGCGACCGGTGATTTCGTGATCGACGGCGACACCATCTACGCCGCGAGCAACTTCACGGTGTCGGCGCTCGACGCGAAAGGCAAGAAGCTCTGGAGTGCCGAGGGAAAGGACGGAGCGCTGTCCGCCGGCTCGATGCGCGGCGTCCGCTTCTCCAAGAACTTCGGCTACCGCTACTGGGGCGGCAGCCTCATGGCGCTGGGGGGAGATCGCCTCTACCTGGCGACGCGCCGGGAGATCGCCAAGAAAACATGGGCGGACGTGATCACCGTGCTCGACAAGAAGGACGGCGCCTACGTGAAGACGATCGACATCCGCAAGGACCTGGTGGACATGCTCGTCTCGCAGGGGCGCCTCGTGGTCGCGACTTCCGACGGGGTGCAGTTCCTGGCGCTCGACTGATCTAAGATGGGTGCCATGCTCACATCCTCCCGAACACGCCTCGCCGGCCCGGCCGCCCTCCTCACGGCCGCCCTCGCCACCTTGCTTGCATTCCCGCAAGCCGCCCTCGCCGACGACGCTCTCGAGTCCATACGCTCCGAGATCACCCGGCGCCACGACGAGGGCGTTCGCCGCCTCCAGGAGTGGGTGCGGCAGCCCTCGATCGCCGCGGAGAACCGCGGCATGAACGAAGGGTGCGATCTGATGATGCGCCTGGCGCGGGAGGCGGGCTTCGACCATGTCACTCGCGTGCCCACCGACGGCCATCCCGGAGTCTTCGCGACCCTCGACGCCGGCGCCCCGACGACCATCGGTCTCTACTTCATGTACGACGTCAAGCAGGTGGAACCCTCAGAGTGGTCGTCGCCGCCGTGGGATGCGGCCATCATCGGCAAGCCCGGCTTCGGCAAGGCGCTCGTCGGGCGCGGCGCCGTGAACCAGAAGGGCCCCCAGGCGGCGCTCCTGGCGGCACTGCACGCCATCCGCGGGGCGGGGAAGAAGCTCCCGGTCAATCTCGTTCTCGTCGCCGAGGGAGAGGAGGAGATCGGCTCACCGCATATTCGACAGATCGTGCGCCAGCCGGAGGTGGCCGCTGCGCTGAAGCGCTGCACGGGGGTCTTCATGCCGTCGGCCGCCCAGGATCCGGACGGGACCACGACGGTCTCGCTGGGCGCCAAGGGGGTCGTCGAGCTGGAGCTCGTAGCAAGCGGTGAGAGGTGGGGACGCGGTCCGGGGAAAGACGTCCACTCGAGCAACCGGGCCAGGCTCGACAGCCCTGCCTTTCATCTCGTGCAGGCTCTCAATACCCTGGTCACGCCAGAAGGCGATCCGGCGATCGACGGCTTCGCCGACGCCGCGCGCGCAGCCTCCGAGACCGAGCGCGCCATGCTCGACGTTGCAGCCTCCCGTCTCAAGGAGTCCACAGCCAAGAGCCAGCTCACGGCGGAGCGGTGGACCCACGATCTGGCCTGGCGCCCGACGCTCGAGCGCTTTCTCTTCACGCCGACGGTGAACATCGAGGGGCTCGTCGCCGGCTACACCGGTCCCGGTGGAAAGACCGTCCTCCCGCACCGCGCGGTGGCCAAGCTGGACCTGCGCCTCGTCCCGGACATGACCTACGAGGGAGCCGTGGCCGCCCTGAAGGCCCACCTCCAGAAGCGGGGCTTCGGCGACATCGAGGTCAACCCGAGCGGCGGCTACGATCCTACGGGCACGCCTCCCGAGGCGGCGATCATCCGCGCTCAGATCTCCGTCTACCGGCGCGCGGGGCTCGACCCGATCCTCTGGCCGCGCAACGCCGGCTCTTACCCGGGCTACGTCTTCACAAGTGATCCGCTCCGGCTGCCCGCCGGCCACTTCGGACTCGGACACGGCGGCGGCGCGCACGCCCCGGACGAGTACTTCGTCATCGAATCGTCGAACCCGAAGGTGGCAGGATGGGACGCCGCCGTCGCCTCCTTCGTCGAGTACCTCTTCGAGCTGGCAAGCATCCGCTGAGTCGGCGCCGCCTCGTGCTGGCGTTTGGCACGTCGATCCCGTAGCCTGAGCGATCATGAGCGACCAGAAGTACCGCCAGCGGGGCTATCAGGACTCGGGGTCGAAGAGCGAGCGGGGACGCAATTCCATCAAGCCGGCCGGCCGTCCCGCGACCTACGGCCCCAAGGCGATCCAGCTTTCTCCCTCGCGCACGATTTCGCGCTGCGCCGCCTGCGGAGCGATCCTCACGGCCTCGAGCCCCGGTTCGGACACCTGCCCCGGGTGCGGCGCCGATCTCCACTCGTGCACGCAGTGCGCCCACTTCGACCCCGGGAGGCGCTTCCAGTGCGCGCAGGAGATCCCCGAGGCGATCCTCGACAAGAGCGCGCGGAACGAGTGCGGGCTCTTCAAGCTCCGCACCTCCGTCGAGCGCGACGCTTCCAGGAGTACCAGCAACCCGACCAGCGCCCGGTCGGGGTTCGACGCCCTCTTCAAGAAGAAGTGACCGGCTGGCCCCGTGCGGACGGCGCGGTTCCTCGTCTACGCAGAAGACCTCGATGAGCTCGATGGCCATCTGCGATCGAGGGGTAGGATTTCATGCAGGCGAATCACGCGACGCGTCCCGTAGGCAAGACCTGGAGGCATCCATGAAGCACGAGAGAAGAAGTTCCGCGACCGTGGGGGCGCTTGCAGTCGCCGCAGTCACGATGCTTGGAGGTTGCACTGCGGCGCTCGCCGGGGCTTCGGAGAAGGGCCAGACGTTCGAAACCAACGGGGTGTCGATCTACTACGAGGTCATCGGAGGCGGAGCGGGGACGCCGCTCGTCCTGGTGAACGGCGGCCCCGGCTTCGATCATGGGTACATGCACTGCTCGGACACCTGGGACCGCCTTGCGGCGAACCGGAAGATCGTCTTCTTCGACCAGCGGGGTAACGGCCGCTCGAGCGATATCAAGGAAGGACAGTCGTGCCTGCTCGCCGATCAGATCGCGGATCTCGACGCGCTCCGGGCCCACCTTGGCCTCGAGAAGATGGACCTCCTTGGCCACTCCTGGGGCGGCTACCTCGTCATGGCCTACGCCGCCCGCCATCCCGAGCGGATCCGGCGCCTGATGATCGTCGACTCGGCCGCACCGAAGATCCAGGACACCGTCTTCCTCTTCAAGAACATCTATCCCGAGACCGTAACGCGCGAGGAGAACCTGGCCTTCGCCGTCGAGCTGGGCGATGAGGCGGCGATATCGGCCGATCTTCATGAGTACATGTCGATGCTCTTCTACTCCCCGGCGGCCCGTGACGCGATGCTCGCGCGGTCCGGCGAGCTGATCTACCACCAGAGCGTCAACAAGTCGGTCTGGAACGACCTCCAGCGCTTCGACCTCACCCCCGAGCTGTCGAAGTTCCGCTTCCCGACGCTCGTCGTCACCGGCCGCTACGACTTCAACGTGGCGCCCTCGGTCGCGTGGGAGATCCACCGCGCGATCCCGGGATCCGAGCTCGCCGTCTTCGAGAAGAGCGGGCACCTCCCCTACTGCGACGAGAGCGAGGCGTTCGCGACCCGAGTTGAGGAGTTCCTCGTCAAGCGCTGAACGCGGCCGGAGCCGACGTCCGGGCAGCAGAGAGCCACCCTGGGCGATCGGCGGTGCAACAGATGAGCGAGCAACCGTCGTCCTCACTCCGCGGGGAGTGCCAGCGCCGCCTGGTTCGCCTTGGATCGCACGGAACCTCGGCAACGGGGGCCGCTCGTCGGGCGATCTGCCAATAGCAAGGGATGGGATGGGTGGAGGCGGCGGGAGTTTGACCCGTGGCTCACCGCCGGTAGGGGTCGCTCCGGCTGGCGTAGGCTTCCTGCAGCGACCCGAAACGCTGAACGCCAGCCTGGCGGGGAGTGCCTCTTGCGAAGCTCCGATAGACGGCCAGCATCCGGGCTACCAGCCGGAGATTCTCAGGGCTGTGCGTGTCTCGCCACGGTCTGGACATCTCCTCGACCGAGCGATAGCGAGTGACCGGCATGTCATTCCTCCCGGAAGCCGAATCTCTCGGCCAGGACCTGGGCATCGAAGCGATCGGAGGGACGGAGGGTGTCCTTCTTCATTCGCCAGAGTGTCCTGGGCGTGACCACTCTCACGGGGACACCGTCGTAGTCCCTCTCTTCGATCTCGAGGTCCTCGTACCGGAAGGCGGTTCCCACTCGGGTCAGGACATCGAATCCGAATCCGTCGGGCGGGACGTAGCGGACTGCCGGATAGGCCCCGCACAGATCATCTGCCGATATCTCGTCGATGCTGGGGTCCGGGAAGACCGATCGCAGAGCCCGCTTGAGGCGTTCCACGTTGTCCGGGTCGGCTTTGATGAAAAGATCGAGATCAGCCGTCGCGCGAGCCAGCCCGTGCAACCCGAGCGCCACGGCGCCGAAGACGGCGTACTCGACGCGTTGCTCACCGAGCGCGCGAAAGACCGCTCGCAGCCTTTCCTCGTCCGGGGAATGTGATTCGTTCATCCAGCGAGCCCTCGGGAGCCATTATAAGCCCTCTGGCCACGTTGGATTGCTGAGAGGATCGGCAGCCGGTCACAGAGCCGACTGGTGGAGGCGGCGGGAGTCGAACCCGGCGACGCCCCGAAATCGGAAATGTTGAACCCCGGACCGCATGAGCCTCATCCCGGCCAGACCGATGCACAACTCGGACAGGGGCAAGAGATTTCCGGCGGGACATCGGTCGAAAGCAGGACGGAGTCGAGCGCCGCAAAACCCAAGCGCGGCTGATTCGGTCCACGGGGCGCTCCAGGGCGCGCCCTACCGCTTCGACCCCGCCCCGCAGATCGGATTCTGTCCGGCGACCAGGTAATAGACGATCGGGTCCGGCGGCATCGGCGCCGTCAGCCCCGTCGATCCGCTCGAGGCCGCTCCCGTTACGTTCGTGAAGGAACCGTTCTTCGCGGTGTCCTGGAAGACGACGTAGTCGCCCGCCCCCGCGACGTCGGTCCAGGTGAAGCGAAGCGACGCGGGGGCGGGGGAGTTCGGGACCGTGACAACCCGAAGCGTCGGCCCCACCGCCTCCGGAGGCGCCACGATCGTCACTAGCTGGGCGTCCGATTCGTCCATCGCCCCGCCGGGGCAGGAGATGGCGACCGAATAGTCGTACACGCCGGCCGCCTCCGTCGCCGGGATCGTGTACGTCGGGTCGTTCGCGCCGCCGAGGGACTGGCCGTCCCGCCTCCACTCGTACCCCGACGGGACTCCCGAGTCGCCGCAGGCCGAGCCGATGGCGTCGACCATGCCGGTGCCCCCCTCGCAGTACGTGTCCGGCTGTGCGAATGCTACCGCCGCCGCCGCGACCGACGGGGCTCCCACGGCGTTGCATCCCACGAGCTGCACGTCATCCACCATCCAGCCGAGCGAGAGGTTGACTGCGGAGTCCACGGTGTCGAAGTAGAACCTCAGATCGGCCGTGCTCCCGGCCGATCCGAACAGGTTCGTCGCGCCTGCGTAGGTCCACTGGCCGGTCGTGTCCGTGATCTGCTGGACGTCCGTGAAGGGGCCTCCCGTGCCGCTCGTGGAGAGCTGGACCTTCGATGAATCATAGAAGGTGCCCCCCTCCGTCGCGCGGCGGGACCAGTACGCGAGGCGCGCGTCGGCGGGGAAGGCCGGGACGGTGGGCATGTTCAGAGCGCCGGAGTTGGTGACGCCGGTGTCGTAACTGCAGGTGGACTCCTGCCCGTAGTACCAGCTCCTGCTCCCCGCGTGCTGGTCAGGCTCGCAGGCGCCTGCAGACTGGTGCCACAGCCCCATCGTGGTCCAGAGGGCCGTGTCGCTCTCGGCGTGAGTTTCAATGAGTGGAGTCGTAGGGACGAACCGCACGGCTACCGAAGCCGCGATGTTGTTAAGCGCGAAGCAGGAATAATCCGTACCCTGGGCGCCCTTGCGATTCTCCACGCCCGCGACGGCCGCGGCCCCGAGGTCGAAGGCCGCGTTCCCGAAAATCGCGTCCGCGTACTGCGTCAGGACTTGCCCCGATGACTCGAAGAGCGTCACCTCGAACGTCGCCGCTCCGGTCGCCGGATAGTGAGGCACGTCCTTCCATTCGATCGTGAAGCGGCGGTTCGGGGCGGTCCCCTGGAGGAGCGTGAAGACGCCGCTGCCGGCGCCGCCGGCTGAGGGGTTCAGATCGTCCCAGAAGGGGGCGATCAGGAGGTTCGAGGGGTTGCGGGCGGGCAGGCAGATCGGGTTGGCCGAGGCGAGGTCGCTGATCGGGGCGAAGGAGATCAACCCGTTGCTCGACACGGACGCTGTCGAGTACTCCTCGCCGTAGAATGGGAACGGGAAGCCGATCGGGATGGACGTCGAGCAGTCGTCGCAGGCGAGGGCCGTGAGCTTCGTGCCCGCCGAAGCGTCGATAAAGGCGAACGTGTCGGAGCGGGCGTAGTGCGTGTCCGTCGGCTTGCCGTGCCAGAGATAGACCTCCCCGGCGTTGGGGCGCGTGTTCCCCGTTGAAGAGCCCGAGAGCGCTCCCAGTATGAGGTCGTCGAAACCGTCGCCGTTCACGTCTCCGCTCGCGACGGAGCTGCCCAGGTCGTCACCACCATCCGCTCCCCAGAACCGGGCCACGCCGGAAGGAGGGGCCAAGAGGTCCGTGTCCGTCCAGGGCGTGGACTTCCCGTAGATGAGATAGACCTCCCCGGCGTCGGGGCGAGAGTTCCCCGTCGAGTCGCCAGCGTACGCGCCGAGGATCAGGTCGTCGAACCCGTCGCCGTTCACGTCGCCGCTCGCGACGGAGCTGCCCAGGTTGTCACCACCATCCGCGCCCCAGAACCGAGCCACGCCGGAGGGAGGGGTGAACAGATCCGTGTCGACCCACTGGCTGGACTTCCCGTAGATGAGATAGACCTCCCCGGCGTCGCTGCGGGAGTTTCCCGTCGAGTCGCCAGTGTACGCGCCGAGGATCAGGTCGTCGAAGCCGTCGCCGTTCACGTCGCCGCTTGCGACGGAGGCTCCCAGGATGTCACTCACATCCGCTCCCCAGAACCGCGCCACGCCGGCAGGGGGAGTCAGAAGGTCCGTGTCGGTCCACTGGCCGGATTTCCCGTAGACGAGATAGACCTCCCCGGCCTCGAAGCGAGAGTTCCCCGTCGAGTCGCCGAAAACCGTGCCGAGGATCAGTTCATCGAAGCCATCGCCGTTCACGTCGCCGCTCGCGACGGAGAAGCCGAGACTGTCACCCACGTCCGCCCCCCAGAACCGGGTCACGCCGGAAGGAGGGGTCAGGAGATCCGCATCCCCCCACGACGTGGAATTCCCGTAGATGAGGTAGACCTCCCCGGCCTGGCCGCGCGTGTTCCCCGTCGAGTCGCCGCCGTGCGCTACCAGGATCAGGTCGTCGAATCCGTCGCCGTTCACGTCGCCGCTCGCGACGGAGTAGCCCAGCAGGTCACCCGAATCCGCTCCCCAGAACCGCGCCACGCCGGCAGGAGGAGTCAAGAGGTCCGTGTCCGTCCAGGGGGTGGACGTTCCGTAGATGAGATAGACCTCCCCGGCGCTGATGCGCGTGTTCCCCGTCGATTCGCTGAAAGGCGCTGCCAGGATCAGGTCGTCGAACCCGTCGCCGTTCACGTCGCCGCTCGCGACGGAGAAGCCCAGCTTGTCGGACCCACCCACTCCCCAGAACCGCGCCACGCCGGCAGGAGGA
Source organism: uncultured Acidobacteriota bacterium (assembly GCA_964568735.1). Taxonomy (GTDB): domain Bacteria; phylum Acidobacteriota; class Polarisedimenticolia; order JACPZX01; family JACPZX01; genus CAZMRF01. The sequence continues at coordinate 12,653 of CAZMRF010000077.1, forward strand.
GTCAGAAGGTCCGTGTCGGTCCACTGATTGGACTTTCCGTAGATGAGATAGACCTCTCCAGCGTCAGGGCGCGTGTTCCCCGTGGAGTTGCCGTAGGGCGCTCCCAGGATCAGGTCGGCGCGCCCGTCGCCGTTGATGTCTCCCCAGGCCACCGCGGAGCCAAGCTGATCGGACGCATCCGTCCCCCAGAAGGTCGCTTCCTGCTCGTTGAATCGCCGGATCGAATCGTTGAGCATGTCGTAGTCAATCCTCTGGCCGACCTTGAGCGAGAAGTCGAGGTCGAAGAGCTGCCCTGTCCCCGTCGTCACCTCCACACGGAAGGGGAGGACCGCACCGCAGGCCAGCGTGCTCGCGACCTGCACCTGGAAGTGGGGCGCGTTGGTCAGGGCCGGAGCTCCCCGCGCGGCGAGGTCCGGCCACGAGGCGGTCTTGTCGAGGAGCGTGACGTCGGGGTTCGTGCCGAGGTAGGCGAGCGTCCCGAAGACAGACGTCGCCAGCGCGTTGCCATCGTTGTAGAGCTTCACCCTGAGGTTGACCGTCTCGCCGGGCTCGAGGCTGCCGTCCGCATTGCCGGCCGTCTCCTGCACCTCGACACCGACGAAGAGGAGCCTGGGCGCCGAGGAGGCCGCACTGATCGACATCTCCTCGCCGGGAGAATCGGGGGATGAAGTGAGATCGGCCGAGGCCGCAGCGACTCCGCCCGATCCCTTGCTTGTTTTTCCCTCCGGCGCCGGGACCAGGCGGTAGAGCGGGGTCCCGGCCTGCCGGACGGGCCCATTTCTCCCGGCGGGGACGACGATCGAAACCGCCTGGTCCTCGAACGGTTCGGACGAGCCCTCGAGACGGACCGCGAGCACGTACCCTTCCCCCGGCGGGGCCGTGAGGGGCTCGACCATTCCGAGAAGTGCCGAGTAGTTTCCTTCGCGCACCTCGACCTGCCGCCTCTCCGACCAGATCAGCGCCCCCTCATCCTCCCCTCGGTAGAGCTCGAAGACGACGTCGCGGAGCCCGGAGGAGGGGGTCCCATCCGGCTCGAGCAGGGAGCCCGCGAACTTCAGGAGATAGCCTCGAGAGGTCCATGGGGACGGGCGGTCTCCGGGAGATTCAGGGGAGCCCGCGGCGGCCCCGCGAGCGAGGATCGCAAGGACGAAGAAAAGGAGGGTGACGGTTCGGTAGCGGTGCGCGGTGCGGGGTATGGGAACCTTTCCCCATCCCAGGGGGGGGCGTGCGGTGGCAGGCTTGAAGTGAGCGCTTTCCCGAGCCGGAGGCGGCCCGGCTGCAAGCTGGGTGACACTCCAGGTGAGTCGTTTCATGTCCGCCCTCCACCGTCAGGGATATCGAGCATCTGCCTGATCACAACGACGGGATGGAGGCGACCCCCTCACCGGGGAAGCGAGAAAAATGGGCTGGAGGGTGATTCCGAGGCGGGTCAGGCATTCAGAGTGGCGCGGCGCCTCCGGGCATGGCGGATCAGCAGCCCACCGCCCAGCAGGACCAGCACAGCGACGAGCGCCGCAAAGGCAGCGGTTCTGCCGGCGGAGGGCACGCCGCCAGGCAGCGGGACGAAGCCGCCGTCGCCGAGCACGACCAGTCCGGCCCAGGAGGCTGCGGGCGCGCCGGCCTTGATCCTGCTGCGGCGCGCCGCGGCGAGCGCGGCCGAGATGCTGGCCCCGCTGCCCAGGTGGGCAGCCATGTCCTCCACCAAGGCGGCCGCTTCCTGGTCGCGCAGCGGCCAGAGGCTGCCCACGACCGCCACGGCCCCCGCCTGGAAGAAGGCGCGCGCCAGGCCCAAGACCCCCTCGCCCTCCACCATCGTTCCCGACGCGCTGCTGCACGAGGAGAGGATCACCAGCCGGCCTCTCAGGTCGAGGTTGACGATCTCGCGGACTTGAAGAAGCCCATCCTCGTCGTCGGCGCCCGGCGCCAGCAGCAGCGCGCTGCGCTCGGGATGTTGCTCGTCCACGACGGCATGAACCGCCAGGTGCAGCATCCTGAACTGATTCAGCTCGGCCGTCTTGATCGAACGCTCGGTGGCGTCGCTCCCCACGACCAGGCGGCTGCCACCACCCAGACGGCTCACGACCGAGCGGGCCTCCTGGCGCGCACGCGGCAGCGGGCCGAGGCTCAGCCCACTGGCGAGCGTGGCGGCGCGGTAGCCGGCCGGCGCCCCGGGGCCGGCCGACAGCGTCGGGTCAGCGAGCGCCAGCACCGGGGATGGAGCCTCCGTGCGCTGCGCCCGGGACCATCGCAGCCAGGTCGAGCATGAAGGGGCCAGGGAGATCTCGAAGCGGCTGGCGAGCGGCTCCCCGCCGGCGCCGGGGCGCAGCACGTCGAACGGCACACTGTGCAGCGGACCGTCGGGAATGATCACGAGGCGCGTGATCGTGGGAGAAAGACCTGCGAGCGCTGGCTCCATGAGATCCGTGTAGAGTCGAGCGGCCCCCGCCGCCTCGGAGCCGTCGCGCCGCTCCAGCAGCCCGAGAAACAGCGAGACCTCGTCGTTGAGCGAGGCGCGATCGGGCAGCGGGAACACGCGCGTCGTGTCACGCGTGATCAGGAGAGCCCAGCCAGTCTTGCTGACGTCGAGATCGGATTGGAAGGACAGCAGTGCTTCCTCAGGCGCGAGCGCCTCCTGAAGCTGGCGGATCGAGGGGATGACGGGCGTGCGCAGCGCCGCGAATGGCGGCTCCACGCGGGCGATCTGTTCGCGAAGGTAGACTTCCCTGGCCTCGAGCTGCTCCAGCCCTGACAGCCTCCGCGTTCTTTCGTCCTCGGAGAGCACCGGGCTCAGGAGCCCTCGCTGCTCCCGGACGATTCTTCGCAACACCTCGGCTCGCTCCTTCGAGAGGTCACTGGACGAGCCGCCCGTCGCGGCGCCGGCGGCATCGAGGGAATCGAGCAGCGTACGGGCGCGCATCCGCTCGATGACCGACAGCGCATGATCCATGCCCTCGATCGGTGTTCCTGGTCCCGGTTGCTGCAGGAAATACCCCGCGACCCGGTAATAGATGAAGGCCCACTGTGACTGGATCCCGGCGCGCACCATCTCGTCGGGCTCGTGATCCCTGATCCTCTCCACCATGTCCAGCATGGCGAGCCATTCGGACAGCGCTCTTTCTCTCTCGCCGGCGTTGATGTGGATCGTGGCCTGCTGGAGCATGGCGCGGGCCATCTGTTCCGTGTCGCCTGCCCGTCGGGCTGCCTCGAACGCCCCCTGGAGAATCGCCTCCGCTTCGGGTCTGCGGGAGGGAAAGCTCGAGGCGAGAACGTATGCCTTGTACCTCAGGACGTAGCCGATCTGTTCCGGATTCTGCATTCGGCGCGCGTCCGTCAGCGCCCTGTCCAGCAGATCGAGCCTTTGAGCAACGGGCGTGTCGGTGGACTGCGCCGCGCCGAAGAGCAGAAACTCGGACGCCGCGAGGTTGCCGCCAAGTCTGGCCGCGCGCAGGGCCTTCGCGAAAGCATCTCGCGCGCTCGCGCTATGGCCCGCAATCCCCTGATGCGCGTCGATCCGTACGCTGTCAGAGTAGATCTTGACGAGTAGAAAGGCCTCATTGTAGTAGTCCCTTGTGGCATGGAGGATTTCCGCGGCGTGCCGATGGTATTCGAGCGCCTCGTCGTGACGCCCCATCGCACCCGCCTCGTCCCCCAGGCCCGACAGCACCAGCCACCGCAGATGAATACTCGATCCCGGCTGGAGGCCCGCCTCGACCTTCTTGTATTGGTTCCAGGCGACGGCATGATCGCCGTGGTAGAACGCGCTCACTCCGCGGTTGAACTCGACGTAATCCTTCAAGGAGTCGCTTCCGGATAGCTCGGCGTCTTCGGCCGCGCGATCCAGCTCGGCGTCAGCCTCTGTGAGCCTCCCCTGCATGGCCAACGTGGCGAACAGCTCGAGTCGCACGTACCCTTCGATCTCGCGCTCGTTCCTGGCTGCCAGACTCTCCGCGGCCTGGCGCATGACCTGCTCGGCGCGCTCGTCGTAGATGTCCGCCATCAGCGTGCCGAGCGCCAGCCGCGAGAGATCGTCCCGGGGAGCCAGCGCCAGACGCCTTTCCAGATGACGGATCCCGTCCAGCCAGCTCTGCTCACGCCGCGCGATGATCCGGTAGCAGGGGTAGGCGGTGGGCTGGTCGCGCAGGTGGGCGTCGCACTCCTTGAAGGTCCGCGCCTGCCAGTACTCGAAGGCGTACGCGTTGGGAGCGAACAGGACCGCCGCCATGACTGCGAACCTTTGCAGGACCAGGGCGGCGCGCCGCCGGCGTATCGGGGACATCACTCGATCTTGTTCATGAAGGCCTGCGAGGCGATACGACGCCCGTCCGGGAGGGTCGCCTCCACTCGCCAGACGATGGTGGCTCCGGGCGGAAGTGTCTCAAGGCTACTCTCGGGGACTTGATACTCGGGTTGCTCAAGGCGCTGCACCGACGCGATCGGGGTCAGGTCCTGCGTGCCGACACGGAGCGTGTAGCGCGTCCCGGCCGCCTCCGCCGACCACTTCAGCACGCAGGCATCGCGAGGCAGTGGCGCGGTCGCTTCCACCAGAGACCGGATCGTGCCCTCCGGGCTGGCGCGTGTCACATCCGGATGCTGACCTGGCGGCGGAATGACAACGCCGATCCCCACCGCTATCAGCAGAAGGGCCGCTGCAGCGAGGCTGGCCCAGACTCCGAACGCAGGCGCCCTGAAGGCCGTCGCGCGCGCTACCTCGCTCGTCTCGGCGCGCCTCTGTCCGGCAAGCTCGTGCCCGAGACGCCACGCCTCCGCGCAGGCGTGGCAGCGCGATGTGTGCTCCACGATGGCGACGGTCGAGCGGGCTGACATCCCGCCACGCAGCGCTTCCCAGATCGAATCCGGGACAGGGCAGTCCGGCCCGGGAGCAGCGTTCGCGGACAGCAAGGCGAGCGCGGCGCGCAGCGCTTCAAGTGGTGGGCGATCCTCGTTCATCGGGCCAGTCCTTTCGTGGCGAGGCATCGTCGCAGATCGGCGAGGCCCCTGTAGACCAGGTTCTCAGCCTTCTTGAAACGCCAACTCATCAGTGTGGCCACCTCCGACACCGAGTGGCCCTGCAGGTGAAGCATCACCGCCAGCCGGCGGGGCGAAGAGAGCCCCGACAGGCAGTGGCCGATCCCCACCGCGATCTCGCGAGAGGCCGCAAGAGTCTCGGGGTCGGCATGATCGGCAGCGCCCTCCTGGATCGAGTGTTCCGCCGTCGCGGGATCTTCCCGACGCCTGCGGTGCCGGCGGATCTCATCCACCGTTGCCGAGTAGGCCGCTTTCTCCACATACAACGACGAGAGAGCGGGATCCCCCTCACCGCGTTTCCCTGCGGCGGCCAGCACCTGAAACATGGCGGTCTGCACGATGTCTTCGGCGTGCGAGGAAAGCCAGCCGGGACAGACGCGGAACACGGCCTGGGAGAGGCGGCGACGAAGCTCTTTCAGGGGCAGGTCACTGGCGGCCTGAGTCACCTGGCCAGAATCCACGATTACGGCGCCGCGCGCAAGCCGGGAGCAGGCGCGGTGCCACGGAGCCTGGCGCAGCCTGGCGCACCCTCCCGATCGCGGCCGCACCGGAGACGAATCCGACCGCCGGCATCCCGCGCCCGTGACGAGCGCCTCTCAGAGATGACCGAAGCGCTCGGGCGAATGCTCCAGCTCGTGAGCACAACAGAAGCACAATCGCCGAACGGCCGTCAGATTCGGTATTCAGATGGAAAGGAATTGCTGGTGGAGGCGGCGGGAGTCGAACCCGCGCCATCTGGTCTTCTGCATCCCGCCGGACCCGAAGGGCCCGCCGACCAGCGGGAATCAGGGCAGTGCTTCCAGGACCTGTCGGGGACCGTAGAGGCGCGAGTCATGTCCTCGGGCGGGTGTCTTCTTCAGGAAGAGCGCGGGGATGATCTTTCGACCTCTCGAGAGGGGGAGGTTCGCAGCCTTCCGCCCGATCTCCCCGAGTAGACGCTTCGGCTCCGAGCGGTCCGACCACTCGGCCTCGGCGACCAGGAT
>CAZMRF010000078.1:0-7880 GCA_964568735.1 uncultured Acidobacteriota bacterium
AGTCGATGGAGGACATCCATCGCATGCTGGTGATGATGTTCCGGACGGTGACGTTGGCGGCGGCCTGGGCCTGGTGCTCCTGGGAGACCACCTCGTCGGCCGAGGTTCCCTGGGCGTACAGTTTTTTCTCGAGCCAGGACAGAACCGGCATCGTCGAAGGGTCCTGTCCACGAAGCCGCTGGACGAGCTGCACGGCGAATGCGCGGGCCAGGGGAGCGTCTCCCAGACTGCTCAGGACCTCGTCCGGGCGCTCCACCGGCCGATCGCCGAGCCCGAGCAGCTGGTCTGCAAGCGCGTCGGCTCGGGCCCGCTCCTGGCGGGAGTGGATGATCAGCTGGGACAGGCGTCGCAGGTTCTCCACGAGAGCCACGCGGAGATGGATGGCGACCGCCCAGAGCTCCCCTATGGTCAGTGGCTGGATTCGCTGGTAGGCCCTCACGAATCCCTGGATCGTCTCCATCTCGAATCGGCTGTCGGTATGGGCGACGTAGGACCAGGCCAGCGCATAGACGCGCGGGTATCCCACGAGGTGGCCCGAGGCGATCTTCGGCAGCAGGCGGTAGTAGCTGCCCGGAAGGTGGTCGCGGATCCCCCGGAGCTGTTCGTCCACGACATGGAAGTTGTCGAGGATCCACTCCGCGGCAGGAGTGATCTCCTGCTTCGCCAGGACGGTCTCGGCGATGTTCCGGTACCCTGCCAGGAGCACGCGCGCGTTCTCGCGAACCCTGGTGAGGAGATTAAGTCCTCTGGGTGGCTTCCCGGCGGCGCGATGGGCCGCAGCCAGGCTCTCGGCGTGTTGCTCCAGCCGCTCGATGCCGAAGAGCTCGGCACGGATGGGTTCTTCCACCGGAGAACGAAGGTCGAGGACGGCGGCGGCCTTCATTTCGGCTTCCATCCCGGGGCGCTCGAAGGCTGCATCCGTTCCCCGACCCGGGGGAGGCTCGGAACCAGTGGGCTGGAATGACTACAGGATTTGTCCTGGGTGCGGCGCCGGCCTCCGGAGAGAGCCGTGAGTCGAGATCAGGAGGCTCCCCCCCAGGACATCTCGCTCCTTTTCTGGAATGCGGCCCATTGTAATTCAACGGTGAACCCTAACAGGCGGACCCATCGCGCGCGACATGGCTCCCGAGTTCCGCGGAGGCCTCGAGATTGACGCAGCCTCCCCGCTGACTTCGGCCCGCATGTGTCCGCCACGCTCCCGCTCCAGCGACCCCAGCCGGGCTCTTGACCATCCAAGCTCAGCTCTAAGTCGTTGAAATCAACGAACTACTACTCGACAACGTTGAAGCCGGGATTTTCGCCTCGTTCCGCCATTTCTGTTGCATCTTGAGACTCTTGGCCGTAGTATGTTGCGACCAAGCCAACAACTAGTGTGCCTGCTTTGGGATCGCGGGGTCCGATCGCACTCCCAAGTACGAAGCCGCGATCGGGAGCGGGTAGGAGGTTCAGGCTCACTCGAGCGCGCGGTGCTCACCCGGGGATGACGTCGGGAGGCCGGGCTCGATCAGGGGAGGGAGGCGGCCAGGCCGCAAGTCGAGAACCATGGCCGAGGTCATCAACGACCGATACCGGATCCTCTCGGAGCTGGGCTCCGGCGGGATGGGCCGAGTCCTCCTCGCGGAGGACATGGCGCGCCACGACACTCGAGTGGCCCTGAAGATCGTCGGGCCGCCCGACGCGCCCGCCTCCGACAAGATCCTCTCCGAGGCCTTGATCAGCGAGTTCGAGACGCTCGCCGGTCTCCGTCATCCCAATCTCCCCCAGGTGCACGACTTCGGCAGGATCCCCGCGCGGCAGGGTCTCTTCCTCTCGATGGAGTACATCGAGGGGCAGGAGCTCCTCGACGCCGCCCTCTCGATGACCCCGGCCGAAACGCTCTCCGTCCTCGCCCAGGTCTGCCGGGCACTGGAGTTCATCCACACGCGCGCCCTCGTGCACGGCGACGTCAAGCCCCAGAACGTCCTCGTCACGCACGACAACGGAAAAGAGCCGCGCGCCGTCCTCGTGGATTTCGGGCTCGTGGCCCGGGCGAGGAGCTCCGGGCAGCTCCGCGGGACGCTCCACTACGCGGCGCCGGAGGTGCTTCGCCGCGAGACCATCGACCGGCGCGCCGATCTCTACTCGCTCGGCGTCATGCTCTACCGCCTGACCACGGGACGCTGCCCCTTCGACGGCAAGTCCAGCGACGTCATTCGCGCCATCATCGAAAGCACGCCCGCGACGCCCCTCGATGCGCTGGCATCGCCTGACGGCGACCCGGGAGAAGGTGGCTCCGTTGCGACGGCTCCCCCGCCGCTCAGCACTCTCCTGGACGAAGCCCTCTCCGCTCTCATCCTCAAGCTCCTCGAGAAGGACCCCGCGCGCCGCTTCCGCAGCGCCGCGGAGACGCTCCACGCGCTGAACCTCGCAACAGGCTCCCATCACCCCATCGAGACGCCCGACACGGGAGATGCCTACTCCACGTCCGCCTCTCTCGTCGGAAGGCAGAGCGAGCTGGCCGGCGTCGAGGTGATCCTCGATCGGATGCCGCGGCGCGTGAAAGAGGGGCTCCCGGCGCGCGAGAGCGCTCTCGTCGTCGTCACCGGAGAGGCGGGCTCGGGCAGGAGCCGCTTCCTCGCGGAGATCCGTCGCGGCGCGCAGAAGCGGGGCATCGTGGCCGTCTCGGTCTCCTGCGACTCGGATGCGCCGGCCTTTCAGGCCGTGGACGAGGCCCTTGGCCTCCTCGCGGCCGGAAGGCTCGCGCGCCCGGATGCCGCCGCTCCGGCCGCATCCTCCGAGGGCGCCCGCCTCCGGGTCGTGGATGCCGCGGCCACCGCCCTCGCCCGGCGCGCCTCCTCCGAGCCCGTGGCTCTCTTCGTGGACGACGCGCACCTCGCGGACGAAGGCACGGCGGCCGTCATCGAGTCGCTCGCGCGGGATCCCTGGCGCGCCCCCGGGCTGCTGCTGGTCCTCTCGTGCCGAAGCGAGGAGCTGGAAGGTACTACCCTCGCGGACAGCCTGGCTCGCCTGCGCTCCGCTGTGCGCGTCGAGGAGATCTCCCTGTCGCCGCTGGGTCCGGAGCAGACCCGGCAGATGCTTGAGGGGATGCTCGGCCTCCCGGAGGCGCCCGCGGAGCTCGTGGACCTCGTTCAGCGCGAGACCTCGGGCAACCCCTTGTTCATCGAGCAGGCCGTACGCTCTCTCCTGGAGGACGGGACGATCTCCCGGGTGGGCACGGGCTTCCGGGCCGACGTGGACGCCCTGACGAAGATCTCCTTCGCGGCCGGGGTGGGTGAGGCGATCCGGCGGCGGCTCGATCGCCTCGGCCTCGACGAGCGCGCGGTTCTCTCGGCGATGGCGGTCATCGGCAGGCCCGCCGACAGCGGCCTCATCGAGGCAGCTTCGGGCCTCGAGAAGGCACGGGTCACGGAGGCGCTGCGCGCCCTCATGCAGCGCCGGCTCATCCTGGGGAACGTCGATGGCGAGATGGGAGTGGCGAGCGCGCGGACGCGCGATGTCGTCTACGAAGGCGTCGAGTGGGAGCGGCGCCGGGCCATGCATCGCAGCGTCGGGGAGGCCCTGCAACGCCGGGAGCGCGATGGATCCCCCGTCCGTCACGAGGACCTGGCCCGGCACTTCATCCATGGCGCCGAGCCGGAGACGGCGCTTCGCTACGCGCTCGATGCGGCCGAGGCGTCGAGGCGCCTCGGGGCGCCGGCCGAGGCGCGCTCCTTCTACAGGCGGGCCCTCGACCTGCTTCCGCAGGGAGCCGAGGATCGCCGTGCGGACATCCTCCTGAGGCTCGGCCGGATCGACCGGGAGCTGGGGCGCGACGAGCAGGCACTCGAGGTCTTCGAGCAGGCCCTGCGGGCCGCGGGAGCCGCGACGCGGCGCGACCTCGCAGGTCTGGCCCGCCTGGAGAAGGCCGACGTTCACCTCCGCCGGGGCCGATCGGAGGAGGTGGCGCGCGAGGTCGAGCTGGCGCTGCAGCTCCTCTCGCTCGCGGGCGATGCGGCGCTCGTGTCGCGGGCCAACAACTACCTCGCGAGCAGCCACGCCCGGGCAGGACGCCTGGAGCGCGCCCTGGACTTGCAGAAGCGCGCGCTGCAGGCCGCGGAGCAGGCCGGCGAGCCCGGCCCCCTGGCCTCGGCCTTCAACAACCTCGGCCTCCTCCAATGCTTCCAGGGCAACCGCGAGGCGGGCGTCGCCAGCCTCGAGCGCGCCATCGCCCTGCGGCGCGAGAGCGGCGACCGGCACGGAGAGCTGGAGACGAGGATCAACCTCGGGACGCGGCTGGCCGAGGGAGGCGATCTCGAGAAGGCCATCGAGTGCTTCGAGCAGGCGGTGGCGCTCGCCCGCTCGGTGGAGGATCTCCGGGCGCTCGTGGAGTCGCAGATCAACCTGGGCGGGGCGCGCGTCTCTTCCGGGCAGCACGACCTCGCGGCTTCTTCGTTCGAGCAGGCCGCGGCCGTGGCGATCCGGATCGGCGACGACCTGCGCGCCGCCTACGCGCTCGATGCATGGGGATCTTCACTGCGGACGATCGGGGACCTCGAGGCCGCGACGCGCCGGCACGGAGAGGCCCTCGACCGCGCCCGGCGATGCGGCGACCCGGCGCAGGAGCTCTTCGTCCTCGGCTCCCTCGCGCTCGACCACACCTCCGCGGGCGAGGCGGCCAAGGCCAGGGACTGTCTACGCCGCGCCGCGCGCATTCCCACTTCGAAGGGGCATCCCCGTGCGCGCATACGGCTCCTGGAGGCGGAGGCCCGCGCGGCCCTCGTGGACAACGCTCCCGCCGAGGCCGCGACGAAGGCCGGGGAGATGATGGCCGCAGCCGGCGAGGCGCTCCTCCCCGTCGAGCGGGCCCGAGCCCTGCTCATCCTCGGGCAGGCCCGGGAGACGGCGGGTGAGGCCCAGATGGCCGCCGCGGCCTTCCGCGAGTGCCTCGACACGGCCGTGGAACCGCAGACCGGCGAGATCCGCTGGCGCGCCCTGGCCTCTCTCGCCCGGCTGGCACGCGCGGACAAGGACCTCCAGACCGCGCGATCCATGTCCGCTGCCGCTCGCGCGATCGTCGACTCCCTTGCGGCGAGCATCGTGGACGGCGAGGTCAGGAGCCGGTACCTGGCCGACGGCGAGAGGCAGGCCCTCAGCGCCTTCGAGCAGAAGGAGGCGACGACGGCCCCCGTGGCCGGGGGAGGGCTCGCGCTCGGCGCCCTCTACCGGATCTCCGAGATCATCACCTCCGCCGCCGATCTGGATCACCTGCTCTCCCGAGTGCTCGACCTGGCTCTCGAGATCGTGAAGGCTGAGCGGGGGCTGATCATCCTGGTGGACGAGGACGGCGAGAGGCAGGCCGTGCGGGCGGCGCGCGGGGTGGAGCCCGAGACGATCGCCGACGCCCTCGAGTACAGCCACAGCGTGGTGCGCGAGGCGGCCGGCGGGCGGACGATGGTGATGCTCGACTCGGAGGATGACCGGAGCTTCAAGCGGTTCAGAAGCGTCAGCCTCTTCCAGATCAAGTCGCTGGCCTGCGTCCCGATCAAGGTGCGCGACCGGATCCTCGGGACGGTCTACCTCGACTCGCGCAACGCGGGCTATCTCTTCCGGGACGAGGACGTGGAGTTCCTCAGGGCCTTCGCGAACCTGGCCGGCTCGGCCATCGAGATGGCCCGGCTCACCGCGAGGCTTTCGCGCGAGAACGTGAGCCTGCAGCGCGAAGTGCAGGACCTCCGCAAGGCTGCCGGAGATCGCACGCGCTACCGCGAGCTGGTCGGGAAGACCGTCCGGATGCAGGCCATCTACGACATGATGGACCGCATCTCGGCGAGCACCCTGCCGGTCCTGATCACCGGGGAGTCGGGCACTGGCAAGGAGCTGGTGGCCCGGGCGCTCCACTTCACGGGGCCGCGCCGCGACCGGAGGTTCTTCACCGAGAACGTGGCCGCCATCCCGGACACCCTGCTCGAGAGCGAGCTCTTCGGCCACGCGAGGGGAGCCTTCACGGGAGCCGACCGGGACCGCAAGGGAGTCTTCGAAGAGGCCGACGGCGGGACGCTCTTCCTCGACGAGATCGGCGACATGTCGTTGCCGCTCCAGAGCAAGCTGCTGCGCGCGCTCCAGGACGGCGAGATCCGCCCTCTCGGGACGACACGCAGCGTCAGGGCCGACGTACGCGTCATCTCCGCCACGAACCGGAATCTCGAGGAGATGGTGAAGGAGGGGAAGTTCCGGGAGGATCTCTACTACCGGCTCCACGGCGTGGAGATCCGCCTGCCTCCGCTGCGCGAGCGCAAGGAGGACATCCCGCTCCTCGTGGAGCATTTCCTGACCAGGCTGGCGGCCAAGAACGGGCTGGCGCAGAAGAAGCTCGACATCTCGGCCCTGCAGCTCCTGATCCGCTACGACTGGCCCGGCAACGTCCGGGAGCTGGAGAACGAGGTCGCGAAGCTCGCGGCGCTCACCGCCTCCGACGTGATCACTCAGCACGACCTGATGGCCCAGCCGGGTCTTTTTGAGAAGCTGACCCGGCTCGAGGAGGGCGGCGAGAGCTTCCAGCCCCTCCACGAGATGGAGAAGGTCAGGATCGAGCAGGCGCTCGCCCTGTCGGGGGGCAACCGGGCAAAGGCCGCGCAGCTCCTGGGAATCAGCCGGGCGACCATCTACCGCAAGATCCGCGAATACGCCATCTCAATCTGAAATCGTCTCCTCCTGGGCAGATCAATTATCTCCTTTGATTTCAGCAAGTTGGACATGTATTCCGACACCTCTTTCTCAGCCTGAGACCGCGGCCGAGCGCGGTTCGCCTCCATACCCTCAGCCATGCCCGATGCAACCACTTGAAAATAGAAGGTTTGCTCATCTTGCCATCCGAGCGTCGGACTTCTGGCACCCCCGTTGCTCAAGAGAAGCCCGACAGAACAGAAATCCCGGAGGTCGCTGGATAGCCGGGACAAAACTTAATGGGGGTGGGGACAATGAGGCACAGCAAGCTCGCAGTACTTCTCGTCGCTTCGGTGATGGTGGCAGCGGCCGCCGTGACCTCGGCAGACGCCGGCGTCGGCGGCTGTCGCCTGGGCCCGTGTGGTGGCAAGGAGTCCGTGGCGGTCAACCCCGGCCGCGGGCGCTCGGCAGACGTCCTCGACGCGCTCAACGTGATCCTCCCGCGGACCGTCGTCGAGGGAATCCGGATTTTCCTCGGCCGTGGCAGGGACACCCGCCCCGTCGATCCGCCCTCCGGTGGTCCGACGATCGAGGGTGTCGGCGGCTGCAGGTTCAACTGCGGTCCCCAGTAAGAACCAGACCTGACGAATCGCCCGGGGCTCTCCCGAGAGTCCCGGAGTGAGATAGCCATCGAAGTACAGGGCGCTCCCCGCGGGGCGCCCTTCGTGTTTCAGGGGAGGGGGACCAGATGAGATCGAAGCGCTGTACCGCTGTCGCCGCCACCCTCATCGCTCTGATGGCACCCCTGTGCCTCCTGGCCCAGGACACCGAGACCACCCGGAAGCTCGGCGACTTCGACGCCTACATGTTGAAGACACTCTCCGATTGGAACGTCGCCGGAGTCGGCGTCGGAATCGTCAGGGACTCCACCCTCGTCTTCGCGAAGGGATACGGCTACCGCGACTACGGGAAGAAGCTCCCCTTCACCGCCGAGACGCTGATGCCGATCGCGTCCAACAGCAAGCTCTTCACGGCGGTCGCCGCCGGCATGCTGGTGCAGGAGGGGCTGTTCACCTGGGACGAACCGGTCAAGAAGTCCGTGCCGGCCATCGAGTTCAGCACGGATGAGCTCAACAGGAGCGTCACGCTGCGGGACATGCTCTCGCACCGCACGGGCATCACCCGGCACGATCTGATCTGGTACAAGTCCCCCTTCTCCCGGCCGGAGCTCTTCGCGC
>CAZMRF010000078.1:7890-18292 GCA_964568735.1 uncultured Acidobacteriota bacterium
CCTACGCCCAACTGCCGGGCGAGCGCGCGAATTGAAGGAAGCACATCTCCCGGCCGGAGCTCTTCGCGCGCATCAAGCACATGGAGCCCAAGGTCCCCATGCGCGAGAGCCTCCTCTACAACAACATGATGTTCGCCGCCGTGGGGCAGATGATCGAGATACAGACGGCAAAGAGCTGGGAGGATTTCGTCCAGGCGCGCTTCTTCGCGCCCCTGGAGATGAGCCACACCGTCTACACGATCGAGGAGATGCTGGCGTCGGGCGACCACGGAGTCCCCTACACGGAGCGGCGCGATTCCGACGAGCTGTACCAGATCCCCTACTACGAGGACACGGTGGGTGTGGCGCCCGCCGGCGCCATCATTTCCAGCATCCAGGACATGTCGCACTGGCTCATCGCGCTGATGAACGACGGGAAGTACAGGGGAAGTCAGGTCCTGCCGCCTCCCGTCCTCGCGGAGACGCTGAGGCCCGCCATTGCGGCCGGCAATGCCCTCGGAGAGGCCCGGGGCTTCTGGGAGCTCCTGAACCCGACCTACGGCATGGGCCGCTACACCGCCTCCTACCGCGGGCATCTGATGACTTACCACGGGGGGGACCTCCCGGGCTTCCATTCCCAGGTCTCCTTCATGCCGCTCGACGGCACCGGGGTGATCGTCTTCGTCATCGGCGACCACGCCGCGATCCTCCGGGACGTCGTCACCTACGAGGTCTACGAGAGGCTCCTCGGCCTCGAGCGCACGCCCTGGAGCGAGCGGTGGCGGGAGATCACACGCAAAGGCAAGCAGGCCGGGACGGAGGCGCGTGCGAAGGCCGGGGGCGATCAGGTCGCCGGCACGAAGCCCGCGCATGCGCTGGACGACTACGCCGGCGAGTACGAGAACGCCGCCTACGGCATCCTCGGCGTCGGGTTGAAGGAGGGTCAGCTCCAGTTCCGCTTCCATGCCTTCAATTTCCCGATGAGCCACTACCACTACGAGCGCTTCGACACCCCCGACGACGAGCAGGACGGGAAGTGGTCCGTGAACTTCCTGACGAACCCGCAGGGAGACGTGGACAAGGCCACGATGTCGCTCGACGAAGCGGAGGCCGTCTTCGTCCGCAGGCCTCCGAAGCACGACAAGGCGACGCTGCGCGCCCTGGCCGGCACCTACGAGTCCCCGACGGGCTTCAAGTTCGAGGTCGTCCTGAAGCAGAATGGCAATCTCGTGCTGGCCTTCCCCGGCCAGCCCGAGGAGGTCCTGGTCCCCTACAAGAAGCTCCAGTTCCGCCTCGCCGAGTTCGCCGACCTGGTCTTCGAGTTCGTGATGGAGGGGGGCCGCGCCACGGGGATCAAGCAGCGCGACCCGTCGGGCGAGTACCTCTTCACGCGCAAGTGAGCGTGCTTACGGGCTACGCGCCGCCCTTGCCGAACCGGAGCGAGATCCCGTAGCGCGCCATCAGGCGGTAGAGTTTCGGGCGGCTCCACCCGATGAACCGGGCCGCCTTGGCCTTGTCGCCGGAGTAGCGCGCGAGCGCCATCTCGATCATCACGCGCTCGTGGGGTCGTCCCTCGCCAAGAGCCGTGCCTTCCGGCTCGGAAAGCGCGTGGTCGATGATCCTCTCGGGCAGCTCGCCGACGCCGATGACGCCTCCCGCCGCCATCACGAGCGCCGCCTCCACGACGTTCTGAAGCTCGCGGACGTTACCCGGCCAGGGGAACCGCAGCAGCATCTCCATCGCCTCGCGCGAGACGCCGAAGACCGGGGGCACCTGGCCCGCCGGGACGCCCCTTCCCTCCGCTTCCGAACCCTCTCCGTGGTGCGGCAACTCATCGCTACTCGACACGGGCTCTCCCGAGTGCTTGCCGGCTGAGAGGTCTCCGGGGTCCCACGGCGGGTGAGCTCCTTCTCGATAGGAGCCATGGGATGGGCCAACCTGGGATGGCCCTCGTGGTGGCATGCCCAACCCTATCCCGCGAGGGATCCCGTCGCGCAGGCTGAGCTGCTCGAGAATCGCCTCTACCAGAATCGGGATGTCTTCGATCCTCTCGCGAAGCGGCGGCACCCGCACCTGGATCACGTTGAGCCGGTAGAAGAGATCTCCGCGGAAGCTCCCCCGCTCGACCATCTCCGGGAGATCCCTGTGCGTCGCGGCGATGACGCGGAAGTCGGAGCGCTTCACCTGCCGTCCCCCCACGGGGCGGAACTCCCCTTCCTGGATGACACGGAGGAGCTTCGCCTGGATCCGGGGCGGCAGGTCCCCCACTTCGTCGAGGAAGAGCGTCCCTCCGTGGGCGAGCGCGATGAGCCCCTCGTGGTCGCGGTCCGCCCCGGTGAAGGAGCCCCGGACGTGGCCGAAGAGCTCGCTCTCGATCACCCCTTCGGGAAGCGCCGCGCAGTTCTCAGCGACGAAGGGGGCCGCGGAGCGGGGCGACATCGTGTGGATGGCGCGGGCCACCAGCTCCTTGCCCGTGCCGCTCTCACCATGGATGAGCACACTCGCGCGGCTGCGGGCCACGCGGGGCAGAAGCTCCTTGAGCCGCCTCATCGGTGGGCTCTGCCCGATGATGCGGGCATCGAGAAGCTGCGTGAGATGTCGGTCGGCGGCGTCGGCTCTGCGGTGCGGCATCCTCCCTCGCTTCAATGCCGCGAGGGGATCCGGCCCTCACGCCGAGCGAGGGATCGGCGCGCGGTCCTGCCTCGCGGGCAGTCACCCCATGCCTCCTCACCCCCACGGTTGACCGCCCCGTTGACCTGCGGGCCGGAGCGGCCCCCACCGAGAGCCGCTCCGGCCTGTAACAGCCCTGGGCGGCCCGACCCTGACCCAGCAAGCCTGATGCCACCACCGACCGAAAGAGGCTGATACACGGGGGACTCCGAGAGAGAGCGCCGGCGGGGAGCCCTGGATGGGGTTCGCCGGCCGACAGCAGCGTCCTCGAGTACGAACCCGTCGGAATGCCTGGATGGTTTGTCAGGAGCGTCCGGAGCGGTGGGGTATAGCTGACGCCTACGCCGGAGCGACGGTGGTCGCCAGCGCGATTTCGGCTGTGACCCGGGGATGCGCTTCGATTTGGACGATCAGTTTGTCGTGACACCGCCTGTGACACGAAGGAGGCGCACAGTCGTGATGTTTCCCGCGAAACCCAGGTCAATCGCTCCGCGTCTCGTATCGGACGACGACCACGCCGACGAAGGGATGCCTCTCGGTCCGGCGCAGGTTTTCGTTGCACCAGGTTGCGGCCAGCCCGCGCCGATCGTGGATCTCCGTGTGCGAGAGAATCAGCCACAGTGCCGGGTGGCGCGACGCCGCGGTCACGAGGGGAGCGAGATCTTCCTCCGAGCTGACTCTCAAGCTCCAGTCGGGAATCTCGGGATCCCGCAGGCCGGCCGGGAGGCCGTACATCGCGAACCGCCCCGCGTCCGCACCGAGGTAGCGCTCGAAAAGGACCTGGCCGAAGTGCGCATCGAAAACCAGGGCGTCCCCGGCCTTTGCCCGCTCCCTGATCACCGATGCGGCCTCCCGGAATTCTTCGCCGTGACGCGCCACGGTGACCTGCCAGCCGCTGATGAGGAGCACCAGGAACGAGACGAGGGAGGCAGTCAGCGCCCACCGGAGGAGCCGCGGCCGCGGTGGGTGCAGCGAGCCTGCGAACATGCCCCCGGCCTCATCCGACGGCGCGGCCAGGAAGCCGAAGGGCGCCGCCAGCAGGAGCGGGATCGGGATGAGGGCCGGCAGGAGCGCGCGGTCGATGTAGACGCTCGCCGTGAACTGGCTCACCAGCCAGACGACCCCTACAGGGACGACGAAGAGCGATGTAAGCACTGCGACAAGACGCCACCGCCCGGTCGCCACGAGGAGCCACGCGGAGAGGGCGCACGTCACCCCCGCAGGCAGGAACCAGAGCCACGCCAGAAGCCTGTCGACGGCCTGGCCGGCCACGGGTTGCGAGGCGAGCCAGGGGGCGGCCATTGGGAGATCCGCCGCGCGGATCAGCGGTGGGTCAGGTCTCATGAGAGTGAACTTGGCGGCCGTAACGAGGGGCAGGGTGATGGAGGGTCGGGGAGCCCAGAAGTGATCCAGCGTTTCCCCGATCTGTGTCAGGGCGACGCCGAGCCAGGGGAGGAAGAGCAGGCCGGCGACAGCATGTGCGACCAGCCAGGGCCGGAAGTTCGCAGTCCACGGGACCTTCGCTTTGACGAGGAAGACCAGGCCGAGGCCGGCGATGAAGACGGGGGCCAGACCGTGCGTGTAGAGCATCCCTGCGAGGGCGAGAGAGAATCCGGTCCAGACCAGCCGCCCGGCCTTCCCCTGCGAGACGGCGAGGAGGCCCAGCAGAGCGCACAGTGTCAAAAGCAAGAAGAGGGACGGGTTCTTGGCGATTCGGGACAGGTAGACGTGGTAGGGCGCCACGGCCAGGAAGAAGGCCGCTGCCAGGCCGCCGGCCGGACCGAGGATACGGCGGCCGGCGAGAAACATCACGGGGATCGCCGCCGTTCCCATCGCAACCGACAGGAGCCGGATCCCGATGTCCGAATCGAAGAGCGACTGCCATGCCTTGAGCAGGACAAGGAACAGGGGCGGGGTGGACTCGTGCTGCGAGAGGTACGCCGGGAGCGCCTTGATCGGCAGATTTGCAATCCACGAGTAGAGACCTTCGTCGATTTCGAGCCCCAGGCGGCCGAGCTGGTTGAGGCGCAGGCCGAGTCCCAGCGTCGTGGCGGTGATCAGGAGGACTGTCGCGCCGCGTGCACCCAGCAGCGCCGAACCCCGCTCCAGGCGCGAGCCGGGCTCGAAAGACGGCATGACCGACTATATCGACGGGTGCGAGATCGGGTCAACGACCATCGCGCCCCGTCCCCTGTTGCCTCCACCTCCGCAGGCGGGTAGCATGCGGAGCTTTTTCGTCTGCATCGGGAAGCCACTGGGGAGGGGATGAGCAGCCACAAGGAGGAATGGGGCAGCCGGCTCGGGATCATCCTGGCGGTCGCCGGATCCGCGGTCGGCCTGGGGAACTTCCTTCGCTTCCCCGGCAACGCCGCCCAGAACGGCGGCGGCGCCTTCATGATCCCGTACATCTGCGCGCTTCTCCTGCTCGGCATTCCCATCGGCTGGGCCGAGTGGACCATGGGGCGCTACGGCGGGCGGAAGGGCTTCCGCTCCGCTCCGGCGATCATGGGCGTCATCGGGCGCGGCTCCGTCGCGCGCTACCTCGGCCTCATCGGGGTCCTGATTCCCGTCGTCGTCTACTTCTACTACGTCATCATCGAGTCCTGGTGCCTCGCCTATTTCTGGGACTACCTCACCGCCGGGGGGATCGGGATCGCGCACAATCAGCCCGTCGCCGAGCAGGTGCGCGTCTCGACGCAGCACTTCGTCGAGTTCACGGGCCAGCAGGCTGACGGGTCGGCCTTCAGCCACGGGCTGAGCGAGCTGTTCGTCTTCTGGGCGATCACTTCGGTCTGCAACATCTGGCTCGTCTACCGCGGCCTGTCCAAGGGCATTGAGACCTTCTGCAAGTGGGCGATGCCCGCGATGGCTGTCTGCGGCATCCTCGTCCTGATTCGCGTCCTGACGCTGGGAACGCCGGACCCCATGCACCCCGACCAGAACGTCATCAACGGCCTGGGCTTCATGTGGAACCCGCAGTTCGATCGGCTGGGCGACTTCCGCACCTGGCTCGCCGCGGCAGGCCAGATCTTCTTCACGCTCTCGGTCGGCTTCGGGGTCATCATCAATTACTCCGCCTACCTGAAGCGCAACGACGACGTCGTGCTCTCCGGCCTCACCGCCTCGGCGACGAACGAATTCTTCGAGGTGGCGCTGGGAGGCATGATCACCCTCACGGCCGCCGTGGTCTTCCTGGGGGCCGGGCTGACGCAGGCCAACACGGGGGGGACCTTCAGCACGGGCTTCAACGCGCTCCCGGTCGTCTTCGCCCACATGCCCGCGGGCCGCTTCTTCGGCGCGATCTGGTTCTTCATGCTCTGGCTCGCGGCGATCACCAGCTCGCTCTCGATGCTCCAGCCCGCGCAGGCCTTCCTGATGGAGGCGCTGGGGATCACGCGGGGCAGGGCGACCACGATCATCTCGGCCGTCTGCGTCGCAGGGAACCTCTTCGTCCTGTGGTTCAGCAGGGGGCTCACCGCGCTCGACACGCTCGACTTCTGGGTGGGGAGCTTCTTCGTCTTCCTGATGGCCGCCGTGCAGATCATCTGCTTCGGCTGGATCTTCGGGCTGGATCGGGGCTGGAAGGAGGCGCACGAGGGCGCTCATATCCGAATCCCGCGCATCTACCGCTTCATCATCAAGTACGTCGCTCCGCTCTACCTTCTGGTGATCTTCGTCGGCTTCTGCTACCAGGCGGTGCCCGGGTACGTGAGGACCATCATGGGCGATCCGGCTAGCGGTGTTCCCGCGGACCGCACGGCGCAGCTCACGTGGCTCGTCATCCTCGGGGTGGCCGCGAGCCTCGCCGTGCTCGTGGCGATCGGTGCACGCCGGTGGAGAGCGCAGGGGCTGGACCTCGATGGTAAGACTGGGCCCGATGACGCGCCGGGGGGCCGATCCGCACGGGCCCCCGCAGGGAGCTGAGAGATGGGACTCAACGCGCTGGGATGGACCTTCATGCTCCTCTCGGTGGGCTTCGTCACCGGACTCACCGGCTGGTGCTTCTACAGGGTGTTGACCGCTCCCCCTGACGACCACGTGGTCAAGCCGCCCGACTCCCTCGGAGGCTGATCGCCTTGTCGAGCTGGACCCGGCCCCTCTTCATCCGCCGCTCGGTCAAGGAGCTTCACGCCGAAGGGGGGCGGAGCGGCCTCAAGCGGGTCCTCGGCTCCGTCGACCTCGTCATGATGGGAGTCGGCGCGATCATCGGCGCCGGCATCTTCGGGATGATCGGGGGAGCGGCGGCCGAGGCCGGCCCCGCGGTGGTGGTCTCCTTCCTGGTCACGGCCTTCGCCTGCGGCCTGGCGGGGCTCTGCTACGCCGAGCTGACCTCCACGGTCCCCATCGCCGGCTCGGCCTACACCTACGCTTACGCCACGCTCGGGCAGCTCGTGGCCTGGATCATCGGCTGGGACCTGATCCTCGAGTACGCCATCGGCAACGTCGGGGTGGCGATCTCGTGGGCCGACTACGCCTGGTCGCTGATGCACCAGATCGGGATCGACTTTCCGATCTGGCTTGCCAAGGATCCGCGCTACCTGACCGATCCCGTGAGCGACCCCGCGATCGTCGAGCTCATCAGGCAGACCGCCCCCACGCTCTGGGGGCAGCCGCTCTGCCTGAACCTCCTCGCGGTATCCATCACGGTTTTCATCACCTTCCTGCTGGTGCGCGGCATCCGGGAGAGCGCGTCGCTCAACAACGCCATAGTGCTATTGAAAATCGGCGTGCTGCTCTTCGTCATCGGGGTGGGGATGACGGCCTGGGACACCAGCCGCTGGGGGCTGGCCCCTTTCGAATGGCACAAGTTCGCCCCGAACGGCTGGAGCGGGATCTTCAGGGCGTCGGCCGTCCTCTTCTTCAGCTACATAGGCTTCGACGCGGTCTCGACGGCGGCCGAGGAGACGAAGAAGCCCGGGCGCGATCTTCCCATCGGCATCCTCGGCTCGCTCGGGATCTGCACGCTGCTCTACGTGGCCGTCGGCTTCGTGGCGACCGCGCTCGTGCCCTTCGAGAGCATGAGAGGCGTCGCCGATCCATTGAACGTCGCCATCGAGGCCACCGGGCTCCCCTGGGCCAAGCTCGTCGTCTCCATGGGGGCGACGCTGTCGATGACCGCCGTCCTGCTGGTCTTCCAGCTCGGCCAGCCGCGCATCCTCATGTCGATGTCACGGGACGGCCTGCTGCCGCCCTGGTTCGCGCGCGTGCACCCGAAGTTCAGGACGCCCTCCGCCGCGACGATTCTGACCGGCGTCGTCGTGTGCTTCTTCTCGGCCTTCGCGAACATCACCGAGATCACGAACCTGGTCAACATCGGGACGCTCTTCGCCTTCGTGATCGTCTGCCTCGGGACGCTCGTCTTGAGGAAGTCCGAGCCCGACGTCCCGCGCCTCTTCCGGGTAAAATGGATCTGGCTCGTCGCGCCGGGCGGCATCCTCACCTGCCTCTTCCTGATGACCCGGCTGACGCCCGAGAACTGGGGCCGCCTCGCGCTGTGGCTCCTCGTCGGGTTGAACGTCTACTTCGTCTACGGATACCCGAGGAACCTGGAAGACAAGGGCCAGCGCCCCGCCGTGACGCGGCGTGCCTGCCTCATCTTCGCCGTGATGATGGTCCTCCTCGCGATCTTCATGCTGAAGGGTGACGAGTGGCTCGACGCCCCCGCCGGCCCTCCCGCGGCGGGAGGAGCGGCACCCACGCTGTGGAGCGTCTGGATTGGGTTCCCGCCCGGCCTCGCCCACGGCGTGGGCGGCTTCCTCGCGCTGGTCGCGGGATGGAACCTGCTCGGATTGGTCCGAGGAGGCCGGTCCGCGGCGGCAGGGTGATTCCTCGATCCACTGGAGCCGCTCGGGCGCGAGGCCTGTGATGCGTCAGGCGCCGCCCTGCGCTACTTGAAGAGGCGGGCGTACTCCCCGTACCCCTCGGCCTCGAGGGATTCGGCAGGTATGAACCGGAGCGCCGCGCTGTTCATGCAGTAGCGCACCCCCGTGGGCGGCGGGCCGTCGTCGAAGACGTGGCCCAGGTGGCTGTCTCCCTTCCGGCTGCGAACCTCCGTCCGCTTGTACATGAGATCGTAGTCGGTGTGCTCGGTGACGTTGGCAGGATCCAGCGGCTTCGTGAAGCTCGGCCAGCCCGTCCCGCTGTCGAACTTGTCGGTCGAGCTGAAGAGCGGCTCGCCGCTCACGATGTCCACGTAGAGGCCCGGCTTCTTATTGTCCCAGTAGTCGTTGTTGAAGGGGGGCTCGGTGCTCGCCTCCTGCGTCACGGCGTACTGCAGCGGAGTCAGGATCCGGTGGAGCTCCTCGTCCGTGGGCTTCCGCCAGGATGCATCCTCGACGGCCGCACCCGGGTTTCCGTTCGAGGATCCTGGCGTTACCTCGTCCTCGTCGCCCCAGACCCTTCTCAGATACCCTTCGCGCCCCGAGCCGATCCGGTATCTCATGTAGTGATCGTGGTTCTTGATGTAGTAGTCCTGGTGGTAGTCCTCCGCCGGGTAGAACTCCGAGGCCGGTAGGATCTCCGTGGCAATCGGGCCGGCGAAGCGGCCGCTGCTGCCGAGGGCCGCCTTCGACGTCTCCGCGGCCTTTCTCTCCTCCTCCGTCCCGTAGAAGATCGCCGTCCTGTACTGGCTGCCGCGATCGGCGAACTGCCCGCCCGCGTCGGTGGGATCGATCTGACGCCAGAAGGTCTCGAGGAGAGCTTCGTAGGTGATCTTCGCGGGGTCGTAGGTGACCTTCACGGTCTCGCGGTGGCCGGTGCTCCCCGCGGAGACCTGCTCGTAGGAGGGGTTCTTCTCCGGGCCGCCTGAGTAGCCCGAGAGGACCTGGAGGACTCCATCGAGCTTCTCGAAGGGAGTCTCCATGCACCAGAAGCAGCCTCCCGCGAAAAGCGCAGCGGCTGTGGGGCCGCTGTGCCGGGCCAGGCGATCGTCTGGGACGCCGGCGCCGTGCCCGGGGTCGCCCGCGGGACGGGTCTGGGATCCTGTCATCCCGGCGGGCTGCGTCGCGGCGCCTCCGGTGGTCCCGGGAGTATCGGAGGTCATTCCGCCCGCGCAGCCGAGAGCCACGGGGGCAAGGGCAAGGGTCAGTGCCAGCAGGCTCTTCAAGATTGAACCCTCGAGTAAATGGGGAACTCCCGTAGGGGGAGGTCCAGTACGCCCTCATAACCTACAGCGGAGGCCGTTTATTCTCATCGTCGAAAGAGCATCCCGCGATATCCTCCCGCAGCATGCCGCGCCTCTCGCCAATGGGGCTGCCCGGCGGCGCCGGGGGCGATGAGGGCTCTCCGGGAGCGTCCCTGAGCTGCCTGTCCAGGTAGCGCCCGATGCGCTCCGAGAGGAGGGCGTCGTGGTCCGGACCTTCACCGGCGGCGGCGCGGCCCGCCTCGAGGCGCGCTCGGAGGCGCCGCAAAGCCCCATCGGTCGCGGCCCTCACCTCGTCGGTGGCGCCCGGATGGGCCGAGAGCGCGATGAGGCCCTCCACCACGGCTCCGCGTGCGGTACGCGCGAGGACCGCGAGGCGCTCCGACGGGGGCGGGGGCTGGCCAAAGGCCTTGTCGGTGAGGTTCTTCAGCAGCCATTCCAGACCGGGCTGGGTCGCGTCACGCCGGTGGTGATCGACGAGGCGCGCCGCGCGCTCCGGCTGGAGGAGAGCGGAGACGGCCATCGAGGAGGCCGTGGCCGCAGCTCCGATCGCATCGATGTTGCCGCTCATGTAAAAACGTCTTTTTTTGGACCTGAGTCGAACCGCTCCGC
>CAZMRF010000079.1:0-17863 GCA_964568735.1 uncultured Acidobacteriota bacterium
GGCTCGTCGAGGAAGAGCAGGTCGGGATCGCCCACGAGGGCGCATGCGACCGCCAGCCGCTGCTTCTGGCCGCCCGAGAGCTTCACCTCCCAGCTCCGACGCTTCTCAGTCAGGCCGACCTCCTCGATGACCTCCGCCGCGGGCCGCCCTTTCCGGTAGAGAGAGCTGAAGAGGGTGAGGATCTCCTCCACGCTGAGCTTGTCGGGAAAGCGGGTCTGCTGGAGCGAAACGCCAATCCTCTCGCGCAGCTCCTGCGCGTGCCCCTTCCAGGTGAGGCCCAGCACCTCGACCTCGCCTCCGGTGGGCTCGAGGATCCCCTCGAGGATCTCCACGGTCGTGGTCTTGCCGGCCCCGTTCGGGCCGAGGAGCCCGAAGCACTGACCGGGTGGCACCTCGAGATCGAGGCCGCGGACGGCCTCCACGGGAGGCTTTCCCTCGTAGGTCTTCCGAAGACCTGTGCAGCGGATGGCGGGGGGCATGAGTGGGGATGATAGCCCGGCGGGCCCTGGAGTGGATGATTTCCCCTCACGAATGGGAATACACTCGCCGCATCCTCACAGCTTCATAGCCCGCGTCAACGAGGCTCGGCGGCCCTGCCGATCTGGAGGCCTCGATGCGCCGAATTCCCGGTTCCGGGGTGTCCGCCATTCCTTTCGCTGTGCGCTCGAGGTGGCTGCGCACGGTTTCGAGCCTCGCGTCGTTCCGGGCGCCCTTCGCTTCCTGCCGGCGCAGCCGATACACGCGCGTGAGGCACGCGGCGCTCATCGCACTGTCGGGACTCTTCACGCCCGAGGCACCCGCCCAGGAGATCACCGCTCGTATCGAGCTTCACGTCGAGGATGCATCCGGCGGCGGCGTGGCGGATGCCGGCGTCAGCCTCGTCCATGGCCCTGGCGCGACGCCCGTATCCACGGGTGAGACGGACGCATCAGGCGGGCTGAGGCTCTACCTCCTGCCTCCAGGGAGCGACTACTTCCTCGTGATTGCCGCGCCAGGCTCCAGCGAGATCCGATCCGGACCGATTGACCTGGACCCCGGGCGCCTCACGGTGCTCCGCGTCGTGCTCCCCCGCGAGGGCGGGGCCACTAGGGAGGTGGTCATCGAGCCGGAGCAGAACACCGTGGACACGACGGATCCGCGGACGGCGACCTCCTTCGGCGCCGGAAGCATCGAGAGGGTCGCAGTTCTCGGCCGCTTCTATCCCGGAGTCCTTACCCTCGCGCCGGGGGTGACGGACACGGCCATGAACGGAAGCCCCAACGTGCAAGGGGCGCGCGAGACCGGCCTTCAGCACCGGTTGGACGGGGCGGACGTCACCGACCCCGCCTCCGGCACCGGCGGCATGAACCTGAATTTCGAGATCATCGATGAGATCGAGGTGATCCCGGCCGGGGCCGGCGCGGCTTTTGGCCGCGCGGACGGCGGCTTCACGAACATCATCACGAAATCGGGCGGGAACGAATTCGAGGGGACCCTGAGGCTCACGTGGAGGAACTCGCTCCTGGAGGCCGGCCAGGGGGAAGAGTTCGAGGACACCCTCGTCCGCAGCGCCCCGGCTTCGGAGGATCTCGACGAGTCTCGCGTGACGCTCACGGCCGGCGGCCCCATCCTTCGAGGCCGGCTCTGGTACTTCGCTTCGGCGCACCGGGTCGACTCGACGATCACCAGCAGCTTCGGATCTGCGGATTTGAGCAGGACGCAGGAGGGCTGGACCACCTTCGCCAAGCTCACGTGGCAGCCCGCTCCGGATCATCGTCTCTCGTTCACGGCGGTCGCGGATCCGCGCCGCTACGACGGACTCTTCGATTCCTACCAGGGCAGCCAGGAATCGGCCGCGCTCTGGAAGCAGGGGAGCACGAGCCTCCAGGCCCGATGGAGCTGGATCCTCAGGCCCAACCTCTTCGTCGAGACGAGCCTGTCGCGGCTGGCTTCGGGCGTGGAGATCGAGCCCGATTCCACCCTCTTCCACGAGATCGACTACGACCTTGTCGAAGACCGCAGCATCGGGCGCGCAGGCCTACGGGCGCTGCTTCCCACGCGGGAGTGCTCGACGGACGGGACGGCCACCGGCTTCATCCCCAACTGCGATCCCTCCCTCGGGAAGACCTCCATCTACCAGGCCGATCTCGTGAATGGAGGAGCGACCGGGCCTCTCTGGTTCCGTGGAGACGACACGAGAATCCGCACCTCGGTGAGGGCCGACCTGACCTGGACTCTCGATCAGGAGAGGCAGGAGCATCTTCTCAAGGCGGGCTTCGAGGAATCCGTCGAGAGATACGATGACGACTCCATCTACAACCCCTACTTCCTGGACCTCTACAGCCCCTGTCCAGGTTGCGTCACCCCCGGGGGTGTGCCGATCCCCAATGCGGTCGTCGGCGTCAAGATCATGAGCGTCCCCTACCCGGCCCAGGATCCGCAGGGCGCGGACGGGAAGAACCAGGCCCTGTACGTGGGCGACACCTGGAAGCCGGCACCCAACCTGTCGGTCGTCGCGGGGCTGAGGCTCGACAGGGAGTCCCTGGAGGCGCCTGGCTACGAGAGCTTCGATCCCATCGGCCAGAAAAGGAAATCGATCGACATCGTGGAGGACCTGTGCGCCGACGCGATTCGCGTGGCCATGACGAGCGGGCAGAGCAACGCCGGCAGCGTCTGCAACGTTCAAGGACGGATCCCGGGCACGATTACCTTTGGCAATCTCGTCTACACGATGGATGCAAGCACACCGGCCGGCCTGCGCCAGTATGACGTCGATCTCGACGGCGTCTACGACTCCGGCGGGGACCGCATCAATAACCTGGAGGTTTGGCTTGCTCACCTGACGAATCAGATCGATCGGTCGGAGGACGACTTCGAGATCGACAACGTCAACTGGTCGCCGAGGGTTGGCCTGGCCTGGGATCCATGGGGTGACGGCCGGACGAAGCTCTTCTCGACGTGGGGGCGCTACTACGACAGGCTCTTCCTCGCCGTCGCGGCCCAGGAGACGGTGCCGGAGTACTTGAGCTTCACCTTCGACCCCGATCCCACCAGCAACCAATTCGAGGCCGGACAGTTTTCGAGGCTGGCTCGGAACTCGTCGGCCCAGCAGGTCGACCGGCACCTCGAGACTCCTCACACGGACGTCTTCACGCTGGGGATCGAGAGGGAGGTCGCTCCCGAGTGGTCGCTTCGGGCGACCTACGTCCATAGGCTCGCCTGGGAGCTCCTCGACGACTCGGACATCAACCACATCCTCTGCCCTGACTTCGACGAGGCTCTCGGGATCGACCCGGCGCTGGTCTGTCCCGGCAGGGTGCTTCCGAACGGGAAGATCCCTCTGGACAAGGATCGCTTCGGGAACGCCTCGACCGGCCAGCAGAACGGCGTACCGGATCTCTACGTGGTGAATCAGTTCTTCAACCAGATCCTGCGCGTGGAGAATTCGGGCTCCGCGAGGTACCGGGGAGTGACGCTCGAGGCGATCCGACGCCCCTCGCGGGGATGGCAGCTCGCGCTTTCGTACACCTACTCCAGGGCCGAGGGGGAGGGGTTGACTTTCACGTCGCCTTCGGGGAACGACCCGGCATCGCCGGGTGAAGCGGATCTCGATTTCGATCAGCGCCACAGAATCGTCCTGTACGGCACGGCGGCCCTCCCGCGCCGGACAGACTTCGGCTGGTCCCTCCGATGGGAGTCCGGCACGCCCTATTCCGTGACGGAGTCCGTCGCCGACGAGGACAGTTTCGGCGTCGTCAACATCCGGACCGTCTATCCGACGGGGGAGCGCAACGACCAGCGGAACGGGGGGCTCTGGGCCGTCGACGCCCGGGTCGCGAAACATCTCGCGTTGGGCAGGATGGATGCCTCGATCGAGCTGGCCGTGCGCAATCTCCTCGACGAGCAAGACACGACGATCTCAGGCATCGAGACTACCGGCCCATCCGGCCCCGCTCTCGCCCCCGGGCCGGAGGGGCTGACCCTTCCCGGGCGCACGTGGGAAGCAGGGGTCGTCTTCTCCTACTGAATGACCTTGCCGAGGCCAATTCTGCCCCCCGTCCGGGGAGAATCCTCCCTCCGCCCCTGATGCCATCGGCCCTTCCCGCGGCGTGTCATAGTGGGTGACCGGCAGGGGAGGCGTGGAAGGCGAGGTTGCTCATGACCTTGCGCCAGATCCGGGCGTGCCACGCGAGGGAGACGGCTTGCGGCACGCAGCCTGCAGCAGGGATCGAGAAAGGGACCGGTAGACCTTCCGAGCCGGGTCTCGGACAGACTCCTGGGGGGGGAGACTGAAGACATGAGAATCTCGAAGGCGCTGATCGCACCAGCGCTGCTTCTCCTCTCCCTGTCCGGCGCGTTCGCGCAGGGAATCACGGCCACCCTGCGGGGACATGTCCTCGACATCGGAGGAACCCCGCTGCCCGCCGTGCCGGTCCTCGTCACCTGCCGTTCCCGGGGGGAGGCGACGCGCACGGTGATGACCGACCTCGAAGGGCGCTTCAAGTTCGTCCTGCTCCCCCCGGCCACCGACTACTACCTCTTCGTGAGCTACCCCGGATACGCGCCCATCGAGGTCGGCCCCATCGATCTCGACGCCGGCAAGACGACCCAGCAAGACCTGAAGCTCCAGGGGGCCGATGCTCTGACCGAGCGGATCCAGGTGACGGCACACGGGAGCATCGTCGACACGGAGAACACGAAGACCTCCACCACCTTCAACACCGAGTTCATCGAAGGGCTGCCGATCATCGGCCGGAACTACCAGGACATCCTGACCCTGACGCCGGGCGTCACCGATACGGACGGCGACGGCAACCCCAACGTCCAGGGCGCGCGAGAGACCGGCCTCCAGTACAGGCTCGACGGGGGCAACATCACCGACCCGGCGTCGGGCACCTTCGGCCAGAACCTGAACATCGACGCGATCGAGGAGATCGAGGTGATCACGGCGGGGGCCGGCGCCGAATACGGAAGGGCCGACGGAGGCTTCGCCAACCTCATCACCAAGTCGGGAGGCAATGATTTCGAAGGGACCTTCCGCCTCTTCTGGCGGGGGCAGATCCTCGATGGCGACGGCGCGCGTGAGAACAACGACACCTTCGTCCAGAACGACACGGTGACGAATGATCTCCGGGACGTCTCGCCCTACCTGACCGTGGGGGGCGCCCTGAAGAAGGACCGGCTCTGGTACTTCGCCTCCGCCCAGTACCTGGACCGCGTGCTCCCCCTGAACCTGGCGGGTGTGACGATTACCAGGACACTGCAGGGCCGGACTCTCTTCGGCAAGCTGACCTGGCAAACCGACGCGGACAACAAGCTCGCCTTGCAGTACAACGACGATCCCTACAAGTTCACGGGAGCCTTCCTCAACTTCGGCGTGGATAAGGACTCGGATGCGATCCGGGAGCAGGGTGGCCAGACCACTCAGCTCAGGTGGACCTCGATCATCTCGCCCACGCTGCTGATGGAGACCCTCCTGACTCACTACGACGCTGGCATCGCGACCACTCCCGTCTCGGATCTCTTTCACGAGACGGAGATCGAAACGGCCGTGCGGAGGGTCGGTAACCAGGTCACGATCCAGGCGCTCTACCCGGTCAAGGAGTGCTCCTCCAACGGCACGCTCCAGGGCTTCATTCCGAACTGCGATCCCAAGCTCGGTCCGACGTCGATCTACCAGATCGACCGCATCGAGGGCACGCGCTCGGGGCCCTTCCCGACGCGCAGCGACGACGAGCGCCAGCGAAACGCGATCCGGGCCGATCTGACCTATACCCTCGAGGACGCCTGGGGGGAGCATCAGATCAAGTCGGGGATGGAATTCCAGGACGAAAAGTTCTCGGACGAGCCCATCAGCAACGCCATCTTCCTGAATGCCTACGAGCCTTGCAGGAACTGCAGGGACTCGAGGGGAGAGCCGATCCCCGACGCCGTCCAGGGCTACCAGGTGCTCCTCACTCCCACCCCCACGCGGCTGCAGCAGAACGTCGTGAGCTTCAGCTCGGCGGCCTACGTGCAGGATGTCTGGAAGCCGCGGCCTAACTTCTCGATTCAGGTGGGCCTTCGGATCGACAGGGAGGACATCGACACATCCGGGTTCAGTCCGTTCGATCCCAGGGACGAAAAGCGAAAGTCGATCGACATCCTGGAGGGGCTCTGCGCGGACGGCCTGCGCGTGGCCCGGTTCGGATCGGGTGCAAGCAACGCGGACACGGTCTGCGATGAGGTGGGGCGGCTTCCGGGGACGATCTCAGCCAACCTGGTCTATACCTTCGACGCGCAGACTCCGGAGAAACTACTCCGGTGGGACGCCGACGGCGACGGTGACTTCGACAGTGGGGCGGATGGCCCGGTATGGTTCGACCCCTACACGACATTCCCCGATCGCCGTCCCGAGAACTTCGAGATCGACAACCTGAACCTGCTGCCGCGCTTCAGCTTCGCCTGGGACCCCTGGGCGGATGGCAAGACGGGCGTCTTCGGGACCTGGGGCAGGTACTACGACAGGCTCTTCCTGGACACGGTGGATGACGAGATGGGACCGGACATCGTCAACTACACGTTCTTCCCGGACCCGACAGTTCAACAATTCCTTCCGAACATGCTCTCGACCGCCTCGTCGGCCGTCTCGGTGATCCAGCTCGATCGGGACCTCAGGACGCCCTTCAGCGACGTCTTCACGATCGGCGTGGAGCGGGAGCTGGCTCCCGAGTGGTCGGGCAGGGTCACCTACACGCAGAAGCTCTACTGGGACCTGCTCCAGGACGTGGACGTGAACCACATCGAGTGCAGCGACTTCCCCGTCGAGTTCAACATCCGCAAACAGGACATCTGCCCGTTCTTCACGGACGCCAGCGGCAAGGTCCACCTCAGCGACGATCTCTTCGGAGAGATCGGGACCGGGAACTCCAACGGCGCGCCGGATCTCTACATCGTGAACGACAACTTCAACAACGTGTTCAGGCTGGGAAACTTCAACTCAGCGAAGTACCGGTCGCTGGCCTTCGAGCTCAGGCGCCGCCTCCACCGGAACTGGCAGGCGCAGATGAGCTACACCTATTCGAGGGCCTACGGGCAGGCGGAGACTTTCCTCTCCGGCCTCGGAGACGACCCCTCCACCAGCGACGACGAGGAGGGGTACCTCGACTACGATCAGCGCCACCGCGTGGTCACGATCGCCACGGCGAACCTCCCGCGGGACGTCGAGATCGGTACCACGATCGTCTGGGAGAGCGGCACGCCCTACTCCATCGTCAGGGAGACCGACGATGTGGACAACGTTGGCAACGTGACGATCCGCACCTTCTATCCCACGGCCCAGCGCAACGACCAGAGAAACGACGGTTACTGGGGCATCGACGTCAAGGTAGTGAAGAGGTTCATCGTGGGAAAGGTATCGGCCTCCGCCAGCATGGCCGTGAACAACCTCCTGAACGACGACGACCTCACGCTGTCGGCCTTCCGCACCGCGTCGGTGAGCGGGATCCAGATCCAGGGGGGCCCGCAGGGCCTTCGCCGCTTCGGGAGGTTCTGGGAGGTCGGGATGACGCTGGCCTTCTGATCCGGCGCCCAGGCCAAGCGCTGCGCTAGCCTTGACATCCCCGCCGAGGGACGCGGATAATCCGCACCCCGCATGGCCTCCCTCACCCCCTGTCCTTCGCTCCGGCCGCACGCACCGGCGGCGTTTGCCGCACCATCCGGACGATGATCCGGACGGGCTCCTGATCGATGGATCCTACGCGGGAGTACCTGAGAACCCGCCTCTTCCTCAAGGTTGGCGACTACGCCGCGAAGCGGAGCGGGTTCGTCTTCGTGGTGACGGCGCTGCTCGTCTTCGGGGCGCTGGCGCTGGGCTCGTCGCTCCGCCTCGAGACGGACATCCTCGATCTGGTCCCGCGAGGCAATCCGAAGGTCGATGCCTTCCGCACCTCCCTCCAGGAGTTCGGTGGCATCGACTACCTGATGATCCTCCTGGAGGCTCCCGCGGGACGGACCGCGGACGACTACCAGGAGTTCGCCGACGCTTTCGCGGAGCGGCTCGGCGCGCTCCCCGCCGTGCAGGCGGTCGAGTACCGCCTCGGGGCCCAGAACGCGCTGCTGGATCTCTTCAGGCGCCACGCGCTCCTGTTCGTTCCGCCTGAGGAGCTGCCGGCGCTCGAGACGCGCCTGAGCGACGGGGGGATACGCGAGGCCGTGGAGGAGGATCGGCGGATCCTCACCTCCCCGTCGTCGGCCTTCCTCAAGGGGCTGGTTCAGGGCGACCCGCTCGGGATCGGCCGCTTCGTCCTCGGCCGGCTGCTCGTCGGCCGCCAGGGTCTGAAGCTCAACGCCGTCGACGGCTACTACATGTCGGCCGACAGCTCCGCGCTCCTGCTTCTCGTCAAGCCGACGCAGCCGGCCCAGGATCTCGCCTTCACGGCCACGCTGATGGGCCAGGTGCGCCGAGCGGAGTCCGCGGCGCACGAGGCCCTCGAGAAGGACGGCGTCGACACCGCCGGGATGACGGTCTCGTACGGCGGCTCCTACGTGGTCGCGCTCGAGGACTCCGAGCTGATCAAGGCCGACCTGCGCAACACCGCCATCTTCTCGTTCATCGGTGTGACCGCGCTCTACATCATCGGCTACCGCCGGATCGGACCGATCATGTACAGCGTGATCCCGCTCCTGGTGGCGCAGGCCCTCACCTTCGCCCTGGCAGCGCTGGTCCTCGGCCGTCTGAACTCGGCCTCTTCGGGCTTCGTGGCGATGCTCATGGGCCTCGGCACCGATTTCACCATCGTCATGTACGCGCGCTACGTCGAGGAGCGCCGGGCGGGACTCGACGTGGAGATGGCGCTGCACCGGATGATGGGCGAGGCGGCGCTCGGGGTCTTCACGGGCTGCGTCACCTCGGCGGCCACCTTCTACGCGATGTGCACGACGGAGTTCCTGGGGCTCAAGGAGCTCGGCCTGCTGATCGGATCCGGAATGATCTTCTGCATGATCTCGATCCTCGTCCTCCTGCCCGCCATGATTCACTGGCACGAGGGGAGGCGGCCCGGGAGAAGGCCCGGCTCCAGCCTTCACCTCCAGTCCTTCGGGGCCGAGCACCTGACCCCCCTGGCCACCAGGCACCCTGTGATTACGCTCGCCATCACGGGCCTGCTGCTCACCTTCCTCGGATACCGTGCGTGGCACGTTCCCTTCTCGGACAGCGTGGAGGATCTCCGCTCTCCCTCCAACAAGGGGGTCACCGTCATCCAGAGAGTCGGGGAGAAGTTCGGCGGGAGCCTCGGCGTGATGATGGCGATCGTCGAGGCGCCGACCATTCAGTCGGCGCTCGACAAGATGAAGGCGATCACGACGCGCGCCGAGCCTTGGAGCGCGGATGGAACGCTCAAGGGGACGGACTCTCTCATCACCTACCTGCCGCCGGCCTCAGATCAGGATCTCATCATCGAAGCCCTCCGCAGGGGGGCGCGGGAGCCCGAGGGCCCCTTCGCCATCGCGCGGATCGAGGCCACCCTTCGCAGGGAGCTGGACCGGCAGGGGTTCCGCGCCGAGGCCTTCGACGGCTACCTGCCCGAGCTTCGCTCGATGCTCGAGGTGCAGGCGCCGGTGGGAGTCCGCCAGCTCGAGGGCGAGGAGCTGGCATCGCTCCTGGGACGGTACATCCGTGAGAAGGACGGCGGCTATCGCGCCGCGGTCTACTTCTACGTGGATCGGGACAGGTGGCGGCGATCACCGCCGCCGGGCTTCGCCGACGCGGTCTCGGCCGGGGACCCCTCCATCGTCGTCACCGGGACCAACGTCGTGAGCGAGGAGCTCAGGACGATCTTCAAGCGGGACGCCGTCAAGGCCGTCGTGATCGGATGCGTCATCGTCGCGGCCCTCCTCCTGTTCGATCTGAGGAAGCTCAAGTACGCGCTCCTGATCAACGCCCAGGTGATCTTCGGCGTGATCATGATGTTCGGCCTGATGGGGGTGATGGGGCTCGGGCTGAACTTCGTCAACTCCTTCACCGCCATCATGGTGCTCGGGTTCGGAGTGGACTACGGGATCCACATGGTCCACCGGCTGCGAGCGACCCCCGGGCGGATCGATCAGGGCGTCCTCGAGACCGGCAAGGCGATCACCATCGCGGCCCTGACCAACGGGGCCGGATTCGGCGCGCTCACCCTGTCGAGCTTTCCGGCCATGAAGAGCGTGGGGATCGTCGCAATCCTCGGCTCCCTCATGTGCCTCCTGACCGCCCTGGCCTTCATTCCGGCCGTCATGGCCCTCATGCATCCCGATCCCGACGATGACACGTCCGCGGCGGCGGGAGCTCCGGCGGAGCGAGCGGCGTGAGCTGGCTCCTCGGCACCGCGATCATCCTCGGGATCGTGGAGGGGTTGACCGAGTTCATCCCGGTCTCCTCGACGGGGCATCTGATCGTCGCGGGGCACTTCCTGGGCTTCACCGGTGATCGCGCGGCCCCTTTCACGGTATTCATCCAGCTCGGCGCAATCCTCGCGGTGATCTGGGAGACACGGCGCCGGCTCGCCGGCCTCGCGGCCGGGCTGGGGCGCGGAGGGAAGGGACGGAAGATGGCCTTCAACCTCGCTCTGGGCTTCCTCCCGTCGGCCATCGTTGGCCTCCTCCTGCACGATCTGATCGAGCGGGAGCTCTTCTCGCCCGTCTGGGTGGCCTGGGGGCTCGTCATCGGAGGGATCGGCATCCTTGTGGTGGAGGGCACGGCCCGCCCCGGAGCGGCGGGGGATATCGAGGCTGTGCCCTGGAAGGCCGCGCTCGGAGTGGGTCTGGCGCAGTGCCTCAGCCTCTTCCCCGGTGTGTCGCGCTCCGCGTCCACGATCATGGGGGGCATGCTGGCAGGGCTTGACCGGAAGACGGCCACGGAGTTCTCGTTCCTGCTGGCCATCCCCACGCTCTGCGCGGCGGGGCTCTACGACCTCTACCATTGGCGCCACGTCCTCGGCCTCGAAGACATCCCGCTCTTCACGGCGGGATTCGTGGCGGCATTCGCCGCGGGGCTGGCCTCAGTGCGCTTCTTGATGAGATACGTCGCGACGCACGATTTCCGGCCCTTCGCCTGGTACCGGTTCGCGGCCGC
The DNA here is from genome assembly GCA_964568735.1 of uncultured Acidobacteriota bacterium. Taxonomy (GTDB): domain Bacteria; phylum Acidobacteriota; class Polarisedimenticolia; order JACPZX01; family JACPZX01; genus CAZMRF01. Next base: position 11,072 of record CAZMRF010000079.1, read on the forward strand.
CGCGGTTGTCTTCTGGCTCCTCGGCCGGGAGGGCAGCTAGGAGCCCCCCTTCGGACCACGGGCCGGGCAGGCCGGCCGGGGCTTGACGGGCCCGCCTCGCCGTTGGACGATCAGGTCCCGCTCGCCCGGCAAGCCCATCTGGAGGTCGCGCTGATGCACGATGGATGCGGCCGGAGCCCCTTGGCTCCGGCGGGATCGGCTCTCATGACCCTGCTGGCACTTCTTCTCGCCGGCTGCAGTGACGCCGGCGGCCCATCCCAGGCTCAGGCGCCGCCCGAGGTGCCCGTGATCGCCGGAGTGAAGACCGGGATCGAGGTGGACGACGTTCCCAAGCGGCTGGCCCGTTACGTGCCGACGCGCATCCAGGCGGACGTGGCCTCGCTCACGGAAACCGATCGCCGGGTCCTCGACAGCCTCATCGAGGCCAGCCGGCAGATGGGTGAGATCTTCCAGAGGCAGGCATGGGCCGCGAATCCCGATCTCCGCGCGCACCTGACGCGCGCGAGAGGAGCGCGCGCCCAGAAGCTCCTCGCCTATTTCGACCTCAACGTGGGCCCCTGGGACCGCATCGACGAGAGCCCTTTCATCGGAGATCTTCCGAGGCCGGAAGGCGCCGGCTATTACCCCCAGGACATGAGCCGGGAGGATCTCGATCGCTGGATCGCCGAGAGGCCCGGAGACGAGGAGGCCTTCAAGAGCCTCTTCACGATCATCAAGCGGGACGGTGGCGATTTGAAGGCCGTTCCCTACTCAGAGGCCTACAAGCCCTGGCTCGAGCGCGCGGCGGCGGTGCTGAGGAAGGCCGCGGCGTCAACGGACAACGCTTCCCTGAAGGCCTTCCTCGAGAAGCGGGCGGCCGCCTTCCTCTCCGACGACTACTACGATTCCGACGTGGCATGGATGGACCTGGACTCGATGATCGAGGTCACGATCGGTCCCTACGAGACCTACGAAGACCGCCTCTTCGGGTACAAGGCGGCCTTCACCTCCTTCGTCACGATCCAGGACGCGGAAGCCTCCGCCAGGCTCGCCTTCTACAAGAACGAGCTGCCCGCCATGGAGAGGAACCTCCCCATCCCCGCGGAGCACAAGAACCTGGCCCGCGGAACGGAGTCGCCCATACGGGTCGTGGACGTCGTCTACACCGCGGGAGACACGCGCGCGGGCATCCAGACGATCGCCTACAACCTCCCCAACGACGAGCGCGTGCGCGAGGCCAAGGGGAGCAAGAAGGTCCTTCTCCGCAACGTCATGAACGCGAAGTTCCGGTCGATCCTCGAGCCCATCGGCAAGAAGGTCATCGCCGACGGCCAGCAGACCCACGTGACGGCGGAAGCGTTCTTCAACGAGACGCTCTTTCACGAGCTGAGCCACGGGCTCGGGCCCGGGAAGATCAGGGTGGGCGGGCGGGATACCGAGGTGCGACTCGAGCTCAAGGAGCACTACTCGGCGCTGGAGGAGGCCAAGGCCGACGTCATGGGTGCCTGGAACATCCTCTACATGATCGACAAGGGCCAGTTCCCGGCTTCTTTCAGAGAGGATCTCTTCGTCACCTTCCTGGCGGGCATGTTCCGCTCCGTGCGCTTCGGCATCGAGGAAGCTCACGGCCAGGGGGTGGCGCTCCAGTACGGCTATCTGAAGGACAAAGGCGCCTTCGTGCACGACCCGGCCACGGGCCGCTTCTCGGTGGACGTCGCCAGATTCGAGGCGGGCCTGCGCGATCTCGTCCGGGAGATCTGCCTCGTCCAGGCCCGCGGCGACTACGAAGGGGCGGCACGGATGCTCGAGACCTGGGCCAAGGTGCCGCCGGAGCTGCAAGCCGCCCTGGACGGCATCAAGGAAATCCCCGTGGACATCCGGCCGATCTACATCGCGGCCGGCGAGAGAGGCTGAGCCCGAGTGGACTGGACCATCATCGTCATGAAGCTGGGCGCGGCGCTGGCCGCAGGCAGCCTCGTGGGGCTGGAGCGCGAGATCTCCGGGAAGGCCGCGGGTCTGCGGACGAACATCCTCATCTGCGTGGGCGCCACGACGATGGCGGCGCTCGGCGCGGCCCTCACGCAGAGCGTCGCCATCAACGGCCGCCTCGTGGCCGATCCCCAGCGCATCGGCGCGGGGATCATCACGGGGATCGGCTTTCTCGGGGCCGGCAGCATCATCCAGGCCCGCGGCTCGGTGAGGGGGCTGACCAGTGCGGCGACGATCTGGGTCCTGGCCAGCATCGGCCTGGCGATCGGATCGGGCTACTTCGGGCTCGCGGCGGCTACGACGCTCCTCACCGTCGGAACGCTCTTCCTCCTCGAAAAGGTGGAGCGCAGGCTTCCCCAGGGTGTCCTCTCGATGGAGTATCACCTGGAAGGGGAGCCGGACATGGCGCTCATCGAGGCCGTCGAGGATTGCGTCCGGCAGGGCGGAAGCGACGTCTTCGGGCTCCGGATCCAGCGCACGCCGTCGACCCTGACGCTGCACTTCGTGGCGCGGGCCCCCGCGCGCGTCCACCGGAAGCTGGTCGACGGGCTCCTGCGCCTGGACGGGATTCGCACTCTCAGGCAGGGTTGAATGAGAGACCACGGACCGTCCCACCATGGCAGACAGCGCGACTGACACGGCGATCCGGCAGGCAACGGCGGGAGGAGAACAACTCTCACTGCCGGGTGTCGTCGACCGGAAGGACCGCACGAAGCTGCCGCGTGGACGGCCGGTGAGGGAGCGCCGTCAGGGACACCCGGCGCCCCCGCTCGAGATTGGAGGCCGGCGACTGGCGAGGATGTCGGACGAAGCGATCCTCGACCTGCGATTCTGCGACCTCAGCCTCCGATTCCAGGGATCGATGGTCGAGAGGTGCATCCAGCGACTCTACTCCGAGCTGGAGGCGAAGGAGATCCGGTTCAGGCCCCACTTCTGGATCTCCGACGAGTTCTTCACGGCCGACGGCGTCCCGGGGATCGCGATTCCCTTCTACCTCACGCATCCTCGCCTGATGCGCCTGGAAGGGGTCCAGATGCTCGAGGTCGAGGGGGGCACGCCGGACTGGTGCATGCGGATCCTCCGCCACGAGACCGGGCATGCGCTCGACGTGGCCTACCGGATCCGGCGCAAGCGCCGGTGGAGCGCGGTCTTCGGCAGGTCCACTCTCCCGTACCCGCGCTACTACTCGCCGAAGCCGCGAAGCCGCCGTTTCGTCCTGCACCTGGACTGGTGGTACGCGCAGAGCCACCCCCTGGAGGACTTCGCCGAGACCTTCGCAGTCTGGGTCAGGCCGAACTCCCAGTGGCGCGGCAGGTACGAGGGCTGGCCCGCCTTGCGCAAGCTCGAGTACGTGGACTCCCTGATGAAGGAGATCGCGGGGAGGGAGGCTCCGGTGACGAAGATAAAGCTGGTCGAGCCCGCCTCGGCGATGAGAAAGACCCTCCGGAGCCACTACGCGGCGAGGCGCAAGCACTACGGGCAAGATCTTCCTGACGTCTTCGACAGCGACTTGAGGCGCCTCTTCTCCGACGAACCCGATCACGTGCGTCATGAGTCGGCAGCTCGGTTCCTGTTCCGGAAGCGAAAGGCGATCCGGGAGCTGGTCTCCATGTGGACCGGCCAGCACGCCTATACTATCGACCTGGTGCTCAAGGAGATGACGGCGCGCAGCCGGGCGCTCGACCTCAGGGTCGCGAGGCCGGAGACGGAGCTGTTGAGGGGGATCGTGCTCATCGTCACGGTCCAGGTGATGAAGTTCCTCCACAGCGGACACCACCAGGTCGCGCTGTGAAGCCCCTGCGGGTCCTGGCCCTCGTGCCCGAGGGCAACGTGCCTCCCGAGAAGATCGACGAGCTCACCGACCGCGAGCTGATCGACGTCAAGATGGAGTTCGACGTCATTGGAACTCTCAAGGATCTGGGGCACGAGATCCTCACCCTCGACGTGACCGGGAATCTCTCGCTGATCCGGGAGAAGATCCTCGAGTGGAAGCCGCACATCGCCTTCAACATGATGGAGGACTTCCACGGCATCCCCGTCTACGACCAGCACCTGGTGAGTTTCCTCGAGCTCATGCAGACCCCCTACACCGGGTGCAACCCCCGCGGCCTCATGCTGGCCCGCGACAAGATCCTCTCGAAGAAGCTCCTGACGTTTCACCGGATCCGCGTCCCGCACTTCATGGTCTTCCCGAAGGGGAAGAAGGTCCGCAGGCCGAAGAGGCTGGAGTTCCCGATCCTCGTCAAGTCCACGACCGAGGAGTCATCCACCGGCATCTCGCAGGCCTCCGTCGTCAAGACCGACGAGCAGCTCGTGGAGCGCGTTCAGTTCGTCCACGAGAGCGTCGGGACGGATGCCCTGGCGGAGCAGTACATCGAGGGGCGCGAGCTCTACGTCTCGGTCATGGGCAACAACCGTCTCGAGACCTTCCCCGTCTGGGAGCTCATCTTCCAGAACCTGCCCGAGGGAGCCCACGCCATAGCGACCGAGCGCGTGAAGTCCAGCCTGGCGACGCGCCGGAAGTACGGCGTCGATTGCCGCGAGGCCCAGGACCTGCCCGCGGGTGCCCAGGAGAAGATCCGGGCTCTCTGCAAGAGGATGTACAGGATCCTCGGCATGAGCGGCTACGGCCGCATCGATCTGAGGCTGAGAGAGGACGGCGAGGTCTTCATCCTTGAGGCGAACCCGAACCCCGATCTCTCCGCGGACGAGGAGTTCGGCCTCTCCGCCGTCGCAGCCGGCTACTCCTACGAGGAGCTGATCGATCGAATCCTCGGCCTGGGGCTCTCGTACAAGGCGGAGTGGAAGGGGTAGGGGGCTGCCTACCCCTGGATCCACCGCCGCCTGGACCGGCCCGGCGATCGAGTGGTGGTGCCTCCGGTGACGGCACCTCCACGCTCAGGCCGTGGGCAGCTCGGCTGCACATCCCCTCTCCTCGGCAGATGGGCCCACGAATCAGGAGAAGGAGTTCGACCCGGGGGGCCGCTGATTCCGCAGGTGATCCTCGGTTCGAACCATGCGGGGAGTTCGTAGCACGTTGCGCCTGGCTCCCCAGGTGGATCGGGGTACGAACTGGAGAGAGGGGTTCGTAGCGGCTTGCGCCTGATGAGCAGGCGGATCGTGCTACGAACCTCGCCCAGTTCCGGTCCGCTCTGAGGCTCCCACGGAAGGTGACCATTGCGTCTCTACGCTGCATCGGGTGGTCACCCTCTGCATCCGAAAAGACGTCTGGCAAGGGATCTTTATGTAGCGGAGGTTGGACACCCACTGAACTCGAAAAGACGCATGTCAAGGTCTGGGGGGAGACGTTCCGGGGCGGCCGGGACGGATGGAGATCCGCGGCATAGCAGTAGCTCCAGGTGCCGCTCCTGACGCCTAGGAGAGCCCAGTTGTAGGCCCCCTGCCTGAAGGTGGCCGGGGGAGTCCAGGCGGGGGGAAAAGTGCACACCCCCATTCCGATGACCCCATTCCGATGACACCTCCTCTCTACCGAACGAAGGCGGGCGGGGGGCAACGCAGCCAATCGGGACTCCGTGCGGCTTCGCCACTCTCCAACTCACCACGCCTTGAAGGGTCCCATCTGGGCACTTCTTGGGGGTCCTGAGGCCTAGCGTGAAATAAAGGTTGACAGCAGAAGCGAATTCCGGTATGAGAACACTCAGCCCGACAAATCAGCAGTTCGTATTGGGACATTGTGGGACATTCCAGATTCCAGGACTCTCATCTGTCCATCGTAGAGTCGGCCTGTCGGCCTGCGCGCAATCCATCTGATCACATCCTGGGGGTCGCCATGATCAAGCGGGGAATCTTCTGTCTACTCTTCTTTTCTCTGGTGGGAGCAACGTCCGCCTTGGCCGGCAACCCGAATGAGTCCACCGGGTCCCCAACGCACTCAATAATGCTAAGCGGACCAGGGGGGGATTCCATCTCGGCCTACAACGGTAGCCTCGAGCTGGGGATTCCAATCGGTCCTACCTGGGAGCTGCCCGGGCTGCCGTGGGGCCTCCAACTCAGCTACTCGTCCAAGGTCTGGAGGACCCAAGGTAGCCAGCCTGAAGACGGAAAGCTTGCTCGCAAGGGCCCATTTGGCGTCGGCTGGCTCATGACCATGGGCAGGATCTACCACCCCTGCCGCGAGGGATGCGATCCTGAAGACGAGGAGGACTTTCGGAAAGCTGCCTACGAAGACCCCTCTGGGACCGTCCATCCGATCAGGCTCGACTTGCCCAATGGGGGCAGCATCATGCCGGGGATGACGTCAGACGGTACCTTCATGCGCGTAGAAGCCGTCCTGGTGACTCCTGGCGACCCCAATTCAGTGGACTATTACCGGCTCTATCCCGGCAACGGCGTCGTCATGATTTTCGATGACCCTTTCGGAGACTCACACCCCAACCAAGCAGGTCTGTCAGATGACTTCCACGGCCTTCTACTTACCCGGATGGAAAAACGCGGACCCGACCCCAACGTCGTCTATTCCTGGGTGGAGGTCGACTACGAGACGCTTGCGAACAAAGTGCATTGCATCAAGGGGATCAGGGACGGCCTCGGCTCCTCGACGACGGCTCTTCGAACAATCACGTTCACGAACGAATCCGAGCACTCGGCCTTTGGCGGCGGGACGGCGCCCTATCATGGTGGCTACACAACCGAGATTAAGATCCCCACTGTCGTCGGGCAGACCTCGACGACGGCCACGTACAGGTTCGTCTACCAGGATCTGAAGACACTCTCTTGGCCGATACCGGGCGGCGGCACGTACGGAACGCTTACTCTGTCCCCCTTCTCGAAGTTGACACTCGTCTGGGCCAGAATACCCGGACC
>CAZMRF010000080.1:0-15537 GCA_964568735.1 uncultured Acidobacteriota bacterium
GCGGCGGGCTGCGCGTGCGCGTGATGGATTTCGGCCTGGCGCGCGCCACCGAAGCCACCGGCGTCACGAAAACCGGGATGGTGGTAGGGACCATGTCGTACCTCAGCCCAGAGCAGGCCAGTGGTCGTCCAGTCGACACGCGATCGGACATCTACTCCCTGGGAACGGTGCTCTATGAATGCGTCACGGGGGACGTACCGTTCACCGGTGACGTGCAGTCGATGCTCTACCGCATCGTTCACGAGATCCCGCAGTCCGCGCGCGAGCGCGGGGCGCAGATCGACGAGACGCTGGACCGGATCATCGTCGGGTGCCTCGCCAAGGATCCCGCTGAACGTCCCGCCAACCCCGGCGACCTGGTGGCCGCTCTGCGCCGCTACCGGGCCGACCTCCACGAGAGCGAGCAGAATAAATCGCTTCTCATGACGCGCGCCGTCCAGGCTCCCCGCATGGCGCTGGCCCCGTTCGTGGGCCGCAAGGACGAGTCGCGCGAGCTGCAGCAGCGCCTCAACGCGGCCGTGGCAGGAGAGTGCCAGTTCGTCGTGGTCTCCGGCGAGGCGGGCGTCGGCAAGACGCGCCTGCTGGACGATCTCGACAAGCTCGCGCATGCGCGGCAGATCCGGACCCTCCACGGGCGCTGCGTCGAGCAGGACGGATCGTTTCCGTACTACGGTTTTTGCGAGGCGATCCAGGAGTACTTCCGCCAGCGCGAGCCCGGGTCGTCGGGTGGAGGCCAGGCGGACGTGTCGGATCTCGGTGCCGAGCTGGTAGCACTGTTTCCGACTCTCGGTGAGATCGACGCGTTCCGGTCGGGATCCGGCGGCGACCACCCGGCCACCGCGGGCAGCGAGACACGCCAGCCGGAGAACCGTGCCCAGGTCTTCGAGCTTCTCGCCCGCACGCTCATCCGGCTCGCCGCCGGCAAGCCGCTGGTGCTCCTTCTCGAGGACCTGCACGGCGCGGACGTTACAATCGAAGCCCTGCGCTACATCGTGCGCCGGCTCGGGCCGACGCCGACCCTGATCATCGGCACCTATCGATCTCAGGAGGTCGACCGCCGGCACCCGCTCTCGGCGATGCTCGAGGGGTTCCAGGGGGATCGCCACTTCGTGCACTTGAATCTGCGCCCGCTATCGCTCGCCGAGCACAGGGAGCTGCTGTCGACCTTGACCGGCGGCACCCAGATTTCGCCTGCGATTGCGGACAAGCTGTTCGAGAGCACGGAGGGGAACCCCTACTTCACCAAGGAACTCGTGCGCTCACTCATGGACTCGGGCAATCTCATCCGCGACAACACAGGGATCTGGTCCCTCTCCGGGGAAGGCGAGATCTCGTCGAACGCTCTGCCATCAACCATCCAGCAGGCCGTGGAGAAACGAATCGCTCGCCTTCCCGAGACGCTGCGAGACGTCCTGGCCACGGCCGCTGTCGTAGGCAAGTCGTTCGACTTCAAGGACCTGGAGGCGCTCGTCGAGGGCGACACGGACGTGGAGGGCGCGGTCGAGCGGCTCATCCAGGAGGGACTGATCGAGGAAGAGCGCCAGTCTCGCGGCGATACTCTGGCATTCACGAGCGGCGTCGTCCGTGAAGTCCTCTACGCGGATTTGTCGCGCCGCAAGCGGCGGTCGCTGCATCGGAAGTACGCCGAGCAGCTCGAGAAGCGGCATGCGGGGAAGCTCGACCGGGTCTATCCCCAACTCGTCTATCACTGCTCCGAAGGCGACATCCCGGAGAAATCCGTGGCGTATGGGCTCAAGCATGCCCGCCGATCGATCGAGGCCTTCAGCCCGGAGGAAGCCATCCGCTCCGTCAAAACGGCGCTCGAGTTCCTCGACGAGGAGTGGGAGGGTGACGCCACGGTCGAAGGCGATGCACGGATGCTGCTCGCATCGGCCTTCCAGATGGGAGGCGACGTGGACGGCGCGCTGCGGGAGATGGGCGCCGCCTTGCGCGTGTTCGAGCGCGAGAAAGAAACCGACAGGGTCCTCGAGGTCCTCCTCGCGGCAGCGCGGACGTCGTGGCAGTCCCGCCGCGCCGAAGAGGCCCGAAGCTGGGTCGAGCGCGGGCTGAGCGCATCCAAGACGGCCGGAGATCAGGACAGGCTCGGCCAGTTCCTGGCGCTGGCAGGAACACTCGCCAATCTGCGGGGCGAGTACGCGAAAGCAGGCGAGCTCCTCCGGGAGGCTGAAAGCCTCGGTCACGCGGCGCGCGAGGCAACCGCCGACGATGCCACCCCCGAGGGCGGCACGCTCATCGTTGCTGTGGGAAACACGCTGCTTGCCGCCGAGCCAACCTCCATGGAGACAGTGGAGGAGTGGGAGGTCTTCACCAACGTCTTCGAGCCGCTCATCACCTCGGGCAACCTGGGCGATCTGGTGCCGACCCTGTGCGAGCGCTGGGAAGCGCAGGAGCAGGGGCGCGCTTTCGTGTTCCCTATCCGCCCCGGCGTGCATTTTCAGGATGGTGTCCTCCTCACCGCCGCCGTGGTCAAATCCGCGTTCGAGCGGTCCATCCAGAAGAGCGCAAGGAATCTCCCACCGGCCTTCGTGCCGATCCGAGGGGTGCAGGAGTTCGTGACCGGGCAGGCCGGCGACGTTTCCGGAATCGTTGCCCAGGGGGAGGGTCGCCTGGAGATCCGCCTCGAAGCGCCGTTGCCGATCTATCCCGCCCTGCTGGCCGACGCGCGCACGGCCGTCTACCGGCTGAGCGGCGCGGAGCGGGAGGAAGCCCTGATCGGCACCGGCCCCTTCCGCCTCGCGGCGCGGGACGAGACGCGCATCCGCCTGGAGAGGCATGACGGCTACTGGAGCGGCGCACCGCCCCGCCTCGACGCGGTGGAGTTCCGGCACGGCCTGAGCGCGGCCGCGATCGCCGCAGGCCTGGAGACCGGCGAGTTCGACGTAAGCGGCGATCTTCTTCCGAATGACCTCGAACGGCTGATAGCCAACCCGCGCTTCCGCCGAGGATTGGTCGAGACGCCGAAGATGACCACTTATTTCCTGGTCTTTCCCACGCATGCGGGCGCCGCGGGCCGGTCGGAGGCTGTGCGCCATGCGCTGGCTGGCCTGGTCCGCACCCACGACCTCGTCTGGCAGACGCTCGGTCGCTTCGCACAGCCGGCCGTCGGGCTCATCCCTCCAGGCGTGTTGGGACATGACCCCGGCAGGCGCCGTCACCTCATCTCGCTGCAGGAGGCGCGCAGCCGCCTGCGGGCATCGGGAGTACCGGAGTCGTTCACGCTGAAGGCTGCCGTGCATCCCGTGGTGCGGGACCGATATGGCGCGCTGCTCGAAGCCCTGTTCTCCGAATGGAAGGAGCTGGGCGTCACGGTCTCCGTGGCTTCGACCGACATGGCCTCGTTCATTCAGGCGATGGGTCGGGGCGAGGACTACGACGTGGGGGTCATGCGCTGGACAGCGGACTACAACGACCCCGACAACTTCACCCACAACCTGTTCCATTCGGCCACGGGGCAGTTCAGGACCTACTACTCCTCTGAGGAGGGCGACGAGATCCTCGAAGCGGCGCGGCGCGAAACGACCGCGGCGGTGCGGGAAGCGCTGTACCGCAAGTTCGAAAACCTGATTCTGCTGTCCGACTCCATCGTGCCGCTCTTCCACGACGTCGGGTTCAGGCTTTCGAATCCCCTCGTGCGCGGCCTGCGCCTGAGCAATACCTATCCTGCCGTCAATTACGCCAGGCTCGGCAAGGCCGCAGCGACGGCTCCGGCGCTGCGCGCCACGATCGAGGAGGGCGGGAACCTCCAGATTCCGATGCGCGCCTCCATCCATATGCTCGACCCGGCCTTGTGCCAGGTTGTCGAAGAGGGCGAGGTACTCTCGTCCATCTACGAGCCCCTCACACAGGTGTTCGAAGGCCGGATCCAACCGCGGCTCGCCCAGGAGTTTCGCGTCGGGGACGGCGGCCGGACTTACAGGTTTCGCCTGCGGGAGGGGGTGCGTTTCCACGACGGCCGGCGATTGACCGCGCGCGATGTGCGCTACTCCTTCGAACGTCTTCTGGCGGAGGAGGGGCAGTCACGGCGCGAGCAGGTGTCGGCCATCAGGGGCGCGCAAGCGATCCTCGACAAGACCGCGACGGAGCTCGCCGGGTTCCAGATCCATTCGGAACGTGAGTTCACCATCGAGCTGATGAGCCCCGTCTCCTTTTTCCCCGTCCTCCTGTCGGACATGTGCACCTGCATCGTGCCCGAGGGCACGCGACGGCCTATCGGCGGAAGCTATAAGGAGGGCGCAGTCGGAACGGGACCGTTCCGTGTCGTCCGGTTCGAGCCCGGACGGCGGCTCGAGCTGGAGCGCAATCCCTTCTACTGGCGCGACGGCTATCCACGCAGCCAGGGCCTCACGTTCGAGTTCGGCAAGCCGGCGGCCGAAATCCTCTCCGGCTTCCGCGCTGGCCGGTTCGCGATAGCCTCCGACCTCGACCCCGCCGACGTCGAGGCGCTGAGGCGGGACCCGGTGTTCGCTGCTGTTTATCGGGAGGCTCCGTCGCTTTCGACCTACTTCATCCTCTTCAATCGGCACCAGGGCCCGATGACCGATCCAGCCCTGCGCCGCAGGGTGGCTGCGGCCGTGGACGCGGCCCTTCTCGTGAAGCAGACCCTCGGACGGCGGGCGATTCCCGCGCACGGGCTGATCCCTCCCGGCCTGCTCGGTTACGAGGGCACCCCGCCTGGAGCGCCGAGTCCGACGGCAATCGCTGGGGATAATCGCGGGGTGGCGGCTGAGTTCACGGCCTCCGTCCACTCCACATTTGCCGGCGAGCATGCCGCCTTCTACGGTGCCCTGGATGCGGCCCTGCGAGCCGCGGGGATCAGCATTCGATCCGCGACCGGCTCAGTGTCCGAATATCTCGAATCATGGGTTCGAGGAAGCACCGACATGATCATCGGCCGGTGGCTGGCCGACTATCCGGACACCGATACCTTCTTCTCGGGGTTCCGGTACGCCTGGGCCTACGTCGGATCGCCTGAGCTGGACGAGCTCATCAATCGCGGCCGCACGCAGACCGATCCGACCGTCCGTCACGCACTCTATCGCCAGATCGAGGACATCCTGCGACGCGACGCACTCCTCGTGCCACTGTTCCACGAGCAGGTTTATCGGTTCGCCCGGCCCGAGCTGGAAGGCATGTCCGTCTCATTCACCTATCCCACCGTCGCCTACGAGACGCTTCATCTGAGGCGGACGTAGGGTCGGGCTGCCCGGCACCATCAGCTCAGTGACTCGCGAGCCGCTCGAGCTGGTTCATCACTCCGTGCTCTCGCGGGTGGATGGGCCGAAGCCGAAGCGTTCGCGCATGCGTTGCCGGAATCGTTCCCGCTCCTCAGGGGGCATCTGCTCGCAGCGCTCTTGCATGCGACGGCGGAGACTGGAGCTACCGGAACCGTGGAATCCAAATCCGCCGAAGAGGATCCGGCACAGCGCTAGAAGTCCAAGCGCTTGCCAGAACGTGATCTGGTGCCAGCCGAAGAGCGGCGGCAGCAGCCAATTCCACAGTTGCCGCACTATTCCGCCGCCGATGGCGACGAATACCAGCATCCCCAGAATCGCCAGCGGAGCGATGAGAATCAGTCTCTTCAATCTCGGCCTCATGTTCAGCTCCTCATGCTTTCGTGAACTCGTCGTAAGTGCTTTGCAGTCGCTCGCGCAGATGCAGCACCGCATAGCGTTTACGCGAGAGCAGCGTGTTCAAGCCCACGCCCGTCAGGGCGGCAATCTCCTTGAAACTGCGTCCTTCCAACTCATGCGCAACAAACACCTCCCGCTGCTCCTTCGGCAGCTCCTCGACCGCCAACTCGAGCTCATGGAGAAGCACGTTCGGGCGAAAAGCGCCTCCGGTCCGGCATCGGGCGAAGGCAAGAGGTCTTCCAACCGCAGCAGCTCATCGTCCCCGTCCGCGACGGCGGTATCGCTGAAGCTCTCCGGCTTTTTCTTGCGGAAGAGATCGGTGATGCGATTGCGCGCCACGCGAAACAGCCAGCCGGTGACGTGCTCGATCGGCATCAGCAAACGGTTCGCTTCCACCAGCTCATAGAAGACGTCCTGAAGTATGTCTTCAACGTCGCGAGGGTCGGGCACGCGCCGGCGAATGAAGTTGCGCAGCCGGGACTGCTCCCGCTGGACCACATCGGAGATCCGCCGATCCTCTTCGTGGGCCATCCGCTCCAGGCTCGCTGCGTTCCTCACCTACGGCTGTTGACGAATGAGGGGGTGTGGATATTGTGGGGTCGCCGGTTTGCTGAGGAAGATAGCCCGAACTAGCGGCTGGTTGCGGATAGCATGACGGCCCTTCTCGGGCTCGACGGGCCGCCGAGGCCTTTGATGTAGAGGGTCCTGCCCGGCAGATGTCCCCGCCGGGCAGGAGCGATGGATGTCCGGAACGCCGGATGGTCAGGGAGCGAACTGCCCGATCGGACCATCACCGTCCGGAAAATTGGTGGTGTTCAGCACCTGGATGCCGGCGGTATGGTCTCCGTTGAACGGCGTCTGATTGGCAGCGCAACCCGCCTCCACGGCGTCGGCCGTCGAATCGAACCACATCCCGACGTGAAACGTGTGAACGGGAGCGGTCTGTGGGTTCACGGTCGCATCGGCAGCGTGCACGGCCGGGGCTGAGCCCACCCCGGGCGCCACGATGAACGTCTCGTCGCTGAAGATCCCGATGAACCTCGCATGGCCCTCGCCACGGTCATTGGTATCGACATCCTCCTGGTACCACGACAGCCCGAAGGGCGCGTGAGGAAGCTGGAGAACGAAGACGGTGAACCTGCTCCTGGCGGGCAGCCAGAGACGTTCACGTCCATCCGCTGGTTCGGCCCGTGTGAGGTGAGCCGGACCTCTCCTCGCGCGTCTGGCAGGCAGGCGGCTGCCCCTGCAGAAACCACTTCCCGTGACGGTATTCGTCACGGCGTACGACAGGTACGCCCTGCGCGCGTTCGAGGCGCATGCCTTCGATTACCTGCTGAAGCCGATTCATGAAGAGCGCTTCCGGGACGCGATTACAGCGGCCAAGTCCCGCATCGCCACGGACAAGGGCTGGGATGCCGCCGAGCGGCTGACCACCCTTCTCACGGAAAGCGGGCAGAGCACGCAGCGCTTGCTAAGACTTCCCGTCAAGCTGAACGGCCGGATTGCCTTCGTTCTGTTGAGTGATGTGGAGTGGATCGAGGCAGAAGGAAACTACGTGCGATTGCACCTCTCGGGGCAGTCACACCTGGTCCGCGAGACCATGAGCGGCATCGAAGCCAGGCTCGATCCGGGGCAGTTCATGAGGATCCATCGATCCGCCATAGTGAACATCGAGTTCATCAAGGACCTGAGGCCATGGTTCACCGGGGAGTACATCGTCCGCATGCAGAACGGAAAAGAGCTCACGCTGACGCGCAGCCATCGTGAATCCCTTCGCCGCCTCCTGGGCAAGGACAGGCCCTAGCGTCCGGGGATTGTTGGCATTCTCGCACTGGATCTTGCCGGGGCGCGGCCTCATCTTCCTCCGGGGCCTGGGGGACTCTCTCAGGGAGGAAGCACCCGTGAAGAAGGTCTTGGTCATCATCGTCGTCGCCGTCGTCGCCATGGTCGGCCTGCAAAAGCTCGCCCAGCACAGGCTCGGAACCGAGAACCTCTCCCCCGAGCAACGGCTCGTTCAGTCGCTCGATGAGCGAATCGACGCCGCGAACCGCCAGATCGCCCAGGCCAGCCGCGCCGCGGGCGTGTCGGGCATCGACAGCACGTCCGAAGCGGAATCGGCCCTTCGCGAGCTGGAGCGCGTGGAGTCGGACATCCAGTCCCTGAAGCGCAAATCCACCTCGGACGAGATCCACCGGGAGTGCGATCGACTGATGAGCAAGGTGGAGGCCGTCAGGCGCTAGAGGCACCGCTTCCAGATGCCGTAGTGGACCGGAGGGTGTAGACTCCGGGCCTTCCGCGTGGTCCGGGGCTGCCGGGACCGTGGCGCGGGCCGGCGTTTTCTCTTGGATGGGGGGGTACCGATGCGCTCGAACTCTCTTCGCCGCTTCGCGGCGGCCGCCACGTTCCTTTTCCTGGTCACGGGTCCCGCCCTGACAGCCGACACGCCTCCCGCCCCTTCGGGCGCGTCGGGTGATCTCTGGGAAGTGACCTCCCGGATGTCGATGGAGGGAATGCCCACCGAGATGCCCGCGCAGAAGGTGCAGGTCTGCGCGCCCAAGGAATGGAAGGAGCCTCCGGGCGGGATGGACGAGAGGCAGAAGTGCGAGAGCTCCGACTTCAAGGTCGCCGGGCCGAAGGCCACGTGGAAGGTGCGCTGCGCGGGGCCACCGGAGATGACCGGCGAGGGAGAGATCACCCGCAACGGCGCCGACGCCTACACGGGGGCCCTCAAGTTCAGCTCCCCCCACGGTGCCATGACGATCAAGCTCGACGGCCGTCGCCTCGGCGATTGCGATCTCGGAAAGAAGTAGCGGGGCCCTTCCCAGCGGGTGATCTGAGAGCGCCGGATGGATCTCCTCCCGACCCTCATCCTGATGCTCGGTGTCATCGGGGTGATGTCCTTCCTCGCGCAGAAGGTCGCGATCCCGGCACCGGTGCTTCTTGCGGTCGCGGGTGTGATCTGGTCGCTGATCCCGTCGCTTCCCGCGCTCGAGATCGCGCCCGAGGTGATCCTCTCGGTCTTCCTTCCTCCGCTGCTCTATGCCGACGCCTGGGCGGCGTCGTGGATCGACTTCCGGCGCTGGCTGCGGCCGATCCTCCAGCTCGCGGTCGGGCTCGTGGGCTTCACGATCTTCGCGGTCGGGCTGGTCGCCCACTGGGCCATGCCCTCACTACCCTGGGGCGTCTGCTTCCTGCTCGGCGCCATCGTCTCACCGACTGACACCGTCGCCGTCCACGTCGTGCTCGAGCGGCTGCGGGTGCCGCGACGCTTCACCGCGATCATCGGCGGCGAGAGCCTGGTCAACGACGCGACGGGGCTCCTCGGCGTCGGGCTGGCGACCGTCGTGGTGCTGACAGGGGTCTTCCAGGCGGGCCAGATCGCCTCGAGCTTCGCGCGGATCGCCGGGGTGGGCATCGCGATCGGGGCCGCTGTCGGCCTCCTCGCGGCCACGGTCAACTACCTCGTTCGCGGCACGCACGTGTTGTTCACCTTGTCGCTCGTAGCCCCCTACGCCTCCTACTACCTGGCCGAGCATGCCGGAGCCTCCGGCGTCCTGGCAGCGGTGATCGCGGGGTTCGTGGCGTCCTGGCGGCTGCACTACATCGCACCGGAGAGCCGAGTCGAGCTCTACTCCTCGTGGGACCAGCTCGCGTTCATGCTGAACGCCCTGATGTTCCTCTACGTCGGGCTGGAGGCGCCGCATCGCCTGAAGCTGGCGATCGAGACGGTTCCGGGAGTCATCGGCAGCGCATTCCTCGTCAGCGCGGCGGTCATCCTGGCCCGCTTCGTCTGGATCGTCCCCGGCGCCTACATCCCTCTCTGGCTCTCGTCGCGGATCCGGCACCATGAAGGCGGCTATCCCCCCTTCCGCGCCGTGATGCTGGCGTCGTGGTGCGGCGTGCGCGGCGCCGTCTCCCTGGCGGCGGCGCTGTCGTTGCCCCTGACGCTCCTCGACGGCACGCCCTTCCCCGGCCGCGCCGAGATCATCGCGTGCAGCCTCGTCGTGATCCTGGTGACGCTCGTCGGCCAGGGAGTGACACTCCTCCCGTTGGTGCGCTGGCTCGGACTGTCCGATGTCGACCCGTCGGATGCCGAGGTGCGACGGGCACGCGAGACCATGCTCGCGGCCGGAATCGAGCGCCTCGACGCCTATTGCACGGAAGAGAGCTGCCCCCTCGCCGTCTACCGATTGCGCGACGCGATGTCGGATCAGCTCGAGTCTCTGCAAGCCGACGACGCGGTGGCGCAGACCCAGGCCCTGCAACGGCTTGCGGTCGCCGGCGACGTGCGACGTGCCGTCTATCAGGCGCAGACCGACGCGCTCCTGGCGCTTCGCGACCAGGGGGTCGTCAACGACAGGGTCCACCAATTTCTCCAAATCGATCTCGACCGCGCCAACGCCGATCTGCGGGCAGGGTGAAGCGTATACACTGAAGGCGTCCCGACGTCACTCGCGCCCACCTCCAACAATCAGGGGAACGATGGCCAACGAATACATCTTCGTCATGAAGGACCTCCGCAGGGTCGTCCCGCCGAAACGCGAGATCCTGAAGGGGATCTATCTCTCGTTCTACTTCGGCGCCAAGATCGGCGTGCTGGGATCCAACGGGGCGGGCAAGAGCTCGCTCCTGAGGATCATGGCGGGCGAGGACCGGGAGTTCTTCGGAGAGGCCTTCCCCGCCAAGGGAATCACGATCGGCTTCCTGCCTCAGGAGCCCCGGCTCGATCCGGCCAAGACCGTCCTGGGAAACGTCGAGGAAGGGGTCGCCTCGACGCGCGCGCTGCTCTCCCGCTTCGACGCCATCAACGAGAAGTTCGGCGAGCCGATGGAGCCTGCGCCGATGGAGAAGCTCCTCGAGGAGCAGGCTCGCGTGCAGGATCAGATCGATCACTGCAACGCATGGGAGCTGGACCACCAGCTCGAGATGGCGATGGACGCGCTGCGCTGCCCTCCGCCGGACGCCGACGTCACGAAGATCTCCGGGGGCGAGCGGCGACGAGTGGCCCTCTGCCGGCTGCTCCTGACGCGCCCGGATCTCCTCCTTCTCGACGAGCCGACGAACCACCTCGACGCCGAGTCGGTGGCCTGGCTGGAGCGCCACCTTCAGGAGTATCCCGGCACCGTCGTGGCGGTCACGCATGACAGGTACTTCCTCGACAACGTGGCGAAGTGGATCCTGGAGCTGGATCGAGGCTCCGGGATCCCCTGGGAGGGGAACTACAGCTCGTGGCTGGACCAGAAGCAGGAGCGACTGGGCCGGGAGGAGAAGGGAGCCTCGACCCGGCAGCGCACGCTGCAGCGCGAGCTGGAATGGGTGCGGATGGCGCCGCGCGCCCGCCAGGCCAAGGGGAAGGCGCGCCTGGCCGCCTACGAGAAGCTCCTGGCCGAGGAGACCGAGCGCCTTCCCGACAGCGTCGAGATCTACATCCCGCCGGGCCCTCGCCTCGGCAAGCTGGTCGTGGAAGCGGATGGCCTGACGAAGGGCTACGGGGACAATCTCCTGATCGACAAGCTCTCCTTCTCCCTGCCTCCGGGGGGAATCGTGGGGATCATCGGCCCCAACGGCGCGGGGAAGACCACGCTCTTCCGCATGATCCTGGGCGAGGAGACGCCCGACTCAGGGAGCCTGCGCGTGGGAGAGTCGGTCGTGCTCGGCTACGTGGACCAGTCGCGCGAGTCTCTTCCGGCCGAAGCCTCCGTCTGGGAGGCCATCTCCGGGGGGGAGGAGACCCTCACGCTCGGGAAGCGGCAGATGAACTCGCGCGGATACGTCTCGTCGTTCAACCTGCGCGGCTCGGATCAACAGAAGAAGGTGAAGGATCTCTCGGGAGGCGAGAGGAATCGGGTCCAGCTCGCGCGGATGCTCAAGAGCGGGGCGAACGTGCTGCTGCTGGACGAGCCCACGAACGACCTGGACGTGGACACGCTGCGCGCGCTGGAGGATGCGCTCCTGGACTTCGCAGGCTGCACGGTCGTCATCACCCACGATCGGTGGTTCCTGGATCGCATTGCCACGCACATTCTCGCCTTCGAAGGAAACAGCGAGGTCGTCTGGTTCCAGGGGAACTACCAGGACTACGTCGAGAACCTCCGCTCGCGCAAGGGCCCCGACGCCGACCAGCCGCACAGGATCAGGTACAAGAAGCTCACGAGGGGATGACGATCACGGCCCGCAGCCCTGTCAGCCCTCGGATGCGCGGCGCCTGCTGATCGTCAGGACTGAGATTCGCAGCTCACCTGCTCGGCGTCGGAGCTGCTCAGAGTCTCGCCTGATCCCAGAGTGTGGCTGACGATATCGACGATGGTCCCATCGCCGATCTTCACGACACGCGGGATCGTCACGACTCGCGAATCTCCAGATGCCGAGGACACCGTGAGGAGAAGGCTGTACTCGATCCGTGCGTTCGTGGCATCCGTGCTCACCGTGACCTCGAAATGCAGCACGGACTCCTCCTGGCTCGTGAGATCGACCTCGAAGTTTGCCGTGCACTCCTCCGCGCCGTACCCGGGAAGAACCGCCGCCAGAACGACGAGAAACCCCGTGAAAGCCGAGACACTACGCATTCCACACCTCCTGAGGATGCGTGATTCTATCACCCTGCGTGCTCCCGGAAGGGGTCCGACGCCGGCCAGCCGCACAGGATCACGCACGAGAAGCTGACAAGGGGATGAGATCGGGTCGAAGTGGATCAGCGGCACTCGCTCACCGGATTCCGGGGATGGTCCTGATCGTGGCGAAGAGGTGGAACGGATTCGACTCCCGCCGCGGCTATCGCCACACTGCCGGCATGATCTAGACTCCAGCATCTCGGGCCGGTGGAGGCATATCCACGCGCTGAGACCCGGCAACCTGCGCCCGTGAGGGAGATGGTTCGCCTCATGGAGAGCTTCAGCCGCCCGCTCCCCCGTCGTCTCACGGCTGCCGCCTTCGCGCCCGTCCTCCTCGTTTTTCTCGCTGCCGCAGGCTGCAGAGGAGACAGTTTCTCCGGCTACCGCAACATCGATCCGGCCGTCGGCTACGTCGGCGATGCGAAGTGCGCCTCCTGCCACCCCCAGCAGGCGGCCTCCTTCCCGGGCACTGCGATGGGCCGCTCCTTCTCGGATGCCGCAACGCTGCTGCGCGACGGCAGGCTCGCCATCCCGGAGGGAGGAGTCTCCTTCCTCCACGAGAAGAGCCGCAGCCGCTACCGCATCGACGTCATGGAAGGCCGCATGGTGCAGACGGAGATCCGCCTCGACGATCTGGGAAATGAAGTCTTCACGGACGCGCGTACCGTCGACTACGTGCTGGGCTCCGGAGATCGAGGCGCGACCTTTCTCATGCTCCGGGGGAACCGCCTCTACGAAGCGCCCGTCGCCTTCCGGCCCCGCAGAGACGGCTGGGGAATGGCCGCCGGCTACGACCAGGCCGATCAACTCCGCTTCACGAGGCCCGTCACTGGACCCTGCCTCTTCTGCCACACCAACCGTGCCTCGTACGTGGAGGGGACACTGAACGAGTATGACGAGCCGTTGTTCGATGGCATGGCCATCGGCTGCGAGCGCTGTCACGGCCCCGGCGCCCTCCACGCGGACGAGCGCAGCCGGGAGCAGCCTCTCGATCCGGGACTTGACACGAGCATCGTCAACCCGAAGCGCCTGCCAGCCGCCCTGCGCGACAGCGTCTGCTTTCAGTGCCACCTCCAGGGCACTGTGAGGGTGCGGAAGGCCGGCGCCCCTCTCTACGGCTTCCGCCCGGGGCTTCCGCTATCCGACTTCTTCGCGGTCTTCCATGACCGGTCGGCCTCCGCAGGCGGCGCGTCATCGCAGCCCGGGAGCAGCCTCGAGGTCGTCAGCCACGTCGAACGGCTCCGCCTCAGCCGCTGCTGGAAGGCGAGCGACGGCCGGATCCACTGCCTCACATGCCACGACCCCCACCGTACGCCTCACGGCGAGGAGGCCGCAGCCCAGTACAGGGCCGCCTGCCTCACCTGTCACCGGATGGAGGATCTCAGCCGAGTCGGAGAGCCGGACAGCGGCCCGCACTCGGGACTGGCCCCTCTCGACTGCGCAGGCTGTCACATGTCGAAGCTGCCCCCCACCGACGCCCCCCACACTCTCTTCACGGACCACCTGATCGCGCGCCGGCCGCCGGTGATCGAGAAGGAGACGGGAGGTCACCCCGGAAGCGAGATCACCCTCGTGAACTTCCTGGAGGGAGAGAGGGGGGCTTCGCGGGACCTCGGCGTGGCCTACTTCGTCGCGGCCGAGGACCCGTATGCGACGAGGTTCTATGAGATGGGCAGATCGATCCTCGAGCCGCTCCTGCCCGCGCTTCAGGAAGACGGCGCCGCCCTTCGCGTGATGGTCGAACACTACCTGTCCTCGGGAGAGGACTTGCGGGCCGTGCCGCTGCTGGAGCGGCTCGTCCAGATCGCCCCGCAGACGTCCGAGTTCAAGGTGGAGCTGGCCCGGGCGAGGCGCAGATCAGGCGACCGCGAGGGGGCGCTCGCCATGGCCCGCCAGGCCGTGGAGGAGGATGGGGATCTGGCCCAGGCACGCCTCACTCTGGGGGACATCTGGCTCGACGCGGGAGAAATGGAACGAGCCGAGAAGGAGCAGCGCGAAGCCACAAGGCTCGATCCCTCGCTGGCGCCCGCCTGGCTGCAGCTCGGGAGCATCCATCTACGCAAGGAGGACAACGCGGCCGCGGAGATGTTTTTTTCCACCGCCCTCATCCTCGACCCCTCGCTCATCCGGGCCCGGCTGGGAAAGGCGCAGGCTCTTCTTGCCCAGGCAGACACCGACGGGGCGATCCACGAGTTGCAGCTCGCCCTGCGGGACGCGCAGGACAGTCGCACGCAAGGGGCGGTCAGGGTTCAGCTCGCGAAGGTCCTGCTGGCCGCCGGCCGGAGCGACGAGGCCGCTCATGCGCGCGCCACGGGAGCAGACAGGAGGCCGCCTTGAACATCAAGCTCACCCTGTTCGTCGCCCTGATCCTCCACGCTGCAAGCCCGGCGCTCCCTCTGCCGGGGCGTGCGTTTTTCTACTTCGTCGCCGCCGTGAATCCGAATCGTCACCGCGGGGGACGTGGACACCGACGACATCTTCCTCACCGCGGGCAACAGCTTCGCCGACGGCGGGCCACGCCATGCGCTCCTTCGACCAGGAGCCGGGCACGATCGTCGGCAAGGCCCTGGAACCCCTCGAATCGGGGACGAGCGTCATCAAGGTCCTCGTCATGCTCCGCTGAGCCCCGGCGGACCCTGGACCCGCGCGCCCGTTGCCGAAGCACCGTGGAGCGCGCCCTAGAAGTGGGTGCCGGGAGCTTCGTGCCCCGTCCGCGCGACGTACTCCACGTAGGGTCCCGGGTAGACGTGGGGCTGGGCATCTGTACCGCTCTCACCGCCCAGCTCCAGCACGCGCGTGCCGAGGCCGCGGAGGAAGGTGCGATCGTGCGAGACGAAGATCATGGTGCCCTGGAAGGATTGGAGCGACTCCACCAGCATCTCCTTCGTCGCCAGGTCCAGATGATTGGTGGGCTCGTCGAGGACGAGGAGGTTCGGCGTGTCGAAGAGAAGGCGCGCCATCGCGAGGCGTGACTTCTCGCCTCCTGAAAGCGCCCGGATGCTCTTGTCCACATCGTCGCCGGTGAACTGAAAGGCACCGGCCAGCGACCGGATGACGCCGATACCCTCGAGCGGGAAATCGGCGCTGAGCTGCTCGAAGACGGTGAGATCGGGGTTCAGCACGTCGAGCGACTGCTGGGCGAAATACCCCATCTTGAGGCTGGCCCCCAGACGGACCTCGCCCGAGTCCGGCTCGAGCGCGCCTGAGATGATCTTGAGGAGCGTCGTCTTGCCGGCGCCGGTTCTGCCAATGGCGGCCCGTCGCTCCCCACGCCG
>CAZMRF010000081.1:0-15032 GCA_964568735.1 uncultured Acidobacteriota bacterium
TCGCCAACGCAGGCAAGGCCGCGCAGGTCGTCGACGTGGACGTCTTCGCCCTGCAGAACGCCTTCGAAGCCAACTACGAGATCCCCACGGATCAGGTGATCGCGCTCATCAACATGGGAGCGTCCGTCACCAACATCGCGATCCTCCAGGGCGGCTCGTCGATCTTCTGGCGGGACATCACCATCGGCGGGAACCTTTTCACCGAGGCGATCGCCAAGGACCTGGGCGTTCCCTTCGAGCAGGCCGAGCAGCTCAAGCGGGGGCAGCCCGTCGAAGGCACCGATCCTTCGCGCGTGCCGGCGCTGCTGCAGGCCGTCAGCGAGCAGGCCGGCACGGAGATCCAGAAGACGCTCGATTTCTTCAAGGCCACCTCCTCGTCCGACCCGGTCACCCTGATGGTTCTCTCGGGGGGGGCGTCGCGGACTCCCGATCTGTCGAACTACCTTGCGCGGCGCTTCGAGACCCACGTCGAGATGATGGACCCGTTCCGGCAGATCGCCGTCAATGAGAGGCAGTTCCCCTCGGAGCGCCTCGAGCCTGTGGGCGCGGCCGCGAGCGTCGCGGTCGGCCTGGCCCTCAGAAAGGCGGGCGACCGATGATCAAGGTCAACCTTCTCGCGCAGGCGCGACGGGAGACGGCACCGAGGGCGGCTCCCTCCATCAACCTCGAGGGGCTGGGCAACCTCCCGAACATCGTCACGGTCCTCCTGATGGTAGCGGTGGTCGCCTTCGTGGGCTGGAAGTACTACTCGCTTTCCGGCATTCAGGCCGATCTGGACGCGAGCCTGACGCAGGCCGAGATCGAGCTCAAGAAGGTCGAGGAAGACATCCGGGTCGCCGACGAGCTGGAGAAGAAGCGGCAGAGGGTCCAGCACCAGATCGACCTCATCATCCAGCTCAAGCAAAACCAGCAGATTCCCGTCAGGCTCCTGGATCAGATCAGCCGCAATCTTCCCGATTTCCTCTGGCTGACGAATCTCACCGAGGCCGGCGGGGCGCTCACGTTCTCGGGCAAGGCGACGACGCCCACGGCCTACGCGAACTTCTACAACAACCTCACGGCATCCCCGTACTTCAAGGACGTCGGGAAGATCAGCTACAGGGAGGAGGGGACGCAGGGAGTCTCGTTCTCGCTGGCTGCGACCTTCAGGCCACACCCCGGTCAGGAGGCGCCTGCGGGCGGCGCCGCCGAGGGCGCCGGGAACGGCGGCTAGCGTGATGCGGCCGCTTCCGAGGGGAGGAGAGCCCATGCGGAAAGTCAGGAGTGCGACCCTATGAAACGGCTACCTCCCTGGGGCGTCACCGGACTCATGGCCGCGCTGTGCATCGGCCTGCTCTGGGTGGCCTACTCGCAGCTACCCGGCTTCACGGCGATGCAGGGGAAGATCGACGCCGACCGGGGGCGGCTCTCCGAGATGCAGGCCAAGATCAACAAGGGCAGGGACGCCGCGAGGCGGCGCGCGGATCTCGAGAAGGAGATCGCGCAGAAGGATGTGGAGCTGGCGGGCCTTCGGCGGATCCTCCCAACCGAGCCGGAGATGGGCGAGTTGATCAAGTGGCTGGAGAGCCAGGCCAACCGATTCAATCTGGCCATCAAGTCCATGTCCGAGGCGACCATCCGGCAGGAGGAGTTCTTCAAGGAATACACCTACTCGATGAACATCGAAGGCAGCTACCACGATCTCGGGAGGTTTTTCGACGTCATCGGCAAGCATGACCGGATCGTGAACGTCAGGAACGTGAAGATCGACAAGAACACGGGGAAGGACTCCAGGGTCCGGTCGATCCGGAGCGCCTTCTCGGCATTGACGTTCGTCTACACCGCCAAGGCGGAGGGCTGATGATGCGCGCGCCTGCGAGATTCCTCATGGCTGCGGCGCTGGCACTGTGCGTCGGCCTGCCCGCCGGGGCCCAGCAGACTTCGGACGACAACCGGACTCCCCAGGGGCGCGGCCCCGCGCGCGCCCGGAAGGCAGCGGCCGCCGCCAAGGCAGGCGCGCAGGAGAGGACCACCGGGTCCGAGCCGGCGCCCGCCCCGGAGGCCCCGAGCCAGGCGGCTCCGGTCATCGAGAACGCGAAGGCCGGCGAGGAGGCCGCCGCCACCGGCGTGGGGCTCACCTACGACCCGGAAGGCCGCCGCGATCCCTTCATCTCTCCTGCCGAGCTGACCCAGTACCAGGACATCGGCCAGTGCGAGGGGGAGGGAGTGGCTTGCTGGCTCATCAGCGAGGTCAACGTTGTCGGAGTGCTGGCCCGCCGATCGGGCACCGTCGCGCTCGTGGTCGGGCCGGATGGATACGGTGCGACCCTGCAGGCGGGAGACAACCTTTACGACGGAGAGGTTCTGAGGGTGGACGCCTCCAATGGCACAGTGGTCTTCAGGCAGAGGGTCAACGACCCTACCCGGATCAAACCCTACCGGGACATAGAGAAAACGCTCAGCACTAGGGAGGGCGGCGTATGAACTGGCGCAGGGGCCTCGGGCTTTGCCTGCTTGTCCTCGTCGCCGCAGGGTGCAGTACCGCGGGGCGGGCGAGTCACCCGGTGGAATCGGCGCCTGATGCGGTCAGCGACGCTGCGGTGGCAAAGACAGGAAATGGAACCGGAGAAGAGAGTGAGGTGCTGGACCTCCAGACTCCCACCGTCGTCATGGAATCCATCCGTGTGGACGACGCGCCCCCGATCGGAACGCCCGGACCGGAGCGAGAGGTCCGGGTGGAGATCAAGGCGAACACTTCGTTGAACTACACCTCCTACGAGCCGGATTCCAGCCGCTTCGTGCTCGAGATCCCGAACGTGGATCTCTCGGCGCTGCCCGGTGAATTGTCGATCGGGCGCATGGGCGTCAGCCGCGCCCTGATCACCGCCGTTCCTTCACTGCGTGGCGGAAGCCATGCGCGAATCGAGTTCATCGCGGAGGGGCCTCTCGAGGCGCACGTGATCCCCAGGGGGCGAACGCTCACCGTGACCCTCAGGGCGGACGACCAGCCGGTTCTCATCGGCGACGTCGACGCAGCCTCGATGGCCGGCCTCGTCCCGGAGCAGCCGGGGTCGCCCTCGCTGCTCCTGGCGCAGAAGCCCGCTGCTGCCGCGCCCGCGACCCCACCCGTCCCAGCGACGGCGATCCTGGGTGTCGTGGCCGAGAGCGGGGGCCCGGGAGCCCGCATCGCCATCATCGGTGACGGGACCCTCGTCCACCGGCATTTCACGCTGGCCAATCCCGACAGGGTCGTCGTGGACATCGTGGGCGTCGTGAACGACGTTCCGGAGAAGATCATCGAGGTAGGCCACGGTCCCGTGAGCCGGGTCCGGATCGCACAGTTCCGGTCGGACCCCGAGAAGGTGGTCCGGGTCGTCCTGGACCTCACGAGCGCCGCCGAATACGAGATCGTACCCGACGGTTACGGCCTCCTGGTGCACCTCGGAGAGGCCGTGGCAGCCAGGAGAGCCGCCGAGACCGCGCCCGTCGTCGCGGCGGCGCAGCCGCCGACGCCCTCCCATCCCGAGATCTCACTCCAGGAGCAGGCACCGTCCGTGCCCGCTCCGGCCGAGGCAATTGAGGAAGAGCCTCTCATCGAGATTTCGGTCCCCGTCCCGGCATCGCCTGCTGCCGCAGCAGTGCAGCCGGCCAGCAAGGGCGCACCGCAGACGGTGCAGTCCCTGCCCGAGCTGGAGACCAGGGCCGTGCCCTCGAGCCCGAAGGACCTCGGCCGCGACGTGGTCCTCTTCGACCGGGCGGAGCCCGAGACCGCTACCGGGACCTCGAGCATGGCGCCCGCCGGAAAGACCTTCGAGAGCCAGTCCATCTCCACGGGCGAGAAGCGCTACCGGGGAGAGAAGATTTCCGTCACCTTCCGGGACGCCGACATCCGCGAGGTCTTCTTCTTCTTCGCCGACCTGATGAAGATGAACCTGGTACTGGATCCCGACATCACCGGACGGATCGACATCCGCCTGCGGCAGGTTCCCTGGGATCAGGCCTTCTACGTGATCCTCAAGAACCAGGGTCTCGACGCCATCGAGGAGGAGAACGTCATCCGCATCGCCAAGACGGCCAAGCTGAGGCAGGAGGCGGCGGAGAGGCGCGCTCTCAAGCAGGCGAAGGAGCAGGAGGTGGATCCGATCACCTTCACGCGCCGCCTGAGCTACGCCAAGGCCCAGGAGGCGCTCACCGTCCTGACGCAGGTCAAGTCGGACCGCGGGAAGATCATCGCCGACATCCGGACGAACACGATCATCATCATGGACATCCCCGAGAAGCGGGCCGAATACGAGAACCTGATCAACGCCCTGGATCTACAAACGCCGCAGGTGTCCATCGAAGCGAGGATCGTCGAGGCGACGCGCGACTTCCAGAGGAGCCTCGGGATCGACTGGAGCTTCAACGCGGCGGCCGACACGGCCCACGGGACGCAGACGAACCTGGATTTCCCCCACAACGCGACCATCGACGCCGACGTGAACCTGGCCTCGACCAGCAACGCCGGAACGCTGGGGATCGCGCTGGGCAACGTTCTGGACAGCGTGACGCTGGACGTCACGCTCGACGCCTTCGAGGCGGATGGCAAGGTGCGGGTCCTCTCGGCGCCGAAGATCGTGACACAGAACAACCAGTCCGCCAACATCGAGCAGGGCACGCAGATCCCCGTCGTGACGACGACCGCCACGGAGATCGAGGTGCAGTACGTCCCGGCCTCGTTGCGCCTCATGGTCACCCCGCAGATCACCGCGGAGGACACCGTGATCATGAAGGTTATCGTCGAGAACAACCAGCCAAGCGACACCCTCAGCGTCGGCGATACCCCCGCGATCGTCACGGAGAGGGTGGACACCCAGATCCTGGTGCGGAGCGGCACGACGGCCGTCATCGGCGGCGTCTACAAGCTCCAGGAGTCGGACAGCGAGACGGGCATACCGGGCCTGAGGAGGATTCCCTTCCTCGGATGGCTCTTCAAGAACAAGCAGTTCCAGAAGAGCTCAGCCGAGCTGCTCGTCTTCCTGACCCCGAAGATCATCGCCACCATTTGAGGAGCCTTAGATGCGACGAGTAACAGCTAGTCTCCTGGCGCTCGGAGTCGTCGTTACGGCGGGGCTCCTGGCGGGCTGCAACGACCGGCTGGACGATCCCACGACCTCGGAGGGGATCCTGTCGATCGAGAAGGTGGAGCCCGTCGTCGTCGAAGCGGACGTGACGGCCACCGACCCGAACGGGAACCCTCAGACGCTCTCGGACGACACGACCGTGATCTCGGTGAAGAACCGCCCGAGGAGTCCGAACACGGGACCGTTCTCGGACATCTTCATCAAGAAGACGGAGCAGTTCTGCACCTTCGGCGGCGCCACGCAGATCTCGAAGACCGGCCTGGCCTCGTTCACGATCCCCTCGGGCGCGACCGCCCAGGTGACGGTGGTGGCCGTGACCGTCGCGGAGAAGACCACGCTGGCCGCCCAGGGCGACTCGTGGTCCTGCTTCGTGCGGCTGGAAGGCGAGGATCTCGCGGGGAACCCCGCCTCGACGGATTTCGCCTCGTTCGCCGTCAACTTCGTCAACGGATAGACGAGCCCGCGGGCCGCTTCCGGCCCGCACCCGGAGGAGCCTGGGACCCCCCCTGTTCCAGGCCCCCTGCTTCCCGGCGGTGCCTCCCCTGCGTACCGGCGGCGCGGCCGGGCGGGTTGTTGCGACGGGGATGCTTGATGCTCCCCCGCGGGGTCGGATAAGATGACCCCCGCGCGTGGGCGCCTCCCCATGCCTGATGCCACGGCGCCCCGTTCCTCCCGATGCCAGACAAAGCCCTCGCAACCTCACCCCGCATCCGAGAGCTGACGCAACGCCTGGAGAAGGATCCCGCCTCCCGGGCCTTCCTGGACCTCGCGAAGGCCTACCAGGCCGCCGGCGATCACGCATCATCAACGCGCATCTGCCGGCAGGGCCTCGAGAAACACCCGCGCTATCACTCGGCTCGCGTCCTTCTCGGAAAGCTCCTCCTCGAATCGAAGGAGTTGGGCGGGGCGATCGCCGAGCTCGGGAGAGTCGTCGGGGAGGCCCCCGAGAACCTCCTGGCGCGCCGGCTTCTCGCCGAGGCGCAGTCGGAGGATGGGCGCCGCGGCGAGGCGCTCGAGAGCTACAAGAGCCTGTTGCGCCTCCAGCCTGCTGACGAGGAGATCCTCACGCGCATCAGGGACCTGGAGGGAGCCACGGGTGAGCGCCCGGCCCCTACTGCTGCGCCGGTTGCGGAAGCCGAGGATGCCTCCGTCGCGGGAGCGGCGGACGAGCCTGGCGCGAAGGAGGCCAGGGGACCAGCCAAGGAGGCCGCGGCCGAGGCGGTGACACCCTCGCGGGGCGTTGAAACGCTCGACATGAGGCCGGACCCCGGCGACAAGGTGGAGATGACCCCTCCGCGCGTCGAGGCGAGGCCGATCGAGCGCCCTTCCCCAGCGCCGAAGGCGGCTGCGGAGATCCCATCCGCGCCGGAAGTGATCCCTCCGACGGTCGTCCTGGATACCCCCCTGCTCGAGACGAGCGCCCCGTCGGCGCCGCCCGTAACCCCGATGGCGGTGGCGCCCACGGTGGCTTTCTACCCGCCAGAGGCGGAGATCCCGGGAAGCGAGGATCGGCCCACGCAGATCCTCGACCTCGCAGACATGGGCGCGGAGCGAAGCGAGCCTCCCTCCGACGAGGAGGCGAGGACGGTCATGCTCGCTGTTCCCGATCTGGAGCAGCCGGCAGGCGTCGTGCTGTCGGCGGGGCACCTCGCCTCTGAGGCTCTGCCCACCCCCACGCTCGCGGACCTGTACCTGGAGCAGGGGCTGCCTGCCGAGGCCGAGAAGGTCTACCTGAAGCTCCTCGAAGGGGATCCCGGCAACCAGGAGATCCACGAGAGGCTCGCCAGGCTCCGGGGTGGGGAGAGCGCTCCGGGCGTACCCGGATCCGCGCGTATCCGGATCCGCGCGCTCGAAGGCTGGCTCACGAGAATCAGGAGGGGCAGCGATGCTGCGGGCCGTGCTTGAGGAGGCTGGAAAGAGGCTGCCGGGCTGCTCGGCCGCCGTGCTGGTCGGCCGTGACGGCATGGTCATCGAGAAGTGGGCCTCAGCAGATGCGCCGCCCGCCGAGGAGGTGGCCGCGGAGCTGACCCCGGTCCTCCGTTCCGTCGAGGCCCTGGGCCGGAACATGGGTGGAGGGGAGTTCCGCCAGCTGACCGTGAACCTGGCGGCCTGGTCCTGCCTCATGCTTCCGGTCAGCGAGGAGACGCTCCTCGTCCTGATTGCCCGCCACGACGCGGTGCCGGGGAGAATCCGGTACGAGGCCGCTCGGGCGGCCTCGCGGATCGAGGCCGAGCTCTAGGATTCCGTTCGAGGGGTGAGCTCTTGGAAAGCGATGAACTGAAGCAGCTCATGGAGTACGTCGCGAAGAGCGACTTCGTCGAGTTCGAGATCGAGCAGGCGGGCTTCAAGCTGAAGCTCGTCAAGGGCGGAGCGCGCGCCGCCGCCCCGGCGGGCGGCTTTCCCATGGGCTTCTATCCCATGTCCCTCTCCGTGCCCCAGACCGCCGCGCTCCCCGCGCCGGCACCCTCCGCACCGGGGGCCGCGCCCCCCGCCGCGGCCGCGGCGGGAGGGGAGGGGATCTACCAGGTCACGGCCCCGATGGTCGGAACCTTCTTCCGCGCTCCCAACCCGAACGCTCCCCCCTACGTCGAGGTCGGCACCCTCGTGAAGAAGGGCCAGGTCCTCTGCATCGTCGAGGCGATGAAGCTGATGAACGAGATCGAGTCCGAGGTCTCGGGCGAGATCCTCGAGATCCCCGTCGCCAACGGGCAGCCCGTGGAGTACGGCGAGGTCGTCTTCCGCATCCGCCTCACTTCCTGATGTTCAAGAAAATCCTGATTGCCAACAGGGGCGAGATTGCCCTGCGGATCATCTGGGCCTGCCGCGAGCTCGGGATCCGGACCGTGGCCATCCACTCCGAGCCCGACAAGGACTCGCTGCACGTGCGGTTCGCGGACGAGGACGTCTGCGTCGGCCCGGCACGGAGCTCTGAATCCTACCTGAACATCAGCAGCGTCATCACCGCCGCGGAGATCACGAACGCCGAAGCCATCCACCCGGGATACGGCTTCCTGGCCGAATCGAGCACCTTCGCGGAGGTGTGCAAGGCCTGCCGGATCAAGTTCATCGGCCCCCGCCCGGACATCATCGCCTCGATGGGAGAGAAATCGAAGGCCCGGGAGCTGATGAAGGTGGCCGGCGTCCCGACGCTTCCCGGGAGCGAGGGAATCGTCGAGAGCCTCGAGGAGGCCGCGAGCATTGCGAGGAGCATCGAGTATCCCGTGATCGTCAAGGCGGCCGCCGGGGGCGGCGGGAAAGGCATGCGCATCGCGGCCGACGAGACGGAGCTGAACCGGGTCTTCTCGGTGGCGCGCGAAGAAGCTCGCGCCGCCTTCAGCGTGCCGGATGTCTACATCGAGAAGTACCTCCCCGATCCGCGCCACATCGAGTTTCAGATCATGGCCGACGAGCAGGGCAACGTCGTCCACCTCGGTGAGAGGGAGTGCTCGATCCAGAGGCGACACCAGAAGCTGCTGGAGGAGTCGCCTTCGACGGTCCTGACGCCGGAGCTCCGCAAGAAGATGGCGGCGGCCGCGATCAAGGCCGCGCAGGCCGTCGGCTACCAGAACGCGGGCACGATCGAGTTCCTGCTCCAGGATGGCAGGTTCTACTTCATCGAGATGAATACGCGGATCCAGGTCGAGCACCCGGTCACCGAGATGGTCACAGGCCTCGACCTGGTCAAGGAGCAGATCCTGGTGGCGTCCGGGCAGAAGCTCGCCTGGAAGCAGAGCGACATCGTCCACAAGGGGCACAGCATCGAGTGCCGCATCAACGCCGAGGACCCCGAGAGCTTCATGCCCTCGCCGGGAACGATCACGAGCTACCACCCCCCGGGCGGGCCCGGCGTGCGCGTGGACACGGCAGCCCACACCGACTGCCGGATCTCGCCGTACTACGATTCGATGGTGGCCAAGCTGATCGTCCACGGCAACACCCGGGAGGAAGCCATCTCGCGCATGAGGCGCTCGCTCGACGTGATGGTGATCCAGGGAATCAAGACCACCATCCCCCTCCACCAGCGGATCATGGCGGATGCCGCCTTCCGGAGAGGCGAGATATCCACCCGGTACCTGGAGCGGTTCCTGCCTTGACCTCCCGACCCCTGGCGCCCGCGGCGGGCCCGGGGAAGACCCGGGCCGGGCGCCCCCTGCCCGCGATCTACCCGATCACGGACAGCGCCCTCGCGGGGGGGAGGAGTCCCGCGGAGATCGTCCGCCTCCTGGTGGCCGGGGGGGCGTCGATGATCCAGGTGCGTGCGAAGGAGCTTCCGGATGGTGCGCTGGCGGAACAGGTGGCTGCCTGCATCGCCGTACCCGGGGCGATCGTGATCGTGAACGACAGGCCCGACGTCGCCCTGCTCTGCGGGGCCGCGGGCGCGCATCTCGGGGATCGGGACCTCCCGCCCGCGGAGGCGCGCCGGATCCTGGGCCCGGGGGCGGTGCTCGGCCTCTCGACCCATTCGGTCGAGGAGGCCGTCTCGGCGTGCCGCCTCGACATCGACTACGTGGCGCTCGGCCCCGTCTTCGACTCGCCCACGAAGCGGTGCGCCCGCCCGCCGCTGGGGCTGGAGGCCCTGAGGCAGGCCGCGGCCCGGATGACGAAGCCCCTCGTGGCCATCGGGGGCATCACGCTGGAGCGGGTCCCGGAGGTCCGGGCGGCCGGCGCCGCCAGCATCGCCGTGATCTCGGACCTGATGTCGGCCGGCCGGATCGATGAGCGCTTCCGCGCTCTCCTCGCGGCGGCGGAGGTGCGCTGAGGTGGCCGCCCGCACCGGGGAGCGGCTCCGGAGGATCTTCATCGTTGGTTTCATGGGCGCCGGCAAATCCTCGGTGGGGGAGTGCCTGGCGCGCGAGATCGGTTACCGCTTCCTGGACCTGGATCGGGAAATCGAGCAGGAGTCGGGCCACTCCGTCGCCGCCATCATCCGCGACGACGGAGAGGCCGTCTTCCGAAGGCTGGAGGCGGCGGCCCTGCGGAGAGCGGCCTCGCTCTCCGACGTCGTGGTCGCGTGCGGAGGTGGAACACTCTCGCTCCCCGAGAACCGGGAGTTGATCGCCCGGACCGGTTTCTCGGTCTGGCTCGACGCGCCGCTCGACATCATGCTCGATCGATGCCGGGGAGGAGGCCACCGTCCCCTCCTCGGCGAGCGGGCGCGCATGGAGGCCCTGCTCTCCTCGCGCCTCCCCGCCTACCGCCAGGCGGACCTGGCTATCGACGCCTCCATGGAACACCCCGAGGCGCTGGCCAGGCGTGTCGCGGCGCGGCTGGCCCTCCCGGGCTGATCCCGCCTGTGGGCCACGCCGCGAGTGAGGTTCGCCGGATCCTGTGGTAGAGTGCGGCCCGTCCCTCCGGTCGACATCATCCACCCATGCGCTACCTCGTACTGAGCGATCTGCACTCGAACCTCGAGGCGACCCGGGCGGTCCTCGATGATGCCCAGGTGCGCGGCTTCGACCGGACCGTCTGCCTGGGCGACATCGTCGGGTACGGCGCCAATCCGAACGAGGTGATCGATCTGCTGCGGGCCACCTCTCCCGTGGCTGTCGTGCGGGGCAACCACGACAAGGTCGCCGCCGGCATCGACACCGGCGAGCAGTTCAGCGAGATCGCCCTCCAGGCCGCCCTGTGGACCCGTGAGGCCCTGACGGCCGGGAACCTGGACTACCTGGCATCGCTTCCCAGAGGACCCCTGGAGGTCGGGAGCTTCCTCATCTCGCACGGGACTCCCGTGGACGAAGATGCCTATCTCCTGAGCGAGGATGACGCCCGGAGCATCTTCGACACGCTTCCCTTCTCCCTCGCCTTTTTCGGCCATTCTCACTTCGCCTGCACTTTCCACTCCGGGGCGGACGGGCAGCCCGTCGTGGAGCTGCTGGCCGGCGCGGCCTGCCTCCTGCGCATCGAGGAGCAGCGGAGGTACCTCGTGAACCCGGGATCGATCGGGCAGCCCAGGGACCACGACCCCCGCACCGCCTACGCGATCTACGACGACGAGGAGGGCGCCGTCATCGTCCACCGGGTCCTCTACGACGTCGCGGAGGCGCAGCGGAAGATCACGCGCGAAGGGCTGCCGCTTCCTCTCGCCCAGCGGCTCGAGTTCGGCATCTAGAGCCGCGCACGCGGCCCGCTCAGCCGGCCCACCACCAGGCGGCGTAGAGCGCGGCGAGGGCGGCCATTCCCGCAGCCGAGATGACGAGCCACGCGATGGCACGGGCCGGGCGCTTCGCGATCCAGCAACCCAGCACGATGAAGAGCGGGAAGGCCTGGAGCGAGAGCCTGCCGAACGACCAGAGCGTCGAGCCGAGAGGCGGCAGGATGACCAGCCCCGCGAAGACGGTCTCGGCCGCCGGGCGGCGCCGCACGCAGTAGACGAGAAGCACCAGCGCGAGCACCGCGAAGATCAGCTCCACCGTCGAGCCGTGAGCGCCATGAAGACGGGGGTCTTCCGCCCAGCGGACGAAGGCGCGCCACGGCCCCGAGGCCTCGCCCCGCCATCTCATCTGCCGCTGCGCCCATGAGAGAGGATCCCCGAAGGCCAGCCGGCAATACAGGGAGAATGCCGCGAGGCCGGCGGGATAGACCAGCAGCGTGAGCCAGCGCGCGCGATCGGGGCCGGCGCTGCCGGTGCCGGTACGCCGGCCGGAAGCGGCGAGAGCGACGGCGGCGGGGATCACGAGCAGCAGGCCCGAGGGCTTCGTGGCCGAGGCGAGCGCTCCCGCCAGGGAGGCGCTCCACCATCTCCCCGATCGAAGAAGGGAGAAGCAAAGGAGGCCTAGAAGGAGAAGGAGGGACTCCGCGTAGGCGGCGGAGAGGAAGAGCGATGGGGGATAGAAGAGCAGGACGGCCGCGCTGACCAGGGCTCCGCCCGGCCCCGCCGCGCCCCCGCCGTGGCCCGTCTCGAGAACGCGCCGGTAGAGGAGGAGAGCCGCGCCCAGGAGCGCGCCGTTGGAGATCAGGAGCGCGGCGAGGAGGTAGGGCGCGCCTCCGGGAGCTGTGGGAGGCTCCCCGGGGTGGATTCGCGTGGGCATCGAGCCGGCGCCCGGCATCAGCGCGACCGTTTCGCCGAGCGCCCGGATGAGGAGCGGGTAGAGTGGGAAGAAGCCCGTCGCGTCCGCGGGGTGATAGGCCACGCGCTTCCCGGCCATCCGCTCTTCCAGGTGGTAGCCTCGTTCGGCGATGAGGAGGTACCACTCGGAATCCCAGCGGGCCCAGATCTCCAGGGCCTGGGGGCCGTACCAGGGTCGCTGGACGTTTCCGGGCTGCGCCGCCCGTCCGGATCCCATCGTGCGGGCTCCATAGAGGCCGGCGCCCAGGAGCAGCGCGCGCGAAGCGACGAAGAGGAGGAGGAGGCCTGCCAGTGCGCGCCGGTTCGCCGAGGAAGTCAACGGGGTGACGCTCCGGCCGGCACTTCAGCCGCGAATACGCGGAATGCCCCTCTCACCTTGACAAAAGTGTCACTTCCGCATAGTATTTTCCCCGTGCTGTCGGGCGGGGCACTGCCTAAGTCACTGTTAACAAAGCAGATACTGACCGCAGCCGAACCGGGTTCGCGACTCGCCCCGGAGGGGCTCGGGGGGTACCCCTGACATGTCATGGGAGGAGCCTTCTCGAGGCCCGGTGGGGAGCGGGTCTCCACCGGCAGGGTTCTCATGCCATGACCTGGACAGGCTCCTAGGAGCAGGTTCCTGATGGCCGTCAAACTCGGCGAGATGCTGCTCAAGGCAAGGCTGGTCACTCAGGATCAGCTGAACAAAGCCCTCGAAGCGCAGAAGGTCAGCGGCGGCAAGCTCGGATATAACCTCGTCAAGCTGGGATACGTCAAGGAAGACGACATCACCCAGCTCCTCTCCCAGCAGTACGGCGTCCCGTGCGTCAACCTCCGCGACCTCGGGATCGACGACGCGGTGATCAAGCTCATCCCCTCGGAGGTCGCCCAGAAGTACCTGATCATGCCGGTGCAGCGCACCGGCGCCACCCTCACCATCGCGATGGTGGATCCGACGAACGTGTTCGCCATGGACGACATCAAGTTCATGACGGGCTACAACGTCGATCCTGTCGTCGCCAGCGAGGTGGCGATCAAGGACGCCATCGATCAGTACTACGGATCTTCCCATCAGCTCGAGCTGAAGAAGGTCATGGATCAGATGGCCGAGGAGGACTCCGAGAGCCTCGAGCTCCTGGAGGACGAGGAAGAGCTCGACCTCGCGAAGCTCGAGGCGGCGACCGAGGAAGCCCCCGTCGTCAAGCTCGTCAACCTGATCCTCTCCGACGCGATCAAGCGCGGGGCCTCCGACATCCACATCGAGCCCTACGAGAAGGACTTCCGCGTCAGGTTCCGGATCGACGGCGTGCTCTACGAGGTCATGAACCCGCCGGCGAAGCTCAAGGACGCCATCACCTCCCGCCTGAAGATCATGTCCAAGCTGGACATCGCGGAAAAGAGGTTGCCGCAGGATGGACGCATCAAGATCAAGATGAAGATGAGCGGGAAGACCCGGGAGATGGACTACCGCGTTTCGGTCCTCCCCACCCTCTTCGGCGAGAAGATCGTCCTCCGGCTGCTCGACAAGGAGAACCTCATGCTGGACATGACCCGGCTGGGGTTCGAGACGGAGGCTCTCGCCAAGTTCGAGAAGGCCATCCTGCGCCCCTACGGCATGGTCCTCGTCACCGGCCCGACGGGATCCGGGAAGACGAATACGCTCTATTCCTCGATGAGCCGGGTGAACACGCCCGAGACGAACATCATGACCGCCGAGGATCCCGTCGAGTTCAACCTTCACGGGATCAACCAGGTGCAGGTCAAGGAGCAGATCGGGCTGAATTTCGCCGCGGCGCTGAGATCCTTCCTGCGCCAGGACCCCAACATCGTGCTCGTCGGCGAGATCCGAGACTTCGAGACCGCCGAGATCGCCGTCAAGGCCGCGCTGACCGGCCACCTGGTTCTCTCGACGCTGCACACCAACGACGCTCCCTCCACGATCAACCGGCTGATGAACATGGGGATCGAACCCTTCCTGGTGGCCACCTCCCTGAACCTCATCTGCGCCCAGCGCCTCGTCCGGCGCCTCTGCAAGGACTGCCGGGAGGAGATCCACATGCCGCCGTCGGCGCTCGTGGACGTCGGATTCCCCGATGACGAGGCGCCCAGGGTGAAGCTCTTCAAGGGAAAGGGCTGCCAGACCTGCAACAATACGGGCTACAAGGGGCGCGTGGGCCTCTACGAGGTCATGGAGATCACCGAGGGCGTCCGCGAGCTGGTGCTCACGGGGGCTTCGGCCCTCGAGCTGCGCCGCCGGGCCGTCGAGGAAGGAATGATCACGCTGCGCGGCAGCGGCCTGTGGAAGATCCGCGAAGGTGTCACGACGGTGGAGGAAGTCCTCCGGGAAACGGTACTCTAGGAGCCACCTTCCGGCAATGGGCCGGTGAGGATCTGAGGGGAGCGCCCGATGAATGTCACGCTTCACCAGCTGCTGAAGACTCTCGTGGAGCAGGGTGGCACGGACCTCCACGTCACGACGAACTCGCCGCCCCAGATCCGCATCGACGGCAAGCTCATCCCCCTCCAGCTCCCCCCGCTGGCGGCGAGCGAGACCAAGCAGCTCTGCTACTCGGTCCTCACGGACAACCAGAAGCACAGGTTCGAGGAGACGCTGGAGCTGGACTTCTCCTTCGGCATCAAGGGGCTCGCCAGGTTCCGAGGGAACATCTTCTCGCAGAGGGGCGCCACCGCCGGCGCCTTCAGGACGATCCCCTGGGAGATCAAGGGATTCAAGGACCTCGGGCTGCCGGACGTGGTCGCGGGAATGTGCGAGAAGCCCAGGGGCCTCGTGCTCGTGACGGGTCCCACGGGCTCGGGCAAGTCCACGACGCTCGCGGCGATGCTCGACAAGGTCAACTCGGAGCGCCACGAGCACATCGTCA
>CAZMRF010000082.1:0-14521 GCA_964568735.1 uncultured Acidobacteriota bacterium
AGCATAGCGTAGTCTTGACGTATTGTAAAGCTATTTATGAGGCATGACACTAGATAGCTGCGGCCGAGGTTCTGGCGCTTGCCCGTGTCCGCCAGGCCGGTCGGCGAGAGGGTCTCGAACCCGACGAAGAGGCTCCGGAGGCCCGCGGCCGCTGCCTCCTCTACAAGGTCGTCTCGGAGGATCGAGTCCACCGTTGCAGCTCCCTGAAAGACCCGACCCATCCCTCTCATGCCGCGGAAGAGATCTCTCGCGAACCGGGAGCTTCCAAAGAGGTGGTCGTCCAGGAAGTAGAGGTGGCGGCCCGGCAGGCGGGCGATTTCGGCGAGGGCTGCGTCCACGCGCTGCGTATAGAAGGAGCGGCCTCCGGAGAAGAAGGCGTCCTTGTAGCAGAAGGTGCAATGGTGCGGGCAGCCTCGCGAGACGACGATCGAGTTCGGGACGAGGTACCGCTTTCGCTGGATGAGATCCCTGCGGATCGGTGGCAGCTCTTCGAGCGTGCGTGTCGCCGACTCATAGCGGGGCAAAGGCCTTCCAGCAGCCAGATCGCTCAGGAACCGGGGGAACGTGTGCTCTCCAGGACCCAGGAAGATCGTGTCCGCGTGCCGCGCAGCCTCATCCGGAAGCGATGTGACGTGGAGGCCGCCGAGCACGACGTAGGCCCCGCGCGCGCGATAGTGATCCGCGATCTTGTAGGCCCGATAGGCGTTCGTGATGTAGACCTGGATCACGACCAGATCGGGCTGGTCGTCGAGATCGAGCATTTCGACGTGTTCATCTTGAAGCCTGATCTCGAGATCAGGATCGAGATAGGCGGCGAGAGTGGCGAGGCCCAGGGGCGGGAAGAGGGAGTACTTGATCGGGCGCCAGTAGGGGCTCGTGGCTTCCGTCAGCGCAGGGAGGATGAGCTTGACGCGCTTCAGCGACCGCGGGCTTGTGCTCAGGCGCGCCTCCTATCCCGGAGCCCCTCGCTCATGTCTGGGAATACAACGCCGTGCTCAAATACTTCATCCCCGAATCGACCGCCACTGTGACCACTGTCCGGCCAGCTCCCAGACGCTCGGCGACCCGCAAGGCCACCGCTACGTTCCCTCCCGTCGAGGTGCCTGCGAAGATACCTTCATCCCGGGCGAGGCGCCGGGCGGTCGCCATCGCTTCCTGAGTCGATACGGTCTGGATCTCGCTGACGACCGTTCCGGCCCAGAGCGGTGCTATGAACCCGATGCCGGTACCTTCGATCTTGTGAGAACCGCTCGGCCTGCCCGACAACACGGCCGACTCCTCGGGCTCCACGGCGACGATGTGCACGGATTCGTCATGGGCTCGAAGGCGTGTGGAGATTCCCCGAAGCGACCCTCCCGT
Source organism: uncultured Acidobacteriota bacterium (assembly GCA_964568735.1). Taxonomy (GTDB): domain Bacteria; phylum Acidobacteriota; class Polarisedimenticolia; order JACPZX01; family JACPZX01; genus CAZMRF01. The sequence continues at coordinate 1,360 of CAZMRF010000082.1, forward strand.
GCCGACGCTCTGGACGAAAGCGCTGACCTGCCCGTTGGCCTGCTCCCATATCTCCTCGCCCATTCGCTCGTAGCTGGCCAGCGGATCGGTGTTGTTCAGCTGATCCGTCCAGTAGCTCCCGGGAGCGGATGCGAGTCGTCGGGCAGTCTCGATCATCTCGAGAGTCAGAGCCTTCGTCGTCCCGCCGCTCGGGCTGGGGACGAGTGTGAGGCGGGCACCCAACGCCGTCATGTGATCCCGCTTCTCCTTGCTGAAGGCTTCCGACGTCACGATTCCAAGCGGAATGCGCTTCACGGCACACACGAAGGCGAGCGACACGCCCGTGCTTCCACCCGTGTACTCGACCACCGAGCCACCCGGCCGCAGCCGTCCATCCGCCTCGGCCGCCTCGACCATGGCGAGGGCCATCCGGTCCTTCATGCTCCCCGTCGGATTCTCGTATTCCAGCTTGAGGAGGATCCTGGCGCTCCCCTCCGGCACCAGTTTCTGGAGCGGGATGAGCCTCGTTCGGCCGATGGCGTCGAGCACCTTCACGCTCTGTCCTCCCTGAATGTGATGATCATCGACTCTGGATCAGTATTAGCACAGGGTCTCCGGCCGATCTCATCAACGGCTGAATCATGTAGGGGGGCGTCAATACCGCCTCACGGCCCGACGACCTCCAACACCGCCTTGCGAATGCGCCGCGGCGGCCGAGGGTCGCCAACAGCTACAGCTACCAACACTCACGGCCGACATGGGCTTCATGCCGTTGTTCGGCGGCTTGACGTTAAGACGTTGTGCCGCTATGATGTGCACCATGAACAGCTCCAAGCGAGCCACTGTCTACTTGGACCCAACCCTGCACCGCGCCCTCAGGCTGAAAGCGGCCGAGACGGACCAGAGTATTTCGGAGCTCGTCAACAACGCCATCAGGCAGAGCCTATCCGAGGACGCGGAGGACTTTGAGGCCTTCGCAAAGCGAGCCAAGGAGCCCAATCTCGCCTTCGAGACCGTAGTTCGGGACCTCAAGCGTCGTGGCAAGCTATAGGCTCCTCATCAAGCCATCGGCGATCAAGGAACTCGAGGCCGTACCCCTGAAACAGCGCCGTCAGCTCGTGTCTCGTATAGCCCGGCTCGAAACCGATCCGCGTCCCCCTGGGTGCGAGAAGCTGACGGGGACAGGCAAGTACCGCGTAAGACAGGGTGACTACCGAGCGGTCTACGAAGTCCTTGACGAGAACCTCAAGGTAGTCGTCGTCAAAATCGGCCGCCGCCGCGAGATCTACCGCTAACTCCGTCCGCCCAACTACAGATGGACAGAGCTGCGTCTCGGGATCGGCGGGCGGAGCCGACCCCTTTCGCGTCGACGGGTGTGGGGTAGGGCTCGTCAGCGAAGGGCATTCTCCACGCCATTCTTGCCCGTCAAGCGTGAAGGTGTCGATCCGGTGATCGCGAGACAGGCGCGCACCAGCATGGCTGAACACGAGCATTCGCACGGGACGGGTTATGGAAGGGGTTGCCCCCGAGCCTCCGAAAGGACAGCTGCCTCGGGCAGCTTTGCGAGGCGCTTGCGGATCCGATCGATCAGCTCGCGGATCTGCACGGCGTCGCCGGGAGCGGGGTTCGAGGCGAGGGCGGATTCGGCCTCGGTGAGGGCTGCCTCGAGCTGCCCCTTCAAATAGAGGATGCCGGCGAGGCTGGCCCGCGCCGTCACCAGCCCTGGATCGACCTCGAGCGCCTGCCTGTACGCCGCCTCCGCCTCGCCGATCCGGTTCATGGCGAGGTACGAGCCGCCGCGGTTGCTGTGGGCTATCGCGAGGAAGGGTGCGATGCCCGTGGCCCGCTCGAAGGCCTGCACCGCTTCTTCGTGGCGACTTTCGCGCGAGAGGGCATTGCCCAGGTTGTAGTGGGCCTTCACGGAGAGGGGGCAGGCTCTCGTGTCGCTCTCGTAGAAGGAGATCTCCGAACGGAAGTCGGACGCGCGGACGAAGGTCCGGCCCGCCAGCGCCGCGAGAGCGAGGGTCATCACGATGACCACCGCTGATATGAGGCCGCGCCGTCTCGCTCGAGCGCGAGCGGCCGGCCCGGCACGGCCGGTGATTCCCCCTGCGCGAAGCGCGGGCTCCCTCGACGCGGGGGTGGAAACGTCGTTGCTCCGGAGCCCTCCGGCCAGCCCAACACAGGCGCCTCCCGCCAGGACGCAGATGAAGATCGATGGCATGTAGGCAAGCCGCTCCGCCATCAGGACCGGAGCCATGACGATCAGGTTCGAAGCGGGGAGCCAGGCGAGGAGCGTTGCAGTTGCGGGCAGGGCCCATGGCGATCGCAGGACCCAGAGCCGGGCGACGACCACCAGCGCCGCGAGGAGGAGCGCGCCTCCCGCGAGAGCCCAGGGATCTCCGATCCCCGATGCGAGAGGGACCGTCGCGTACCCCCGATCCGCGCAGAGGCTGTCGGGCCAGAGACCGATCCTCGCGGTGCGCGCCAGGACCGCGAGAGGAGTCAGCCAGCGCTCGATGCCGATGGCCCGGACGAGCGGGTTGTCGAGCGGGTGGATGGGCGGCCGGTCCACGAGCGCGCCGAGCGCGACGTAACGGAGGATCAGGTAGCCGCCGAGAACGAGGGCTGCGGCGAAGCTGCCTACGACCGCAACGCGCAGCGGACGGATCAGGGCGGGGGCGACAAGTCCGGACTTGTGTAATCGGGTACTCGCAGCCGCCCGATGAGCGTCGGTTCCCTGGCCCGGTCGATCTCCTGTCTCAACCCGACTGGACGCACGAGCTCTAGCTGAATCCCGGAGCTCAACCGCCGCGCGACCTCGCGTGAACTCCCTTATCGAACTCCGGACAGCCCCCGCCGCGAAAGCGGCGGGGATGAGCAGCGGCATGAGGAGCGCCGACTCCTTGGAGAGGAGAGCGGCAGCGAGCGCGACGAGCGAGAGAATCCAGCGCCCCCGCACCGCGAAGTTCAGGAAGAGGAGCGTACCGGCCGTCGCCAGGAGATCGGGTCGTCCGTAGAGCGCGGCCACGGGCTCGGAGTGGAGTGGATGAACCGCGACGAGCGCGCCAGCGAGCAGGGCACCTGCCAGCGGAGTCGTGATGAACGCAGGAGGTCGCCCGTCCGCCACCGCCACGCCAGGCAACGAAACGCCGACAGCCAGTGAGGACGCGCCGAGGCGAGCCCCTTCCGGCTCCGCAAGCCTCGCGAGCCCGAGAACCAGCAGCGCCGCGAGCGCCGCGTTGAGCCCATGCAGGGCGATGTTCGTGGCGTGAAAGACCGAGGGTGTCGGCCCCGCCAGCGAACGCTCGATCGACCAGGTGAGGATCGGGAGGGGCCGGTAGTAGGGCTGGACGGGCATGATCCCGTGCCAGAAGGAGCGCGTAAAGGAGGCCAGCGCCGCCCACGGTGATCGCGTCGCCGGGTTCTCCAGGATGAGGAGCCTGTCCTCGGTGATCGGCTCGCCGTCGAGCGCCGGGAGGTAGCAGGCCGCGACGATCAGGATCGAGAGGCCGAATCCGGTGATCCACTTCGGCCACTTCACGCTACGCGGCCATCCTCCTCGCGGGAGGGCTCACCTGGCGTCGCGTTGACTCCTGTCACTCCCGCGCTGGTGTCGCGAACCCCGAGGGGCATGAGGAAGGCCGGGATGGCTCACCTCCTGACGGGCTTGAGGACCAGCCGCCAGGTCGCGTCCTTCGTCTCGCAGACGGTGCAGTGGAGGAAGATGGCGCCTTTCTCCATCTCGATCGTCGTGGACTTCCCCATCTGACGGCAGTTCAGGCAGCTGAACTGTCCGGCCTCAGTCGCCTTCTCTCCAGTCTTGAACGTGTCGGACGAGTTGGTCACAGCTCAGTCTCCATCCGTGGATCCTTCACCGGAACTCCCCTTCGCCGTTGCCGTCCTCGGGCTCACCCGCCGAGTCAACGGAGCGATCGCTGCTTCGCGAAGCCGCTTCGCCCTCTCCGTCATCGCCGCCGCGCTCGTCCGCACCATCGTCGGGATCCTCATCGTCCAGCATCCTCGGCCCCGGGCCGCCGCCGCGGCTACCCGGCGTGCGGTCCACCCGGGCGACGCACTCGATGTGGGCCGTGTGGGGGAACATGTCGACCGGGCGGATCCACCGCAGCGTGTAGTCCTGCTCGCACATGAGCCTCAGGTCGCGCGCCAGGGTCGAGGGGTTGCACGAGACATAGACGACTCTCCGGGGTGCCAGCCTGAGCGTGTGCCTGACGACGGCCTTGCTGAGGCCGGCCCGCGGAGGGTTCACGACGACCACCGTCGGCCGCGAGGGGCCCGCTCCGAGGGCCTGGAGCGCCTTGCGCACGTCGGCCCGGACGAAGAAGCAGTTGCGGACTCCGTTGAGGGCGGCGTTCCTCTCCGCGTTGCGCACCGCGTCGGGCTGCGACTCCACTCCGCGCACCTCACGGGCCTTCTGAGCCGCGAGGATCGCGATCGTCCCCGTCCCCGAGTAGAGGTCGAGCACCGAGTCTTCCTTGTTCAGGTCGGCGGCCTCGAGGACCGTCGCGTAGAGGCGCTCCGCCTGCCGCGAGTTCGTCTGGAAGAAGGACGAGGCGGTGATCTCGAAGGTGGCGTCCCCGATCCGCTCCGTGATGTAGGGGCGGCCGTAGAGGATCTCTTCCCTCTCGCCCACGGCCACCGTCGCGCGCCGGGAGTTGATGCTCCGGATGAAGCAGATGACGGCCGGGAACTGCGCCGCGACCACCTCGGCGATTTCGGCCAGCTCACGCCCCTCGCCATTGGCGGTGACGAGATTGACCATCACCTCTCCCGTGAGCTTCCCCTCGCGGATCGTCACGTACCTGAGAAAGCCCTCGTGCGATTTCACGTCGTAGGGACGGAGGCTCCTCTTCGCGCACTCCTCGCGGATGCAGGCGACGATGTGGTTCGAGAGCTCCGACTGGAGGTGGCACTTGCGAAGGTCGAAGACGTCCCTGTAGGAGCCGGCCGGGTGGAGGCCCAGGATGAGCTTTCCGTCGGGATCGGAGCCGAACGAGAATTCCATCTTGTTCCTGTAGAAGAAGGTCTCGGGCGAGGCCAGCGTCTCCTCGACCGGGGGATCCTCCAGGTGGCCGATCCTCCTGAGGGCCTCCACGACCTGGCGCCGCTTGTAGTCGATCTGAGAGGCATAGCCCAGGTCCTGCCACTTGCAGCCTCCGCAGACTCCGAAGTGGCTGCACGCGGGCGCCACCCGCAGGGCGGAGGGCTCGACGATCTCCACCATCGTGGCCTCGGCGTAGGTCTTGTGGACCCTCTCAACTTCCGCGCGGAGCGTGTCGCCGGGCAGGCCCCGGTGGACCATGACGACGAACCCCTCGTGGCGCGCAACGCCCGGGCCCCCGAAGGCCAGATCTTCGATCTTGAGGGAGACGATCTCCCCTTTCCTGAGCGGAGCGGTCATGGCAGGCATCGCTGGCGGGCGTCCTCCGGAACGGGCCGCCCGGGAGGGGCGCTCATTCCGGCAGCAGTTTGTAGAGATCCATGAGCATGTCGGTGGTGGTGATGAGCCCCACGAGGCGATCTCCCTCCACCACGGGAAGGGCGCCGTTCTTCCGATCATGGAGGATCTTCACGGCGTCGCGCAGCGGGGTCGCCGGGGTCACGCAGTAGGGGTTGCGCGTCATGAGCTGCCCGACCCGGCTGGAGTCCACGACCCTGTTGAACTCTTCGATGCTGTCACCGGCGAGCGGCGAGGGCGTGGCGCGCTTGACGTCGCGATCGGTGAGGATCCCGACGAGCTTTCCGTCCTTCAGGACGGGGACGTGGCGGATGTGGTGCTTCTGGAAGATCCCGATGGCCTCGCGTAGCGTCTGATCCGCGTCGAGCGTGATCACGTCGCGGACCATCCTGTCGGCTACCTTCATGAGGTTGAATCCCTGTGCGGCGGTCCTCTGAATCGCCCGCGGAGGCAGGGAGGATAGCACCGCCGGGCTACGCCGTGAGCCGCGAGACGAGAAGAGAGCACCTGCGTAGGATCCATCCGCGCTACGCCGGGGATGCGCCGGAGACGGGCCCCCCGATCGGAAGGGTGAAGTGGAAGCGGCAGCCTTTCCCGGGCTCCGACTCCACGGCGACGAGGCCACCGTGCATCTCGACGATCTCGCGGACGATCACGAGCCCGAGGCCCGTCCCCCTGGGCCGCTCTCCCGCGGGGCGGCCCACCTGCGAGAACTTCCGGAAGAGGCTGCCGATCTCCTCGGGCGAGATGCCCGGACCTTCGTCCCGCACTTCGAACAGGACGCCGGGCTTCCCCTCTCTCGTGCTCCCGCGCCGCGCAGCCACGAGGACCTCGCCGCCCTCGGGGCTGAACTTCAGGGCGTTGCTTATCAGGTTCGTGAGCACCTGCAGGAGGCGATCCCGATCCATCCGCATCGGCCCGATCTCCGGCTCCACCTCGCAGGCGAGGCGGATGCGGTGCTCCTCCGCCTGCCCCTCCAGCGCTTCGCAGGCCTCGCGCACGACGGGGCCCGCGTCCGCCTCCTCCAGGTGCAGCTCCATCTTGCCGGCCTCGATCGTCGCCAGGTCGAGGTAGTCGCTCGTGAGGCGGTTCAGCCTGTCGGACTCGCGGACGATTCGCTCGAGGAAGACTCGGCGCTGCACCGGGTCCATCCCCTCGAAGTCCTCGCTGAGGATCTCGGCGTAGCTGCGGATCGACGTCAGCGGCGTGCGGACGTCGTGGGCCACGACGGACATCAGCTCCGACTTGAGATCGTCCAGGCGGCGCATGGCGCGCAGCTCCTCCTCCATCCTGGCCCGCGTGCCCGCCTCCTCGAAGAGGCGCCTGTTCTCGATGGCGATGGCGGCGTAGTTGGCGAAGGCCATCAGGAAGTCGCGGTCTTCCCCGTCGAAGGAGCGGCCCGAGCGCTTCTCGTCCACGTAGATGACGCCCATCGGACGATCGGCGCGATCCATGAGCGGAACGCAGACCACGGAGTGGATGTTCAGATCGGCCACGCTCTGGTGCTCCCGGAAGCGCTTGTCCTCGCGGGCGTCCGAGGTGATGACCGGATCCCCGGACTCGAAGACCTTCCGGGCGATGCCCGCCGAGATGGGGGGCGCGGCGCCCAGGGCGATCTCTTCCCCCATGTTGCGTGCCGCCTTCACCGCCAGGTCCCCCGTGCCGCGCTCCGCGAGCATGAGGTAGCCGCGGCCGGCCGCCACCACGCCGAGAGCCAGGTCCATGATCAGGTCGAGGAGGTTCTCCCGGTTCATGCTGGAGTTGAGGACCCTTCCAATCTCGTAGAGGCTCTGCATCGTCCGGCGCGCCCTCTCGATGCGCTCGATGCCTCCTCGGAGCAGCTCGAGGGAGGACTCCATCCGCGTGAGGGCCTCGTCGGTGGAGCGCGCCCCGCGCGGCTGCGGAGTCGGCACCGGCCCCTCGATGGCGGTGCGCAGGGAGCGGGCGGCCTCTTCCACCCCGGAGATCAGGGCGCTGCCCACGACAGCGGCATCGCTCGCATCGGCTCCGGGAATCGCCCCGGCATGAGCAGACGGCTCCTCCACGAAGGTGTAGAGCGTGTCGCCGAGCTGGATCAGATCGCCATCGGCGAGCGGGCTCTCCTCCACGCGCTTGTTGTTGACGTGGACACCGAGGCTCGACCCGATGTCGCGGATGAGAAAGCCGTCGGGCGATTTCGCCAGAACCGCGTGGTGGCGCGAGACGCGCAGGTCGCGGGAGACGATCTCGTTGTCCCGCGCGCGGCCGATGCGGATGACGTCACGGGAGATCTCGAGGACCACCCGCTTCCCCGTGTCATCCGTATAGATGAGGCAGGCCATCGGCACGGATTATATCGCCGCGGGAATATTCAACGGTACGGCAGAGGCACCGTCAATGAGGCCCTCGGCCTGATGAGCGGTGCGCCGCTCGAAGTTGTCTCCGTTCAATTCCCCTGCCTCTCCGTTCAAGACGCTCAGCTCCTTTCGAGGGACTCTCCCATCGACGCGCCCGAGACACTCGGGCCTCGGGGCGCACTGGGAGACTCTCCATGACTTCGAAACGATTATCGCTTCTGATTCTCGGCACCGCGGCCCTTCTCTTCACGGGGACTCTGACGTATGGAGCGCCGGTGAGCGTCCCGGCGGAAGACGAGGAGGCCGCAACGGCGCAGGCGCCCGCCGCGGGCGGTCACCTATTCAATGCTACAGGCGGCTACCAGTTCGTCATCCCGGCCGACTTCAACGGCGGGATCTTCGGGACCGAGGGGCCGATCTACAACCGGGTGACCTTCACCGCCAGGCGTGACCCGGACGGCTCCGTGAGCGGCTGGTTCACCTACGAGCAGGAGGCCGACGGAAACGTCGCTCGCATCAGCGGGCCCATCACCTGCTTCAACGTCTACGACACGCCCGTCCTCGTGCGGACTCCGGAGATCCCGCCTAGGACTCAGAACCGGGCCAAGTGGGGCGGTCGAATCAACATCAGCAACGACCCATCGCTGATCGGCATCTTCGCCTGGTTCCAATCGATCGACAACGGCGAGGGCGCCAATGGGTACTCGGACGTGAGCACTCTCCTCGGGATCGGGAACGAAGCGGCGAACGAGGCGTTCTGCGCGATCGACCGCGTCCCCAACCCGAATTTCGGCCCCCACAGGATTGGCGGGGGGAACATCCAGATCCATTGAGGCCGGGCAGGTCCGGCACCTCACTCGCGCCCCCCATTGAGCGAGTGGTGCGCCGCGGCCGTCGTGATCGGGCCGGCGGGCCGATCCCCCCGACAGGCGGGCTTCGAGCCCGGCCGACTGGGGGGTGAGGAGGCGTGGGTCGCTAGTCGCCCCGCGTGGCCCGCCGGTACCGATCCGGCGTCGTCCCGAGATGCCGGCGGAAGAGGCGCGTCAGGTGGCTCTGATCGGCGAAGCCGCACTCGATCGCGATCTCGGAGATGGGAGCCTCCGTCCGCGCAAGCCGCGTCGCGGCGTGGTTCAGCCGCAGCATACGCACGTAGGAGCCCAGCGACGATTGGAAGTGCTTCCGGAAGACGCGCGCGAAGTGTACGGGGTGGACCCCGACCTCTCCCGCGACGTCGCCCACGCGGATCGACTCGAAGCAGCGGTCGTGGATGATCTCCCTGGCTCGCTCCACCCAGCGGGGTGGCGTGCCCCGCACCGGATCGACGCCGCTCCTGCGCGCCGCCACCGCGAGCATCTCCAGGCCGAGCCCCTCGATGGCGAGGGCCGAGATCGCATCGGGCTGCTCGAGCTCCAGGCTCAGGCGGCGGGCCAGCGCGGGGAGGACCGCATCGCGGAAGCAGGTCGAACGCTCCAGGGCCTCCCGGGCCTCGCCGGCCAGGGCCTCCGCTCCCGGGTCGATCTGGAGAACGAGGACATGCGCACCGGCGCGCTCCATCCGGTTCCAGTGCCGTTCTCCGGCCGGCTCGATGAGAACGGAGCCGGCAGGGCAGCCGACGACCTTGTCACGAAGCCCGATGTCGAACGAGCCCTCCAGCATGACGGCCAGGTTCGTGCGCGCGTGCTCGTGCGGATCGATGCGGCCCCCGGCGGGGAACCACATCTCCTCGACATCGAACGACGGCAGGGCCGCGGAACGCGACCGGGTGCTTCCCGTGGTGACCGGAACCTGCGCCTGAGCGCCAGCCATGAAGACCTCCCCCCCCTCGGCTTCGGGACTCGTGCAGCCTCGATAGACCCACGACCGTCCGCCGGGGTTTCCCCGGAGAAGGCACGGGCCCCTCTCGCGAGCCCCCGATGCCGGGCCGCCCCGTCCGCATGCTACGATTCCGCGCTCATGGCCCCGAGCGATCGCATCCCCCTGGGCCGTCGCGATGCGCTGGCCGCCGCCCTCCTCTTCCTGGCCGCCCTCCTCCCGCGCGTCCTCTACGTCCTCGAGATCGACACGGCGGGGCTGGGCTCCTTCCTGCGCCTCGATCCTCTTTACTACCACGAGTGGGCGCGGCGGATCGCGGCCGGCGACTGGCTGGGCACCGGGACCTTCGAGATGGCCCCCCTCTACCCCTACGCCCTCGGGAGCCTCTATTCCGTCTTCGGGGAGGGGCTCACGCTCCCCAGGATCCTGCAGGCCGTTCTGGGCGCGGCCACCTGCTCCGGGACATTCCTCCTGGGGCGGCGGCTCTTCGGCTGGTGGGCCGGGCTCATCGCCGGAGGGCTCCTCGCCGGTTACGGGCCCGCCATCTACTACGACGGGCAGATCAACAAGACGACGCTGGCGCTCGCGCTCTCGACGGCCTTCGCCGGGCTGCTCTCCCTATCGGATGCCAGGCGACGAGGATGGGTCGTGGCCGGGGGCCTCTGCCTCGGGCTCGCGGCGCTCGTCCACGAGAACGTGAACGTGGCGGTTCCCATCGTCCTGGCGTGGCTCCTCGCCCCGCGAGCCGGTGAGCGATGGAACGCCGGGCTGCCGGCCGCTCTCCTTCTTGTAGTGGGCTACGCGGCGGCCGTGCTCCCCGTCGCGGTACGGAACATCGCCGTCTCGGGCGAGTACGTCCTGATCACATCGGCCGGCGGGGAGAACTTCTATACGGGCAACAACCCCAACGCCTCCGGCCGCTACAGCCCGCCCCCCTTCGTGCGCCCCGATCCCTTCCTGGAGCACGAGGACTTCCGCGTCGAGGCGGCCCGGCGGCTCGGCCGGCCCGTGACGCGCCGCGAGGCCTCCCGGTACTGGTGGGGAGAGGGGTTGCGCTTCATCACGAGCGAGCCCGGCCGCTTCGCCTGGCTGCTCTGGGACAAGCTGGCCGTCTTCCTGAACGCCTTCGAGCGGCCCGACAACTTCTCCTACGCGAACTTCAGGCTCTTCTCCCGAACGCTCTCCCTCCCCTGGGCGGGATTCGCGCTCGTGGCTCCTCTGGCCGCTCTCGGCCTCGTCGTCTCCGCCGGGCGCTGGAAGGAGCTCGTGCCCCTCTATGCGGGGATGGGGGCCTTCATTCTGTCGGCGCTCATCTTCTTCACCCAGTCGAGATACAGAATGCCGGCGATTCCCTTCTTCGCGATCTTCGCGGGCCACGGCGCGGCGCGGCTGGCCGCCTGGGTGAGGCAGCGAAGGGTGAGAGAGGCTCTCCTCGGCTCGGCGCTGGTGGCGGGCTGCTGGTTCTTCGTCACCCGTGATCCTGGAAACGCTCCGGGCTTCTACGCCCAGAACGATGCCATCCTCGGCGAGCTCTACCTCCACGCCGGGCGATTCGACGAGGCTGCGGAGTCGTTTCGAAGAGGCATCAGCGTGATGGAGCCGGCCGCGCGGGCGGGCAACGTCGTCTTCACGCGGATCGCCGGCGCCGCGAGCCACGGGCTGGGGCTGGCCGAGCGGGAGCGCGGCGACCTCGCCGCGGCCGAGAAGGCCTTCCACGCGGCGGCCGCCTGCCCGGATCCGGACGTCCGGCGTGAAGCTCTGGGCGAGCTGATCACCTTGCTCGAGTCCCGGGGGGATCGCCTGGGAGCGGCTGGCGCACTGGGCGAGGCGGTCACCCTCGAGCCTCGCAGCTTCGCCCTCCGAATCAGATTCGCACGGGGCCTCTACCTCGTGGGCCGCCTCGACGAGTCGCTCGACCAGCTCCGGTCGGCGCTGGCCGCCTCGCCTCCTCCATCACCTGACCAGCAGTCGGATGCCTGGTACGGTATGGCGATGGTCCATGCCGCACGGGGGGAGGTCCCGGACGCGAGGACGGCCCTGGATCGGGCTCTCACTCTCGCACCCGGCCATGCCGGAGCGGCGGCGCTGCGTGATCGTCTGGACAGGGAGGGAGGCGGCCCTTGAGGCCCGTCATCGATCCTGTATCGCCCCTGAAGAGCGATCCGCGCGGGCGCGCCTTCGACCGCATCGCGGGGGGCGCCGTCGTGTTGATCGCCCTGGGGATGCGGCTCTGGTACCTGGCCCAGCTCCGCTCCACCCCGCTCTTCACGCAGATCCAGCTCGACCCGGCCTACTACCTCGCCTGGGCCCGCAGGATCGCGGCGGGCGATTGGCTCTCGGGCACCGAGGTCTTCGAGCAGAGCCCGCTCTACGCCTACATCCTCGGCGTCATCTTCCGGTTCGCCGGCGACGGGCTCCTCGTGCCCCGGCTCGTGCAGGCGGCGCTCGGGTCGCTGACCTGCCTGCTCGTCTTCCTGATCGCGCGGCGCCTTCTCGGGAGGCCGGCCGCGCTGGCTGCTGGGCTCTTCGCGGCGCTCTACGCGCCTTCGATCTTCTACGACGGGATGATCATGAAGCCCTCGTGGTCGGTCTTCCTCACGGCCGCGATGACGGCGGCGCTCGTCCACTCCGAGGGGAGCCGGAGGTCGTTCCTCTTCGGGGCCGGCGTCTGCCTCGGGCTGGCCTCCCTCTCGAGCGAGAACCTGATCCTCCTCGCCCCCCTCCTGGCCCTGTGGCTGGCCGCCGACGTGAAGCTTCGCGGCGGCATGACACGCGGGTGGCTCCGCGAGGCCTGCGCCCGCACGCTCTGGCTTGCCGCAGGGTGCATCCTCGCCATCGCGCCCGTCACGGCCCGCAACGTGGCCATCTCGGGCGAGTGGGTCCTCCTGACGTCCGGGGGCGGCGAGGTCTTCTACATCGGGAACAACCCGGACTCCGACGGCAGGTACTCCCCGCCACCCTTCGTGCGCGCCATGAGCGGGCTCGAGCACGAAGACTTCCGGAAGGAGGCGGAGCGGAGAGCCGGCAGGAGCCTCACCCGGAGGGAGGCCTCGACGTACTGGATCGGCGAGGGCCTCGGCTGGATCCGCTCGGACCCGGCAGGGTGGCTCGCCCTCCTCGCGACGAAGCTGCGCATCTTCCTCAACGCCTACGAGCTTCCGGACAACCAGAATTTCGATCATCACCGTGCCTTCGTTCCCGTTCTGCGCTATCTCCCGACGTGGGGGCTGCTCCTTCCCCTAGCTGCCGCCGGCCTCGTCCTCTCCGCCCGCGCCTGGCGCGACCTCCTTCCGCTGTGGGTGATCGCGGCGGGCTACACGGGGACGGTCCTCCTCTTCTTCAACTTCGCCAGGTTCAGGATGCCGCTCGTGCCCGTCCTGATCGTCTTCGCGGGAGAGGGGCTCGCCGGGCTCCCGGCGCTTCTCCGCCCGCCCCTGGCCCCGGTGCGTGCCGCAGCCGCAGCCGGGGCGGCCGCCCTCGCGGCCCTCTTTGCGCTGGTGCCGATCCCCACCGATTCGCTCCATCGCGGCCAGGCGGAGAGCCAGATGGCCGACCT
>CAZMRF010000083.1:0-587 GCA_964568735.1 uncultured Acidobacteriota bacterium
GAGCACTTCCATCAGAATCGCGTGACGAAACCTCTCACATCACGCTTGGATAAGGACTAGAAGAGCGGGTAGGACTTCTTCGCCGAGACCTGCCACTCGTAGGTGTAGAGCAGCGTCTTGACAGGCACCATGAACTCCACGCTCACGGTAAGGTCGTTGGGTCTGCGGACGACGTTGAGCGCCTGCTTGTCCACGGGAAGGTTGAGATCGGCGGCGTACTTCAGGAGCCCGTCCTTGATCTGGTCGTCCCTCTTGGTGGAACCGAACTGGGCTTCCTTGTCGAGCTGGCTCGTGAAGTCGTAGACCGCGATGTAGATGGGGATGAAGATGTACATCGCCTGGCTCACCACGGCGAGGAGCACCAAGGATAGGATGAGCTTGATCCCCGCTGCCCCCGCCTCCGATCGCCTCCGCGAAGGGCCGGTTACGATAGGTGAGGTTCGCATGGCCGGGAGAATATAGGCAGCCCTCCTCGAGGGTGTCAAGAAACGGCCGCGTCGTCTTCGCTCCCGCGGGGGTCAGAGTTTCAGGATGGCGAGGAAGGCCTCCTGGGGGATGTCAACCTTCCCAACCCGCTTCATCCGGCG
>CAZMRF010000083.1:597-13818 GCA_964568735.1 uncultured Acidobacteriota bacterium
CGCTTCCGGGTGATGTCGCCGCCGTAGCACTTGGCGAGGACGTTCTTCCGGAGAGCCTTGACGCTCTCCCTCGCGATGACCCTGCTTCCGACGGCGGCCTGGATCGCCACCTCGAAGAGCTGCCGGGGAATGACCTGGCGCATCTTCTCCACGAGCGCCTTTCCCATCGCGTAGGCCTTCGCCTTGTGGACGATGAGCGAGAGCGTGTCGACGGGATCCCCGTTCACGAGGATGTCCAGCTTCACGAGGTCCGCGTCCCGGTAGCCGGTGACCTGGTAGTCCATCGAGGCGTAGCCGCGCGAGATGGTCTTGAGGCGGTCGTGGAAGTCGAGAACGACCTCGTTGAGCGGGACCTCGTAGGTGAGGAGAACCCGCTCGGGCGAGAGGTAGGTCATCTCCTTCTGCGTCCCGCGCCGCTCCTCGACGAGCGCGAAGATCCCACCGAGGTACTCGGGAGGGGTGATGATCCGCACCGTCAGGATCGGCTCTTCGATGATCTCGATCTCCCCGGCAGGCGGCATCTGCGTGGGGTTGTGGATCTCCCGGATCTCACCCGAGGTGGTCAGGACCCGGAAGGAGACGCTCGGCGCCGTCGTGAGCAGCTCGAGCTTGAACTCGCGCTCGAGGCGCTGCTGGATGATCTCCATGTGGAGCATGCCGAGGAAGCCGCACCGGAACCCCAGCCCCAGCGCCGCGGAGGCTTCCGGCTCGAAGAAGAACGACGCGTCGTTGAGCCGCAGCTTCTCCAGCGAGTCACGCAGCGACTCGTAGCCCGTGTCCGTGAGCGGGTAGAGCCCCGCGAAGACCATGGGCTTGATGGGCCGGAAGCCGGGAAAGGCCTTCTCCGTGGGCCTCCTCTCCTCGGTGATCGTGTCGCCCACCTGGCAGTCGCGCACGGTCTTGATGTTCGCGATGATGTAGCCGACCTCTCCCGCCCCGAGAGACCCGGTCCGCTTCATCTTCGGCGTGTAGATCCCGATCTCCAGAACGTCGTGGACGCTTCCGGTCGCCATCAGCCGGACGCGCGTTCCCTCCGCGAGGGAGCCGTTGAAGACCCTGACCAGGATGATCACGCCGCGATAGGAGTCGTACCAGGAATCGAAGATGAGCGCCTTGAGCGGCGCATCCGGGTTCCCGGCGGGGGGCGGAACCCATCGCACGATCGCCTCGAGGAGCTCGTCGATCCCGATCCCGGCCTTCGCGGAGGCCGGGATGGCATGCTCGGGATTGAGACCCGGGAGTTGGGAAAGCTGCCCGCGCACGCGCTCGGCATCGGCGGCGGGAAGGTCGATCTTGTTCAGGACGGAGATGATCTCCAGGTGGTTCTCGATGGCGAGGTAGCTGTTCGCGAGCGTCTGGGCCTCGACGCCCTGGCTGGCATCCACCACGAGCACGGCCCCCTCGCAGGCCGACAGCGCCCGGCTGACCTCGTAGGAGAAGTCCACGTGCCCGGGCGTGTCGATGAGGTTGAAGAGGTAGTCCCGCCCGTCCTGCGCCCGGTAGACCAGGGCGACGGAGTGCGCCTTGATGGTGATGCCGCGCTCCCTCTCGAGGTCCATGTCGTCGAGGACCTGGTCCTTCATCTCCCGCTGTGTCAGCGCATCGGTCTTCTCGAGGATGCGGTCCGAGAGCGTGGTCTTCCCGTGGTCGATGTGCGCGATGATGGAGAAGTTGCGGATCCGTTCCTGTTCCATTTCGTCGTCCGCGGATGAGGGAGCCGCCTTCGGGGCGGAAAGAAGACAGACTCTAACCCGGCCCCGCGGCTCCGGCAACAGGCGGCTCCGACCGGGCTGTAGAACTCCAGCCTCTCCCCGGCGTAGACAACCCCCGGAGGCCGGGTCTATCCTCCGGGTCATCCGATCAGTGGTCCGGCATCCGGTAGCCGTCGCCGTCCGCACCGGCAGCGGGAGGCGCTTCGCCGCTCAGGAGGTTCGCATGGCCAAGCCTGGAAAGCCCATCCCCGAAGGGTTCCACACCGTCACACCGCACCTGGTCATCAATGGTGCGGCCAGGGCGCTCGATTTCTACAAGAAAGCTTTCGGCGCCGAAGAGATTCGCAAGATGCTCGGCCCGGGCGGCAAGATCATGCACGCCGAGATCACGATCGGCGACTCCCACATCATGCTGAACGACGAGTTCCCCGACTACGCATCCTTCGGTCCGAAGGCCGGCGGGGGCTCGCCGGTCACGATCCATCTCTACGTGAGCAACGTGGACGCCTTGATGGATCGCGCCGTGAAGGCGGGCGGCAAGGTGACGATGCCGGTTGCAGACATGTTCTGGGGCGACCGCTACGGGAAGCTCGAGGACCCCTTCGGCCACCACTGGTCGATCGCCACGCACAAGGAGGACGTCTCCGACGAGGAGTGCATGGAGAGGATGAAGAAGGCAGGCTTCTGAGGAGCTACTGGACGAAGGCGTAGCCGATCTTGAAGAAGAGCGTGCGGTCCTGGCGCTCCAGCGGCTCGTAGCCGTTCTCTCCCGGTTGCACGGCAAGGAAGACGTCGCTGCCTCCGGCCTGGTTCTCCACATAGCCCAGGTAGACGGCCGTTTGTGGATTGACTTTGTAGGAGAAGAGAAGCTGCGTGAAGAAGGACTTCGACCTCTTCTCCAGCCCGCAGCCGGTCGGATCGGAGACGCAGTCCGGATAGAGATCCGTGTCCCGCTCCACGTCCGCGTACTGGAGCACGGCGCGGAAGAATGTCCGGATGTTGAGCTGATAGGTCATGTTGAGCTGTGAGAGGTTCGCGCGGAAGAGGCGCCCCTCCTCGTTGCGAAGCTGGAAGATGAGGTACGACAGGTTGGCCTTCAGGCGGCTCCCGAGGTTCCAGGTCATGCTGGGCTCGATGCGGAACTCGTCGCCCTGCCGGGCCGCGCCGGAATCGTTCGGATCCACGAAGGCGAAGTCCACGCGCTTGCTGATCCCCGAATCGAGCCCGAGGAACAGGTCGCCCGAAGGACGCAACCCGTACGAGAAGTTCACGAAGGGCTGGGCGAACCTGCCGTCGAGGTATTCGAAGCGGCGATTGCCGCCCCCCAGGAAGAAGTTGGACTGCAGCGGGCCGGAATAGGACACCCAGCCCTCCAGCTCCCGCTCGATCAGGTTCCCGTCCAGATCAGCCGTTTCGTCGAGGTCGCTGCCGAGCCACCAGCGGCTCCACCAGGTCTTCCCCTCCTCCCCATACCAGGTGTACTCGTAGCCGGCCAGTGAGAAGCGCGTGTTCACCCGCGGTATGAAGCCGAGGTCCGATCGGAACTGGTCTCCCTTCTGGTCATGGCGGGCCCAGGCGGACCAGCTCTTGGTGCCGTGCGTGTAGCTCAGGAAATAGGCCTCGTCGGAGAAGGTCCCGCGGGGCTGATTGAAGCTGCTGCGGGTATCGTTGGGATCTTCCGGCTCGGTGATCAAGGTGCCGTTCGGATCGTCCGGATGCTCGTCCGGGTACCGGGTATCGGAGCCGAGGACCTGAACGCGGAAGGTGTCTTTCTGAGTCGCGCGCAGGAGCGCGTCGGCGCCGAAGACCCGGTTGAAGTACTCGTTGCCGTTACCCTCCCGGAAGGTGAGGAGGCCGCCGAGGGCCGAGCTGGTCCCGACGTCCCTGCGGTAACGGAAGACCCCGTCGGTCACGGAGTCCTCGAAGGTGGTGCCCGACGAGCCCTGGCTGTCGGGGAAGAGCACCGTGGCGAACTCGTCCTCGGCCACGAAGGCTCCAATGGCGTTCTTGCCCTCCTTCCCGGTGAGCTTCGTTCCCCACTTGGGATCGGCGACCGTCCGCGTATGGACGGCGACGATGGGCGTTTCGAAGAAGTCCGCCCCCTCCAGGAAGAAGGGCCTCTTCTCGGGGAAGAAGAGGGCGAAACGCTCGTTCACGTCGAGCTGGGCGGCATCGGCCTCGACCTGGGAGAAATCGGGGTTGATGGCCCCTGACAGCATCAGGTTCGGTGTCATCCCCCACTTGGCGGTGATCCCGGGCTCGACGTCCGCGTCTCCACTCTGGAGGCTGCGGCTGGAGAACCTCTTGAGCTCCGTGTTGGGATCTCCGGGATCGACCTTCTGGTTCGGGGCTTCATCCGTGCGGATCGCGGTCATCGTCGGCGTGATCTCGATGTTGCGTCCCGGGGTGGCGCCCTCGAAGCCGGCGATCTTTCCCACCTGGCAGAGGTAGCAGTTGACGTTCTTGTCGCGGTAGTTGCTGGCCAGGAGGTATCTCTTGTCGCGAGGGTAGATCCGGATCAGATCCAGTCCCCACACCTGATCTCCCTGCTGCCGCTGGAAGCGGAGCGAGGTGTAGGGAATGGCCATCTCGACGACGTAGCCATCCTCCGTGATCCGGCCTGCGGAGCGCCAGATGGCATCCCACGAGGAGTCCTCGTTCCCGGAGACGTCGTCCTGCACGAGATCCATCTGCACGCCCCTGGGGTTGACGAAGAACTCGAAGGCCCGGCGTCCGTCGTTGAAGGTGTCGACGACGATCCCGACGAAATCGTCCTGGAAAGCCGCGTCCCTGTCGGTCAGCCGGGCGCGGATCCGACCCGGCTCCGGGTCATGCGCCCTGAAGGCCGCATAGACGTGGGATGCGTCATAGGTGAGGAGCGCCTCCGTCCGGACCAGGGCCTCGATGTTGTCCGAGGGCCAGACTTCGTAGGTGAGATCGAACTTCAGCGCCTGGCCCCAGGCCGCCTCGTCCAGGACACCGTCGATGCCGATCTCGGAGGAGGCCTTCGGGAGGGGGCGCGGGGTCTTGCGGTCGGCGCCTTGCCCGGGATCCAGAACGATCTCGTGCGTGGGCTCCTGCTGCTCCCCGGAAGCGAGGGGAGAGCCGATGAAGGAGGTCATCAAGATAACCGGCGCAACCCAGGCTCTCCCATGTAGGTTCAGCAAGGCTCTCCCCCAGCAGGTACAGGCGTCGATGATCTGATTCGCGGCGGGGCCGCAAGGTCGCGCCCGCCCCGGTCCCGCCCGTACGCCTTAGACGCTCAACCCGGGTCGTGGGTTTGGGGCCCCCTCAGTCCTCGGTCAGATCCGATACGGCCTCGATCGCGGCCTCGCGCACCCGCGGGTGGCTGTCGTGGAGGACCTTTCGGATGGCCCCGAGGGCCCGGGGATCTTCCAGGCTCGCCAGGGATTCCACCGCGGCGGCACGAACGCTCCAGCGGGCGTCCCCCAGCGCGGAGACGAGCGGATCCAGCGCGGACGGCTCTTCGATCTCTCCCAGGGCCTCCACCGCCACCTCGCGGACGCGCCAGTCGAGATCCTGGAGGACACGGCCCAGGAGACCGACGGCGCGGACGTCCGCCAGTGACCCGAGCGCCTCCGCCGCCGCGCTTCGGATCATCCAGTGCTCATCCGTGAGCGCGACCCCCAGCGCGTCGAGCGCGGCCGGATCGCCGATCCCCCCGAGAGCTTCCGCCGCCGCCGCCCTGACCTTCCAGTGAGGATCTTTCAACGCAGCGGTGAGGGGCGCCGTGGCCTTCGTGTTCTGCATCCCTCCGAGCGCCTCCGCCGCGGCCTCCCGCACCCTCCAATCTGCGTCCCGGAGAGCATCCATGAGCGGGGTGAGGCCCCGGGAGTCCTCGAGGTTGCCGAGCGCTTGCGCCGCCGTCACACGGACCGACCAGTGAGCATCTTGAAGTGCGGCAATGACGGCCCTCGTACCGGCGTCCGACCCGATCTCGGAGAGAGCCTCGAGCGCTGCTTCGCGCACCTCCCAATGAGAATCCCGCGCGGCGGCCACGAGGGGCTCGACGGCCCTCGGATCTGCCAGCTCCCCCAGGGCCTCCACTGCGGCGTGGCGCACGCTCCAGCTCGGATCCTTCAAGGCATCCAGGAGGACCTCGACGGCGCCGGAATCCTCCAGCTCGCCCAGCGCTCCCGCCGCGGCCTCGCGCACGCCCGCGTCACCATCGGCCATGAGGGCCGTGAGGGGCGTGACGCCGGCGCTGTCGCCGTATCCGCCGACCGCCCTCGCTGCGGAGGCGCGGACGCCCGAGTCGCTGTCAGCGAAGCGCTTCATCAGGGGAGAGAGGCTTCCCGGGTCCCGGAGCTTGCCGAGGGCCTCCGCAGCCAGAGTGCGTACTCCAGGGTCGGGGTCGGCCAGCGCCGCTATTGCCGCCGGGACAGCCCGGATGTCCTCCAGCTCGGCCAGGCCGACGAGAGCATGCCGGCGAACGGCTGCCTTGGGATCGGAGAGCTTGCCCAGGAGCGGACGCAGCGTCGCGTCGCCGCTCCGAGCCAGCGCGAGAGCGGCCTCCCTCCCCGGTGTCGTCTCCTCGACGAGCTTGCGATCGTTCCACCAGATCCCCCCGCCGCCGCACGGCTCTATCCGGACGGGCGATTCGTCGTCCATGAGCGCCACGAGGAGGCTCGCGACCTCCTGTGAGACCTCTCCGAGGTCTCCGATCTCGCAGGCCGCGCGCGCCCGCTCGTCCGCGGAGGTGGACCTCAGCGCGGCCGACAGATCCTCGATCCCCCGGCCATCAGCGCCGGCCGCCGCGCCGACGGTCCTTGCGGCGGCCGCCGGAGATGTGCCCCCGCATTGCGGGCCAACGAGGAGAATCAGCAAGGCGGGAAGGAGAATCGGTCGTCGTCCTAGGTATCTCATTGTCTCTGTCTCCGCTGTTTCATGCGTTGGTCTGTGACTCAGGGGCGCGCGGGCTTATCCGGCGGGCTCGCAGGATCGGCTCCGCTGACGCGCAGCTTGATGTTCCCGCTGTAGGTGCTGACCGAGACCTCGTAGTCGTCGAGTCCCGTCGAGAAGCGCACCTCCTGGTAAGGGTTGAAGCGGCCGTCACGTCGAGGGCGCGGACCCGCTTCGTTCTCGATCTGCCCGTTGAAGGTGACCAGGTGGAAGCGCGCGGCGGCGTTGTGCGGGAGCAGCAGGTCGACGTTGCCGCTGAAGGTCTCGATCTTGAAGGCCCCCTCCCGACCGAAAGAGCCGTCGAATCGGACGTCGCCCGCCGTCGTCTCGATCTCGACGTCGTTGAGGGACTGCCCCGAGACCTCGACGGCACCGCTGACGCTCTCCACGCGCACCGAATGGGATGCGCCCTTGAGGGAAATCTTCCCGCTCACGGTCGACACGGCCATCTCGGCCGCCTGCGCCGTGACGGTCACGCTGCCCGTCATCGTGTCGATCTCGACCGTGGCGGGGCTGCCGCTGATCGTCACCGAGCCGTTCACCGACTCGACGTCGATCTCGCCGCTCACGTTTTCGATGGTGACGGATGCGTTCAGGGTCTCGATCTCGAGCGAGCTCTTCATCGGAACCCGGATCTCGAGCTGTGTGCGGTACTCCGTGTCGTCGTCGGAGTCGTAGAGCCAGGACTCGGGGGTGTCGACGTCGATCCCTACAGATTCCTTGTCCCCGGAGAGATCGAGCTGCTCCGCCCCCGGCGCGAGACGGCCCGTGACCGAAACCTCGTTGCGGTCCCAGCCGGCCACCTTGACCGTTCCGAACGAGTTCTCGATCCGCACCCGGCCGGCGGCGGGCGCGGGTCTGCTCTTCTCGATCTGCACCTGCGCCGCGGCGGGGCCCGACGCTGCCAGGAGGGCGGCAAGAACCGCGGCCCCCCTGATCATGTGCGGGAGGATCGCTCCCGGCTTGCGAGGAATGAGCCGCGTCAGCTGGCGGAGCCACATGAGCCCCTTGACCGCTGCGAATCGTCGGGCGCGATACGACGTCATCACCACCTCACCTGGCGCGCCGCGGCGGTGCGGGTCACCTTCGTCAGGACGGCGACTTCCCGCTGCCGGGCCGTGATGAGCAGCTTCCTGAGCTGCGGGTTGCCCGGGTCCTTCGCAAGCGCCGCCTGGATCTCGGCGACCGCCGCCTCGATGATCTGGATGTTCTCCTCGACCTGCCTCACCGTCCCCGGCGAGAGCGAGCCGCTCTGCTGGCTGAAAGCCTCCTTGAGCGATTGCTTCGCCTCGAGGAGGGCCTTCCCGGCCTCGTCCAGGGGAACGGCAGCGGGGGAATCGCCCCCCGCGGCCGGCGCGACGGCCTCCGCGCCCGCCGGGATGGCCGGGGGAGCGGGCTGTCGGAAGAGCAGGGCCGCCGCGACGGCGCCGCCCACGAGCACGACGATCATCGCCGCCGCGAGCGCCGCGTGGCGCCCGCGCGGGAGAGCGGAGGGCACGGGAGGCGCGCCCGCTTCGCCCTCACGGAGCCGCGCGTCAATACGAGCCCAGAGATCCCGCGGGAGCGGGAGCTCTTCGGGCAGGGCGGCGGCGGCGCCGGTCAGCGCACGAACCCGCGCTTCTTCGGCGCGACAGGAGGCGCACTCCACGAGGTGCGCTCTCGCCTCGCTGCGGCTGGAGCGGGGAAGCTCCCCGTCCACGTAGTCGTCGATGAGCTTCAACAGATCCGCACAGTTCACGATTCCAACCTCTGTCGGAGAAGTCGCCGGGCCCTGTGGAGCTGGGCCTTCGACGTGCCCACAGCGCAACCCGCGATTCCCGAGATCTCGCCGTGAGCGTAGCCATAGACGTCGTGCAGGACAAAGATGATCCGTGCCCCTTCCGGAAGGGCCTCGATGGCCTGCTCCAGATCCTCGCTCCCCCAGCGGGGCCGCGTGTACCGGGCGGGGGGATCGGCCAGGGCGGCGTCGCCCGGGATCTTCTCCATCGCCAGGGAGCGCCCCCGGGAGCGGCGATCGTTGAGGACGACGTTGACCGCGACCCGGTGCAGCCAGGAAGAGAGCTTGCTCTGCCCCCTGAATGAGCTGAGGTGCTGCCAGGCCCGGATGAAGGTCTCCTGCGTCATGTCCTCAGCCTCGTCGGCGGAGCCCGTGAGCCTGCGGCAGACCGCGAAGACCCTCCCGGCGTGCGCGCGGTAGATCCCCTCGAAGGCGGAGCGATCCCCCGCCTGGGCACACGCGACGAGATGAGCCTCGCTTTCAGTCTGCTTCACGCCGGGGATCCCGACGGCCGTCCAGGTACCTTCCAGGGAGCACGATTCTAGGAGCACGCCCCATAGGACACCGTTCCGGCCCCGGGGGGTTTGGACGGCAGGGACGCCCGCCGGGTCTTCCCCGGGTGCCAGCCCAGGGGGGGAGGCCTCGAAGTCCGCTCAGACCTTGCCGGGCCCTTCCGCGGCGATGCGCTCCACCTCGGCCCAGACGCGCATGAGGTTCTCGCCGCAGATCTTCCGGATGTCCTCCTCGGAGTACCCGCGCGCCAGGAGCGCCCGGATCAGGTTCGGATAGCCGGAAACGTCCTTGAGCCCCGGGGGCAGAGAGTCTCCCACGCCATCGAAATCCGACCCGAGGCCGACGTGCTCGGCGCCGGCCAGCTTCACCACGTGATCGATGTGATCGACGACCTCGTCGAGCGTGGCGTAGATGCGATCGTGCTCCTCCCAGTAACGCTTCTCGAAGGCCTTCATCTCGGGGCCGTCGCTCTCCAGGCCGTGGGCCTCACGGTGCTTCTTGGCCAGCGCCGAGAAGGCTCTGCCCTGCCGGTTGGCCGCCTGGTCCAGGAAGGAGGAGCCGAAGTTGATCATGATCACTCCGCCGCCGGCGGCCACCTTGCGGATGAGCTCGTCGCTGATGTTGCGCATCCATCCCGGCGTGAACCTCCGGCAGGAGGAGTGCGAGGCGATGACCGGCGCGCGCGTGAGCTCGAGCGCCGCGCGGGCCGACGCGTCGGAGAGGTGCGAGACGTCGATCATGATCCCGAGGCGGTTCATCTCCGCGACCACCTCGCGGCCGAAGGGACTCAGCCCAT
Organism: uncultured Acidobacteriota bacterium; assembly: GCA_964568735.1. Classification (GTDB taxonomy): domain Bacteria; phylum Acidobacteriota; class Polarisedimenticolia; order JACPZX01; family JACPZX01; genus CAZMRF01. Next base: position 10,319 of record CAZMRF010000083.1, read on the forward strand.
TCCACTTCCCCGTCTTCTCGTAGGACGAATCGCAGATGTGGTTGTTCTTCGAGTGCGTGAGCGTGATGTAGCGGATCCCCCGCTCCTTGAAATGGCGGAGGTTCCCGAGATCACCCTCGAGGGGAGCGCCGTTCTCCATCCCCATCGGCAACGCGATTCTCCCCGCGGCGACCTGGGCGCGAACCTCCGCGGTGGAGCGCGCCACGGCGAACTTATCGGGCCAGTCCGCTTCGAACTTCTCGACCATGTCGATGAGCCGGTCGGCCAGCTCCTTCGCGCCGCCCTTCTCTTCCTTCTCGGCCGGCACGTAGATCGACATGAAGGGCGCCTTCAGCCCGCCCGCCACCGCGCGCGGGTAGTCGAAGTCGCCTTTCGCGGTCCTGACGGAGATGTCCTCCATCTCTTCTTCGAGCCTGTAGGGAACGTCGACGTGCGTATCGACGATGAGGAGCTCGCGCGCCAGCTCCGCAGCCCTCGCCTGCAGCCGATCGTCTGGGGGCGCGGAAGGGATCGTTTCCTTGGCCTCGGCGGGGCGCTCCTCAGGCGGCTGGCCCGCGCATGCCGTGAGAACGATGAGCAGGGGCACGAGCGCGCCGCAAGCGAACCCCAGGAGTCTCATCACGATCTCCTCCCCGCGGAAAGCGCCCATTCTAGTCGAGCCCGGCCCACTCGGGTTCCTCAGGGTGGACCGAGTGACAGCGACCGCGAACTGACCGAGCGTTCTACCCCGTCTCGCGCGTCGAAGGGTCGCCCGGAGCGTACGTCTGGAGCCCGGTAGAAATGCCTCAGATGGGCTCGATGTGTCTCCGGACGGAAGTAGGAGCGCAGGGCGACCCTTCGGCGCGCGGGATGGAGGTGCCACCCTCGCCGCGGTGTCAGAGAACGGCGCTCGGCTCAGCATCCAGCAGCGGGGAGGCGATGCGGCCCGCGCGGAGATGATCCCAGCCGGCCCGCGCGATCATGGCCGCGTTGTCCGTCGTCAGCGAAGGGCGGGTGACCAGAACGGGGATTCCGCGCTTCCTCCCCTCCGCAGCCATCACCTCCCTGAGCCGCGAGTTGCAGGCCACGCCTCCAGCCAGGCCGATGGAAGCGGCGCGCTCGGACTCCGCGGCCCGGAAGGTCTTCTCGACCAGGCTATCCACGATCGCCTCCTGGAAGGAGGCCACGAGGTCGAGGATCGAGGCCGGGCAATCGGCGGCCGAAGGCTCCGCCTCGGCATCCAGGGAGCGCAGCGGCTGGATCCCGGCCGCCTCGACGTGGCGAAGCAGCGCCGTCTTCAGGCCCGAGAAGGAGAAGTCGAGGCTCCCGTCGGACATCCGCGGGCGGGGGAAGGCGAAGGCCCGGGAGTTCCCCTGCCTCGCCAGCCGGTCGATGACAGGCCCCCCGGGAAAGCCGAGTCCCAGGAGGCGGGCTGCCTTGTCATAGGCCTCACCTGCGGCGTCATCGCGGGTATGGGCGAGCATCTCGTAACGCGATCCCTCACGTCGTTGCAGGTAGATGGAGGTGTGGCCTCCAGAGACCACGAGGTAGAGGGCCGGGAGTGGGATCGTCTCGTGCTCGAGAGCGAGGCTGCGGATGTGGCCTTCCAGGTGGTTCACGGCCGCCAGCGGGAGGTTGAGCGTGAAGGCGATGGCCTTGGCCACCTGGATGCCGACGAGGAGGCACCCGACCAGGCCGGGGCCGTAGGTGACCGCGATGCCGCCGAGATCCCCGATGGTGCAGCCGGCCTGGCCCAGAGCATCGCGGATGACGGTGTCGATGGAGAGCAGGTGCTGCCGGGAAGCCAGCTCGGGCACGACGCCGCCAAAGCGGCGGTGGATCGGAATCTGCGAGGCGACGATGCTCGAGAGCAGCTCCCGGGGAGCGCGGAGGACCGCGGCCGCGGTCTCGTCACAGGAGGTCTCGATCCCCAGGACGAGATCCGATCTCATCGCCCTGTTGAAGCCGGGGCGGGGCTCGGCGATTCGGCGCCCCGGGCTGCCATCTCCCCGAGGCTCCGCCCGAAGGGCGGGAGGGCCACACCCCGGTCGGTGATGATGGCCGTGATGAAGGAGGCGGGGGTGACGTCGAAGGCCGGGTTGGCCACGTCGATCCCCTCGGGCGCGACCCTCGTCCCGCCGATCTTCGAGATCTCTCCGGGCGCGCGCTCCTCGATGGGGATGCCCTCTCCGCCGGCGACGTTCATGTCCACGGTGGAGAAGGGGGCCGCCACGTAGAAGGGAATGCCGTGCTCCCTGGCGAGCACGGCGACCGTGTAGGTGCCGATCTTGTTGGCGGTGTCCCCGTTGGCAGCGATGCGGTCGGCGCCCACGACGACGGCCTTGATGCTCCCCTTCTTCATGAAGTGGCCCGCCATGCTGTCGGTGATGAGCGTGGTGGGGATGCCGTCCTTCTGGAGCTCCCACGCCGTCAGCCGGGCCCCTTGCAGCAGGGGGCGCGTCTCGTCCGCCATCACGTGGATCGACTTGCCGCGGGCGACCGCGGAGCGGATGACCCCGAGCGCGGTGCCATAGCCTCCGGTGGCCAGGGCTCCCGCGTTGCAGTGGGTGAGCACGGTGCCCTCCTGAGGCATGAGGTCCGCGCCGAGATCCCCCAGGCGCCGGTTCATGGCCACGTCCTCGTCGAGGATGAGCTTCGCTTCTTCGACGAGGAGATCGGCCAGAGCGCCGCCGTCGAGTCCCTCGCGCCTCTGGTGAAAGAGCGCCCGCATCCGGGCGAGGGCCCAGAAGAGGTTCACGGCCGTGGGGCGCGTGGCCCCTATCTCGCTGACGGCCGACTCGAAGGCCTCCTCGAGACCCGCGGGCGGGAGATGCCTGGCCCGGTGGGCGGCCAGGGCGACGCCCATCGCCGCGGCAATGCCGATGGCCGGGGCGCCGCGGATGACCATCTCGCGGATTGCCCAGGCCACTTCCGAGGGCGTCTTGAGCGTCACGTACTCCTCCCTCTCGGGAAGCAGGCGCTGATCGATCATGACCACGCCGTCGTCGGTCCACTCGATGGTCTTGAACACTCTCTCCCCCTTGGAGCCTCTGGGCCGGGCGTCCGAATGCGTCATGGTATAGTGGCCGTCCCGACGCGGCAAACCGCTCTTTCCGAGCCTCCGCGGCCCCGCCCAGGAATGGCGATGTCCGATCGAAAGATGAACCCGAAAGGGCCCCAGGACGAAACGGAGCAGCGCTCGGGCCCCTACTCGACGGATCCCGCGCTCGAGCCCGATCCGGTCTACACGCAGCTCCCCGCCGGATCCGCGGCCGAGCAGCCGGGCCGCTTCCCCTTTACCCGCGGCGTCTACGAGACGATGTACCGCGGGCGCCTCTGGACGATGCGCCAGTACGCGGGCTTCGGGACGGCCTCGGAGACCAACCGGCGCTTCCACTTCCTGATCTCGCAGGGGCAGACCGGGCTGTCGACTGCCTTCGACCTGCCGACGCAGATGGGCTACGACTCGGACCATCCAATGGCGGCGGGCGAGGTCGGGCGGTCGGGCGTGGCCATCGATT
>CAZMRF010000084.1:0-13622 GCA_964568735.1 uncultured Acidobacteriota bacterium
AGGCTACGCGGCGTCTGGAACGAGAAGATTTCTGTCGTCGAATGCGATTTCCAGGGTGAGAATCCGCGTCTGTACCCGATCGAAGCGTGCCCCCGCTACCAAGTCCTCATGAACCTCCCGGTCGCTACACAAGGCGGCCGGGAGGTTTTTGCGTCAGGGCCGCCTGGGATCGGGGCCAAGGCTACGCAGGATCCGGACGAACTCGGGCCACGCGGTCTGGAGGTCCTGCGCTCAGCCGCCCTGCCGCACGCGACGAACCCCGGTGAAGCGGGCTCGAGGGACTGGCCGACGCGCCGATTCCACGCGATGAACCCGCCAGAGGCGCTGGCCCCTGACAGAAGACCGCAGCACCGGTGCAGACAACCGTTGCCTTCGCATGGAACGAGCAGACTCTGTGATCAAACCCGCGAGCTACTTGGCGGCGGGTGCCGCACCGATCTCTTCGATAACGATGGCGTGCGAGCCACCTCGCTCGAATGTCCTGCCCGAGACGATGACCTTCTCGCCTGCGAACTTCATCAGTCGCGGGTTCTGGCCCGTGGCAGGCATTTCACTCGAAATGGGCAGGTAGATCGTGCCGTCGTCTGCCAGAATCACGAGAGGCGAGCCGGCATTGGCGCACTTGAGCGCGCACTCTTTGCTGACGGGCTTTTCGAGGTTTTTGATGAACAGGCACGCCGAATCGATGACGAAGCCTGTTACGGTCGCGCGTTCCGCTTGTGGTTGAGCAAGTGCCGGGACGACCGTCAGGAGGACAACTGCGAGAATCAGTCGCTTCATGCGAATCTCCCTCCTCGTGGAGACGTTCAGGAGCATTCCTAGCACAAGACCTGGTCGCTCCCAACCAGTCCGGCCTCTCAGTTGCTCGAACGAGTCACTCGGTGGTTCGTCTCATGCTGCGCGAGACCAACCTTGCCTTCCGACTTTCACGTTGAGCTTCAGGGGGGTCGCACGCTCCTTGGCGACCGCTTTGAGTATGTCCAAGGAGTAGTCCTCGGTGGGTTGATGATGGACGACCATCATCCGGAGCAGGCGGTCGGCCTGGGGACCCATGAGCGCCTGTCCGTTCTCCCAGCGAGAGACGGTCTCGGGCGCCACGCCGAAGTGCTCGGCGAAATCCTGGCCCGACCATCCGAGCAGTTTCCTGAGGAAACGAATCTCCGCCGGCGCGAGCCGAGGCGCCTTCCGGGTGAGCGCGGAGGCGATCAACCGATGGAGCTCCTCGATCCGCGGGATGACCACCTCGGACTCCGCGCACTGGGCGCAATGCCTGACGGGCACGCCTACGAGGGTGATTCCAGTGAGCCCGGATGCGTCGTACTTGTAGTTCTCCTTGCGAACTACGAGCTTTCCACCGCACTGAAGACAGTTCACCGCTTCTCCCTCCATGCCGTGACAACGACAACCTCGGTCTCTGACCGAAAAGCGGCTACCACCCAGATTCGCGAGCTGTGGACGCGATACCTCCAAGAGTTGTTCTCGAGCTCGGGCTGCTCAACGACTCCTGCCCGAAGGATGTTGACGCAATCCACCGTCGTCAGCTCGTCGTCAGCCATCTCGCGGAGCGCGTGCTTGGAAAACGTCACGCTGCCTCGCTCCAAGATCTCTCTGATGATCTGCTTGGCTTCAGGCGGGCTTAGAGGCTCGTTCACTCGGCGTTTCCGGGAGTATAGGTGGAGTTGATCAAAGATCAAGGAGCCCGTCGTGGGCAAGTGCGGCTCGCTTCGTCTGTGGAGCCCAGGTATCACGCAGTGAATAAAGGGGATCCCGGTTCGCTGAACCGCCGAGATCCGGTGCCGAGTGGCGTGGGCCATGAGATCGCCCTGATTGCGCTTGCTCTCTCCCGCTTGAGATGCCTCGACGAAGCCCGCTACCCTCGGCGGGACGGGTCATTTGCCGCGATGCGGGGGCAGCACAGATGAGGGGGGAAGGGTTCATGCGGTATCGGCTGATTCGAGCGGGGGCCGAGCGTCTTGCCGATGAGCTGATCCGGCTCGCCGACTGGGATGAGGTGCTGAGGCGACGGCTCGAGATTCTCGCCAGGGAAGGCGATCCTGAAGAGTTGGCCGGGGAGTTGACCAGGCAGATCGCCGATCTGCGCGGGCGGGATCAGTTCATCTCCTACGGCGAGAGCTCCGTTTTCGCGAACGAGCTGCGCGGGCTCGTCGAGGCCATTCGTGAGAGGGTGCTCCCGGCCCAGCCCGGGCGGGCCTTCGAGTTGGCTGACGCGCTCCTGCTGGCGGACGGCAGCGTCTGCGAGCGCGTGGACGACTCCGGCGGGAGCGTGGGCGACGTCTACCGGGATGTTTGCCTGCTGTGGCTCGATGCCGCCGCCCGGTCGCGAGGCGATGAGGACTGGATGGCGAAGATCCGGGAGCGGGCGGCCGAGGACGGCTACGGAGTGCGCGGCGCGCTCCTGCCGAACGCGGAGCGGCTCCTGACCGAAGGGGAGCTGCGCGGGCTGGCCCGGCATTACGGAGAATGCGCCGCGCGGGCCCTGCCGGATCCGGCGACCGGCATCACGATGGAAGTTCGCGGGTGCTGGTTCGACGTGGCCCAAGTGGCGAAGGCCCTTCGAGATCCTGATCTGTACGAGAGCGCCAAGAGGAGCGCCGGCCGCCCCGTCGACGACGGGCTCCGCGTCGAAGTCGCCAGGCTCTGCATTGAGTGGGGGCAAATCGACGAGGCGCTGGCACGTCTCGAGGAGGCGTCGGGCTCCGACGGCTACGGGCGGGACAGCCTGCTGCTGGAATGCTACGAGCGCCGGGGAGATGCTCCACGACAGGTCGAGCATCTCTGGAAGCTCTTCGAGGCGGCTCCCGGCCACGACACGTACTCCAGGCTGCTCGATCTGACACCCGAGAGCGGGCGGAGCGCCGCCCGCATGAGGGCGAGAGACGCGGCGTTGCGCTACCGCCATCCCGCGACGGTGGTCGAGTTCCTCCTCCGTGCCGGCTGGGATGAGGAAGCCGAACGGGTGGCCACCGGGCGGCCCGACGGTTTCGATCGTGTCCACTACGGAACTCTGGTCGAGGTGGCCGGCCTTGCGGCTTCGTCGAAGCGCCCGCTCATCGAGGTCGTGTGCTACCGGAGCCTGCTGCGGGACATTCTCGACGACGGACGATCGAAGGCCTACGGGCATGCGGCCCGCTACTACCGATGCCTCGCGCAGATCGATCGGGATCTCTCCGGATACGGGCTGCTGCGCGACCACGCGGTCTTCGTCGAGGGTATCCGTGCGGCCCACGGGCGGAAACGCGCGTTCTGGACCCGTGTCGAGGCCGAAGAGAGCACCGTGGGGTAGACTACCAGAAGTGCAATCGAGCCAGCGGCTTCGAGGGATGGGTTGAGACGCCATGCGACGAGACGACGTGCTGAAGCTCCTGAGAAAGCACAGCGCCGATCTTGAACGGTTCGGGGTGAGATCTCTGCTGCTGTTCGGCTCCGTGGCGCGCGACGAGGCGGCCGAAGGCAGCGACGTGGACCTCCTGGTGAGCTTCGAGAGGCCGCCGGGGTTCTCGTCTTTCATGAAATTGCGCATCTTTCTCGAGGATCTGCTGGGTGCCAGAGTCGATCTCGTGACCGAGAAGGGGCTGAGAGATCGAGTACGGCCGCAAGTCGAGAAGGAAGCCATACTTGTCGGGTGATCACCGGCAGGAGAAGACAAGCCGGAGTTGAGGAGCGGCCATGAGCCAGGAGCCGAGCGGGGCTCCTGCCTGAAAGCCACGACATCCAGCGGTCAGAGCCCGAGTGGTGCCCCTGCTTGCAAGCCACGACCTCCAGTCTCGTGCGCAGGGCTTCCGGGGCTCTCCATCCCTCCGCTTGAGATGCCACCGCCTCAACCGGTATCCTTGCTCCTGGAGGCCGCGAACCTCGACTAGCTCCGGGTTCGGAAGCGGGAGATCTTCATGGGAATCGATCAGCGGCTCGTCGAGGAGATCGTCAGGCGATTGCTGTCCGTAGGGCGGCCGGAGCGGATCATCCTGTTTGGCTCGGCGGCGACCGGCAAGATGACCCGGGACAGCGACATCGATCTGCTCGTCCTCGAGCGCTCCCCCTCCAACACCCGGGAGGAGAGCTTCAAGTTCCGCGCCGCTCTTCGAGGCATGGGTTTTCCGTTCGACGTCATCGTGATGGCGACGGAGCGGTTCGAGGAGTCCAAGGCTGTGATCGGCGGAATCGCTTACCCCGCCGACAAGTACGGCCGGGTGATCTATGCGGCCGCCTGATGAGATCCGCCGCGAGCTGGTCGCGCAATGGCTGAAAAAGGCGGAGGAAGACTTCGCCTTGGCGGAGCACCTCCTGAGAGAGGACTCGGGTTTTCTGGCTGCAGCCGGGTTTCACTGGCAGCAGGCTGCCGAGAAGTTCCTGAAGGCCCTGCTTGTCCGCCACCAGATCGATTTCCCGAAGACGCACGATCTGGATGAACTGTTGGACCTCATCGCTGTCGTGGACTCTGACCGTGCTGGCGAACTGAGGGAGGCATCCAAGCTGACGCTCTACGGCGTGGATATTCGCTATCCAGGTGATTTCCCGGAGATTGGAATCGACGCGGCACGGGAGGCGAGCCGCCTGGCCACCCGCGTTCGCGACGCGGTCCTCCTGATGCTCGACTCCTACCTTGGCCATCAGGGAATCTGAGACAGCTCAGGAGGCAGGCCGGGAACTGAAGGCGCCGCGGGGCGACGCGAGGACCTGGAGTGGGGTCCCTGCCAGCAAGCCACGACATCCAGCGGTCAGAGCCCGAGTGGTGCCCCCGCTACCAACAGTCATCAAGGGCTCCCTGAAGGGGTGAGTGACCCCGCAGGGAGCCCTTCTTGTTTTCACGCCGGCCGGATTCAGGCGAAGGGGTCGCGCACGTCGAGGAAGTCGAACTTGAGAAAATCACGGTCACGCGTGTAGAGGACCGGAACTCCGTGCTGCTTCAGCAGGGTCGCGAGGTGTGCGTCCGGCACCAGGTTCCCACGGGTCGGGACCGAGCGGGTGACTTCCTGGTAGATGTCCCAGAAGCCCTCTTCCTCGGCAAGCACTCGCGCGTGCGGGAGAGTGAGGAGAGCACCGATGTTGGAAGCCGCTTCGGCATGCGAGAAGGGACGGGCGAAGACGGCTGGATGCGTCGCGATCCGGAGGTAGCTCATGATGGTCGGCCAGCCGAGACAGAACACCTCTCCGCGGGCTGCGCACTTCTCCACGAACTGCAGGGCCCGGGCGTGCGATGGACTCTCCGAATCGGACGCGTACAGAAGCACGTTCACGTCGATGGCGAAGCTCACCGGCTGCGGCCACGAGGCGGCTCATCGGCCGGCGGCTCCTCCATGACGGCGTAGAGAGCTTCCCTGTCGGCGAGATCGACTCTGGCGCCCATGGTCCGGCTCTTCCAGGCGAAGCGGACCGGGGCGACGGGCCGCCCGCGGTGCTGCCCCAGCGCCAGGGCAAGGAGATCCGAGACCAGACGGCCGAGCGACTTGCCTTCTCGCTTCTGGAGCTTCTTGATCTCCTTGAGGACCGGGTCGTCGATGTCCAGGGTCGTGCGCATGATGCTCTGATGCTAGGCTTCGAAGCATCAGATGTCAATCTTGATCCGGTTTCCCGGCCGCATCCTGCTCCCGCCGCCTTCCCTTGCTCCGGCGCAGGCCGATATTGCGGTCGGCGTAGGCGGCCACCTCGACGAGCTGCTCCAGCGGGTGCTCGAGGCGGGGATCCTGGCTGCTGCGCAGGACGACTTCCTTGGCGAAGAGCAAGGAGAGGTATCGGAGCTTGAGGCCGGGCTGGTCCGCGATGGCGCGGTACTCGCGGTGGCCGACGTTCACCTGCCAGCGGCCGTCGATCATCCGCGAACGCCAGACGGCGCCGGGTTGATCCACGAGCTCTGGGTCGGGGATCCCTTCGTCGGCGCCGCGGGAAGGAATGACCTCGAGGACCTCGACCTGCGCCCGCGCCTCTGTTTCCCGCCCGGCGCTCCGTGCCGTCACGACGAGAAGGCCTTCGGCCGGCTGCGCAGCTGCCCGCACGATCACCTGGTCCGGCCGTCTCTCGACCTCCTCCAGGATCCCGACCGGCCCTTCGAGCCGCCACTCGAACGTCACGGCCTCGTCCACGGGGCGCCCGGTCCCATCGAGCGCGGCCGCACGCGCGCGCCTCGTCCCGAGGCACTCGACGCGCAAAGGTGAGGGTGTGAGGCGCACGGAAGCGAGGGGGCCCGCGGGGAGCAGATCCACAGGTGGAAGATCCTGCTCCTCCTCGGAGTCACCGGGATGCGGTTCATCATCGGCGGACCCGGCCGACTCGCCGGCGGCTGGTTGGCCGGCACGTGCTCCGCTCTCGCCGCTCGCATCCTCGTCGGTGCGGCCGGCCTCCGGCGAAGCGCCGGGAGCCTGCGCCTCATCCTTCTCGCCGGCCACGGGCAGCATGGCGTAGCGAGGGCGCTGCCGGTAGAAGTCGCGGAAGGCGCGCTGCAAGTCGCGGATGAGCGCGCGGTCAAGCTCCTCGGCTCTCCTCTTCTGGAGTCCGTCGAGCAGCGCGTTCAGGACGGGCTCCGCCGTCACGATGGCACCCGCAAAGGCCCCCGCGGCCTCGTCGGGCACGAGCCCTCTGCGGCTCCCGGGCGCGACCTGGAAGTCCGCGTAGTCCACCAGTCCCGTCAGGCGTGTATCTGTCCAGGGCGGATGGTCCAGGCCCAGGTGGGCGAGGTCGTGGAAGCTCTCCGCGACCAGGGTCCCCGTGGTGTAGACGGCGATCCCGCGGGCTTCGACGCCGCCCTCGGCCCCGGCGGCAAGGTAGATCTCGAAGCGGATGGGAGAGTGGCCGGGGACGGGGACGGGCCCAATCCCCTCCAGGCGCTCCCCAAGGAACTTGACGGGCCGGACGGGGTTCATCTTCTGAGATCGACCCCGGCTCATCCGATCCACGACGACGAGATCCACTTCGCGCGAGAGGAGCTGGCCGCGCAGCTCCGAGGCGAGATAGTCCGCCGCCCTTCGTCCGCCGAGCACGCCCAGCGCCTCGCGGTGCAGGTCCGCCACCACGACCTCCGTCCACCGGCCGTCGAGGGGCAGCCGCCCGCGCACGGGCTCGATGACGAAGTCGGGACGGTCGCGGTGGAGAATCAGATGGTGGGCGCGCTGTCCCGGGACCGATGTGCGCATCTCCAGCACACGCCCGAGGCTCCAGAAGCCCAGGAGGCCGATCCCGTACTGCCCCTGCGTCATCAGCCTGAGCCTCTCCTCGGGCGAGAGCGAGCGCTTCCGGCTGTGGCCGATGTGCGTCGCGACATACCTGAGCGCCTCCGCCCGGCCCATCTCGGGGATGACGCCTTCGCCGTCGTCGAGGATCCTGAGGCAGGGGAGTCCCCCTTGCCGGATGCGCGTGACGGTGATCCTGCGAGCGCCGGCGTCCAGGCTGTTCTGGACCAGCTCGGCGAGGGCCTTGCGCGGATCGGGCTGGCTGAGCGCGAGCCACCGGATCAGTTCGAAAGGATCGTGGGGGCGGACCTTGCCGCGCACCGCGTCGCGCGACCAACCGCCTTCGCGAGCGCGGCCGGAGCGGCGGCGTCGCGGACGGGGCGAAGAGGCGCTCTCTCCCGGCCCTCCTGTGGGAGGAATGGGGTGGTCGCTGTCCAGCATCCCGGGAGGCTACCACAGGCTCCGGGAATCCAAGCGAGAGCGCAGGCTTTCTGTACGGCTGACCCGGAATCCGACGGGGATATCAGTCCTTCAGCTCGAAGGGGGGGGCGCGTCGCAAAAGGAGCCTCTCGCGCGGATCCCCCGAGCGGGGCGGCAGTTGAGCGAGGAACTCCAGATAGCCCCTCAGGTCGAGGGGGGAGAGGCTCACAGCCCGTCGAAGGGCGTTCACGTCCTCCCGGGTCGTCGGCAGGTCGCGCTCGAGATCAAGCATCCTCGATGGACCGTCGGATCTCGTCCTACCTGTCCTCCAGCCCCGCTCTTCTGATCGAGCGCTTCGGCCAGCGCCCGGAAGACGGTGGCCAGGGACTTTCTGTGCTCCGGCGGCAACGCGGGTGCCACCGCTGCGACCGCCATGGCGAGAGCGTGCGGGTCCACGGCTCCGGCGGACGCGCCGGGCGCCTCGGCGGCTCCTGCGGGAGCCTCCACCCCCGCTGGTGTAGCTCTCGGATCCAGCGCCGACGGGATGGGCGCCGCTATCGAGCTTGAGTCGGTGGTGCCCGCCTCTGCGGCCCTGTCCTGCGCGGTCCCCCGTGGGCCGCCCTCGGAAGCCGCCCCGGCGGCATCCGTAGCAAGCTCAACGTCCGGTGCGATCCCCGGTGCGCGGGTCTCGATCAGCGCCTGCACCATCTCCCGGAAGGCGCCGCTGCCGCCGGGCGCGGCGATGACGTCCTCGCCGTGGCGGGCCCAGATGCTATCGAGAACCTTCCGCTTCGTGGCGTGCAGTTGGAGGATCCTGTGCTCGATGCTGTCTTCGCAGATCATCAGCACCTCCTGCACCGTCCGGCGCGAGCCAATCCGGTGGACGCGGGCCACGCGCTGCTCGAGCCGCGCCGGGTTCCAGGGGAGATCCAGGTTGATGACGACCTCGGCGGCCTGCAGATTCAGGCCGACCCCGCCCGCGTCGGTGCTGATGAAGACGGCCGCCCCCTCCGCATCCGTGAAGGAGCGTATGAGCGCGGGGCGTGCGCGAACGGGCACGTTCCCGCGCAGGTGAAAGGCGGGCAGCTTCAGGCGTCCGCAGAGGGCCTCCACTCGCTCGGTCATGTCGGTCCACTCGGAGAAGACGACCGCCTTGCGGCCCTCCCCGAGGCAGAGGTCGCGGAGCGCCTGCTCCAGCTCGCTCAGCTTGGGAATCTTGCGATCGTCCCGGGCTGGCGCGTCCAATCCGAGCATGTGCGGGCCGTTGCAGCAGCGCCGCGCGATCACGAGCAGTCGCATCATCCGCTCGAGATCGGCGGGCAGGATGACCTTCTTGTTTGCGATCCGGACCACCTGCGCCATCACGTCGTCGTAGGTGTCGATGACCGCCGGGTGCATCGGCACCATCACGGTGGAGCGCACGCGCCGGGGAAGCTCCAGCGCCACGTCCTCCTTGCGCCGGCGCAGGAAGGCCGGCGCGAGGCGCGATCGCAGCGCGTCCAGGTTCCGGTAGAGCACGACCCGGCGGCCCTTCGGGTCGCGAACGAAGTGTTCCCGATCGATCTGCCACAGGGGTGGCAGGAGCCGCTGGTCGATGAGCTGGGCGATCGCGTAGGCCTCCTAGAGGCGGTTCTCGAGGGGCGTCCCGGTCAGTGCGAACAGGTACCGGCTGGGGATCGTTTTCAGCACACGGGCGGTACGCGTGCGCAGGCCCTTGGCCCTCTGGGCCTCGTCGATGATCAAGAGATCGGGCGCGTGCGCCGCGTGATGCTCGTGATCGCGCAGGACCTGTTCATAGTGAGTGATCATCCATCGAGGCCGCGTGGCGATCACCTTCTGCCGAGCTTCCGTCGAGCCTTCCAGGAGAACCGGCTCCTCTCCGAGCCATTTGCGAATCTCCTCCTGCCAGCCACCCCTCAGGCTTGCCGGGCAGATGATCGTCACCTGTCGTGCGGGAGGGGAAGCCTCGTGGAGCGCTGCGGCCGCGAGGAGTGCCTGGACTGTCTTCCCGAGCCCCATCTCGTCGGCGAGAAGCGCGCGGCCGGCCGTTGCGAGGAAGGTCGCGCCGGTCCACTGGTAGGGGTAGGGCTTCAGGCCGAGGGGCGGCATGAGGCGCGCGAAGTCCCGGGCGGGCAGCGTCGGCCTCTGCTCGGCCCGCCGGGCGAGCCAGGAGCGGGCCTCGGGCTCGACCCAGGAGCCGAACCCTTCAAGCCAGGCGTGCATCTCCTTCTCATCCCGTGCGAGCGGCCTCAGCGGGAGACCGTCCGCGTCGAAGGCGGCGCGTACAGCCCGCGAGCCGCGGCCGGAGGGCCGGCCGAAGAGTCTCGGCTCGACGATCTCTCCGAAATGGAGATAGATCCCGGGCCGGCGGGCAGCCCGCAGGTGGCCGGCGCCGAGCTTCAGCCGGGATGAACCCAGGAGAGATCTCACCTTCTCGACGTGTTTGCACGTGTGGAGACGGTTGGCCTCGAAATCGGGACATTCGCAGGAGTGAGGCCCGGTGGCACTGCCGCGCAGGCGGACTCGATAGGTGAATCCCGATCCGCTTCCGATGTGCATCCAGGGCGGTGCGTCTGGCTTGAGCGGCATCTTCTCGCGGCGGGCGGCGACCACCCGCTCCGCGAGAGCCCGCGGCAGCGCGGCTCTCCGGCGTCAGAATACTCCCGGTACGGCCACGAGGACAGAGATGCCGCACATCGGCAGTTCCGAGGTCGAGCCGTCGCCCCGCTCCGATCACGATGGTCCGATCAACGTGATCGCCATGGGCCGTTGTACGCAAGAACCAGCGGCCCTGTAGAGCCCATGTCCCCCTTGCTCCACCCCACGTATAGCCGTATATCGAGCCTACCTCTGTTCGAGTCGACCATCTCGAAGCGCGCTGCGGGAGCGGTTTCAAGAGGCCGACCACATCCCTTCCTCCCCATGTGCACGCTGGGATCATGAATCCAACCAGCGCGGACGCTGTCGCGAGTCGTGCCGAGGAGGGGGAAGGAGGAGGGAATCGTATGAAGGTTCGCGCGGCATTGGTCTCAATGTCACTCTGCCTCGCGGCGGTTCCGGCCGTCGCGCAGCACACGCAGGCTGGAAAGCGGGTCGCGTTGCTCGCCAGACTCGACCCCCGATCCAGGTACTCGGCCTCCTGGGGGTACTCAGCCGGCGGCCGGGAGTACGCCCTGGTCGGCGAGAGAATGGGAACCATGTTCGTGGACGTGACGGACCCGGCTCATCCTGTAGAGACCGCTTTCGTCACGGGGAACGAGTCTGAGTTCAGAGAGATGAAGACCTGGCAGAACTACGCGTACATCAGCACCGAAGGGATCCGCGATTCGAGTGGCGCCCTCAGTCCGGCTCCCATCCAGATCGTGGATCTCTCCGGCCTGCCCTCCTCCGTCCAGCTCGTGAACACGATCACGGCGCCTTTCGCCACTACTCACACGCTCTGGATCGACGAAGACGGATTCCTCTATGCGAACGCCACCCAGTCCCTCACGGAGCCCGTCGTGGGCATGCGGATCTTCTCGCTCGCCGATCCCGTAAACCCTGTTCAGGTCGGGCAGCACAACCCCGGGAGCTTCCAGGATCTCGTCCACGATATCTACGTTCGCGACGCGATCGGCTACGCGGCCATCATGTTCCGGCAGAAGGTCGAGATCCTCGACCTCACCGATAGAAGCAACCCCGTCGTGATGGGCTCATTCACGACCCCCGATCCCTTGACACATAACACCTGGCTCGCAGACAACGGCCACGTGCTGGGAGTGACGGATGAATCGACGGGGGCCCCGGTCCTGTTCTACGACGTCACGAACCCCGCGGCGCCCATCCTCCTTTCGAGATTCTACGGTCCGATCGGACAGCACCAGAATTCCACCGCGCACAACGTCCGGATCAAGGGAGATCTCGCCGTCATCTCCTGGTATACGGAGGGCGTGCGCTTCGTGGACGTCTCCGATCCGACGCTACCGGTGGAGGTCGGCTACTACGACACCTTTCCGGGCTCGCCGGGGAGCTCGGTTGGGTTCGCCGGAGCGTGGGACGTGTACCCGTTTTTCGCTTCAGGAACCGTCATGGCGAGCGACATCACAGGCGGACTCTTCCTTCTCTCGTTCTCCGGACAGTACGGTATTCTCACGGGAACCGTTCGCGACTCAGGGACCCTTGCTCCGATCGCCGGTGCCAGCATCAGGGAGACGGCCAGCGGGTCCATCGTGCGCTCGGAATCGGATGGAAGGTACGGGATCGACGCCGAACCAGGCGCCGTCGAGCTGCAGGTGAGCGCGTCAGGGTACCAGACGACGCAGGTTCAGGCCGTCGCGCCACTACAAAGCCGGCAGATCGTTGACGTGCTGCTGATACGGGTTGCTACGGGTCATCCCTGAACCTTGCAGAAGGCCAGAGATGCAAGCTGGTTGCGTGGAGGACGGTGTTGTCCCATCCCTTGTTCACACGGTTGCCGCGCTTGAGCCAGGAGAACTCGATCTTCCTGATCCGGCCGTCCCGCCCGGCGGTGGCGAGGCTCCGGAGGCCGGACTCGGACTCTCCGACGGCGAGCGCCCGCAGCGCCTGGAAGGCACGCTCGGGGTCGTCGATCTCGTAGTGGATCTGGTGGAGCTCGATGGGATCGCCATCGGTGTTCGTCAGCACCGGCGGGGGAGGGTTCAGGGCAAGCTCGCGCTCGTCGAGGTAGAGCTCGCGGAGCTGCTCCTCGAGCGAGCCGAGCAGGGCGGGGCTGATCTCCCCGTGGCGGTCCCTCAGGAACCTGCGCAGCTCGAGCACCTTGCCCTTGGTGTTGACGCCCAGGACCAGGGAGCCGGCTCCGACCATGAGCGCGAACCCGTCGAAGTCCACGACGCGGGCGTAGCGGACGTGTCCGGGCTGAAGCGTCATGGACGACGATCGCTCGGCCACCTCGTGCTCCGTTTCGAGGAGAAGATCTCGAAGCCGCATGCCCTCTCCGGGATCCGAGCGCAGCACGTCGAAGAAGCTGTGGACGGAGCCGATGCAGGCCTCGATGAAGGTCCGCTCGCGGGCTCCGAGCGTGTAGCCGCGCTTCGCGAGGAAGGTCCCGGCGAGCGTCTTGCCGGGGTCGCGCAGAAGCACGGGACCGTCGAGATCAGGCATGTGTTCGTGGGTGTAGAGGAGCCAGGGCCCGAAGATCTGCTCTTCAGGTCCGTCGACCTGAATCGTCTCGTCGCCGAACGTGAACTCCTCGATGGCGGATTCGAGCCCCTTCCGTCCGAGAAGGCCGCGGCCGAACTCGATGATTTCGGGCTCGAGTCGCCTCTGCACCCGCCGCATCTCCCACGCGGGCTCCCACTTCGACGGCTCCGCACCAGGCGAGGGGACGAGGGACGGCCGGGTCCCCGAAGTCTGCTACTGGCAGCAATTCTTGTACTTCTTCCCGCTCCCGCAGGGGCACGGGTCGTTGCGTCCCGCGATCATGAGGCGCCTCGGGCGGCATCTTGGCGCCGCCGGAGGCGCCGCTGCGAGAGGCCCTCTCGCCGAAGGCGGGTGAAGGGCCGTCTGATGGGCGCATCATCCTGTACGAGCCCGAGCGGGGCCCGCCCGGATGCCGCGCGATCGGCTCAGGTGCCCACGACACGCAGGCCGCACGAGCGCGCCGCGAGCGCGAGCGCCACGTCGTGGGTGGCCATCACCAGATCGTCAGCACCCCTCTCGCGCCACAGCAGCGCCGTGGCCAGGTGGATGGCGTCGAGCGTTCCGAGAGGGACCGGCAGGGGCTGCGATGCGCGGGACAGCACCGGGCCCGTGGGCTCCACAACGTGGATCTCCTCCAGGAGCCGGTAGACCGCTTCACGGCGAAGCGCGATCTGCACATCGTCAATACTCTCGTGAAGCCTGAGACGATCGAGCGTCCGGAGACACTCGACCTCTACGAGGGCGCTGGCAACCCCTTCCCGGATCGAGCTCCACTCCTTGAGGCGGCCCTTCTGCCCGAGAACGACCCTCAGGATCACGGACGAATCGAGATAGGCGTTCACCGCTCGCCCTGCCGTTCCG
>CAZMRF010000085.1:0-12633 GCA_964568735.1 uncultured Acidobacteriota bacterium
CATCCACGCCGAAGGCTATCCCGCCGGAGAGATGAAGCACGGCCCCATCGCGCTCATCGACGAGAACCTCCCGGTCGTGACCCTTGCCACCCGGGATCGGGTCTACGAGAAGATGCTCGGGAACATCGAAGAGGTCCGGGCGCGCGAAGGGATCCTGATCGCCGTGGCCAGCGAAGCGTGCCGGGAGATCGCCGGCAAGGCCGATCACTGCTTCTTCATCCCGGAGGTGGACGAGATGCTCTCGCCCATCCCCATGGTGGTGCCCCTCCAGCTTCTCGCGTACCATATCGCCCTGCGCCGCGGGTGCGACGTGGATCAGCCGAGGAACCTCGCGAAGAGCGTCACGGTCGAGTAAGCCGTCCGAATGGATCTGCTGGCCCAGCTCAACGAGGAGCAGCGTCTGGCCGTCGAGAGCACGGACGGCGCCGTGCTGGTGCTGGCGGGAGCCGGCTCCGGAAAGACCCGCGTCCTCGTCTACAAGATCGCCCACATCCTCGCCACCGGACGGGCCGCGGCCGACGAGATCATCGCGGTGACCTTCACGAACAAGGCGGCCGGCGAGATGAAGCAGCGCGTGGCCTCCCTTCTGGGCATGGAGGCCCCGCTGGCCCGTGTCGGGACCTTCCACTCGCTTTGCCTGCGCCTGCTGCGCAGGGAGGCCCACCGGCTCGGCTACGCGGACGGCTTCCAGGTCTGTGACACGGAAGACGCGCTGAGGCTCATCAAGGACTGCATCAAGAGCGAATCCCTGGACGAGGAGAGCCTGCCCCCGCGCGACGCCCTGCGACGCATCTCCGGGGCCAAGAACAAGGCCATCTCCCCCGAGGAGGCTTCCCGGCGATGGAAGCTCCCGCCCGCGGCGGCGGCGGCCCGGCTCTATGCGGCCTACGAGGATCGCCTGCGGCGCATGAACGCCATGGACTTCGATGACCTGATCCTCAATGTCCTGCGCCTCTTCAAGGAGCACCCCGACCGCGCCGCGCTCTGGTCGGGAGCGTGCCGCTACCTGCTCGTGGACGAGTACCAGGACACGAACCCTCCGCAATACGAGCTGATCCGCGCTCTCAGCGCCGCCCACGGGAACCTCAGCGTCGTCGGCGACGAAGACCAGGCCATCTACCGCTTCAGGGGCGCCGACATCGGCAACATCCTCTCCTTCAAGGAGGATTTCCCCGGAGCCGAGGTCATCAAGCTCACGAGGAACTACCGATCCACCGGAGCGATCCTGGAGGCCGCCAACAGCCTCGTGCGCCACAACAAGCGCCGCATCGGGAAGGAGCTCTGGACCCGCGAGGGGAAGGGAGGCAAGCCGCGCTTCACCGTGCTGCCGGGGGATCGCGAGGAGGCCACCTTCGTTCTCGGCGAGATCGCCCGCCGGCGGGGAGACCGCGATTCGAATGAGACGGGCATCCTCTATCGAACGAACGCCCAGTCCCGTCTCTTCGAAGAGGCTCTCGTGCGCGCCGGGATCCCCTACAGGATCTACGGGAGCGTGCGCTTCTACGAGCGCCGGGAGATCCGCGACCTGCTCGCCTATCTTCGGCTCGCGCTGAACCCCTCCGACGACGTCAGCTTCAGGCGGGTCCTGAACACCCCCACGCGCGGCCTCGGCGGGGCCGCGGTGGAGGCCATCGAGACGGCGGCCCGCGCTGGAGCCACGAGCCTGCGCGAGGGGCTCGCCGCGGCCCTTCGGGCGGAGGCCCTTCCGAAGCGAGCCGCGGCGCCGGCGGCGGCCTTCCTCGGCCTGATCGATGGGCTGCGGCAGGACGCCTCGAAGGTCAGCGCCGCGGAGCTCCTGCGCAGCGTCATCGTGGAGACGGACTACGAGGCGTGGGTGCGGAAGGCCGAGAGCGAGGAGGCCGAGAGCAGGCTCGAGAACGTCGATCAGCTCGTTGCGGCCGCCGGCGAGGCCTCCGACAGCGGGGGGCTTCAGGAATTCCTCGACAGGTCCGCCCTGGTGAACGACACCGATGACGTGAAGGGCGCCGGCGGGCCCAGCCTGATGACCCTGCACAGCGCCAAGGGACTCGAATTCGACAGTGTCTTCCTCGTCGGGATGGAAGAGGGGCTCCTTCCCCATTCCCGCACGCTGGAGGCCGAGGAGGAGATCGAAGAGGAGAGACGGCTCTGCTACGTGGGGCTGACGCGCGCCCGGAGCGCGCTGCACCTGACCGCGGCCGCGCAAAGGCGGCTCTACGGGGAGCCCGCTCCTACCACGATCTCGAGATTCGTCGCCGAGATCGGGGAGGATCAGCTGGCGGCCGATGCGTACGCCTTCGGGAGGCGGGAGCATCATTCCGCTCGCGAGACCACGGGAGACGTGGCGCTGGGCGACGAGGACATCGACTGGACGGAAGCGGACGGTGACAGGCCGGCGGGGTTCCGTCCCGGCCTTCGCGTCCGCCACGCCAGCTTCGGCATCGGGGAGGTGCTCCAGGTCGAGCCCGCGCGAGGAGGCCAGAAGCTCACGGTCCGGTTTCAGGGCGGGCGCGTCCGGAAACTGATGACGCCCTACGCCCGCCTGACGGCCCTCCCGCCCCGGTGAATCCCCAGGTTTCGGTACTCATACCCTGCCTCAACGAAGAGGCCACCGTGGGTACCTGTGTCCGGAAGGCGCGGGAGGCCCTGGAGGGCATGGGAGTGGCCGGCGAGGTGGTCGTGGTGGACAACGGCTCCACCGACGGCTCGAAGGAGGCGGCGCTCCGCGAAGGCGCGCGCGTGGTCGAGGAGGCCCGGAAGGGATACGGCGCGGCTCTCCTCGCCGCCTTCGCATCCGCCCGCGGCAAGTACCTCGTGATGGGCGACGCTGACGACACCTACGACTTCACCAGGATCGCCGAGTTCGTGGAGCCCCTCCGCCGTGGCGCGGATCTCGTCGTGGGAGATCGCCTGGGCGGCCGGATCGAGCCGGGTGCGATGCCCTGGCACCACCGGTGGATCGGGGTGCCGGTGCTCTCCTTCGTCCTGAACCGCCTCTTCGGGGCCTCCATCCGCGATGCCCACTGCGGCATGCGGGCCATGACCTCGGAGGCCTGGGGCGCGCTCCGGCTGCGCACGACGGGGATGGAGTTCGCCTCGGAGATGCTGATCCGTGCGGCCCGGCAGGGTCTCCGGATCGAGCAGATCCCCATCACGCTACGCAGGGGAGGGCGCCCGGGCAGGCCGCACCTGAGGTCCTTCCGGGACGGCTGGCGCCACCTCAAGATGATGTTCATGCTCAGCCCCACGCACCTGTTCCTCCTGCCGGGATCGGCCCTCCTCCTCGCGGGCGGCGCGCTCCTCGCCCTCCTCGCTCCGGGTCCCCTGTACGTCGGCTCGGTCATGATCGACTACCACTTCATGATCCTCGGGTCGCTCATGGCCGTTCTCGGCTTCAACGTAGCGACCATCGGGCTGTTCGCCCGCATCTACGCCCTCGTCGAAGGGCTGGAGGAGAAGGACCCGCTCCTCGAGCGCCTCTTCCGCCTCGTGAATCTGGAGAGGGGTCTGCTCGCCGGCGCAACGCTCTTCCTCTCCGGCCTGGCGGTGAACGCCGCCATCCTCGTCGAGTGGCTCCTCGAGGGATTCTCGTTCGGCGGGGAGATCCGCGTCCGGCCCGCCATCCTCGGCCTCACCCTCATGGTGATCGGTGCGCAGGCCTTCTTTTCTTCCTTCTTCTTTTCCATCCTCGGCACGGAGAGGAGGAGGGACACGTGAGCGCACGCCGGTTCCGGATCGCGCTCGGCCTCATCGTCATCGTCGCCGCCGCGGCCAGGATCGGCCACCTGGCGGCGCTCTGGGAGACGCCCCTCTACCACTTCGCGGAGTCCTGGAGCTCCTCCGACATGCACGCGAACCTGTCATGGGCGGACCGGCTTGCCGCCGGAGCCTGGCTGGATCGCGATGCCTTCCGTCCCGAGTTCGTCTGGCAGAACCGGGTGGCCGGCCCCGAGGCCTGGCGACGGTGGCTTGGGACGGTCACCTACTACCAGCCTCCGCTCTACACCTATCTCCTCGCCGTCGTGATCCGCGCCACGGGCAGCCCCGACTTCTTCCGCGTGCTCCAGGCGCTCTTCGGGGCGGCCAACGCGGGGCTCGTGGGGCTGCTCGCCTGGAAGATGGCTGGCTCGCGGGCCGCGGGCCTCGCGGCCGCGGCGATGGCCGCCCTCTATGCGCCGTGGATCTTCTACGACGGCGAGCTCCTGCGAGGGACGCTCGCCCTGGCGACGGCTCTCCTCTCGCTCCTGGCACTCCACGAGGCGGAGCACCTGGCGCGTGGTGCGAGCGGATGGAGGCGCTACCGCGGCTGGCTGCTGGCGGGCGGCGCCCTCGGCGTGGCCTACTTGGCGGACAGCTCCATCGTCACATTCCTGCCGGCCGCGCTCCTCTGGTCCATCTTCAGTGGCCGGTCCGAGACCGCTCCGCGAAAGCGGGCGGAAGAGAAGCCAGGTCCGGGCCTCGCGGATCGCGTGAAGGCCGGGCTCCCGAGAGCAGCAACCCTCGCGGCGGGCCTTCTGGTCGCCCTCTCACCGCTCGTGGCCAGGAATCTGGTCGTCGGGGCCTCGCTCTTCTCCGTCACGACGCGCGCGCCGCTGGCCTTCGTCATGGGCAACGCTCCCGGAGCCATGCCTGTGGGGGCGGGCTTTCCGCCCCGCACCGCCGAGATCCTCGAGGCCTCCGGCTACAGGCTCCTTCCGACGATGGCCGGCACGATTGCGGCCTACGAGGGGAGGCTGGGCGCCCTCCTTACCCTTCAATGGCAGAAGCTGGCCGGGCTCCTCAGCTCGTACGAGGTGCCCGACAACCCGTCCTTCTACTACGCGGAGCTGTTCTCTCCCGTCCTCAGGTACGGATTGCGCCTCTCATGCGTCGTGGGGCTGGGGCTGGCTGGCCTCATTCTCTCCGTCCACCAGCGAGGCTGGGGGCTCCTGCATCTGTATCTGGCGAGC
This sequence comes from uncultured Acidobacteriota bacterium, assembly GCA_964568735.1. Taxonomy (GTDB): domain Bacteria; phylum Acidobacteriota; class Polarisedimenticolia; order JACPZX01; family JACPZX01; genus CAZMRF01. The sequence goes on from CAZMRF010000085.1 coordinate 4,929, forward strand.
CTGCCCGCGCTCTTCATCCTGGCCCACGTCGTCTCACGCTACCGGCAGCCTCTCCTCGTCCCGATCTTCGTCCTCGCGGGAGCGGCGCTCGTCCAGGCCTTCGAATCAGCCCGCGCCAGGAGATGGGGAGTGGCGGCGGCGGTCCTGGCCGGATCTGCCGCGATCTCCTTCGCTCTGCCCTCCGGCCCGCCATCGGGGTACAGGTACTACCGGCCGGCGGAGTTCCTGGCGGCGGCCGGCTATCTCGAAGGCCAGGGCAATGCGAAGGCGGCCGGCCAGGAGATCCGCCGCGCCATCGCGCTCTCGTACGAGGAGTGCGGGCCGGCGGAGGAGCGGATCGGGCTGGGGATGGAGCTCGCCTCGTTGTACGTGCGAAACCGGCTCTTTCCCCAGGCCCTCTCGGCGCTGCGCCTCGTTCTCGACGAGCAGCCCGAGAACCCCGCGGCGCTCGCTCTGAAGGGAGCCATACATCAAGACTTCAACCAGCCCTGGGACGCACTGCAGTTCCTTCTCCGCGCGGTCCGGGCCGATCCCGGCAACGCCGAAGTCCACGCCCGCCTCGGCCACCTCTACTGGTACGTTTACGAGACGCCGGGCAGCGCGCTCGTCCATCTGAAGCGTGCGCTCGAGCTCGACCCTTCCATGCCCGCAGCCCCAAGGCTCCGGGCCCTCATGGAAGAGATCCAGGCCGCCTCCGGGGCCCCCTGAATGAGCTCCGAGGATCTGGGATCCCGCATCGAGCGCGAGCGGCTCTTCCACGATCGCTGGGCGGCGGAGTCGGATCTCTCCGGCCTCTCGCCGGAGAAAGTGGCCCTCTGCGCGACGACGCCCGAGACGCGTCATGCTCTACAAGTCCTCGGCAGCCTTGGCGGGCGCGAGATCCTCGAGGTGGGATGCGGACAGGGCGAGCTGACGGTCTGGCTGGCGCTGCAGGGGGCGACGGTCAGGGCGCGTGACGTGTCACCCCGGATGATCGAGGTGGCGCGCCGGCTGGCGCAGCGCCGCGGGATGGAGGAGAAGATCCATTTCGATGTGGGGCCGGGGGAGATGCTCCCCTACGAGGACTCGCAGTTCGATCTCGTCTTCGGCCACGACGTCCTGCACCACATGGATCTCGCCCGCGCGATCGCCGAGGTCCGGCGCGTCCTCCGGCCCGGCGGACGGGCTGTCTTCGCGGAGCCGCTCGGCCACAACCCGATCCTGAACCGATACAGGGAGGCGAGCCCGGAGACCCGCACGGCGGATGAGCGTCCGCTCCTCTTCCGGGACATCGACGCGATGAGGCCATCCTTCGCCTCCGCGAGCCACCGCGAGTTCCACCTCTTCACGATGGGGATCTTCCTCTGGTTCCGCTGGGTGGAGCGCCTGAATCCCAACGAGGTCCGCTACTGGAAGCGGATCATCGACGAGGCGGAGAGGTACAGGCGCCCCTTCGCCCTGCTGAGCGCGGTGGACGCCCTCGCATTCAGGCTCTTCCCGCCCGCGCGCCGCTGGGCCCGGATGACCGTCATCGAGCTGCGCAAGTAGAGGAGCGCGAGCAGAGGAGGCTGCAGAAAAGGAAAAGGCGCCGGCCCTGGCCCGAGCCGGCGCCTTGAAGCCACCGCTAGGGAACGGTGGCAGGGGGTGGTCAGCCTTGAATCGAGAAGAGCACTTCCTTCCCGCGGAAGACGTCGGGATCCAGGATCTTGACCGTGGCTTCGCTCCCATCCGCGGAAGGCACCACGACGTAGTCACGCTCAGGTTGAAAGATCGCCGGCAGAACCTCGACCTTGCCGATCTTCTGCAGGCCCACATCCGCGGCCGCCAGCGTGATGCTGGTACTCCGCGTCAGATCGATCGAGTTGTCGTAGTGCACCGTGCTCCCGTCCCGGAACCGCTTGAGGACGGGGGACAGCGCGCCGCGTTGGCGGAGATCCTTCTCGGCGGCGGCATGGAAGAAGACGCTGTTCTCCTGCCGCGCGAGCTCCGCTGAGAGGTTGGATACCCGGCTCTCGAGCCCGGTAACCTCCGTCTCGAGCATGGCACGGCGATCCTGGAGCCCCTGGACCTCCTCGGAGAGCATGGCGACCTCGCGCTCCTTCTCCGCCCGGGTCATTTCGAGATCCGTGGCCAGCACTTCCGCCCTCTGCTGCGCCTCGTCACGCTCGGTGATCAGCCCGCGCTTCTGGGCGCGGCGGAGCACGACAGGCGTCTGAGTGGCCTCTCCCTGCGTCACGTAGGTGCGGAAGGCGTCGCGATCCTTGTCGTAGAAGAACCAGACGCGATTGCCCGGGAGCAGCTCGTCCGTCATGTCGATCTGCCCCAGGGTGGTCTTGACCTTCGAGGGGTCGAGGCCGGCCTGCTCCGTGAGGTAGGAGTTCGCCAGGTCGTACTGCGAGTCACCCTTCCCGGCCACGACGAACTGGTCCGGGAAGGTCTGCTCCAGGCGCAGGATCCTGTCTTGAAGCGCCTTGACACTGTCGCGCTCGCGGACGAGCTCCTGGAGGACGGACTCGTAGGAGAGATCCTGCTCGGAGGCGAGCATCTCGTTGAGCACGTCCCGCTCCTGTCCGGTGAGGTCACCCTGGAAGACCTCGCTGAGATGCAGCGTCTCCTCGCCCGGATCCCGGGAAGCGTTGAAAGCCCGGACGCGCTCCGCCATCGAGCCCGTGATCTTGTCGATCTTGTCCCTGTCTTCCTTCAGCTCGGCCAGCAGCTCGTCGGGCGTGGCGGGCAGGGGGCTCCCCAGTCCGCTTCGAAGATCTGAGCTGCTGCACGCGACGGATCCGAAGACGATCAGCCCTGTCACGAGTGCCGAAGTGGCGAGGATCGATCCCACGACGACAGCGGGCCGGAGCCTTTCCTTGGTGGATGTCCTTTCCATGGTGTCCAATCTCTCTCCTGAGGCGGATGTCCCGCTCCGATGCGACGGCGTCAGGGATAGAGCACGAAGCGTGCCCGGTGGCGGGGCCGCGGGGAGACCTGGCGGCGTAGAGGAAACTCGCCTGACGCCGACACGGCGGGTCGTCGGAGGCTGTCAATATCTATATGAAAATAAAAGGCTTATCCATGTTCGGCGGGAGCATGTTGCTCTGATGACATGAGCGCAGTCGGGGGCCTTCGTGATCCGGCTTCGTCGGACTGGCTCGCCGCCCGTCCGGCTATTCAGGACGACCGGCCCGGGCCGTAGGTCTCGTCGAGGTAGGCGCAGATGTCCGCGGACTCGGTGATGATCATCCCCTTCTCCGGATCCACGAGCACCGGCACGAGAGGCTGACCCGTGAGATCGATGACGCTCTGCCTGTGCGAGTCGGAGGGATGGACCGTGCGCGAGATCCAGTCGAGCTCCAGCTCCGTGAGCTTGCGCCGCACCTTTGAGCAGGCGGAGCAACCCTCGTACTGGTAGAGCTCGAGCATCAGGAGGCAGTCCCGATCGAGGCGAAGGCCTCGCGTGCGGCGTCCAGCGTGTCCTCGATGTCCGAGGGGGCGTGGGCGAGGGAGACGAAGAAGGCCTCGAACTGGGCCGGCGGGAAGTAGAAGCCGCGCTCGAGCATGGCGCGGTGGAAGGCCGCGTAGCGGCGCGTGTCGGATCGCATCGCCGAGGTGTTGTCGGTGACGGGGCCGTCCGTGAAGAACACCGTCATCATGGAGGCCACCCGGTTCACCCTGACGGGGATGCCGGCCGATCGAGCCGCCTCCACGAGCCCCTCTTCGAGAGCCGCCGAGGTTTCCTCCAGCCGCTCGTAGGCCCCTCGCTCGCCGAGCAGCCGAAGAGTCTCGATCCCGGCCCGCATCGCCAGCGGGTTGCCCGAGAGGGTGCCCGCCTGGTAGACATCGCCTTCAGGCGCCACGCGCGCGAGCAGATCGCGCCGGCCGCCGTAGGCCCCCACCGGCAGGCCGCCTCCAATCACCTTGCCGAGCGTCGTGAGATCAGCCCGGACACCGTAACGCTCCTGCGCGCCGCCGCGGGCGACCCGGAAGCCGCACATGACCTCATCGAAGACGAGGAGGACTCCATATCTCGAGGTCAGCTCGCGAACGTCCTCGAGGTATCCGGGACGCGGGGCAACGACTCCCATGTTGCCGGCCACGGGCTCGAGGATGACCGCGGCGATCTCCCCGCCACGGCTCTCCAGCACCTCCCGCAGGGAATCCGCGTCGTTGAAGGGAACGGTGAGCGTATCGGCCGCCACGGTCTTCGCTACCCCGGGGCTGCCGGGGATCCCGAGCGTGAGGACTCCCGATCCGGCCTTCACGAGCAGGGAATCCACGTGGCCGTGGTAGCACCCCTCCATCTTCACGATCCTGTCGCGGCCCGTGGCGGCCCGGGCGAGGCGCAGGGCGCTCATCGTGGCCTCCGTGCCCGAGTTGACCATCCTCACGAGCTCGATGGAGGGGTAGGCCTCGCCGATCATGCGGGCCAGCTCGACCTCGGAAGGCGTCGGCGCGCCGAAGGTGGTCCCCGCGCCCGCCGCCTCGGCGAGCGCCCTCACGACACGGCTGTGGGCGTGGCCGGCGATGAGGGGCCCCCAGGAACCGACGTAGTCCACGTACTCGTTGCCGTCGGCGTCATGGATGCGGGATCCCCGCCCGCGGACGATGAAGAGCGGCTCGCCGCCGACGGCGCCGAAGGCGCGCACGGGCGAGTTGACCCCACCGGGCATCAGCCTGCGGGCCTCCTCGAAGAGGCGGCGGGAGACCGGCCTGTCGGGCCTGGCCCCGGACGATCGCAAGGTCAGGAGCCTGCCTTCCCGTCGAGCAGGCGGGCGGCGTGGCGCGCGAAGTAGGTCAGGATCAGATCGGCCCCGGCGCGCCGGATGGAGGTGAGCACCTCGAGGATGACGCGATCCTGGTCGAGCCAGCCCTGGCGAATGGCCGCCGTCAGCATCGAGAACTCGCCGCTCACGTTGTAGGCGGCCACCGGGACATCGAAGCGATCCCTGACCTGGCGGATCACGTCGAGGTAGGCCAGAGCCGGCTTCACCATCACGATGTCGGCACCCTCCTCGATGTCGAGAGCCACCTCCCGGAGCGCCTCACGGGCGTTCGCCGGGTCCATCTGGTAGCCGCGGCGGTCGCCAAACCGGGGCGTCGATCCCGCGGCCTCACGGAAGGGCCCGTAGAAGGCCGAGGCGTACTTGGCGGCGTAGGACATGATCACGGTCTGCTCGAGGCCCCCAGCGTCGAGGGCGCGCCGGATGGCGCCGACGCGGCCATCCATCATGTCGGAGGGAGCGACGATATCGGCTCCCGCGCGCGCCAGCGAGAGGGCCGACTTCGCGAGCAACTCGAGCGTCGAGTCATTGTCCACTTCGCCGTCCCGGATGAGACCGCAGTGGCCGTGGTCGGTGTACTCGCAAAGGCAGACGTCGGCGACGAGAGTCACGCCGGGCACCTTTTCCTTCAAGCACGAGAGCGCGCGCTGGACGATTCCGTCATCGGCCCACGCGCCCGAAGCCCGATCGTCCTTGCGCTCGGGGATGCCGAAGAGGATGACCGAGGTGATGCCGTCCTCGCGGGCCGCCTGCACCTCTTCCACCAGGGTGTCGATGGAGAGGTTGTAATTGCCCGGCATGGAGGGAATCTCCCGCCGGATCCCCCGTCCCTCACAGACGAAGAGCGGGTAGATGAGGTCGGAGCTCGTGAGCCGCGTCTCCCGCACCATCTCGCGCAGCAACCCGCTGCGGCGGAGGCGTCGCGGTCTCTGCACGGGGAAGGCCATCGAGGTTCTCCGGGCCCGCCGGGCCCTTCAGCTCTCTTCCTCGTCTTCGAAGAAGAAGAACTGCGCGCAGGCGGAAGAGCAGAAGTTCCGGCCGCTCGCCAGGTACTGGCACTCACCACAAACTGAGCGGAAGCACATGGGGCACTTGACGAGGGGGGTCCGCTCCTGGCCGGCCGCGCACTTGGAGCAGACGAGCTCTTCGGGCATGTGCGCGGATTATACCACCGGCTCTGCGGCGCCCCTCCTTGACTACGCTCCGGGGCTCCCCCTATCCTGACCGCCTCGGAACACATAGATGGCGGTGTAGCTCAGTGGTCAGAGCACGCGGCTCATATCCGCGGAGTCGTAGGTTCGATCCCTACCACCGCTACCAGCCATGATCCCCGGGGGGCCGGAGGCGCTGCGGGCGCACCGGCCTCCGCAGGCTTCGCGCCCTTGAGCCCCCTTCGAGCTGCCGGCTCCTCACGCAAAGGGGTCGAAGAGTCGTTCCGCAGGGAAATCACCCGCCACGGGATGATCTATCCCGGATGTCGTGTCCTTGCCGGGATCTCCGGGGGAGGGGATTCCGTCCTTCTCCTGCACCTCCTGGCGGGATACCGGGCCGAGCTCCCCTTTGCCCTGGAGGTCGCCCACCTCAACCACGGCCTGAGGGGTGAGGCCTCCGAGGGCGACGAAGCCTTCGTGAGGGAGCTGGCCGGCCGGCTCGCGCTCCCCTTCAGGTCGGAGAGAGCCGATCTCCAGCGGCGCCCGGGCGATCCCTCCTCGCTCGAGGAGCGGGCGCGAGACGCCCGGCGGGCCTTCCTGGCCCGCGCCGCGAGGGAGCAGGGGTGCGGGCGGATCGCGCTCGGACACACTCTCGACGATCAGGCCGAGACCATCCTCATGTGGCTCCTCAGGGGAACGGGTCGCGGGGGCCTCGCAGGAATGGAGCCGATGACGGCGGAAGGCGTGATCCGCCCCCTGATCCGCGTGCGACGATCCGAGGTCCGCGCCCATCTTCTAGCCATGGGTCAGCCCTTCAGCGACGACGCCAGCAACGACGATCTCGCGCGTACGAGGAACTGGATCCGCCACCGGCTGATCCCGCGGATCGAAGAGCGCTTCCCGGAGGCGATCGCGCGGATGGGAGCGGCGGCGGAGAGCGTGGGAGCGGAAGAGTCGCTCCTCGACGAGCTGGCCGCGGCGTTGATCCGGGAGCCGGACGGGGGCATCGTCGCGCCGCTCGAAGAGCCGGCATCGGGGCGGGAAAGGCCTCTCGCCGCCCGCGCCGTGCGCCTGGCCGCCGCCCGCAGCGGCATGGAGCCTCGCCTCCTCGAGAGGGATCACGTCGAGGCCATCCTGGATCTGGCCCGCTCGGGCGCCGAGGGGCGCAGCATCGACTTGCCGGGCGGCTTCCGGGCCGAGAGGCGCGGCGGAGCCGTGGTTTTCGCTCCCCGGCAGGATCGCTCGGGGGGCAACCGCTGATCGAGACGGCGGTATGTGGATACGCCGGGCCGGGCGCATATAATAGGAGGCGTCCGAGAGACCTCCCGGTAGACGAACCAGGCCGGGCGCCCCGCGCACCGGAGGAACCGATCCCGTGAACGCCAGCCTCAGGGCCGTCACCTTCTGGGTGCTCGCCATCCTGGCCGTCTTCCTGCTCTACCAGTTCTTCAAGACGCAGAACGGCGCCCAGGTCGAGATCACCTACTCGCAGTTCATGGCGAAGGTGGACGAGGGCCAGATCGCCAAGGTCACGATCACGGGCGGGGAGACCGGCTACGAGATCGAGGGCGAGTACCGGACCCCCGTGGAGGGGCAGCAGTATCTCAGGACCTTCGCCCTTCCGGACGACGAGCTGCTGCCGGCGCTCCAGGCCAGCAACGTCGAGATCACGGTCCGCAAGCCCAAGGACAGCCCCTATCTCCTGACGCTCATCTCCTGGGCCCCGATGCTCCTCATCATCGGCATCTGGATCTTCTTCATGCGCCAGATGCAGACGGGCGGCAACAAGGCCCTCTCATT
>CAZMRF010000085.1:12643-12916 GCA_964568735.1 uncultured Acidobacteriota bacterium
TTCCGCCAGGGGGCCATCGCCATGCTTACCGAGGGCCTGACCGTGCCCGACAAATCGCCGGCCGAAGCGTCGGCCGTCGCCGGCAAGGGTTCTGGCTGGCTGGGCTTCTTCGGCAAATCGAAGGCCAAGCTCCAGTCGAGCCAGGGCAAGAAGATCACGTTCCGGGAAGTCGCCGGCGTCGACGAGGCCAAGGAGGAGCTGCAGGAGGTCATCGAGTTCCTGAAGGAGCCGCAGAAGTTCCAGAAGCTCGGCGGGCGGATCCCGAAGGGAGTG
>CAZMRF010000086.1:0-12462 GCA_964568735.1 uncultured Acidobacteriota bacterium
GGCCGCCCCTTCGCTTTCAACTGGCACGACTACGGCGAGCGACAGGTCCTGCTCCTCACCTACGAGGCCCGGATCCTCTCGGGCACGCCCCGCCCCCTGGGGTGCCTCGACCTCGGGTGGTTCGATGCGTCGCAGGTGGCCGGCCTGACGATGCCTCCGGCCGACGGCCCGATCCTCGAGCGGCTCCTCCCCCTTCTCGCGAAGGGCTGAACCAGCTCACTCCGAGCGAGGGCGGTCGCGCCCGGCGCTCCGCTCACATCATGAGAATCTCGAGCCGGCTGCTTCCCGCAGCGGCGCGGATTCCCCCGCTGCAGCGGGGAACCAGTGGCGCGTCCTGTTGCAGAAGGCGCAGACGGAGAGCATGACCGGGACCTCGACGAGGACACCCACGACCGTCGCCAGGGCCGCTCCGGAGTCCGCTCCGAACAGGGTGATCGCCACCGCTACCGCCAGCTCGAAGAAGTTGCTCGCCCCGATCAGCGCTCCGGGCGCCGCGACGTTGTGGGGGATCTTGAAGATGCGCATCAGGCCGTAGGAAAGGCCGGAGTTGAAGTAGACCTGGATCAGGATCGGGACGGCGATGAGCAGCACGTGCAGGAAGCGACTCGTGATGTTGTCGGCCTGGAAGGCGAAGATCAGGACGAGCGTGGCCAGAAGGGCGATAGTCGTGATCGGGTGGAAGAACGGGAGGTAGCTCCCCTCGAACCAGGAGACCCCCTTGATCCGCCTGAGGAGCCACCGGCTGAGGCCCCCGAGGGCGAGCGGAATCACGATGAAGGCCACCACGCTCCAGAGCAGGACCGAGAAGGGGACGTGCAGGTCGCTCGCCCCCGCGACGAGGAACCCGACGATCGGTGCGAAGAGCACCAGCATGATCAGGTCGTTGAGCGAGACCTGGATGAGCGTGTAGGCGGGGTCGCCGTCGGTCAGATAGGACCAGACGAAGACCATCGCCGTGCAGGGCGCCGCGGCCAGGATGATGACTCCCGCGACGTACTGGTCGGCCAGCTCGGGCCCTATCCACGGCAGGAAGAAGTGCTTGAAGAAGAGCCACCCGAGCGCCGCCATCGAGAAGGGCTTCACGACCCAGTTGACGAAGAGGGTGACAAGGAGGCCGCCCGGGCGCCTGCCCGCGCCGAGCAGGCTCCCGAAGTCGATCTTCAACATCATCGGGTAGATCATCAGCCAGATCAGGATCGCGATCGGCACGTTGATCCGGCTGCCTTCGCCGAACTCCAGGCTCCTCAGTGAGGAAGTGAACCCAGGGAAGAGCTTGCCGGCCGCGACGCCGACGGCCATGCAGGCCGCCACCCACAGGGTCAGATACCGCTCGAAGAAGCTCAGGCGCTTCGGGCCTGTCATGACGACCTGCTCAGGAATTCGACTCCGTTGAGCCTGGAGAAGCGGAGCCTAGTGGCCGAGGTCGTCGTCGGAGCCGCCGTTGCGGAACTCGGCGATATCGTCGAAGGGGCGCCGCGCGGCCTCGTCGTCGGGAAGGACCCCGGGCCCCGGAGCGCTCTCCGAGATGGCATCCGACATCGCGTCCATCTCGGCCTTCTGCGATTCGACGAGCAGCCCGTCGATGCGATCCTGAAGCTCCAGGAGGGCTCTACGCTCGGTGTCGAGGCAGTCGCGGCGCATCGCGGAGAGGCAGACCTTGCGCGCGGAGTCCAGGCAGAGCGGGTCGCCCGACTCCTCGAAGGCGACGAGGTACGTCGTGGCCAGCTCGACGTAGATCTCGATCGAGTCCCGCTCCTGGTCGAGGGCGCTCTTCAGGCAGCGGAGCGCCTCGGCGAGATCCCCCTCCTCGCGAAACCTCTTGCCGGCCTCGAAGTCGAAGTTCCCCATGGCCCGCCCGACAGGTTGAGTGGACGCACGGATCCTACCACACGGACCTGCAGCCCCACGATCGCATTTCGTTGCGTCGGAGGGACACCCGGAAGTGATGTGGCCTCTGGTATCTGCGTGTCTCGGGCAGGAGTCAGGGAGAAGGGCAATGCCCGCCGACCAGCAGGTGAGAGCTGGCCTTGGCGGTCAGTCTTCGTCGGTGAGCTTGCGGGGGGCGAAGACGGAGCGTATGACGGGCGCCGCCGCCTTGACGACGATCACGTTGCGGTCGCGGATCAGCTCCAGGTTCACGAGCTCGCCAGGCCGGAAGGTGCGGAGCGTGCGCAGTACCTGCCAGGGAGTCGAGGGCCGCTCCTGGCCGATCTTCACGATGACGTCCCCCGGCTTAACGTTGAGCGGTCCGCCTTCGGGGGCCCGGATGACGAGGATCCCGCTCCCCGAGCCGAAATACCGGCCCAGGTCTGGGTTCAGAGGCACCATCTCGAGGTCGAGCCACTTCTTCGCCTGCTCGTCCTGCTCGCCTTCGTATTCGAGGAGCGCGTAGGGCCAGTGCTCCAGGGCGATGGCTGGGATCTCGACCTGGGGAGTGATCCAGACCGGCGCATCCTGGGCGACGCGTGCCTCCAGGGTCACCTGCCGGCTCTTCCCCTCCCTGCTGTAATCGAGCACCACCTTCTCGCCGGGGCGGAGGCGGCCCGCTGCCTGGACGAGCGCGGCGGCGGGGAGGCTGGAGGCTTCGTCTCCCATCTCGGCGGCCAGCTCGGCGAGTACCTTCCCGTTGATGGCGTGGATCACATCGCCCGGCCGGAGTCCCGCTTCCTCTGCGGCGCCCCCGGGCGTCACGGCCACGATCGTCGCGCCCGGCACGCCCGGCGGAACGGTACCCTCTGTGTCCACGACCACGCCGATCCGGGCGCGGCCTTCCCGCGGCAGCCTCTCGCGCTGCCTCCGGGCATCATCAACCGACCTCAGCGCCATGAGCTGCGTCTGGATCTCCTGCACCCGGCGCGCGGCCGCGGCCAGCTCTCGCCTGGCTTGCCGGAGGCTCTTCTCCATCGCCAGGCGATCGCGCACTTCCAGCGACGACTCCTGTTGCGCCTCCTGATCGGCATCATCCTCGGGCTCGGCATCGGCGGCCACGCACGGGACCGTCGCGATGAACCAGAGGAGGAGGAATATCGCCTTCCCGAAGGCCATCCTCGGGCGCTGGGGAGGCTCGACGGGTGCGAGAAGCGGTGCGCGATCTCGGGGGAACACGGGGTCAGAACTCCACGTACTGCGGCCGCGTGGCACGGACCTGGACCAGCTCGTTCATCAGCCCCACGCGGGTGCGCCAGAGGAGCATGCGCCGGCTGGCCGGAACGCCGCCGGGCCGGCTCACCGCGAGCTGCCCGTCGATGAAGGCGACCCGATCCTGGATGTCGGCCACCCTGCTCGCGCTCCAGGCGTCCACGACGTGGCCCCGCTCGCTCGCGGCGCGGAGGAGATCTTCCAGGCGCTGGGATTCCTGCACCAGCCCGGCGATCTCCTCGTCGGTGACGGCGGCTTCCTGCCGCGCCTCCTCCTCGCGCCCCTCTCGAAGTCCAGGCGCGGAGCCATCACGAGGAAGGACGACCAGGACGATCAGCGAAGCTGCGACGGCGATCAGCGTGCCCGCCACCGCCTTCGGAATCCAGGCGCGCTCCTCGCCGTCGAGCGCCGCCTTCACCTCCGGCCAGCGGTCCCCCTCCATCTCGGGCGCGGGGAGGGCGCGCAGCCCCGACGCAACGTCTCGAAGGCGCTCGACCTCGCCGGCGCAATGGCTGCAAGAAGCGACGTGCCCCGCCGCCTCGCGCGAGCCTTCGCCGTCGCGGACTCCGAGCAGATCTTCCATGGAGAGATGGGCCTTCATGCCGTCCCTCCCGCATCGAGGAGCGCTCGCAGCCTCGTGTGGGCCCGGGCGAGCTGCGACTTGGAGAAGCTGATCGTCCGGCCCATCATCCCCGCGATCTCTTCGTGTGTATAGCCCTCGACGTCGTGGAGCCAGACCACCGCGCGCGAGGTTTCCGAGAGGCGCGCGAGGGCCGACTCGAGGTCGACACGGCTGTGGGCCCCCCTCTCGGGCCGCCCCGACAGGCTGCTCGTATCGGGGAGCGGACCGTGCTCGTCCTCCTCGATCGACTGATCGAACTGCTCCTTCCGGTGTTTGCGAATCTTCATGAGCGCCTTGCTCGCGGCCACCTTCTTGATCCAGGCCACCAGAGGCCCCTCACCCCGATAGCGGTGGATGCTCCGGAGGACCTCCACGAAGGTCTCCTGGACGATGTCCTCGGCATCCTGTGAAGATCTACATAGCCTCCGGGCGAGGCTGTAGACGGGCCCTTCGAAGGCGCGGTAGACGTTTTCCAGCGCTTCCGCGTCCCCGGCCCGAGCCCTGCTGACGAGGGCCTGGTCACCCAGAATGGCCATGGCGGCTATGGTCACATCATTGTTGGATGCGGCCCCCGGCCCCGGGGTCGCAGGCATGGGGGGCCCGGCCGGGCCCCCTCCCGCGGGGGTGGGAGACATCGGGCCGATTATAGGGGGAATACCGGCCGTCAGGCGGCGGCGGTCCCGAGGGTCGCCCGGAGCGTACGTCTGGAGCCGGTCGAAATGCTGCCGTTGGTATCGACGTGACCACGGCGGAAGTAGGAGCGCAGGGCGACCCTCGGGACCGCCAACGTGACCGGAGGGGACACTACCTCGCGCGCCGAGACCTCGGTCAGGCCAGGGTCTCGCCGGGCTCGATTGCGTGGACCTCGAGGCCCTGGATGTTGGCTCCGTGCTCGCGGAGCGCCTGGGGAGTCCCCGCCAGGATGGGGAAGGTGCCGTAGTGCATGGGGACCACGCTGCGGATCCCCAGGAGCCGGAGCGCCTCGGCGGCCTCGCGGGGGCCCATCGTGTAGTGGCCGCCGATGGGCAGCAGGGCCAGGTCGGGGCCGTGCAGGTCGCCGATGAGCTTCATGTCCCCGAAAACGTTCGTGTCGCCGGCGTGGTAGATCTTGAAGCCGTCCTCCAGCCTGATGATGTATCCGGCTGCCTCCCCTCCATAGAGGATGACATCCTTCCCCGCGGCGTCCTTGTCGGAGATGCCGCAGGAATGATCCGCGCCCACCATGCTGACGTCGGTGCCGGCCAGGCTGACCGTCCCGCCCTTGTTCATCCCGTGGATCTTTCCGACGCCCTTGCCGTCGAGCCAGACGCCCGTTTCGAAATTGCAGACCACGTCGGGCTGGTGCTCCTTCGCGATCCGGACGGCGTCGCCGATGTGATCGAAGTGGCCGTGCGTGATGAGGATGAGATCGACCCGCCCCAGCTTCTTCGCGCTCTCGGGGCACGCGGGGTTGCCCTGCACCCAGGGGTCGATGAGGATCACCTTCCCGGCGGCCGTCGTGAGCTTGAAGGCGGAGTGTCCCAGCCAGGTCAGTGAGAAGGATCGTCCGAGCGACATGCAGCCCTCATCTGCGCCGGGTCAGGGGTGTGACCCGAAGGCGCCGGGATCCTAACACCTCACCCACCCTCGGGCGGCCGCGTCCCGCGCCTTGTTCCTACTGGGCCGGGATCGTGACGAGGGGCGGGGCCGCTCGCTCCCCCGTGTCGGCCAGGGTGAAGAGGAGCAGCAGGAAGGCGAAGGCCCGCTTGGACTTCAGATCTCGATCGTCAATCCAGAACCAGTAGTCACGGAAGGGCACCGCCACGTAGGCGTCGTCGGGACGCTCGGGCGAGGACTGGATCCGGATCATCGCATCGGCGGGGTCTCGGCCCGGCACGCTCTCCCAGCCCGGAGTGACACGTGTCTCCGCCAGGTGCGCCGCCGGGACCGTCGCCTCGGACGCGAGCAGGTTCAAGATCTGCAGCATCGACCGCGTCTGGACCGCGATCTCCTTCCCGTTGGCCGCGCCGCCGCCCACGACGAGGGTGAAGTCCGTCGTTTCGGGGTCCAGCCGGAGGAGACGCCGCAGTTCCGCGATATCGGCGAGGGTCTCCTCACCGATATCCTGCGACCGGAGAGCGACAATGGTCGCGGGCTTCCCCCCCTCGGCCTTCGCGACGCGAACCGATACGGCGCCCGAGATCTGGATCTTGCGCATGAGCTGCATCGCTCGGAGGAATCCGGGATCGGCCTGTCCGATCCCCGCGAGGGAGGCCTGGTGGTTCTTCAGGCCGTTGATCGAAGCCGCGGCGGCTCCGAGGACCGCGTCCGCGGGGAAACCCGCCTGGATGGCGAAAAAGACCGATTCCGGCTTGAAGGGCGTCATCAACCCCTCGACGAAGCGGTTTCCCGTGAGCGGGGTATAGGTGATCGTCGGCCGGTCTGTGAAGCGACCGGAGGCGCCCAACGAGACGACGCCCCCTCCGAGCAGGTCGGTCTCCGCGATGGTCCCGCCTGCGGTGACGGCAGTCTCCAGGGAGTAGCCAGCGACGATCTGCCCGACATCGACGAAGATGGGCGGCTCCAGGTAGCGGAGCTTGACGATGTTCAGGAGCATCTGGTTCTTCCACGACTCGCTGATCGAGGTGCCGTAGTTGAGCCGATCCTGGGGAACGGTACGTGGACCCAACCGGGTGCAGGCGCCGGACGCGATCAGAGCGAGGAGGCCGAGGGTCAGACACAGCGTGGCCGCCCTTCGACTTCCGACTCCATCATGTCGCTGGTCCGAGGTCAGCGTGCCCTCCGCTCATTGGATGCCCGAGGATGCTATGAGATAATGTCCGACCTGTAAAGCAATCTGTGAGCGCAGGCCGACCCGCGCCTCGCCCATCCGTCCGGCAATGCCGGAGTGCGCGCTTACGCGCATCCCCGTATCGTGGGCGCACTCCGTGCCGGCACTAGGCCTCATGTCGACCAGGTTGAGATCGACCGCAGCACCGGATTCCCTCGAGCGCGCCTACGCGGAGTGCGAGCGTCTCGCGCGCGAGCACTACGAGAACTTCCCCGTCGCCTCGCTGCTCATCCCCGGCGAGCTGCGCCGCGACGTGGCGGCGGTCTACGCCTTCGCGCGGATCGCCGACGACTACGCCGACGAAGACCGGTACGCGGGTCAGGATCGCCTGGCTCTCCTCGAGGACTGGCACCAGCGCCTCCTCCGCTGTGCGGGCGGCGCTGACGATCACCCTGTCTTCATCGCCCTCGGCCACACGATCGAGACCCGGCGCCTCCCGCTTCACCCCTTCGAGCACCTCCTGACGGCCTTCCGCCTCGACGTCATCCGTACCAGCTACGAGAGCTTCGAGGATCTCCTGGGCTATTGCCGCTACTCGGCCAACCCCGTCGGGCAGCTCGTCCTCCTTCTCTTCGATCACCGGGATCCCCGTCTGCACCGGATGTCCGACGACATCTGCACCGCGCTGCAGCTCACGAACTTCTGGCAGGACGTGGCCGTCGACGAGGAGAAAGGGCGCTGCTACGTCCCGGCGGAGGATCTCTCGCGCTTCGCCGTCACGCGCAAGGAGATCGCCGCGCGGACGATGAGCCCCGCCTTCGAGCGGCTCATGCGCTTCGAGATCGAGAGGACGCGGGAGATCTTCCGGCGCGGCGCGGGGTTGCCGCGGCTGCTGGGCGGGCGGCTGGGCCTCGAGATCGATCTGACGGTGCGAGGAGGGATGCGGATCCTCGAGAGGATCGAGGAGGCCGGCTGCGACGTCTTCGCCCACCGGCCCGCGCTCTCAGCGCGGGACTGGGTCCGCGTCGTGGCGGGAAGCCTGAAGAGCGCGCTGGTCGATGCAACGCCCGGAAGCACGCGGGCGGGGAGTGGAGCGCGGGACTCGCAGACGGATGGCGCAGTCCAGACTTCTGAGCCCAGGTTCGCCGGCAACCCCCGGACAAACGGCGTGCTGGCACCAGGAGAGCACGAGGTCCGTGATGACCTGCTCGGGGGCGGCATCCGGCACGATCACGAGGTCGTCCGCGACGTGGCACGGCGGAGCCGCTCCAACTTCTACTACGCCTTCTTCTTCCTGACCACCGAGCAGCGCGCCGCGATCGAGGCGGTCTACTCCTTCTTCAGGGTCGTGGACGACGCGGTGGACGACGCGCGATCGGCGGAGGAGGGGCGCCGCGCCCTTGAGAGCTGGCGCCGCGAGCTGGCGGCCTGCTACGGGGAGGGAGAGCCCTCCCATCCCATCTCGCGGAGCCTCGCCGTCCAGATCGATGAGTTTGAGCTGAGCCGCGAGTCCTTCGAAGAGGTGATCCGGGGGGTCGAGATGGACCTCGAAGGACGGCGCTACGAGACCTTCGAGGAGCTGGAGGCCTACTGCCGCAGAGTCGCCTCCGCCGTGGGCCACTCCTGCATCGAGATCTTCGGCTCCCGGGGCGAGCGCTCGCGCCGCTACGCCGACACGCTGGGGCTGGCCTTCCAGCTCACCAACATCCTACGTGACTTGAAGACCGATGCCCTGCGCGGACGCGTGTACCTGCCAGCCGAGGAGATGCGCCGCTTCGGCTACACACAGAAGGACGCCGAAGATGGCAGGGCAGGACCCGCCTTCTCTGCCCTCATGGCCTTCCAGTGCGCGAGGGCGCGGGACCTCTTCCGGCGTGCGGGTGAGGAGCTTCCCCCTTCCGAAGCGGAGCGGCTCCTGGCGGCCGAGATCATGCGGGCGATCTACGGAGGCGTCCTCGCCCGGATCGAGCGGCGCCCCGAGGCCGTGATGGAAGGACGAGTCCGGCTCTCGCGCGCACGCAAGATCACGCTGGCCGCCGCGGCCTACGCCCGGACACGATACGCCTCTTGAGGCGGGCATCACCGTGAGCGAGCGCCGGAGAGCCGTGGTCGTCGGCGCCGGCTTCGCCGGTGTCTCCGCCGCGGTGGAGCTGACGAAGCGGGGTTGGAGCGTCGCCCTCCTCGAGGCGCGGCGCCGCCCCGGAGGTCGCGCGTCGTCTTTCATTGACGATGCGAGCGGAGAGACGATCGACAACGGCCAGCACCTATTGATGGGGTGCTACAGCGCGACCCGCTCACTCCTCAAGACTCTCGGCACGGAGAGGCTCGTCCGCTTCCAGAAGCGGCTCGAGATCACGATGCTGGAGGAAGGTGGGCGTGCCGCGCGTCTCTCCTGCCCGCCGCTTCCCTCTCCCGCTCACCTCCTGTGCGGGCTCCTCACCTTCAAGGGACTGACGCTTGCAGACAAGCTCGCACTTCTCCGGGCCGCCCCGCGCTTGATGCGGCTACCGGGCGACGGCCTCACAGTTGAGGGATGGCTCGACTCACTCGGGCAGACCGAGAACCTCCGCGACCGCTTCTGGCGCCCCCTCGCGATCGCAGCGCTCAATGAAGACACGAAGGTGGCCGGAGCGGAGCTCCTCACCGCCGTCATGGCCCTGGCCTTCGGGCGCGGTGCCTCCGCGAGCGGCCTCGGCTTCCCGCTCGTCGGGCTCGGCGATCTCTACGCCGGCCCGATCGCGGGCTGGCTCTCAGAGCGGGGCGGCGAGCTGATCACGGGCTCGCCTGCTGCATCGGTTGACGTCATGGCGGGGTGCGTGGTGGCCGTGCGCACGAAGGAGGGGCGGGAGCTTCCATGCGAGGCCACGGTCCTCGCCGTGCCCCACACCGCCGTTGCCGATCTCCTGCCCGCTGAGGTGACGGCCATCACGCCCGGCCTGAAGAGCGTCGGAGAGCTCGGCTCGTCGGCCATCGTCTCGGTCAACGTCTGGCTCGACCGCCCGGTGACGAGGCTGGACTTCTTCGGCCTGGTCGGCGGGACCATCCAGTTCGTCTTCAACAAGAGCCTTTCGTGGGACCAGGAGCGGGCGAAGGGGAGCTACCTGGCCTGCGTCGTGAGCGCGGCATCAGGAATGGCCACGCGGCCGAACGACGCGATCACGCAGGCTGCCATCGAGGATCTCAGGCGATACCTGCCCGAAGCGCGCGGCGCGAAGGTCACACGCAGCATGGTCGTCAGGGAGAAGCAGGCCACCTTCTCCGGGCGCCCCGAAGCGCTCCATCTGCGCCCCGGCCCGGGAACCGCGATCCCCAACCTCACCCTCGCCGGCGACTGGACCGCCACCGGCCTCCCGGGGACGATCGAAGGCGCGGTGAGAAGCGGGGTGGCGGCCGTGAACTCCCTCGAGCCACAGTGCTGATGGGCTCGGCTGGCTGGGCTTCGATCAGGAGATCATCGGAAGCCGCCTACCGCGGCGATCCTCTGGAACAGGAGGGGTTCCCGAGGGACGGTGCTCGGCCGGGAGCGGGCCGGCTGTCTGCTCGTGGGCGTGGTAGGAGGAGCGGACGAGCGGGCCCGACTCGACGTGGAGAAAGTCCCGGCTCATGCCTTCTTCCTTGAGCCGGACGAACTCGTCGGGGGTGTAGTAGCGCTCCACGGGCAGGTGCTGCATCGAGGGGCGCAGGTACTGGCCGATCGTCATGATGTCGCAGTCGGAGGCTCGCAGGTCGTCCATCAGCGCGAGCAGATCGTCCCACTCCTCGCCGAGCCCCACCATGACGCCCGACTTGGTCCGGAGCGGATACTCCTTCTTCCACTCCGCCGCCTCGCGCAGCAGCACGAGCGATCCCCGGTAGTCGGCCCCGGCGCGGACGCGCCGGTAGAGCGCCGGGACCGTCTCCAGGTTGTGGTTGAGGATCTCGGGGCGCATCTCCATCACGACGCGGAGCGCCCCGGGCTTGTCCTTGAAGTCGGGGACGAGGACCTCGATGGCGCATTCCGGGTTGAGCCTGCGCACTTCCTGAATCGTCCGCGCGAAGTGGGCGGCTCCGCCGTCCGCCAGATCGTCGCGGTCCACGGAGGTGATGACGGCGTGGCGCAGATCGAGTCGGGCGACGGCCTCGGCCACGTGGAGCGGCTCTTCCGGATCGAGGGCTCCGGGGCGATCGCTCCCCACGGCGCAGAAGCCGCAGCGGCGCGTGCAATTCTCCCCCATGATCATGAAGGTGGCTGTGCCGTGTCCCCAGCACTCGAAGATGTTGGGGCACTGCGCCTCCTGGCAGACGGTGTTGAGCTTCAGCTCCTGGACCATGCCGCGGATCTTCCCGTAGCCGTCGCCCGTCTTGAGGCGGATCCGGATCCAGTCGGGCTTCTTGAGCGGCGGCTCGACGCGGCTGCGGTGGCTCACGGCTGCCCCTTCGCGAGGCGGGCAGAGCTGACCTCGAGATCTGACAGGGAAGGTCCGCCAGCTCCGACACTGACAAGCGGCCCCGAGCCTGTCTCGCCAATGAGAGAGCCCTCGCCTGTCGTGCGCATCTCTCTCCCGTAGATCTCCCCGAAGTGGCGCGCGGCCGAGGCGGCGACCTCCTCGAGAGCGGGGGCGCTGGCCGTCTCGGCCAGGATCGAAGTGACGCCACGGTCCGTGATCCCGCAGGGGACGATGTGGCGGAAATAGGAGAGGTCCGTCGAAACGTTGAAGGCGAAGCCGTGGCTCGTCACCCAGCGCGCGATGCGGACGCCGATGGCGGCGAGCTTTCGATCCCCGACCCAGATCCCCGTCAGCCCCGCGACACGCTCCGCGGCCACGCCGAAGTCGGCGGAGGTTCGAATGAGGACCTCCTCGAGATCCCGAACGTAGCGGTGGACATCGCGGCGATCGGGCTTGAGATCGATGATGGGATAGCCCACGAGCTGGCCCGGCCCGTGGTAGGTCACGTCGCCGCCGCGTCCCGTCTCATGGATGCCGATGCCCCGCGCGGCCCGCGTGGCCTCGTCGAGGAGGACGTTCGCCCGGTCGGCGCCGCGACCCAAGGTCACAACGTGCGGGTGCTCAAGAAGCAGGAGATGCTCCGCTCCCTCGCCCTCGCTCACCTCACGGACGAGATCCTCCTGCATGCGCGCGGCCTCGGCATAGGCGACCCGCCCCAGCCAGCTCCAGCGGCACTCGCGCATCACCCCAGATCCGTGAAGGTCGCCCGCTCCAGCGTTGCCTTGAGGTGCGCCATGAACTGGTCGGCGATGGCGCCGTCGATGAGGCGATGGTCGAAGCCGAGGACCATGTAGACCATGGGGCGGATCGCGATGGCGTCGTTGATGACGACGGCCCGCTTCTGGATCCCCCCGACACCCAGGATCGCCACGTTGGGCTGGTTGACGATGGGCGTGCCGAAGAGGCCCCCGAAGATGCCGGGGTTCGTCACCGTGAAGGTGCTCCCCTGCACCTCGTCCGGGGAGAGCCGCTTCGACCGGGCCCGGGTGGCGAGATCCTGCGTGGCCCTCGCCAGGCCCAGCAGGTTCAGCTCGTCGGCGTTGCGGATGACCGGGACGATGAGCCCCCAGTCGAGCGCCACGGCCACTCCCATGTGGACGTTGCGGTGGTAGACGACGTTGTCGTCCTTAATGGAGGCGTTGACGACGGGGAAAGCTTTAAGCGCCTCGATGGCGGCCTTGAGGATGAAGGGCATGACGGTGAGCTTCACGCCCTCGCGCGCCTCCCAGTCGGCCTTGTGCCTCGCCCTGAGAGCTTCCACAGCGGACATGTCGATCTCGAAGAGCGTGTGGACGTGAGCCGAGGTCCGCCGCGACTCGACCATGTGGTGCGCGATGATCTTGCGCATCTGGGTCATCGGCTCCGCGAGCGAGTCGGCCCCGGGCGCGAAGGCGATGGCGGGCGCGGGCGGCGCGGCCATCGCCGGACGCGGCGCGGCGGAGGCC
>CAZMRF010000087.1:0-11944 GCA_964568735.1 uncultured Acidobacteriota bacterium
GCCGCCCGGGCGCCCTCGCCCCGCGAGAGGATGGTCTCCAGGCGTCCCGCGCGATTCATGACCTGCTTCTCCCCGGACTCGAGCCACCGGACGCTCCGGAGGACATCGCCAGCCGCGTTCCGGTACTCGATGTCGAAGCCATACGGGGGCGTCCCACCGCACCACCCGCCGGCCGCACTGCGACTCACCTGCCCGCGGATCGTGACCTTCGAGAGATCCTTGACGAACCGCTGGGCCATCCACTGCTTGATCCCAACGATGAGGCTGTCGGAGTCGGTTCCGGTCAGTGCCTCATTGCAATAGAGGACTTCGACGCCGGCCTGCCGCAGTTCGTAGCGCAGGTGTCCTGCCTCGTCGAGATCGCCGCGCGAGAAGCGGCTGACGTCGTAGACGAGGATGGAGTGCCACGGTCGATCGGGCGCGCGCGCATCCGCGAGCATCCGGGCGAATTCGTCGCGACCGCTCACCGACGCCCCGCTGATTGCATCATCCTCGTACCAGGCGACGATTTCGTAGCCGTGCCGGGTGGCGTAGTCCTGGATCGATCGGCGCTGGTCCTCAAGGCTCTGCGGCTGCAGGTCCGTGCTCCTGCGAACGTAGCCGGCGACCATCTGGCCGGTGGGGGTGCCGCGTGCAAGTTCAGCGGGTCGTCTCATTGCCAGGATGAGGGATTGGGTTAGGGACCAGAGTCAAGTCCGGTCGGCGCCGCCCCTCGCCAGAAAGTGCATCTGGCGCGGCGTCTCGATCGCGAAGGCAAGCCCGCACAAGCCATCGGGCAAGGATGCGCAAGCTCGGGGCGGCGGCATCCGACCGTTCAAGCGAAGCATCGATCCTCGCTGGCTCGAGGTAGGACCGGGGCGGCATCACGCGTCCCCGCCGCTGACAGGTTCCGGATTCCTGCGAGACTCCACCCACTCGGCCACGAGGCCGGGAGCGGCCGGCGGGTGGCATCGGCCACAGATGATCTCCCCGTACGGGCTGCGCCAGAAGCGAGTGCAACGGCAGGTGAAACAGGCAAGCTGCGCGAAGATCGGCGCAGGGGGCCCTTCACGCTCGCTGGTAGGCGCCAAGTCGATGGCTGATCCCGTTTCCGATGTAGCCAGTGTTTCCGTTTTTCCGGGGAGGGAAGGGGCAGCGCCGCCGTGGGGAGAGCAGCCCAGTCTTGCCACCAAGGCAGGTAGCTGGGGGGTGTAGGACATCGCTCCCTACCTCTCGCAACTGGAAACACCGGAAACGCCCGGCAACGACGTGGGGAACGCTTCTCCCAGGACCTCCTCCACCGCGCTGCGGCACAGTCGCAGGACTCGGCGGGGCGAGCGGCCCAACCGCACCATGGCTGTCAGCCGACCCGGATCCGGCTGGGCGATTCGCTCCCGGACGAGGTCACGCCGGAGTTTTCCCTGCGAGACCGGAAACGCCTCTCCCGCATCGCGGCAGAATCGGCTGACGGCCTGGAATGCCGCCTCCGCCTGGAGGTACAGAAACTGGTCGTCCTCCCACCCCACGAACCCAGTTTCCGGTCGGAGCCCTTCGGGCGAGCTGTCCCGGGGAATGAGCACGATGCGGCGCTGGAGAACTAGCGCGGCCAGGGTCTCGAGGAACCTCCTGGTCGGCCGCTCCTCCTCCACGAGCTTGGCCTGAGCCCCCACCAACTCGACCATTGCCGTCCAGCACCGCGCACGGAGATCTTCGGCTTCGGAGTTGTCGCACGCTCCGATCTCCGTTGCATAAGCGAGCCCGCAGTCGAGGCCGACTCCGAGGTGAGCCAAGACCTCTGGCATGCGCAGATGGGAACTGCCAGCTACGGCTTGGCCTCGAAGCGCCTCAAACGTTCCTCGAAGTGTCGATGTGAGTGAGTCCATCTGCGGTGCGAGCCAAGAGACATACCCGCTCATGGCGTGCGGTAGACGAGCTGCGTTTGATTGCGCTGCCGAAAGCAGCTTAAGGTCTATCTGCGACCGCTCCACTTCGATGACGAGCATGCGAGCCAGGACGCTCTGGCCAGACGGATGGTGCTCACCGGTGCCGAGGAGCAGGCCGCGAGGGGAATAGGTTGGCCGCTCAGAGAGATCGGCCCGGAGTCGGCCCCTTCCAGCACGGTTCCCCTGACCACGGATCAGCCGGGCCGCTTTGGAGTCCAGCTCTCGTGCATCGTGGGCAGTGGGCGCGTACTCATCGATCACGAAAAGCAAATCCTTGAGAATGAAGGCACGCTTCTCCAACTGATTCGGCGTCGAACTCCACGCGCCAGGCAGGCACAGTCGATCGAACTCTCCCCAGTGGCTCAGAAAGACAGCGGCGAGAGAGGACTTTAGCGATCCGGTCATACCTTCGAGCCACACGGTCAGGTCTGGTGCGAGCGCGGCGGCGAGCGGTGCCCGAAACACTGATGACCAAAGAGGAGCCGTCACGCACAGAGGAGCGACCTGGAGCAGGTTGAGACTGCGGCGCATCGCCTCCACGGGGTCGACTGCTAGAGAGGGGAGGCTGTAGCGACGGAGCTCGGTGCCGAGATCCACCTCGAAGCCCTCTTCTCCGACGGCACCCCCAGCGGTGAGGTAGATCCACCGACTGTCGATTTTCCGCCAGCCGGTGTGGGTGAAGACCCGTCGACGCGGAGCTTCTGGTGAGAGAAGCTGGATGGCTTCCCGCAGCTTGTCGCGTGTCGAGAAACCGGCGGCGACGACCGCACGAAGGCCCCAGTTCGTGGGCACCCAGCTCAGCGTTCCGAATGACTCCGTGGGGACGCGTGCCATCGGGAGTCGTTCTCCGGATGCAAGAGTCCCGTCCAGTAGGTAGGCACGACTCGTCTCGACCCCATCGTCGAGTTCGACTTCTTCGACAACCGAGGCGACGAAGTTGCACAGCGGGACATTGACCGTCCCATACTTCGTCTCGCGGACGCAGCAGATGCGCCCGTCCACGACCTCGTAGGGACCCGATGGCGCCTGAGGATCTCCCTCGACGGGGATGGAGCGGAGGTCGATGGTTGCGAGGGCAAGGAGATCATCGACGTCGTGTCCTGCGGCTAGGTAATCGTCGAGACCCACCTTCGAGCCGTCCTCGGCATTGGGCAGGTAGATGAGTAGTACCTTTGCATGTCGGCTCTCGAGGAAGGCCTTGAAGCGTGCGAGGGCAGCGTGGACCTGCGGCTTGATCATGAGGTCCGAGTCAAACACGACGAAGACCGGCCTTCCGTTCAGTGGGATGGCCTCCCAGTCCGGGAGCGCTGCCTTGCCACCGAGTTCATTTGTTCCTCGCCAGTTCCACACTCCAAGCAGCGCGATGCAGCAGAGACCTCGCGAAACAGCGGCGTCGGCCTTCCGAATGCCCTCGGTAATGAACAGCGGCCACATCGGGTCGCGGAGCCAATCTCTTACGGGAGGCGGAACATCGACGACCATCCGCGCACCAGCGGGCGTCTCGTACTTGATCGGCTTGCCCTTTAGGACCCTGGGTGCATCGGGCCGACTCTGGTACATCGCGACTTCGCCGTGAACATTCCGCACGGGAATCAGCAGGGTCGGGACAGAGCACTGGAGTTCGCCGAAGCCGAGGCGCCGCAACTCCGAGATGCTCGTGACGGAGCGGTAGCCGCGGGCCTGCGCAACCTCGGGGCTGATGCCGGACGCGATGATGAGCGTCTGGTGCTGCGGCAGGAGGACCGTAGCGTCGGATCGACGCTGGCCATTCATCGGGATTCACCCGCGCCGACGATCGAGCTTGAAATGCTCAGAGCAGTGAGCGGGCCGGCGAACGGTGCAGGGGGCGTAGGTGGGTTCGGCTTATGCACAGACCACCTCCTCCGAGACTGATGGGATGGGGTCGCATGCTTGAGGCATAGACCAGCGATCTCCTGAGCAGGACCAACAGTTGTCGATGGTCCTGCCTCAGAATCGCGGGGTATGACAGTTTGGAGAGTGACCGGATTCTGCGAGCGGGGGGTGTCTACGGTCTGTGGTGACGAACGACCCTTCCTCGGGTGATGCTCGCTTCGATTTCGTCTTCCGTCAGGGCGAGAGTGTTCATCCAGCGCTTCAGCTTTCGGGTGGCGGAGGCATGTCCGAGACCGTGGCGCATCAGACCATCGATCCAGCGCTGCCTGCGTTGGGGGTCGGGGAATCGCTTCGGTTTCCGCGCTTCTGAGTTGAGGAGCCGCTCCTCGTCGACCCTGTTGGCTTCCTCCCTCAGAAGGTAGAGAGTGCCGTCCTTTTTCACCGGCTGGACGCGGCCCAGACGGATCCGATCGAGCAGAGCGCGGTGGAGGTTGGGTTCAAGCTGCCGTAGCGTTTTCAGGGCGATCTGATCTCCATCACCGTGAGGAAGGAATTTGTCTTGCACGATCCCGGCCCTGATGGCAGCCGATGCCCGCCTGAAATAGCTGGGGAAGCTGGGGTTCCCGCCAATCGGCTGGATGAACGCCTTCTTGGCCCTCCGGTAGGCGTCGAAAAAAGCGAGCTGTAGTTCGTCCCCTCGTCCTCTGAAGAACGCCCCCAGAGCCTCATCCTCCTCTGGCTCGGTGAGCAGCGAACGCTGAGCTAGGAGAACCGTCAACCATCGGCAGAGAGAGATGGTGGAGATCCCATCGTCGTACACCAGGTATGTCGACACGGGAAGGCCGAGGGGAAACGGTGGATGGAATCTGCGGAGGCGCGCTTTAAACGTCTCCCCAAGCCAGGGCTCCTGGAAGTCATGAACCCGTAGCACGAAGGGTCTGGCCGCCCCCCGGCGTATTTCCAGAAACAGCCGGAACGGATGGGGTTGCATTCCCGGGCGAACCGTAGCGGGAGGCCACTGAAACCGCTCGTAAAACTGAACGCTCCAGCTCTCAGGCAGTTCCAGTTCTCTAATCGCTGGAAATGTCAGCTTCACTCCACAGGAGCGACGCATGGCCTTGCTCGGTGTGGAGGGTGGCTCTCCGATCCAGTCGATGCCCTCCGGAGGCCAACGCTCCGGGCGCTGGCTCAGGTAGCGGCGCTTCAAGGCCCGCCGCCAGCGGGCGCGGATCTTCTTCGTCTGAGGCCTTCTGCTGTAGGCGATTCCGGCTCGTAGGACCTTCACGAGCGCCTGGATAGCGCGGGGAGCGGAGGAGGGCGAAGGAAGTGTCATACCCCGCGACTATAGTGCGACCATGCGACATTTGTCGACGCCTCAACGAGCGCTCGCGGCCCTCCTGAAGTTGGTGGGGCTTCGCCAGATCGATGTCGCCAGGGCGCTCGAGGTCAACCGCAGCACCCTTGCGGGATGGTTATCGGGGAACGCCCCCATGCCTGATGACGCCGTGCTCAGGACGCTTCGACTGATCGGCGCCCGTTTGGCGAGGATTGCTGACAGTGAGTCTCAGGCAGCACAGGACCAGCCCTGACGTCCGACGCGCACATCGAGACGGAGGGGAGTGGCGCGTCCCCTTGCAAGGTCCTTCAGGATGTCGAGGGAGTAGGCTTCGGTCGGCTGGAAGTGGGCGACCATCAGCCGCAGGAGCCGATCGGCCTGGGCGCTCATCTTCGCCGGACCGTTCTCCCACCTCGAGACGGTCCCGGCAGCCACTCCAAAATGCTCTGCAAAATCCCGGCCCGACCAGCCGAGCTGCTGGCGAAGAAAACGGATCTCGGCGGGAGCAAGGCGAGCCTTCTTGCGCGTGAGCGCAGAGGCAATCAACCGGTGAAGCTCCACGATCTTCGGAATGACTACCTCGAACTCGTCGCATCGGACGCAGCGACGAACCGGGACACCTACGAGCGTTATCCCGCGGAGGCCCGATGCACCGTACCTGTGGTTCTCGCGACGAACCGCGACCTTCCCTCCGCACTGAAGACATCTCACCGCGGCTCCCTCCAAGCGGTCACGACGACAACCTCGGTCTTCGACCCAAGAGCGACAGCAACCCATTTCCGCGAACCGTTGAGTAGGTTCAGTTGATCAAAGATCAAACTACCGAGAGAGGTCAAGCGCGGTGGCGCTGCCCGCCGGTCAGCCCATCTCTGCCTGAAATCAAGAGGGAGGTGAGGTGCGACGGAGGTGCTCTCACGCGCTCGGAGCCAGGCGGCGGGAGCTCTCCTCAGCGGAGAAACGCCCCGCGGCGGGAACCGAGGGGCGAAGGGGTCGAGCTACTTCAGGTTGCTGCGGGCCTGCTCGGCCAGGGTCGTAAACGCCTTGGTGTCGGCGTTCGCGGCCGCGAGGGCCGCTCCCAGGACGAACTGCGAGGCTTTGGCCGGCCCCGCGGCCCTATGCAACGTCTCGCGTTCGCTCTTCGTGAGCCGGAACGCGAAAACGCAAAGTTCAGGGCGGGGCGTGCGTTCCTTCTTCAGCTTGGGCTCTTTCACCGACTTGCTCTTCACTTGCTTGGACTTCCCGGCCTTGCCCTTCGAGGGCTTCTCCGGGTTCCCGTCAGTCTTCTTCTGAGTGCTCTCCGTCATCGTCGTCTCCTCCATCGCGACGGTCGGCTCCCCGACGATCCCCAGGGCCTTCCTGAGGGCATCGGGAGGCGCATCCTCCGCCGCCAGTTGATTCCAGTGCCTCTCACAGACGCCGTGACCGAGGTAGCCGATCGCCGTCTCAGCCCGGCAGCGCGGGATTTCACAGCGTTCCGTCAACGTGCATCCTCATCGGACCCGCTCGATGATGTCGGCCTCAAGGGCCTGCTCGAGCGTCAGGTGAAGCATGTAGGGGCTCTTCGCGAGGCCCATCCACACCTGCGCTTCGACGCAGGTATGGCCCTCCCACTTCGAAAACCACGCGTCATCGCACCGCGCCCCGAACCAACCGATCTGGATCGGGAGCCTGACCTGGATCCAGTAGCCCGGGATTTCTCTCAGCTTCGCTTCATCCATCAAATGCTCTCCTCAGGTCCGCGAGGTCGTCGCGGGCCGAATCTTGACCTTCACCCTCATCCAGCCCTCAGCCGGGCTGTAATCGGCGTCGAAGCGGAAGGCCTCAAGACCCATCCGGGCCAGTGCGTCCTTCGTCGCCTCGTCGACGACGCGCATGAGGTGCTCGGCCTGCTCGCGCGTGATCTGCGGGGCGGTGGTCATCGCCATCGATCGCTTCGCGTTCTGCATGCTCCGTCCTCCATCGCGGGATTCTCACGCTCGCGATGCAATCAGTGCGCTGGGTTGCGGAGGAAGTCAAGGTCAATGGATTGCAATTACGATCGGAGCGAATGGAGAGCGAGTGTGGCTCGCAAGCGACGTGACACGACGCGGAGATCGCGATCCTTCTGGCCGCTTGGTACGGAGGTCACGTCGTGCTGAGGTCGCGCAAGCGGTTGGCGATCTGGTGCGCGCTGATGCCCTACCTTGGCGGCAAGAGACGATTGGCACCTCTGATCTTCCGAGAGATCGATCGAATTGTCCCGCGCCGGCGGTGGGCGGACCTCACATTTCTCGACGCATTCCTGGGTGGTGGGTCCATCTCGCTGTATGCGAAGGCCCAGGGCTTCCGGGTGGTCGCAACGGACATCGCGGAGAGGGCGATGGTCGTAGGGAAGTCGCTCGTCGAGAACTCCCGCGTGAGGCTCAGTCGAGAGGACGTGCTTCGCCTACTCGCACCCCGGAGCGGCGTGCCCGGGCGGGTGGAGTCGACGATGGTCCCGACCGTATTCACGGCCGAGCAGGGCCGGTTCATCGACACGGCGCTACGCGTGGCTGCAGCGACGGATGAGCCCGCGAAGGGTGCGCTGATCAAGTTCCTGGCGCTTCGCGTAGCGCTGCTCGTCCATCCCTACAGCCAGGTCAGGAAGGGAACCATCCACCGGATGACGACCGGGGAGTACGAGTCGATCACGGAGTCATGCCTGTACCACTACACGGATTCGCTGAGGCTTGTGCGGCCTGAGAAGCTCTGGGAGCTGGCCCAGCAGATCAACGCCGGTGTCTTCGAGGGCCGGGCGACCGTGATGCGGCGAGACATCGTCGAGGCGCTCCCCGAGATCGAAGCCGACGTTGCCTACTTCGACCCGCCGTACCCGGGCGTCATGTCATACGAACGCGAGTACAAGACCATCGACGAGATCCTCGAAGGCGCCAGCCGGAAGACGAGTCCCTTCACCGCCAAGACGGGCGCGTCCCTCCTCGACGGGCTCTTCGAGAGGGCTCAGCACATCCCGGTGTGGATCCTGAGTCTGGGCAACGCCGTCGTCAGCCTCGAGGAGCTGGAATCGAAGATGACCCGCCTCGGCCGGAGGACGAAGGCCGTGGCGCTGAAATACCAGCACCTCCCTGCCGTCGCCACGGAGGAGAAGAAGCGCGAGAACCGTGAGTACCTCGTGATCGGTGTCGACCCGGACTCCGCGCTCGTCCGGAAGGGAGAAGCAGCATGATCGAAGAGCAGACCACCCCCGAACCCCGCCGACTCGTGGATGCCCGAATCGGCCCGCGGATGATCGCCCTCGACAACCTTGTGGCCCACCCCTTGAACAGCAACGCAATGCCCGACGACCTCCGAGAGAAGCTCCGCGCCCACATCAAGCGGACGGGGCGGTATCCCTTCCTCGTGGTGCGGCCTCATCCCGAGGAGACGGGCAAGTTCCAGGTGCTCGACGGCCATCACCGCGTCGCCATCCTCAGGGAACTCGGCCACACCGACGCCCGCTGTGACATCTGGGACGTGGACGACCGCGAGGCGAAGCTCTTGCTCGCGACGCTCAACCGCCTCGAGGGCCAGGATCTACCGATCCGCCGGGCTCAGCTCATCCACGACCTGCTGGGTGAGACGAGCCTCGACGACCTCGCGGGACTGCTGCCCGAAACTGCCAAGCAGCTCGAAGAACTCCATGCGCTTCTGGAGTTCCCCGCCGACGACATCGCAGCGCTTCTCGCCGAGCAGGCCGAGGAGAAGGAGAAGACCCTACCCGTCGTTCTGAGCTTCGTCGTCACCCACGACCAGGCCGAGCTCATCGAGACGGCCGTCGAGGCGGCCTCCGACGGCACACCAGGCAGAGACCGTAAGGCGAAGGGGCTGACCAACCTCGCTCGCCATTTCCTCAAGGAGACTGATCATGAAGAGGACGTCAATGCGAACGCGTAGGGACAGAGCTGTCGCCGCCCGCACCGCGCAGACAGAGCAGCTCGTCGAGCGGATCGCCTCGGAGAGGATCGAGGCGCTCGAGAAGGCCGTGGATTTCTCGCCCATAGTGGGCGCTCCTGCATCGGTCGTCCGCCTCGTCCTGCCGGACGCCAGGCCCCTTCTCGCCAAACACCCGTCGCAGTGGGGAGACGACGAGATCGCGCGTCTCCAGGAGTCCATCGACAAGCTACCGCTTCGGATGCTCGTGGTCGTGAGGTCGGAGATCATCGTCATCTGAGGAGCCCCCACCTTCGATGGAGATCTCGCACAAGCAAAAGCGGGCGGCCGCCCGGAAGCTCTTTCTCACCAACGCCTGCGAGACGAACGCCGAGATCGGCCGGCGGCTGGGCCTCAAACCGCACACCGTCGCTCGCTACCGCAAGGAGGAGGACTGGGACGGGCTGAAACTCGGCATCAACCGTAACGCCGCCAAGAAGATGGCCGAGCAGCTCACCAACGAGCGGGTGTCGCTCAACGTCCAGCACTACACCTATTTCGAGGTGGCCCTCAGCGAGCTGCGCTCGACGCTGAAGGGCCAGGGCCGCTTCAGTATCCGCGAGGTCTGCGACGTCATGGCGGCCATCGAGAAGGCCCAGAAGGGCCAGCGCCTCGCCAAGGGGGTGGGCGACGACGAGCACACCGAAGAGCAGATCCGGGCCGAGGCCCAGGCCCAGCTGCACCGGTTGCTCGACGTATTCATCAGCGCGGTGAAGGAGAACGTTTCGGATGAGCAAGCCCGTGAGAGGATCCGTAAGGCTGTTCTCGCCGCACTATTTCAAGAGCCGGATGGCGGAGCTGGCGACAGCGAAAACGAGGTCGCTGAGTGACCCGCTGGCCGCCTGGGCGCTGAGGAAGGTCCGCCTCGAGGGCCGGCGCTTTTCCTTCGAGGGCCACGAGTACCTCCGCGCGCTTTACGACGACACGGCCAAGCACGTCGTCGTCATGAAGGCGGCGCAGGTCGGCGGAACGACGTGGGCGATCCTCCGGAGCCTCCATACGTGCCTGTCGGGACTGAATGTGATCTACTTCTTCCCGACGAGAAGCGACGTGATCGAGTTCAGCAAGTCCCGCGTCGGGCCGCTTCTGGAAGAGAACCCGTTTCTGACCGACGTCATGAGCGACACCGACACGGCGGGCCTCAAGCGCATTGGCGACGCACACCTGTACTTCCGAGGGATGAAGTCCACCGTGGGAATGAAGTCCGTCCCGGCGGACATGATGGTGCTCGACGAGCTTGACGAGGCGACCCCCGCGGCAAAAGCCATGGCGAAGGAGCGCCTCTCCCACTCCGACTACGGCCGGGTGATCGAACTGAGCAACCCCTCGCTTCCGGACTTCGGAATCGACGAGGCCTTCCAGGCCTCCGACCAGAGGCTGTGGACGCTGAAGTGCCCGAGCTGCAACGCCTGGACCGCCTTCGATGCGGAGTTCCCGCGCAAACGGGGCGAAGAGGTCCGCATCATCCTGCCCCGCCCCGACGGGACGTTCTTCCGCGCCTGCCCGAAGTGCTCGGGCGAGCTGGACCTCTCGGCCGGCGAGTGGGTGGCCACTTTCCCGGGCCGAGATGTCCACGGCTACCGGGTCTCCCAGCTCATCTCCTCGAAGGTGGACGCGGGCGAGATCCTGCGTGAGTACCGCACCACGCGCTTCCTCGACCGCTTCTACAACCTCAAGATCGGCGTCCCATGGGCCGACCTCGAGCGGCGGGTCGATCCCGCAAGTGTGCTCGCCCTGTGCGGCGACTCCTCGATGCTGGATAGGAGCGAGGTCGAGTGCACGATGGGCGTTGACACGGGCAAGGAGCTCCACGTCGTGATCCTGCGCGAGGACCCGGCAGACCACGAACGGCAGCATCTTGTGCACCTGGCGGTCTGCCACGAGTTCTCCGAGCTGGACTCACTCATGGAGCGGTTTCGTGTCGATCGCTGCGTCATCGACGGGTTGCCGGAGACGCACCCCACCCGGGCCTTCTCGGCGAGGTACGCAGGCAAGGCCTACCTGTGCTTCTTCAACGAATCGCAGAGAGGACAGGCGCGCTGGGATCGCGAAGGCAGGATCGTGCAGTTCAACCGTACCGAGGCCCTCGATGCTTCCAGGGCGATCGTCAGGGAGAAGCACCTCGTGTTGCCTTCCCGCCAGGAGCCGCTCGTCGAGGAGTTCGCCCGGCACATGGCCGCGGACGCGAAGGTGCTCGACGAGGATGAAGAGACCGGCATGCGCCGCTACCGCTACATCCGCACCGGAGCGGATCACTTCTCCCTGGCCTTCACGTACGCGCTGCTTGGGGCCTCAGACGACGGGAACTGGCGGGGGTTCTTCCGCTACATCCGGCGCGATCTGCGCGATCGCGGGATTCAGGCCTGAGGCGCCTCTCCCCCTCCAATGGGGTCGCCGCGACCGGGTGAAGGCTCCTCGTCGGCGGGGCCAGACCCCCCGAGAATGGGGCATGGGGGTCCCGAAAAGGGAGCGATTTCGTTCCCTCGAGCCTGTTTCGGGAACGAAATCGTTCCCTCCGAGCCAAAAAGGGCTCGAAAACGAGCCCTCGGAGCCCGGAAACCCCCGGAAAATGGGCAGCCTCTTTATGGAAAACGGGTTGATCGAGGGGGTCTGCCCTTCGGGAGGAATCCAGACTACCTCAATCGTTGCAAGCAATTAGGCCGATCTGAGGGGCAGCTTTGAGGGGCAGAAAACCGTGGGGGAGGGCCGAAATCCTGCCCCGAAAATGCCCCTCCCTGCCCGTCACCTGGCCCGCGGCCGCCCGATCGTGCCCCTGGTCTGCCTCGCTTCGCGGGTCGGAACGGCCCGATCCTGCCGCGGATCTGCCCGTCGAGCCTGCTCAGCGAACGGAGAGCGGATATCGCCTTTGTGTCAATACACGAGA
>CAZMRF010000088.1:0-5635 GCA_964568735.1 uncultured Acidobacteriota bacterium
CGCCACCTTCCGGTACTTGCCATACGAGACGCTTCGGATCAGGCCCGCCTTCTTGGCTCGCGCGCAGGCGTTTCGCGCCTGGACCTTGTCGAAGCCGGTCCGCTCTCCGATCTCGGTGATCGTCAGCGTCTCCTCGGCGTTGTCGAAGACCGCGACGACCTGGGCCGCCTGATCCTTTCCCGCAGGCTTCACCGGATCCGCCGCCGGCGAGCTGGCATTCTTGCGTGTCGCTCTCGCCGGCGCGGCCTTCGCGGGCCGGGCGTCGTCCCCGAGGACCACGCGGATCGCCGAGATCTTCTGCTCGAGCGCGGAGATTTCTTCACGGAGTACTCGGACGGTCTCGGTGTTCAGCACGATTCCCTCCTCCACAATTGGCGACCGTAAACGATCTGAACCTCGACCTCGTCGCGATCTCCGTAGGCCGCAGGATGGAAGTGCCCGCCGATGTGCTTGTCCCCGCCCTTCGCTCCGTAGAAGAGCGCGTCTACAATTCCCTTGTGGCAATTCTCGGGATCGTGGTGCACGCGGGTCGAGCAGAAGAGGCGGGTCTCGATGTAGAGCGGAGTCTCTTCGGTGGCGTGAAGCGGAAGGGGCAAACCGGCCGCCTTCGCCTCCCACTGGACGGCCGTCTTGTAGGCGCGGTACTCCCGCAGCCGTGTCCAGTTCGGACGGACGCCCTGGGCGTAGTAGCCCACGGACTTCCCCGGGATGGTGAAGGTGACGCTCTCGACAGCTGGACGCTCTCGGCTACGTGCTGGCATCTCCTCCGGCTCCAGGTGGAAGGGGGACCTGGTGGGTGGCGGGGATCATGGGAACAGGGTCCGCGAAGGCCGTATAACGCCGTCCCTTTCGTCGATGAGGTCGTTCGTTCGGAGTGCGCTCAGGTAATCCGCGAAGGTGCCGCCCGCCGTGCTGATACCCGCGAGCTCGCCGAGCTGCTCGCGGGTCATCCCGCCGGGATTCTCAACGACGCAGGTCAGCATCCTCCGCGCCCCCGCCTTGAAGCGCGGCAGCCACATGGCCATCAGCGCGTCCGTCGTATCCGGAACGCTCTCGACGTCGGAGCCGATGCACTCCAGACCGCTCGACGTCATCTGCAGGCCGGAGGACGTCTCCGCGACATAGCCGCTGGTACGCAGCATGCTGAGGTAATCGGAGAAGGTTCCGCCTCTCGTGGAGATCCCAGCAAGCGTTCCGACCTGCTGGCGCGAGAGCGGCGTGGGATGACGTGCGGCCAGGGCGGCCAGCATCCGACGTGCCCCAGCCTTCAGCGGACCGCCGCCGTTCGAGGCTGCAGTTCGGACTGGACGAGCCACGAGCGGGGCCTTGTGCGCCGCGGCTTCGAATGCTCGCGGGCTGAAGGTCTGACGGACGTCGACCGGGCGCAGCTTGAGGATCTTGGCCGTGTTGATCAGCGCCTCGGCCTGCCGTTCCATCCGGCCGGCCAGGACCTCGAGCCGACGGAGCTGCGCATCCTTCAGGATCGGCACCTCGACGCGCTTCTCGATCGGCGCCGGCGCGGCCGCCGGCTTCCGTGCCTCCAGCTCGGCGATCCGCCGGCGCAGCTCGCGAGGGTCCTCCTTCTTCGCCCGCTCGATCGTCTCCTTCATGCGCGCCTGGATGGCGCCGAGGTCGACGTCGGCGAGTGTCGCGGGCGGCCGCGCTCGGGCGGGGCCCTTCGGGGTGGCGCCGCTGTCGAACGTCTGGCGCCGGTTCATCCGGACGCGCTTCAGCGTCTTCAGCCAGGAGGGAGACCAGACCCATGCCTCGCCATCCTGGAGCCCAGGTAGCGACTCGATGAGCTCACGGCTCTGACCGTGGTACTCGACCCACGCCTGGATGGCCTTGCGGTCCTGCGGCGACGTCGTCCTCAGCACGACCAGGGTCTCGATCTGCGTGAGGACGTTCTTGTTCAGCGCGGCAGAGCGCTGCGTGATCATGGTGATGCCCAGCCCCCTGGCGCGGCCGCGGCGCACGACGTTCTCCCAAGCCCGCAGGAGTCGGGCCTGCTCACGGAAGGGGCGCTGCGGGGCGTAGTCGTCCGCCTCCTCGAGGAAGAGGTGGAGCGGCGCCTCGTTCCGGCGGTACAGCCTCTCGGCGAAGTCGATCAGGAACCGTGTCTTGTCGGCCTCGCTGAACTCCGAGATGTCGAGGACGAACGAGAGGCGCTCGTCGACGGCCAGGTCGGCCAGGAGATGGCCGGCGGAGCGCTCGAGGGGGACGTCGCCGTGGCGGCCGCCGAAGATGGCGAGGGAGAGCCCAGGCTTCCCGTCAGCCCAGGACCTCAGCCCCCACCAGGAGCCGACGGGATCCACGACGACGAACGGCAGCCCGGCCTCGTACATCTGCTCGGCCAGGACGGCCGCCGTGTTCGTCTTGCCGGCGCCACGGACGGCGAGGATCCCGAAGGTCTGGGTGACGACCTCGCGGGGCAGCGACAGGCCGGGAGCGAGGATGAGGTCCTTCACCTCGCCCACCTCGGCAGCCGGATCACGCCGCTCTCCGCACGAACGCCCACGGCCTCTCATCGGGCTCGATGGCGGCGCAGTGGATGCAGCGCCGGTAGATGTTCGGCGTCGTCTCGAGCCAGCCGGGCGGAAACCACAGGGCGGGCTCGTGGTTGCCGGCGAGGCACTCCAGCCAGTGGGCGAGGCGGATGCGGTTGAGGTGGATGCGCAGGCGGATCAGGAGGCGGCGCACTCCACGATCCCTGCGCGGGATCCACGGGTAAGGATCCGTCGCCCTGAACACGAGGTTCTCGGGCCCGATGGGCTTCGGGGGGATTCTCTCTTCGGCCAGGTGGATGCGGTTCACGCGTCCTCCTCCTCGTCGTCACCCGCGCAGACAGAGCAGGTGCACCACGCCCAGTTTGGGCAGAGCGTCTTTCCCGTCTCGGGGTCAACGCACGGCTCGCTAGCGCAGAAGTAGCAGGTAGCCATCACGCCGCCTCCCGCGCTTCCGCGCCCCGCACCGTGAGGACTCCTTCGTCGACCTCCACAATCACGTCGGCGCCAGCGATCATCGCGTCGTTGTGGGAGACGAAGATCACCTGGTGGAAGTGACCGATCTCCATCGCACGCCGGAGCATCGGCACGAATTGGGGGGCATGCTCACGATCGAGTGCGGCGCCGGGCTCGTCTAGCACGAGAGTCCGCCAGTCGACCCCGCCGCGGTTGCGCCGGTAGATGGAGCACCCGAGGCTGATGGCCACGTGAACGACGACGCGCTCGCCACCGCACAGGTCGCCCGCCTCGCGCTGCTCCGCGCCGTCCCACACGACGATCTGGAAGTCCTCCGTCGCCTTCCCTTCGAGCGTCTCTCCCTGCGTTCTGATCTCCAGGGAGAACCGCGTGCCCCAGATGGCCCGGAGGATCTCGGTCGAGGTGCCCGAGACTTCGGGCCCCGACGCATCGATCCGGAGCTGAGGGATTCCGTCCTTGCCGGTCCCTTCCGCGATCAGTCTCCAGTCACCGAGGGCCGTCTCGAGGGCCCCGACCTTCTCACGGGCTGGTGCGAGCCCTGCGTCCTTCGCGCGCAGGGCATCGACCTGGGTCTTGAGGCGGGTGACGGCCTGGTCGGCTCCCTGTAGGCCCTTCTCCGCCGTTTCCCTGGCCGTCTTGGCTTCCGCGAGGCCGTCTGTGGCTGCGTCGACGTCGGGGCCCTCGGATTCCTTCTGCAGGGCGGTTGCCGCCTCGTCGAGGCGCACCGTGGCGGTATTGGCGGCCGCCCTGGCCTCCCTGATCGCCTCTTCGGCGCCGGCGAGGTCCTCCGCGAGCTTCGCCTCTGCTTCCTCGCGCTTCCTCTCCGCGATGCCGGCCGCTTCCTTGGCCACCTCGAGGTCCCGGTTCAGCCTGGCGTCGACGTCCCGCCGCTCTTCGATGGCACCGGCGAGGTCGATGCGGAGCTGGGGGCCGGCCTCGGCCCTGGCCAGGTTGCCTGTGAGGTGCTCGAGATGGGTTGTGAGCCCACCGTGGACCGCCTTCCGCAGCGGGCCGGCCTCCGCTTCAGCCTCGACGCGATCCTTGAGCGCCTCGACCGCAGCCTGAGCCGTCGTGACGCGGACCTCTTCGGGGAGTGTCGTCTCCTTCTCCAGATCGGCGAGCAGCTCCCGCGCCTTCCTGGCGTTGCTGAGGAGCGGGCAGGTCCCGGCGAGGTCTTCCGTCGGGCTCCCGTCCATCGGATCCCAGATCCCGGATGCCGTACACGGCACCTCCGCGATCAGCCCCGCCTGGAGCCGGAGGCGCTTCAGCTCCTTCTCTCGGGCCTCCCTCGCTGCGTCGAACAGGTCCTGGGCTGCGGCCAGCTCGACGTCCGCCTTGCCTGCTTCCCGCTGCAGCTCCTGGGCGGCGCGGTCCTCGGCCTCATTCGTGGCCAGGTCCACGCGGGCGAGCTCGAGGCTGCGCTTCACCTGGTCGCCGTCAGGTAGCGCGGCGACCTGGCCCTCTAGCCGGGTCCGTCGCTCGTCCAGCTTCTTCACAGCCTCGGCGTGGTCGTTGTAGAGCTTCGCCGTGTCGGTCTTGGAGGCCGCGATAAAGCGGAGCCGCTCGGCATGCAGCTCGCGGATCTCCGCGGGCTCCGCCGCCGCCTCCCGCAGCGTCTTCTCCGCGGCGGTCAGGGCCGTCTTGGCAGCGTCCACCGATGCCCGAAGGGTCCTGAGCCGCTCCTCCGCTCCGCGGGCCCGCTCGAGCGTCGTCAGGGCTTCTTGCTCTGCCTCGTGCGCCAGGTCGCGGGCGTGAGCCTTCGTGGCCGCGTCGAGCTCGGCCTGATAGAGGTCCTCATCGAGTGCGGGAAGAGCCTCGAGCTCCTGCTCGACGGAGAGCATCGACCGGCGCTCGGCGTCGAGGTCGGCGGTGATCCGGTCCCGCCTCGCCTTGGCGCGGTCGTGCATGGCCGCATACCGCCCCGCCCCGATAAACTCGGCGAAGAGGGCCTTGCTCTGCGCCACAGGCAGCTCGCAGAGGTTGCCCTTCTGGTTCTGCGGAGCGAACGCCGTGGCCAGGAAGCTCTCGTAGGATCCGAACAGCCCCCGGGCCTTGGCATCGAAGGCCGACTTGCCCGTGATGGGCTGCTCGTCCTCGACGGTGAGGGTCCGCTCGGTCTTGCGCTTCTCCGCGTCGATCCGGGTCGTGGCCGTGATGGCGCGGCCGCCGTAGTCGAAGACGGTCTCCGCGAGGGCATCACGGCCGCTCGTGTATTCGTAGATGGACCGAGGATCGCGGTACGGGAGGCACTGATAGATGGAGGCCGGGAAGGTCTCCAGCAGGAAGGTCTTCCCATTCCCGTTGGGACCGGACAGCGCGATGACGCCGGGGCCGAGCGCATCGAGGTCGAGCCGCGTGGGTTCGGGTTTGCGGTAGGGGCGGCCGATGCCGCGGTTGGTGATGCTGCGGAGCCGCATGGGCTTCCCACGATCGGTCGCCGCCGCAGCCGCTCCGTCGCCGGGCTCCTCCAGCTCGGGAAGCGCCAGCTTCAACCGTTGCCGCTGGCTCTCGGAGGTCTCGATCCCGCGCGCCTCCGTCCACGCGATCATCTCGTCGTACAGCGTCTCGGCCTTCGTGATCTCCTCGCAGCGGACGCGGGCCTGGACCTCGGGGACGGCCTCGATCCTGACCTCGTGCGCACCAGCGGCGAGGAG
>CAZMRF010000088.1:5661-5922 GCA_964568735.1 uncultured Acidobacteriota bacterium
TCTTCTCGATCGCGTCCTCGTCGACGAGGTGCATGTCCTCGGGCTTGCACTTGTAGCGGTACAGCACGAGGGCGTCGGCGACGGTGGGGAGCTGAGACAAGAGTTTCTGCGCGTCAGCGTTCGCTGGGTCAGTAAAGTCCTCCTCCAGCAGGAGGACCCTCCGCGCCGGCAGCTCGACGAAGGTGTTGCTGACGAACTCGCCGCCCTGGATCGCGACGAGGCACCAGCCCTTCTTCTCGGGCTCCCCCACATTCCGAGGCT
>CAZMRF010000088.1:5970-11086 GCA_964568735.1 uncultured Acidobacteriota bacterium
CCATCGTCCCAGACCTGGTGGTTGTGGAAGTGATTCAGCGCGACGTAGGCGCAGCCAACCTCCCGGAGCTGGGCCACCGTGAAGGCGACGGTCTCCCCGATGGGCTTCCAGCCGGAGGACGATTCGGCCTCGAAGACGGTGCCGTGATGCAGCAGGATCGGCACGGCGCCCGCAGCCACGATCTCCTCGGCCGCGAGACGTGCACCCGTGAGGAGTCCCGCCGCCGCCGTGTCGATCGCCCTGGTGATGTCGTCGATGGACGCACCAGCCGGCGCCACCGACGCGAGGTGCGCGCGGGAGAACCACGGCAGGGCGATGACGCCCGCGAGCCCGGCCCGCGTCTCGACCATGAGGTCGGCGACGGATTCAGCAGGGAAGTTGGGGCGTGTGTGGAGCCGGAAGGGATGGCGGGTCCGCTGCCGAGTGCGGAGGCCCTCGTCCACCTCGACGTCGTGGTTGCCGCGGATCCTGACGGTCGGGGCGATCTCCGCGCACCGCTCATCGAAAGAGCGGACCCACTCGCGCTCGCGCTCGCTTGCTCGCCGAGTCAGGTCGCACGAGGCATCCCCGCCGTGGAGGATGAGGTCGACCTGGGCATCGCGGCACCCCTGGAGGAACGCCTGGACGACGCGCTCCGTATCGTCGGGGCGGCGGCCTTCGTCAAAGTGCGTGCAGCCGACGTGGGCGATTCGCATCTACGCCCCCTTCCGGAGCTTCTGCGCCCACTCGTGAGCCTTCGCCGGCGTCATGTCGGGGTACTTCGAGAGCTTCAGGGAGGTGAGCTGCGCGTGGAGGCTGTAGTCGAAGCCGGCGCCGGGGAAGCACGCCTTGCAGAGCTTCCGTCCCGTGATGGCCTGCGTCTTCTCGGCGACCTCGGCGGTGATGGGCGCCTGGCAGCCGTGCTCGCACTCGCAGGCGGCCTCGGGCGTCGATTGAGCCTGGGCGGCGGCCGCTGCCGGGGGAGGCGTGAAGTCGTCCTCGCCGTTCTCGACGACCTCGCCCGTCGCGGCATCGACGGTGGCCCCGTTGGGCGTCTCGATGGTCGGGCCCTGTGGCTGCCCCGGCCCGAGCATGAGCTGCCGCGCGCCCGCGGCGCCGAAGAGCTGCTCGACGCAGCCGAGCTGAGACGCCACCACCATCGCGCGCGTCATCTTGTCCGACATGTCGAAGTCGGGCACGCAGGCGTAGACGACGAACGGCTTCTCCTTCAGGGCGGCCATCGAGTACGACTGCGCCATCGCGAGGGCCTTGCGGATCCCGCGCGAGAACGCCTCCGTCATCGTCAGCTCGTGGATCCGCTGTCGGGCCTGCGGGAGTTGCCTCTCGGTCATCGCCTTCGCGGCCTCGCTCTTGCTGGTGTAGTCGAGCCGCTTGTCGGCTGGGATCCGCTGGAGGTTGCTGTCGATCTGCCGGAGCTCGAGCTGCCCCTCGACCTCGCACACGCATGGATCCTTCCGGTCGTCCACCCGCTTCAGGTAGATGATCGAACCGCCCGCGGCGCCCCAGATGCGGTTGAGGCCTTGGCTAGAAGGCGCGACGTGATCGCC
The DNA here is from genome assembly GCA_964568735.1 of uncultured Acidobacteriota bacterium. GTDB lineage: Bacteria > Acidobacteriota > Polarisedimenticolia > JACPZX01 > JACPZX01 > CAZMRF01. The sequence continues at coordinate 7,518 of CAZMRF010000088.1, forward strand.
GGAGCACCAGGACGCCTTATAGACGTCCCCCCTGAGCGACGTCTTCTCGATGCCGCTGCGATCCTTGTAGGGAACCTCCTCCCACTGCATGAAGACGTAGCGCTCGGAGACGCGCCATCCGGCAGGGATGTCGCTGACGCCGGTCAGCGGAGACAGCACGATCGCGACGTCCTGGATCGCTGCCATCCTGTCGGCGAGCACCTGGGCGGAGCGAATCGGCTCCGTGAGAGGTGCGTACTTCGTTGCAGACTGCGTGGTCGTTGACATCCTCACCTCCAGCGGGGTACGTTCCCCGCGCATCGTTCGAAACTTTCTTCTGGAGCCGACGCCGGGGCGCTGACCCCGGCGTTCTCGTTTTCAGTCGAGCCTCGAGAAACCCGCGAATCGCCCGCTCTTGATCAAGATCTCGTCGCGCTCCCCCTCCGAGTCGATGTAGAAGAGCCGCCGCCCCTCGGGGAGCTTCCCTCCCTTGACGAGATCCGCGACGACTGCCTCCGCATCGTTCGTGATGGTGGGGTGCCGCTCCCACGGGCCGACGTCCTTGATCACGAGCGGCTCCGTCTCTAGGAAGTCGTCCTCGATCACCACGTACATGGCTCGGGCGCTCACCTCGGAACCCACTTCCCGCGCGGGCTACAGATCGGGGTGTAGTCCTCCGGCTGGTACTGCGACGAGCAGGGGTTGCGGCATCCCGTCAGCGTGAGAGCGGCCAGGACCAGGCTGACGGCGATGGCCCTGACCGCATGGCCGACGTTGCGGTGCGTCGTGGCCTCGACGGCGGTCAGGAGCTCCGGGCCCGAGCCGTCCTCGAAAGAGCTGGTCCGGCACGTGAAGCATTCCGCGACGATGGGCTCCTCGTTCTCGAGGACGACCTTCTCGGCCGGTCCAATCCCTGCGGTTGCCATCGTCAGGTCCCCTCCTGCGCGACCGTGACCTCGGCTTCGAACTCCTTGATCACGCGCGCCATCTCGGCCTGGAGCTCCGGCCAACACCTGAGTGCGTCATCGAGGTGGCTCCGCTTGTTCGAGCTCCAGTAGGCGGCATGCAGCGCATCCGAGAGGGTGTCGGCCTTCACGCGCGCCGTGCAGATTGCGTCCAGGATTTTCGGTAGCGGCATCACCTCACCTCCGTGTGCAGACTCGTGCGACGGGGCTCCCGGAGAGACGGCCGCGCGTCCGTGAGGCGCGCTGGCTCGATGAGGGCTAGCCCGAACTGCGGGCGCTGGAAGATTGAGGTGGGAAATGCCTCGTGATTGGGCGTCCGGCTGTTCGCCGGGGGCGGGAGGAGCCCTGTCGCTGGAAGGGGTGCCCCGGCCGCTGGGAGACGGCCGGGGTTGAAGCGCGCCAGCGCGGGGGTGGCGGCCGCTCTCGTCGAAGCGGCCCCGCTGTCGCGCAACGTCAGAGAGAGTCCCCGGGCGTGAGGTGAGGACAGACGCCCGGGGAGAGGACGCTGGAGGAGTACCCCGTTCAGGGAACCAGCGTCACAGGGGTTCCCCTCCCCGGCACGGCCTGCTGGACCCGCCAGGGAGGGGTCGGGACGCACTCTCGCCTGAGCGCATCCCGATGCGTGGTGCCCGTTGGTGCCCGGTGCCCAAAAGTGCCCACCAGGCGGCGAATATGGGGAGAAAGAGGCCCGAGAGGTCAAGATTAGACCCCTCCGGAAGGCCCTCCCCAGCTATTTGAGACTGCCTGCCTATTCGTAATCAGCAGGCCGTCGGTTCGACCCCGACCGCCGGCTCCAGAATCCCTAGGGCTGCACCACCGTGCGCACGGGGAAGCTCAGGAGCTTCCTGAGCGGATCACTCTTGGGCAAGTCGGTGTCCTGCCCTTCGACCGCGATGTACATCACCGGGTTGTTGGGATCGGCCGCCTGGGTGATGGCCTTGTTGCAGGCGCTCTTCCACTTGTTCTTGCTCGGGCTCCACGAGCCCGTGACGATCCTCTGATGCCCACTCGTCACCCAGGTTCCCGTCTCGAACCCGCGGCTCGAGCCCATGAAGACCTCGAACCGGTCGTAGTCGCCCGTGTCCCAGGTGATGGTCGGCCGGCTCAGCGCCGGGTCGCTGCAGTCCACCGTGTCCCCGGGCGCGGGGCTGCCGATGGCGGGGCCGTTCGTGACGCCGCGCTGGGCGAACACGCCATAATAGGAGCCGCCGTCGTGGATGCTGTTCCACGCAACCACGAAGTCACCGGCCCCGTTCATGCTGACCGTCGGGTCACCCTGATTGAAGGTGGTGTATGTGTTCACCTGGAACTCCGCGGCCACTGGGTTGCCTCCGCTGTCGAACATCTGCCCGAAGATGCCCCAGTTGGAGCCGTCCTGGGGGCTCATCCAGGACACCACGAAGTCACCGGCCGCGCTCACCCCGACTGCCGGGCTGGTCTGATAGTTGGTGGTGTACGTATTGACCTGGAACTCCGCGCCGACGGGGCTGCCTCCGCTGTCGAACATCTGCCCGAAGATGCCCCAGGAGGAGCCGTCCTGCTGGTAGCTCATCCACGACACCACGAAGTCACCGGCCGCGTTCATGCCGATTGCCGGGTAATCCTGAGCACTCGCGGTGTACGTGTTCACTTGGAACTCCGCGGCCACTGGGTTGCCTCCGCTGTCGAACATCTGCCCGAAGATGCCCCAGTGGGAGCCGTCCTGCTGGTAGCTCATCCACGACACCACGAAATCACCGGCCTCGTTCATGGCGACTGCTGGGTAGCTCTGAGAGCTGGTGGTGTAGGTATTGACCTGGAACTCCAGGCCGACGGCGCTGCCTCCGCTGTCGAACATCTGCCCGAAGATGCCGTAGCCGGAGCCGTCCTGGCCAAAGCTCCTCCACGCAACAACGAAGTCACCGGCCCCGTTCGTGCCGACTGCCGGCTTTCTCTGATAGTTCGTGGTGTACGTATTCACCTGGAACTCCGCACCGACGGGGCCGCCTCCGCTATCGAACATCTGCCCGAAGACGCCCCAGGAGGAGCCGTCCTGGAAGACGCTCTCCCACGCCACCACGAAGTCACCGGCCGCGTTCATGCCGATTGCCGGGTAATCCTGAGCACTCGCGGTGTACGTGTTCACCTGGAACTCCGCGGCCACTGGGTTGCCTCCGCTATCGAACATCTGCCCGAAGATGCCGTAGTTGGAGCCGTCCTGCTGGTAGCTCATCCACGACACCACAAAATCGCCCGCCGCGCTCACCCCCGCGGCCGGGGATCCCTGATCCCCGGTGGTGTACGTGTTGACCTGGAACTCCGGGCCGTTCGGCGCCACGCCCGCCGTCATCAGGCCTCCCAGGATCACACTCAAGACCATGGAAATCGGTAGAACACTTCTCATACGTTGGCTCCTTGCGAACCGGCGACGCAGGCCGAGTGCGCCGCCTGAGGGCGCGTTGAGGCGTGGAAGGAACTGGGTGATGAAGCCACGCTCAACACCGGACGAATCCACCGGCGCCGGGATGCCCCTGAGGCTCGTGCCGCGCTGGCCCCGCAGGTGGCCCCCCCCCCCCCCCCCCCCCCCACCCCCCCACTACAACCCGCGTGTGCAAAAAGGACCCCCCCCCCCCCCGGGTGGGCGGA
>CAZMRF010000089.1:0-11044 GCA_964568735.1 uncultured Acidobacteriota bacterium
GACCTCGGCTCCCATCAGCCTCATCCTCATCACGTTCTGGTGCTGCCGCTCGACGTCCGTCGAGCCCATGTAGATCCGCGTCGGCAATCCGAGCACCGCTCCCGTCAGGGCTGTGGCCACGCCGTGCTGCCCCGCCCCCGTCTCCGCGATCAGCCGCCTCTTGCCGATCCGCTTCGCGAGGAGGCCCTGCCCCAGCGCCTGGTTCGTCTTGTGGGCGCCGCCGTGGAGGAGGTCCTCGCGCTTGAGCCAGATCCGCGAGCTTGTTCCGGAGGCGAAGTTCCGGCAGGCGTAGAGCGGAGTGGGCCTCCCCGCGTAGTCACGCAGGAGCGCATCGAGCTCGGAGCCGAAGGCCGGGTCATTCGAGGCGTCCAGCCATGCGGCCTCGAGCTCCTCGAGCGCCGGAACGAGGATCTCCGGGACGAAGACACCGCCATACTTTCCGTAGTAGCCGTCGAGTTTCATCGGAACCCCGTTGTCAGAAGCGTCAGTTCAGACACGATCGGAATGCGCTTCATCGAGCCTCCCTCCCACGCCCTCGCAAAGCCGCGAAGAGAGAGTCGAGCTTCGGGCGGCTCTTGATCCCTGGGGATTCCTCGACGCCCGAGCTGACGTCGAGGATCCCGGTGCCGATCTCCTCCGCCTCGACCGCGTTCCCGGCATCGACTCCCCCCGCGAGCACCATGCGATCGAGGTCGGGATGGCCCGCCGCCAGGCTCCAGTCGAAGCGGCGTCCCGTCCCTCCGCGCCTGTGGAGATCGCGGGCGTCGAGGAGGAGGCGATCGGCTCCGGTCCCGGCGAGGCGCGGCGGCGGCCCTTCGACGCGGACGGCTCTCCAGATCTCGCACATCACAGGAGCACCCCGGCGCACCGCCTCGAGATCTTCCCGAGTCTCCTCACCGTGGAGCTGCACGGCGTCGAGCGCGAGATCGCGGGCGATGGAGGCCACGCGCTCCGGAGCTTCGTTGACGAAGACTCCCACCCACCGAAGCGGAGCGGCAGCCCTGGCAACACGCGCGGCATCCACGCTGACGCAACGCGGCGATTCCTCGGCGAAGACGAGCCCTCCCCAGGTAGCTCCCGCCTCCCATGCTGCGCGCGCGTCACCGGGCCGCGTCAGCCCGCAGACCTTGACCTCACCGTAGGCAAGCCGCCGGGCGACGGTCGCCGTGTCGGCAGCCAGCATGAGAGCCGTCCCCACGAGGAAGCCGTCGACGAAGGGACGAAGCGACTGTACGTCCGCGCGCGAGGAGATTCCCGATTCAGCGACGACGATGCATCCGGAAGGCACCCTCGGCGCGAGGCGAGCGATGACGCCGGCATCCACCTCGAGGGTCCTCAGATTCCTGGCGTTTATTCCGATGATCGAAGCGTCGAGGGTCAGGGCGCGATCCAGCTCGGCCTCCGTGTGGATCTCCGTCAGGACGGCCATCCCCAGATCCCGGGCCGCGGCGGCACATTCCCGCCAGGCGGCATCCGTGAGAACGGAGAGCATCAGCAAGACAGCGTCGGCACCGGCCCAGCGGGACTCGACGACCTGCCAGGGCTCCAGGATGAAGTCCTTGCGCAGGACGGGGAGGTTCACAGCCTCTCGCACGCGGCGGAGATCCTCGAGAGAGCCGCCGAAGAAGGGACCGTCGGTGAGGACCGAGATGGCGTCCGCGACGGGCGCGAAGGAGCGCGCAAGTGCAACGGGGTCGTAAATCCGGCGGAGCACACCGGCGGAGGGCGAGCGGTGCTTCGTCTCCATGATGAACCCGGTCCGACGGATCCGCGCGGGCAGGAATGGGCGCGAGAACGAGGGCAGCTCGCCGAGCAGGCGAGAGGCCGGGCGCGCGCTCTTCGAGCGCTCCACCTCCAGCCGCTTCGCCTCCAGGATCGACTCAAGAACCATGGGAGATCTCCGCCCAGCGATCGAACCTATGGATCGCGCCGCCTCCGGCGATGGCCTCGCGCGCCGTCGCGACGCCTTCCCGCAGGCTTGACGCTCTCCCCGCGATCCAGGCGAGTGCCCCGGCATTGAGCGCGACCGCATCGGCATGGGCGCCGCTTCCGCGTCCTTCGAGGAGAAGGCGCAGCGCCGCCGCGTTCTCCGCCGGCTCGCCCCCGCGCAGCGCATCGAGGGGCTGCCGCTTCAGCCCCGCCTCCTCCGGCGTGATCTCCATCTCGACGAGGCGCTTCGCCTTCCACAAGGCGGCGGAGGTGGCGCCGTGCAGGGCCATCTCGTCGATCCCCTCTCCGTGCACGACGAGGGCCGACTCCACGCCGAGCATCGCGAGCGTGAGCGCGAGCGGGCGGCAGAAGGCGGGAGCGCAGACCCCGACGATCTGCACGGTGGGCCTCGCCGGATTCGCCAGGGGACCGAGCAGGTTGAAGATCGTCCGGGTGGCGAGCGCGCGCCTCGCCGCCATCGCATGCCGTACTCCCTCGTGGTAGAGCGGCGCGAAAAGGAAGCAGAGCCCGACCTCGTCGAGGCTGCGCCGGGCGATCGAGGCGGGGGGATCCAGACGGACGCCTGCCGCCTCGAGGACGTCCGCCGAGCCGCACCGCGAGGAGAGGGCCCGGTTTCCATGCTTCGCGACGGCGACCCCGATCTCAGCGGCCACGACGGCGGCAGCGGTCGAGACGTTGAGCGTCCCCGCGCCGTCGCCACCTGTCCCGCAGGTGTCAGCAAAAGCATACGAGGGACGCGGAAAAGGGAGCGCCGCCCCTCGGAGAGCCTCCGCCGCTCCCGCAATCTCCTCCGGAGTCTCCCCGCGGGCCTTGAAGGCCCCCAGGAGCCCCGCGATCTCCATGTCCGACCAGCCGCCCCCCACGAGGAGCGAGAAGACGCCGGCCGACTCCTCGCGTGTGAGGCTCCGCCTCGCGAGAGTCTCCAGCACCTCGGCGGAGGTCACGATGCTCTCCTCCAGGCACACGCCTCGCGAAGCACGTTCTCCACGATGCGTCCCCCCTGCGGCGTGAGGATCGACTCCGGATGGAACTGCACCCCGATCAGGGGAAAGCGGCGGTGGCGTGCCGCCATCACGACGGGGCCCGACCATGCGATGGCCACGATCGGCCCGGGAGCCGGCTCCCCAGCGAGCGAATGGTAGCGCCCGGCCGCGAAGGGCGTGGGGACGCCATCAAAGAGAGGATCCCCCTCATGAACGACGCTGGAGGAGCGGCCGTGAAGCGCCACCGGCGCGGGCCCGACCGCCCCGCTGAAGGCCTGCACCAGGGCCTGGTGCCCGAGACAGACTCCGAAGAGCGGGAAACGCCCTGCCGCCAGGCGAATCAGCTCCACGCAACAGCCCGCATCTTGAGGGTACCCGGGGCCGGGTGACAGAACGATCAGGCTCGCGTGCGGTGCGGCTTCGGCTTTCGCCAGGAGACCCGCCGCGGGCGTCGTGTTGCGCCAGACTTCGACCGCGCAGCCGCGCCGAGCGAACTCGTCCACGAGGTTGAAGGTGAAGGAGTCGAAATTGTCCACGATGAGGACCCGGGGCTGGGGGCTCATGCGGCGATCCCCGCGCCGAGTGCTCGAAGCACCGCCGCAGCCTTGTGCTTCGTCTCCTCCGCCTCGGACTCCGGGTTCGAATCGAGGACCACTCCCGCTCCGGCGCGCACGGAGGCGATCCCGTCCTTGACGAAGGCCGACCGGATGACGATCGCAGTGTCGAGGGCGCCGTCGTGCGTCAGGAAGCCGACCGCGCCGCCATAGGCTCCCCTCTTCGTCGTCTCGTGGAGGCGCAGGAGCTGCGCGGCACGGATCTTCGGCGCACCGACGAGGGTGCCCATGTTCAACGTGGCCGCGTAGGCATGGAGAGCGTCGAGCCCTTCGGCCAGCTCGCCCGTCACCTCCGAGACCAGGTGCGAGACGTGACGGTATCCCTCGAGCGCAAGGAGGCGCGAAATAATCCTCGTGCCGGGGCGGCTCACGCGCGCCACGTCGTTGCGCGCGAGATCGACGAGCATCAGGTGCTCTGCCAGCTCCTTGGGGCTCGTGAGGAGTGCCGCCTGGAGCCGTGCATCCATTTCAGGATCAGGAGCGCCGCCCGGTGTTCGGCCGCGCGGTACGGTACCCGCTATGGGTCGGATCGTGACGCGCCCCGGTTTCGCGTCCACGCGGACCGCCATCTCCGGCGAGGCTCCGAAGAGGACGAACTCCGGCGATCGGATGAAGAACTGGTAGGGCGTGGGGTTCTCGGCACGCAGGCGCGCATAAGCGGCGAGAGGATTCTCGCAGCCGATCGTGAAGGTCCGCGAAGGCACGATCTGGAAGACGTCCCCCGCCGCTACGTGATCTTGAAGCCTCCGCACGAGAGCTGCGAAGGCCTGATCGGGCAAGTCGACCCCATACGGTTCTCCCGGATGCAGCGCGCTCAACCCTCTTCCGATCGATCCCCCCTGGAGCACGGCGGAGGAGAGTGGGGCGAGGTCGGGTGCTTGCACGTGGAGGGTAGAAGCCCCGCGTAGAAACGGTGGCGCCGTCACGGCAGGCCGCTCCCCGATCTCCGCGACCACACGGGCCATCCGCTCCACGTCGCGGGCCGCGTCGTGGTAGGCGGCCTCGACGTCACCCCCGCCTGCCACGAGAGCGAAGACAGTCGTGGCGCGGTGAAGGTGATCGACGAGGATCGCCCGGTCGGGGATCCAGAAGACGAAGTCGGGAAAGCCGTGGGCATCCGTCCGGGGCTCGGGCAGGCTCTCGAATAGATCCACGAGGTCGTAGCCGAAGATTCCCGCCGCGAAGTGCGAGAACGGGCCGGCATCGGAGAGGATGCGCGGGCGCAGGGCAGCCGCGCGCAAGAGATCGAGCGGCCCCGGGGCGAGAAGCCGCGCGCGCTCGTCGAGCTCGCCATTCCGCCCAGCGCCTGCATCGGAGGCGCGAGACGAGAACGACTCTCTACGATCTAGCGCGAGCAGAGAGGCAGCTTCACGAATATCACCGCTGCTTCGCTCCCCTGGAGGGCAGACAATGGTTTCTCGCAGCGCCGCGCCATTCGGCGACAGGGCCTCCGCTTCGACCTCGCGCCCCCTGCACGTGAGGCGGAGCATGCTCCGAACGACGAGAAGGCTCCGCTGCCCGACTCCGGCGGCGGAGTCGGCCGATTCGAGAAGGAGCGTGTCGGGGCGGCTCCCCCCTTCCGTCAGGGCCGCGTAGAGCGCGAGCGGGTCGGGCGCGCCCCCCAGGCGCCTCACGAGAGGGAGGATCTCTCCCCGGTCCATCCGCGGAGCGCTCATGGGATCGAAGGCTCACTCTGCACGGGAAGTTCTCCAGGTGCATGGCCCGCTGTTCTCGAGCGCGTGGCGAGTGGCTTTCCCGCGGCGGCGGCGAAGGGGGCGAGATCCCGCATGAGGGCCGCGAACTGATCGGGAAAGAGCGACTGCCGCCCATCGGAGAGCGCTTCCTCGGGCGCGCAGTGCACCTCGATCAGGAGGCCGTCGGCCCCGCAGGCTGCCGCGGCCCGCGCCATCGGGGCGACCAGCTCACGGAGCCCCGTTCCGTGCGAGGGATCCACCAGTACGGGCAGGTGGCTGAGACGCTTGATGAGCGGCACGGCATTGAGGTCGAGCGTGTTGCGGGTCGCCGTCTCGAAGGTCTTGATCCCGCGCTCGCAGAGGATGACGCCGGGGTTCCCCTCGGCAAGGATGTACTCGGCGGCGAGGAGGAGGTCCTCGATGCGCGCCGCCATCCCGCGCTTCAGGATGACGGGCTTCCGGCTCTGCCCGAGCGCTTGCAGGAGCCGGAAGTTCTGCATGTTCCGCGCGCCGCATTGGAATGCGTCGGCGTAGCGATCCACCAGCTCGACGTCGGCCACCTCGACGACCTCGGTGACGCAGGGCATGCCGGCGGCATCAGCGGCCTCGCGGAGTATCTCGAGGCCTTCTCTGCCGAGCCCCTGGAAGGCATAGGGGCTCGTCCTGGGCTTGAAGGCCCCGCCCCGCAGGGCCACCGCCCCGGCGGCGCGGACGGCCTCCGCGGTCCTTCGCATCTGCTCGCGGCTCTCCACGGCGCAGGGGCCCGCAATGACGATGAGATGTCCGCCTCCGACGGTGACCCCGCCCAGATCCACGAGCGTGTCATGGGGATGCATCTCCCGGCTGACGAGCTTGTAGGGGGCGAGAACTCTCTGGACCGACTCCACCATGGGGTGGCTCTCGAGATGGAGGGCTTCGAGGATGCGCTCGTCGCCGAGGGCCCCGAGGACCACGCGCTCGCTCCCCGGCATGTAGAGGGGCTTGAGGCCGAGTGATTCGATCCGGGCGAGGATCTCCTCGGCGACGGCCCGCGTGGCTTCGGGCTTCAGGACGATGATCATGGCGAGAGCCTCCCGACCCGTGAGAGACGACGAAACCGACCTGTGCTCGCACGCGGTGTCTCGCCCTCCGCTCCGACTCCGGACTCGCACTCCGGGCGAGGTGCGCGCGCTCGTTTCGACAAGCAAAAACAAAGAGCCCGTCGCGGGCTTTCCCGCGACGGGCTCTGTTGGCTTCTGCCGTTGGGCTACGACTACATCACGGCACACTCCACGGCCCGCACGCGGGTGGAGCCGCGCCAAGGCCAGGCGTTGAGCGTGCGCGCTGTCTTCATGGTGGCTCTAGATACCTCGAAGCCGTGGCTCTGTCAAGCGGGGAATGAAGAACCCGGGGGGGCAACTCTCAGCTCCCCTCGATCGGGCGGACCTCGATGATGCCGCCGTAGTGCAGGTGGGGGCATGATTCGGCGAGCTTCCGCGCCTCCTCCATGTCGCGGGATCGGATCAGGAAGAGGCCGGCCACGCCATCGGGCCGGCTCCGCTCCGGGCTCGTAGCGTTCGGGCGGCGGGGCTCCATGAGCATCGCGGCCTCCTCGCCCAGTTTCATGCCGACGACCACCTGCCCCGCCCGGCGCTTCTCTCCGGCCCAGGCCACGTACTCGGCCACGCGCTCCATCTCGCGGCCCTCGGGTGCCGTGCGATAGGCGCTGTCCTCGCGCAGCAGGAGAACATAGGTGGCGCTTTCCACGGCGAGCCCGGCCCCCTGACGTGCCCCGAGCCACCAGCCGGCTGCGAGGAGGAGCGCCGCTGCGGCCGCCGCGGGGAGCCAGAGCCATCGAGTCCGGATCCGTGACGTGCGGGATCCCGCGAGAAGCCCCTCGCGACGCAGGGCCGACACGACACGGCGCTCGAGAGCGGCGGGGGGCTTCGCCTCCCCGGGGAGATCGGACAGCTCGGGGACGTCGGGCTCAATCGTGTCGGACATGACGACTCCTTTCCGTGTCGGTATCGCGGGTGTCCAGCCAGGTGCGGAGAAGGCGGCGGGCGCGGGAGAGCTGGCTCTTGGAAGTGCCCGGCCGGATCCCCATCTGGAGGGCGATCTCCTCGTGCGTGTAGCCCTCGATGTCGTGCAGGACGAGGACCTCCCGGTAGCCGTCGGGCAGGCGCCTCACGAGCGATTCGGTTTCGCCCGGCGGGGCCGGCGGCGACGCTGCCGTCTCGATGGGAATCACCTCGCCGTGCGTATCGGGCCTGCGTCGGCGCAGCGCCTCCCGCGCGCAGTTGATCGCGATGGAGGCGAGCCAGGTGCGTAGGCTCGACTCCCACCGGAAGCCCGGCAGCGCCCGCACGGCCCGCGCCCAGGTCTCCTGGATGGCGTCCTCCGCCTCGGACGCATCGCCAAGGAGCCGCTGGACCATGAGGAGGAGGAAGGGCGTGTGAGCCCGATAGAGCGCAAGGAAGGAGCCCTCGTCGCGCGCCGCGATGAAAGCCTCCACTTGGCGCCGAGGTTCGTCGTCCGTCACGTCAGCTCCACCACTCAGTGCACGTGTGGACCATCGAGGAACTCCGTCTCCGACTCCGATTCCGTTCCCGCCCCCGAGGCGCCGGAGCGTCGATCCTTTGGATCGGTCCGCACGACGACCATGATGTAGGCCCCGGGAGTTCCCTCCTCGAGCACCCATGGATGCCACGGGCTCGAGAAGTCGGCGCCGATGTCCTGATTGGTGACGTAGGGAGCGTAGATCATGACGTGGGGCGGGTAGGGTATGACCTTCTCCCCGTTGAAGACGCGATTCTCCTCGGAGAGCATGTAGGCCACGCCCGCCCGGCGCGGCGCACGGTAGGCGCCGGTCTTGAAGCCCTCGGCCATCTCGCGCCCGATCGCCTCCTCCGCCTTCCCCTCGCCGCGCAGCCGGGCCTCGGCGAGATCCGCGGGGAGGTGCGTGGTCGTCCCTTCCGGGTCGTAGCAGATCGGCTCCAGCGTATCGGGCCGGCTCCTCACCACGAGGCAGGAAAAGCCGTTCGTTCCGCTCCGGGCGATCTCGTATCCCGCCTCCCCGAGGAGGTAGATCGTGGCCGCCTTCACGGCGCCGGCCGGCCCGGCGCTCTCGGCGAGAGCGATCTCCCGCTCACGGGGGAGCAGAGGGATGTCGCCGTTCTTTCCCGCCGCCGCTTGCGCAAGAGGCATCCCGGCCGCCAGATGGACCAGGAGCAAGGTCAGAATCGAACACAGAGCCGGCCGTCTCGTGAATGAGCAGATCATTGTCGAGTCCCTCCCTGAACCTGTCGTCCATGAGTGACCCGGGAGGGCCCCAGGGTTGCACGTCCGAATGGCACGCCACGATTCGGGCCGGGGCTGTAGCACGGGTCCATGGGGCGTGCGGCGTTTCCCTCGGAGCGCGAATCTCTTACCGCCACGCTCGTGAGCGGAGAGGAGTGCCGCCGCGGAGACGCCTATGAATCGTGCTCTCTCACCCACTGCGGTGAATCTGAGGCTTTCATGCGTCCGACCCCATGCATCCGCGCAGGAAGCAGCGTTCGGACTGAGATCTTCTTAACTGAGCTTCCGACTCGGGACACCAGGAACGGTGCGTCAGGGAGCACCGGAGGCGATCCATGAAAAAGATCTTGACACGCACTTTACTTTCGTGTATTGTTCGTCTACTTACCAGAGCCTCAGAACACGCTCCAGGAGCCAAACGTGCACATCGCACCTGTCAGCTCTCAGCGGGATCAGACTGTCCGAATTCAGCCGGACGTCTCGCCGCAGAAGGCGTCACTCCGAGGGGTTCCTTCTGCCTTCCCGCAGGAGCCGCTGCTCCAAGGCATGCCGGCCGCCTCTCCGCAAGCGCCGTCTCTCCGAGGGTCACCTGCCGACTTGCCTCAGGAACCGCACCCGCGGCTCGTTCCGGTTGCGGTTCCGTCCGCGGATGAGGCTCGCCCCACTCTTCTCCCGCGCCGTCCGTCACTCGCCCATCTCGAGCGGCGGGCTGGGCGGCTGCTTCGTGCCCTCAGGGACGGGGATCTCCTCCGCCGCGTTGGGTACGTCCGCCTCGGGGATTACGTCATCGAGCGGCTCGGCGTGAGCTACCGCACCGCCCAGGAGTGGATGCGCGTGGATGAGTCGCTGGAGCGGGCGCCCCTCGTCACGGCCGCCTTCGACGCCGGCGAGATTAACTCCGCACAAGTGCGCCTCCTGTCGCGCGTCGTCGGAGCGGAGGACGAGGCGCAATGGGTCGCCTTGGCCCGGCGGCTCGACGTCAGGGGGCTTGCCCGTGCGATCGCGGTCTGGGAGCGTGACGGCGAAACCGGGCCTCGCGGGAATCAAGGCGAGGACGGGTCTCCCGGAAACCAAGGCAACGAATGCCCGGAGTTGGATGAAGAGGATCTGGAGACCGAGCCTGTCGAGCTTTCGGTCCCTGCATGGCTGTACTCCTCGTGGCGAGACACGTTGACCTTCGCGAGGCAGCTCGCGGGGGCGGTGGTGAGCCGGGGTGAGTATCTCGAGTTGGTCACGGCTGAGCTGCTCGGCTCAGCGAAGCCGGCATTGGAGATGGCGAAGGAGGCGGACGGTCGGCAGCGATCCGAGGCACAGCTCGACGGGGAAAGCCTGATGGGGAAGGCAGGGTCGATCGCGGACGTGGCAGCGTCTGCGCTGGACCCGGACTCGACACATGTTGATCTGCCCTCGTCTGCGCTCGCATCGATCGGAGAGTCAGGCGGCTCACTTCAGGCTCAACGCGGTCAATCCACCGTCGACTCGATTGCCACTCGCTTCAAGGTGCGCGCCATCCATCGCGAGCTGCGGGAGCTGATGGCCGCCCGCCAGAAGCGCGAGTGGAGCCTCGCCGAGAGGCTGCGTGGTGTGGCCATGATGCGCACATTCCGCCTCGATGGCTTCGCCTCGCTCGAGGAGTACGCCCGGGAGCGGCTCGGAGTGTCTCCACGGGGAACCTATCGGCTCCTGGCCCTTCACAGGACGCTGGAGCGCCTCCCGGCGCTTCGCCGGAGCTTCCTCGCAGGAAGGGTCACGCTCAGGCAGGCGCTTCTCATCGGCTCCGTCGCCACGGTCGTGACGGAGCTCGCGTGGATCAGTAGGGCCCGCTCCGTGACGCTACGGCGCCTGGACGACGAGGTCTGCTTCTGGAAGCACCTCAAGGAGGTCCGCCCCGCGGTCTGGGAACTGCTCGAGGGCGCTCCGCTGCCGAAGGGCATCGTGCTCGTGCCCGGCCACCCAGCGAGACTGTCCACGTCTGCGCCCCCGGGAGACACGACCGGAACTGAACTGCCCATATCTGCGCGTAGCATCAACTCAACTGATGTTGAGCTGCCCACGTCTGCGCCTGCGCATGGACGGCGTCTGACGGCCGAGCGGCTCCTGGCGGCTCTGTCGGACTCCGAGGGGGAGGTTCCCATGCCCGGGCACATGGTCCGCATCCGTCTGCGCGCCGAGCCCGACGTGAAAGCGCTCTGGGAGTCTGCCGTCGCCCACTGCCGCGCGACGATGAACCCAGCTATCACAGAGTGGGAGGTCCTCGCTCTCGCGCTCGCCACCTTCTGGAGGACCTGGGACAACAAAGAAACCAGGCGGCAGCGACGGGAGCATCCCACGATCGAGAGGGACGGGTGGCGCTGCATGGCGCCCGGCTGCTGGTCGATGGGGACGGGGCGGCTCCACGAGCACCACATCATCTTCAGATCGCACGGCGGCGCGCTCGAGAATCCCAGGAACCTCGTCGCGGCGTGCACCTTATGCCGAGTTCGGCATAACGTGCATTATGCCGACCTCCGGTTTATGCCGCGTT
>CAZMRF010000090.1:0-9844 GCA_964568735.1 uncultured Acidobacteriota bacterium
CGGCTCAGGTTGCCGCCCGAGAAGAGATCCACCAGGCCGAGGATGCTGCCGCCCTGCTGCTGGAAGAACTGCTGCAGCGCCACGGGGTCGACGCCGGGCGTCGTGATGTGCGCACCGACCCGGTAGACGGCGAGCAGGCCGAAGGTGTAGAAGACCCTTCGTCTGAGGTCGGGGATCGCGTAGATGTTCTTGATGCTCTCGATCACAGCAGCTCGATCCTTCCCCCGGCGGCCTCGATCTTCTTGCGGGCCGAATCCGACACGCGATGCACTCTCACCTGGACGGGCTTCGTGATCTCGCCGCGGCCCAGGATCTTGATGGGATCCCTGCGGCGGCGGACCAGCCGGGAGCCGACCAGCGTCTCCGGGTCCACCACCGCGTCCTTCTCGAACCTGGAATCGATCTGATCCAGGTTCACGACGCTGTATTCCTTGCGGAAGATGTTGGTGAAGCCGCGCTTCGGAAGCCTGCGATGAAGGGGCATTTGGCCCCCTTCGAACCCGGCCTTCATGGACGAGCCGCTGCGGGACCAGAAGCCCTTGTGGCCGCGCCCTGCGGTCTTTCCGCTGCCGGATCCCGGACCACGGCCCAGGCGGCGGCGGTTCCGCGTCGACCCGCGTGCGGGCGAGAGGGCGTTCAGCCTGAGCCCTCGCGGCGCGGGGGCGGGGGGAGCCTCGGGCTTTTTCCTAGCTGGCATTGATCGCTCCTTCGACTATCCGCGCGAGGTGCGGGATGGAGGCCACCATGCCCCGCACGGCGGCGTTGTCAGGCCGCTCCACGCGATGGCGGATGCGCCGCAGGCCCAGGGCCCTGAGCGTCTTCCTGTGCTTGGGCATGCAGGCGATCCCGCTGCGGTACTGCTCGATCCAGATCGTCCCCGCCCTTGCCCTGCTCTTCGCTGCCACGGCTTTCCCCTTCCCCGTCCTCAGGCCCGTTCCGGCTCAGCCGCGGCCCGACCGTCGGTCCACTCCTTGCCACGAAGCTTCATCTGCTCTTGCGGATCCTTCAGGCCCTGAAGCCCCGCGAAGCAGGCCTTGACCACGTTGTGCGGGTTGGCGCTGCCCAGGGACTTGGTCAGGATGTCCTGGATCCCCACGAGCTCCATGACCGCCCGCACCGCCCCGCCCGCGATCACGCCGGTTCCGGGTGATGCCGGGAGGAGGATCACGCGGCCCGCGCCGAACCTGCCGAGGACCCTGTGCGGGATCGTCGTCCCCTTCATCGGGATTCGCACGAGCGTCCTGCGGGCTTTCTCGATGCCCTTCGCGATTGCAGCTGGAACTTCCTTCGCCTTGCCCATGCCGTAGCCCACGCAGCCCTTGCCGTCGCCGACCACGACCAGGGCGCTGAACGAGAAGTTCTTGCCGCCCTTGACGACCTTCGTCACACGGTTGATGTGGACCACCGTGTCCCTCAGGTCCATGCTGCTCGCTTCAAGTCTCGGTGACGCCATGAGCCCCCTGCCTCAGATCTTGAGTCCGTTCTCCCGGGCCGCCTCGGCCACGGCCCGGACGCGGCCATGGTACAGGTAGCCCCCACGGTCGAAGAGGGCCGATTTCACACCCTTCTCGACGAGCCGCCGGGCGACGATCTGCCCGACGATCTTCGCGGCGGCGATGTTGCCGCCGTTGCTCACCTGCTTGCGGACTTCCTGGTCGAGCGTGGAAGCCGAAGCCACCGTCCGGCCCGTCGAATCGTCGACGGCCTGGGCGTAGATGTGCTTGAGGCTGCGGAACACGAGCAACCGCGGCCGGTCCGCCGTGCCGGCGACCTTCTTCACGTAGCGAAGGCGCCTCTTCGCTCTCTGGATCTCCCTGTCCGGCCTGCGCTCCATCTCTCCCTCGCTGCCCCTAGGCTCCGGTCTTCCCGACCTTCTTCTTCACGTACTCACCGACGTACCGGATCCCCTTGCCCTTGTAGGGTTCGGGAGGCTTGATGCCGCGGATCTCGGCCGCCACCTGGCCCACCTTCTGCTTGTCGGTGCCCGTGATGCTGATTCGCCCCACCTTCGTATCGACGGCGATGGTCACGCCCTCGGGCACCGGGTAGACAACGGGATGGCTGAAGCCCAGGGCCATCTCGAGCCTCTTGCCCTGGATCTGCGCCTTGTAGCCGATTCCCTGGATTTCCAGGTCGCGGCTGAACCCCTCGGAGACGCCCTTCACGGCGTTCGCGAGGAGAGCCCGCGCCATTCCGTGGAAGGCGCGCTCCCTCTTCTGCTCCGTGGTCCGGGTCAGCACGGCACGCCCCTCCTCCACCCTGCACCCGATGCCGGGAGGCAGGGGCGTGTGGAGCGTTCCTTTCGGGCCCTTCACCTCGACGCCCGTCTTCTGCACCTTGAGGCTCACGCCCCCGGGGAGGCTCACGGGCATCTTTCCGATGCGCGACATTCGCCGTCTCCTACCAGACCCTGCAGAGGACTTCGCCCCCGAGTCGGCGCTTCTGCGCCTCCTCGCCGGACATGATCCCTCTGGAGGTGGAGATGATCGCCGTGCCGAGGCCGCCGAGCACCACGGGAATCGAGCTCCGGGTGGCGTAGACCCGCTTCCCCGGACGGCTGACCTTCTCCAGGCCGCTGAGCACCGGGGTTCCGCTGCTTCCGACGCGGAGCGTCAGCGACAGCTTGCTCCGGTTGCCCGGCTCCGGCGTGACGCTGAAGTCGTCCACGTAGCCCTCGTCCTTGAGGATCTTCGCGATGGCCGCCTTGAGTGTCGAAGAGGGCATCGCGACCACGCGGTGTCCGGCCATGATGCCGTTACGCACGCGGGTCAGCATGTCCGAGACCGGATCCGTCATGACCATGATGCGCCTCCCTACCAGCTCGACTTGACCACTCCGGGGACTTCCCCGCAGAGGGCCAGCTTCCTGAAACAGAGCCTGCACAGGGCGAACTTCCTGAGATAGCCCCTCGGTCGGCCGCAGACGCGGCACCGGTTGCGCCACCTCACCTGGTAGCGCGGAGGCTTCTCGAACCTCGCGAAGAACCTCGTGCTGGCCATGGATCCTTTCCCCTAGGGCTTCTGGAAGGGCACTCCCAGGCCCTGCAGCAGCGCGCGAGACTCCGCGTCGGTGCGCGCCGACGTGACGATCGTGATGTTCATCCCCATGATCTTCTCCACCTTGCCGGAGGCGACCTCGGGAAAGATGAGCTGGTCGGTGATCCCGAGCGTGTAGTTCCCCCGGCCGTCGAAGGCCTTCTCGGAGACTCCGCGGAAATCTCTCACGCGCGGCAGGGCGATGCTGACCAGCCTGTCCATGAACTCGTACATCATGGCCCTGCGCAGCGTGACGCGGCACCCCACGGGCATACCTTCGCGGATCTTGAAGTTCGCGACGCTTTTCTTCGCGCGCGTGATGGCCGGCTTCTGTCCCGCGATGAGCCCGAGCTCGACGGCCGCGTTGTCGAGAATCTTGATGTTCTCCTTCGCTTCACCCACGCCCATGTTGATGATGATCTTGCGGAGCCTGGGCACGGCCATCGGGCTCGTGTAGCCGAACTGCTTCGACAGCTCGGGGACGAGCTCCTTCCTGTACTGGTCGAGCAGCCTGGGTCTCGTGGCCATGATCTCGTCCTTCTCCCCTACTTCCTGTCCAGGATGCCCTGGCATTTTCTACAAACGCGGAGCCTGTCCCCGTCGTCGAAGACCTTGTGGGCGACCCTCGTCGGCTTGCTGCACTCCGGGCACACCACCATGAGATTGGAGATATGGACGGAAGCCTCGCGCTCGACGATCCCGCCCTTGATGTTGCGGCCGGGGTTCGGCTTCGTGTGCTTCTTGATGAAATTCACCCCTTCGACCACGGCGCGCTCCGTCTTTGGATAGACACGGAGGACCCGCCCCCTCGATTGGGCCTGCTTGCCCGATAGGACCAGCACCGTGTCGTCCTTTCTCACGTGGCAGGGCATGTCCGGAATCCTCAGAGAACCTCGGGCGCCAGGGATACGATCTTCATGAAGCGCCGCTCCCGGAGCTCACGGGCCACGGGCCCGAACACGCGAGTCCCGATGGGCTCCTTGGCGTCGTTGATGAGTACGGCCGCGTTCTCGTCGAACCGGATGTACGAGCCGTCACGCCTTCGCTGCTCCTTCCGCGTGCGCACGATCACCGCGCGGACCACCTGCCCCTTCTTGACCGTGCCCACGGCCGCCGCTTCCTTGACGGAGGCCGTGATGATGTCTCCCAGCCGGCCGTACTTGCCGGTGGAGCCGCCGCGCACGTGGATGCAAGAGATCCGCTTGGCGCCCGAATTGTCGGCGACCTCGAGCATGGTCCTCATCTGGATCATGACGCCGCCTCATCCTTCGTGAGCGAGGACTCCCCCGCGGCGGGCCCGAGCTGCCTCTTGCGCGTCTGACGCCCGAGATCCTCCGAATCCGCCTGGCTCTCCGGAGCCAGCGCGGCCCCGGAAGCCTTCCGGACCACCTCGCGAAGCATCCACCTCTTGAGCTTGCTGAGCGGGCGCGACTCGACGATCGTCACCAGGTCGCCTTTCGTGCAGGCGTTCTCCTGGTCGTGGGCGTAGTACTTCGTGGTTCGGCGCACGACCCTGCCGTATTGCGAGTGCTGCACCATGCGCTCCACCGCCACCACGATAGTCTTGTCCATCGCGCTGCTGACGACGACCCCGGTGCGGGTCTTGCGCCTGCGCGCGGGGTCCTTGCTCACCGTCTCGGTTTCTGCCTGCATCACCTGGCCTCTTCAGTCTTCTTTCCCGGGGTCTTCGCCTCGCGCCTGTGGCTGACCGACAGCTTCAGCTCGCGCTCGCGGAGGAGGGTTTTCACCTTCGCGAGGTCCCTGCGGGTGTGTCTCAGCTTGGACGGGTTCTCGACGTTCCCCGTCCCCAGCCTGAACCTGAATCTGAAAATCTGCTCTTGAAGGGAGGATTCCTCCCTCCTCAGCTCGTCCTCGCTCATTTCCGCGAGCTTGTCGATCTTCATGCTCCGTGCTCCTCGACGCCCTGACGCTCGACGATCCGCGTCTTGACGCCGAACTTGTGGGATGCGAGCCGCAACGCTTCCCTCGCCTCGGCCGGCGTCACCCCTTCGATCTCGTACATGATCCGGCCGGGCTTCACGACGGCCACCCAGGCCTCGGGCGGCCCCTTGCCCTTGCCCATGCGGGTTTCGGCCGGCTTCTTCGTCACGGGCTTGTCGGGGAAGATCCGGATCCAGAGCTTCCCTCCCCGCTTCATCTTCCGTGTGATGGTCACGCGGGCCGCCTCGATCTGGCGCGCCGTGACCCAGCCGCACTCCGCGGCCTTCAGGCCGTAGTCCCCGAAGCTCAGGGTGGAGCCGGACCAGGCTTTCCCGGCCCGGCGGCCGCGATGTTGCTTGCGGAACTTGACCTTTTTGGGCATCAGCACGGAGAGGTCACCTCAGGGCGTCCGTCGCGACGGGGCGGCCCGCCTCGCGCCGGCGGCCCATCTCGTCGAGCTCTCCCTTGTAGATCCAGACCTTGACACCGATCAGGCCGTAGGTCGTTCTCGCCTCCGAGAAGCCGTAGTCCACGTCGCTGCGCAGCGTGTGGAGCGGCAGGCGCCCGTTCAGGTACCACTCGGATCTCGCGATCTCCGTTCCTGCCAGCCGGCCCGAGCACCGCACCTTCACGCCCCGCGCTCCGAATCGCACCGCGGCCTCGATGGACTTCCTCATCGCGCGGCGGAACGCGATTCGCTTCTGGAGCTGCATGGCGATCGACTCGCTCACGAGCTGCGCGTCCAGCTCGGGCTTGAGAATCTCCTGGATGTTGATGAAGACCTCGCGTCCCGTCTTCTTCTGGACCCGGTCGCGCAGCTTGTCGACCTCGGATCCCCGCTTCCCGATGATGATCCCCGGGCGGGAGGTATGGATGTTGATCTTCAGCTTGTTGGCGGCCCGCTCGATCTCGATGCTGGAGATGCCGGCGTGCGCGAGCTGCTTCTTCAGCTCCTGGCGGAGGGTGATGTCCTCGTGCAGCCACTCGGCGTACCGGCGCCGCTCGTACCACCGCGATCGCCAGACCTTGTTGAATCCCAGCCTGAAACCGTAGGGATGGACCTTCTGTCCCACTGAGCCTCCTTAGCTCTTCTTCTTCGCGCTCTTCTTCCTGGCGCCTGAACCGGTGGTCCCGGGCTTGCCGCCCTTCTTCCGCCCGGCGGCCGGCTTCTTCTTCGCCACCTTCTTCCTGCCGGCCGCCGCACGAGCCTGCCCGTGGTCGTGCTCGTGGTCATGCTCATGCGCGGGACCGCGGGCGGCCTGCCCGGAGGGCTCCGCGGCCGCCACGCCTCTCGAGCCGCGCTTCCTCGCCTCCCGGTTCTCCTGCGCGCGACGCTTCGCACGGGAAAGCCTCGGGGCCGCCCCCTCCCGCGCATCGAGCTCGATGGTGATGTGGCTCAGCCGGTGGAGGACCCTGAACGCGCGCCCGAAGGTCGCAGGCCGGATGCGCTTCATGGTGGGGCCCGTATCGACCCAGGCTCCCGAGACGTAGAGCGTGTCCGCGTCCACCCGCTGATCGCCCTTGCTCGAATTGGCGACCGCCGAGCGCAGCAGCCTCGCCACGTCGACGGCAACCGACTTGGGGCTGGTGTCGAGGGTCGCGAGCGCAAGGTTCACGTCGAGCCCGCGGATCTGATCCACGACCAGACGGACCTTCTGCGGTGAACTTCTGAGATATCTCAGTCTCGCGCTCGAGATCATCACGCTCTCCGGCTCACTCCCGCCCCATCCAGACCGCTGACTAGGTCGCCGCCGCGACTGTCTTCTCGCCCTTCGTCGTGTGGCCCTTGAAGGTGCGGCTGAACGAGAACTCACCCAGCTTGTGGCCGACCATGCTCTCCGTGACGTAGACCGGGATGAACTTCCTCCCGTTGTGCACGGCGATCGTGTGGCCGACGAACTCCGGGAGGATGGTGGACCTGCGCGACCAGGTCTTGACCACCTTCTTCTCGCTCCGCCGGTTCATCTCATCCACCCGCCGGTGGAGATGACCGTCGACGAAAGGCCCTTTCTTGATGGATCGACTCATGGAATAACGCTGCTCCCGGGCCTAGGTCCGGTGGCCCTTTTTCACCCGGCGGCGCACGATCATACCGTCCGTGCGCCGGCTGTTTCTGGTCTTGTATCCCTTCGTGGGCTTCCCCCACGGCGTGCATGGGTGCCGGCCTCCGGAGGTCTTGCCCTCGCCGCCTCCGTGCGGGTGATCCACCGGGTTCATCGAGACGCCGCGGTTGATCGGGCGCCTGCCCAGCCAACGCTTACGCCCCGCCTTGCCGATCGAGATCTTCTCTCTCTCGAGGTTCCCCACCTGGCCGATCGTCGCCGTGCAGTCGAGGTGGATCATGCGGACCTCGCTCGAAGGCAGCCTGAGCTGAGCGTAGGCGCCCTCCTTGGCGAGGATCGTGGCCGATCCGCCTGCCGCGCGGACGAGCTGGCCGCCCTTGCCCTTCTTGAGCTCGATGTTGTGAATGGCGGTGCCGGGCGGGATGTTGCGCAGCGGCAGGGTGTTGCCCACCTGGATGTCCGCCTCGGCGCCCGAGACCACGACCTGCCCCACCTTCAGCCCCGCGGGCGCGATGATGTAGCGCTTCTCGCCGTCGGCGTAGCTGAGGAGCGCGATCCTGGCTGAACGGTTCGGGTCGTACTCGATGGAGACGATCTTCGCTGGGATGTTGAGCTTCTCCCTGCGGAAATCGACCCTGCGGTACTTCCTCGGGTGCCCGCCTCCCCTGTGCCAGAAGGTGATGTGCCCCTTGTTGTTCCGGCCGCCCGACCGCGTCTTCGCCTCGACCAGGCTCTTCTGGGGCCTGTCGGTGGTGATCTCCTCGAAGGAGTACCCCGTGCGGAAACGCCTGCCGGGTGATGTGGGGGCCCAGGTCTTGAGAGCCATGTCCTACGTCCCCTCGAAGTACTGGATCATCTTCTCACCCTCCTTGAGGGTGACGTACGCCTTCTTCCAATCCGAAGCGTAGCCCTGGCTGCGTCCGCGCCGCTTCAGCTTCCCGGCGACCTGGACGGTCCTGACGGCCTCGACCTTCACGCTGAAAAGGCTCTCCACGGCCCGCTTGATGTCGATCTTGTTCGCGCCGGCGTGGACCCTGAAGCAGAGGGTCCTCGTCGTCTCCTGGAGCCCCGTGGTCTTCTCGGTGACGAGGGGACCCAGGACGACCTGGTAATCGGGCCGGGCACTCATGGCGCGACGACCTCCGCGATCTTCCGCGCGGCGGCGGGCGTCAGGACCAGGTGCTCGTACTTCACGATGTCCACGATGTTCAGATGGCTCGAGCGAAGCACCTTGCACCTGGGCATATTTCGCGCCGCCAGCTCGAGGTTCTGCCCCAGGGGCTCATCGAGGATCAGGGCGCCGGCGCCCACTCCCAGCGTGTCGAGCACCCTGGCGAGCTCCCGGGTCTTGTGCGATTCCAGCTCGAGCGTGCGCACCATCAGGACGCGCCCCTCGCGGATCTTCTCCGAGATGGCTGCGCGGATGGCGCCGTTTCTCTTCTGCCCGGGGAAGGCATAGGCGTAGTCGCGGGGCTTGGGTCCGTGAACCGTGCCTCCCTTCCTCCACAGCGGCGATCGGATGGATCCGATTCTCGCCCGGCCCGTCTTCTTCTGCCGCCACAGCTTGCGGCCCGCCCCGGCGACCTCTCCGCGGGTCTTGGTGGAATGCGTGCCCGCGCGGGCCGCGGCCAGGTAGGCTCTGACCGCTTCGTGGATCAGGGCCCGGTTCGGCTCGGTGTCGAACACCTCGGCCGGCAGCGGCTCGTCGCCGATCTCCTTGCGGTCGAGATCGAAGATCTTCATGACTTCCCGGCTGCAGCGGCCGTCTTCGACCGCCTGATCAATAGGAGGGTGCCCCGCGCGCCGGGCACTGCGCCTCGGACGACCAGGAGATTGTTGTCCGCGTCCACACGCACCACCTTCAGGTTCTTGACGGTGGCGCGCTTGCCGCCCATGCGGCCGGCCATTCGCTGGCCCTTGAAGACCCTCGACGGGAAGGACGAGGCGCCGATGGATCCCGGAGCGCGGTGGAACATCGAACCGTGCGTGGCGCCTCCCCCCCTGAAGTGGTGGCGCTTGATGTTGCCGGCGAAGCCCTTGCCCTTGGAGAGGCCCGTGACGTCCACCTTCTCGTCGAGGCTGAACATGTCGACCAGCACGCGATCCCCGACGCTGAGAGCGCCCTCGCCCCGGCGCGAGAACTCCCTCTGGGTCCGCACCAGCGGCAGCTTGTGCTTCTCGAGGAAGCCCCGAACGGGCTTCGTCACGCGGCCCGGGCGGACAGGCTCGACGAGGCCCAGGCGAACGGCCTCGTACCCGTCGGTCTCCGGCGTGCGCAGGGCCGTGACGATGCATGGGCCGGCCTCGAGGACCGTGACGGGCACGGCGGTGCCGTCCTCCTCGTAGATCTGGCTCATGCCGACCTTGCGTCCAATGAGTCCTTCAACCACCGTGCCTCTCCTGTTTCCACCGCGAGCCCCGGCCGTCCGGCCCGGCCCTTATCGCGGTCCGAGCGCCTTGATCTCCACGTCCACCCCGGCCGGCAGGTCCAGCTTCATCAAGGCATCGACCGTCTGGGGGGTGGGCTCGAGAATGTCCACCAGCCGCTTGTGCGTCCGCATCTCGAACTGCTCGCGCGACTTCTTGTCCACGTGGGGCGAGCGGAGGACGCAGATGAGGTTCCGATCCGTCGGGAGCGGGATCGGCCCCGCCACCCGGGCCCCGGTTCGCTTGGCCGTGTCCACGATCTCGCTGGTGGATTGGTCGAGGATCCGGTGATCGTAAGCCTTGAGCCGGATTCGGATCTTCTGGTTCACCGTCATCTCCCCTGGAGACCCCCGAGACCTACTCGAGAATCTCCGTCAC
>CAZMRF010000091.1:0-7855 GCA_964568735.1 uncultured Acidobacteriota bacterium
AGCGTCTCGTTCATCATCCGGCCGAACATCTTCGGGAACCAGTAGTAGATGCCGGCGAAGAGGGCGAACATGCTCCCCCCGAAGAGCACGTAGTGGATGTGCGCCACGATGAAGTAGGTGTCGTGGATGAAGAGGTCGACGGCCGTGGAGGCCATGAAGACGCCGGAGAGGCCGCCGATGAGGAACATGCTCACGAAGCCCAGGGCGAAGAGCATCGGGGTGGCGAACCGGATCGAGCCGCCCCACAGCGTCCCCAGCCAGTTGAAGACCTTGATGGCCGAGGGGACCCCGATGACCATCGTGGAGATCATGAACGACGTCCCCAGGGTCGGGATCATCTTGTAGCCGAAGATCGGCTTCCGCGAGAACACCGGCAGCACTTCGGAGACGACGCCGAATCCGGGCAGGATCATGATGTAGACCTCGGGGTGGCCGAAGAACCAGAAGAGGTGCTGCCAGAGGATGGGCTGCCCTCCCCCCGCGGGGAGGAAGAACGACGTCCCCGCGACTCTGTCCATCAGGAGCATGCCGAGGGCGGCCGTCAGGACGGGCAGCGCCAGCAGCAGCAGGATCGCCGTGATGAAGAGCGCCCATATGACGAGCGGCAGGCGGAACCAGCTCATCCCCGGCGCCCGCAAGTTGATGACCGTCGTGATGTAGTTGATCGACCCCAGGAGCGACCCGACCCCCATGATCATCAGGCTGATGATCCAGAGGTGCTGCCCCCAGTCCACGCCCGTGTAGGAGGGCACGGCGGAGAGCGGCGCATAGGAGGTCCATCCCGCCGCCGCGTGGCCGCCGGGCACGAAGAAGCCCGACAGCATGATGATCGCGGCCACGAGCGTCACCCAGAACGAGAGCATGTTGATGACGGGGAAGGCCATGTCCCGCGTGCCGATCATCAGGGGGATCAGGAAGTTGCCGAAGCAGCCCACCAGGATCGGCATCACCACGAAGAAAATCATGATCGTGGCGTGCATCGTGAAGGCCGTGTTGTAAAAGGCCGGGCTGAGGATCCCCTGGATCACGTGGGGCTCCGGCACCCAGCCGAGGCCGGGCACCGCGGTGCCGGGCCAGGCGAGCTGCCAGCGCACGATCAGCGCCAGCAGGCCCCCCAGGACGAGCATCCCCAGGCTGACCGTCAGGAACTGCTTGCCGATCATCTTGTGATCGGTCGAGAAGAGGTACTTGCGGATGAAGCCGGGCTCGTGGTGCGCGTGAGCGAGGGCGGCGGTTGCGGGCGCTGCTTCCGTCATCTCGTTTCAGACTCCAGCGGGGAAGGCCTTCTTGTTCCGGGCCCACTCACTGAACTCGCCGGGCTCGTGCACCTGCATCGTGCCCAGCATGTTGCCGTGGCCGAAGCCGCACAGCTCCGCGCACGGGATCTCGAAGGTGCCCGTCCGGGTCACCTCGAACCAGACCTCGATCTCCCTCCCCGGCAGGGCGTCCTGCTTGAGCCGGACGTTGGGAAGGAAGAACGAGTGGATGACGTCCTCGCTGGCCAGCACCACACGCACCGGGCGGCCCACGGGAACGTGAAGCGAGTTCTCGATGACGACGTCGTCGGCGTTGCCGATCACTCCGTCCAGGCCCGGGTAGTGCATCTCCCAGTTGAACTGCTTGGCGACGACCTTGAGGCGGATGTCGGTGTCGGGGAGATGGCTCTTCACCATGGCCCAGGACCTCTGGCTCATCAGGCCCAGCGCGATGAAGACGAGCGCGGGGACGATCGTCCAGATGACCTCGAGCGTCGTGTTCCCGTGGCTGTAGATGGCCTTGCGGCCCGGCCGCGCCCTGTACTTGATCAGGAAAAAGACCATCGTCCCGAGGACGAGGACCAGCGAGATCGTGGTGATGTAATAGATGAGGTAGAAGATGCTGTCGATGTCCGGGCCGTAGGTCGAGATACTCTCAGGCAGCCATCTGGACACGAGATCCCCCGAGACGCTGGGCCGGCAGGCTGCCCGAGGCATGGCCCGGGAAGCCTTCTCGACCGCGGAACGCGGAGCCACCGCAAAAAAAGCGGGTTACTTTATCCCCGTATCCTTCCGGAGGTCAAGAAAGAGAAAGGGCGGCCGGGATCCTCGTGCGTCGGATCCCGCACACGCCCCCGATCCGTAACACGCCCTGCTACATCGCCTGGATGGTGAGATCCGCCATCGCCTCGGCGCCCGCCGCCACGGTCACCTGCGACGAAGACTGGCCGAGCTTCCCGTGCCACACCTTCACCGTGTAGTTGCCCGGGGGCACGTCGCCCAGCGTGAAGGAGCCGTCCGCGCCCGTCACGGCGTAGTAGGGCGTCTTCGCCATGAAGACCCATGCGCTCATCCACGAGTGCACGTCGCACTTGAGGTGGACGGGGCCGGAGGCCGTGACCTCCTTCTTGGTCTTCTGCCCCTTGATGGGCTGCGCGATGTTGAAGAGCGTCTCCTCGCCCTCGTAGGCGTGGATGTTGTGGAGGATCGCGTCGGAGTTGATGACCTCGAGCGAAGCTCCCGACTTCAGCACCTGCACCTGCGGCACGTAGTGGCAGTTGACCTGATCCACCGAGCCGGCGCTGCCGTCCGCCCAGTCCTTGCCGCCCGTGATGTTGTCGATCCACACCACGGCGTTGGCCAGCACGCCGCCCGCGCCGACCGCGATGTCCTCGAGGACCTTCTCCTTGCCGCACACCGAGACGTCCTTGTTGATCTCGACCTTCTCGGCGGCGGGGACGTTGCCCGTGGCCTTGACCGTGCCGCGGATCGATCCGCCGCCGGAGACGGCCATCACCTGGTAGCCGCCCGCGGCCGGCTTCGTTGCGGGCTTCGCGGCGGCCGGCTTCGCAGCCGCCCCCGACGGGGGGGCCTCGGGAGAGCCGCACGCCACGAGAACGGCGACGAGCGGCAGCATCACGACGTGAACGAGCTTCCTGCGCATACCGACCCAACCTCCATGCTCATCGCCCGGTCCGCTGCCGCTGTGTTCCAGGGGGGACGGCCGGCGATGGCTACAGGGAAAAGTGAGGAATAAGGACGTCGCGGAGCCTCACCGTACACAGGATTCCCGGGGGGTGTCAAGCGCTCGAATCAGTACCCGCCTTCTGCCGTCACGAGAGCGTCGGCTTCGAGCCACGCGCCCACGGCCGCGCCTTCGCGACCCCGCAGGCTCACGCAGTCCCTGACCGCCTCGGCCACCTTCGCCATCTCCTTGCTCGTGCCCGGATGCCTGTGCCCTTCGGCGGCGAAGAAGGCCTCCGCGGCCTTCAGCCTCTCGGCCGAGCAGCCCCCGGCGAACTCGGGCAGGAAGGCGGCGACCTCCTTCGGGATGCGCTCCAGGATCTGCTCGTAGTTGCCTGTGACCCAGGCGTAGACCCTGTCGGCCTGCTCGGGCACGCGCGCGACGGGGCGCAGGATCCTCACAATTTCTTGAGGTCGCAGCGGACCATCGAGGCTGTAGTGCAGCGTGGCCTCCACGAGCGCGGGATCGCGGAAGGCGCTCAGGCCCGCGCGGTAGCGTGCCCGGTCCGCGGGAATGCTCGTCGCCTCGAAGCGCTGCCTGTACAGCTCCCAGAGGTTCTTGTCCCCCTCGATCGCGGCGAGCGAGAGGATCGTTTCCGCGAGGGAGGAGTCCACGGTGGACGGATCGTGCAGGTAGGAGGCCGCTCGTTCGATGGCGAACCGGCGCACCTCTTCGTCTTTGCCCTCGGCCCCCAGCAGCTCGATCAGGTCGGGGCGCAGGAGGCTCACGGACTCCTCCTCCCCGCTCACAGGGGCCATGCCCATCCGATCCAGCGCCGGGCGCAGCGTCTTCCTCACGTACGCGGCGAAGGGGTCGGCCAGCTCGGGCGTGACGAAGGTCCTCCTGACCTTTTCCAGCCCCGTGTTCACCGCCGCGACGACGTCGGGATGGGTATCGGCTCCGAGGCGCTTGAGAGCCTCGAGGTAGACGTCGCCGTGGAGGTGTCCGGCGTCGAGGAGAGCACCGAGGTTGCCGAGGAGCCCAATCCGCTCCTCCGGAGAGAGGCGACCGGTGGCCTGCGCCGTCAGGGCCGGCAGGTCCTTCGCGGGCACGCTCCACCTGTAGTAGGCCGCTTCACGAGCGTTGGGGTAGACCCAATCCGGCGTCTTCTCCTCGGGCAGCGTGATCGTGGTCGATTCCCCGGTCAGCATCAGGCTGTAGATCTCCAGCCCTCCCGCGGCCGGGTACTTGAGCGTGACGGGGATGTGCCACGTCTGCGGCGCCTGGGCGGCGGCGCCGTGGTTGTGGAAGCGCTGCTGCGTCAGCTTCACCTTCCCCTGCGGCATCAGCTCCACGCTCACGAGCGGGACGCCGGGCTGCTCCAGGTAGGTCCCCATGGCGGTCGTGATGTCCTTGCCCGAGGCGCGAGAGAGCGCATCCCAGAGATCCTTCGCCGTGGCGTTGCCCCACTCGCGCGAGGAGATGTAGTCGAGCACTCCGCGGCGGAAGGTCTCCTCCCCCATCCAGCTCTCGAACATGCGCAGGACGCCGTGGCCCTTGGAGAAGGCCAGGATGTCGGCCGACTGGAGAAGGTTGTCGAGCGTGAGCACCGGCTGCCGGATCGCCCTCGAGGTCATCCGCGCGTCGGTGAGCATGGCGGTCTGGATCCTTCTACCCGCCCTGAGCTGGGACTCGTACTCGGGATGGACGGAGTCGGCCGCCTTCGTCCCGAGCCAGGTGGCGAAGGCCTCGTTCAGCCACAGGTCGTCCCACCAATCCATCGTCACGAGATCGCCGAACCACATGTGAGCCATCTCGTGGGCGGTCACGCTCGAGAGCCCGCGCTTCTGATCGACGCTCGCGGCCTGCGGGTCCACCAGCAGGATCTGATCGGCGAAGGTGATGGCGCCGGGATTCTCCATCGCGCCGGGCCAGAACTCGGGCAGCGCCAGGAGGTCGAGCTTCTCGAAGGGGTAGGGGCGGTCGAAGTAGCGCTCCAGGAAGGCCAGGAGGCGTGGCGCGGAGGCCGCCGCCTCGCCCGCCAGGCGCGACTGCCCCTTCACCGTGACCACGTTGCCCGGGATCGACATGCCCTTGATGGGCACCATCTCGAGCGGCCCCACGGCAATCGCGAGCAGGTAAGAGGGCAGAGGAGGCGTCTTCTTGAAGATGATCGTCCTCCAGCCCTCGTCGGTCGCCTCCAGCTCGATGGGAGTGTTCGTGACGGCGACCTGCCCCTCGGGCACAACGAGCGTGATCTGCCAGGGATGCTTGAAGGAGGGCTCGTCCCAACAGGGGAAGGCCGCGCGCGCGTCGATGGCCTCGAACTGCGTGAAGGCGTAGGACTCCCCTCCCGTCTCGAGCCGGTAGAGCCCCGTCGCCCGCGTCCCGAACTTGCCCGAGAAGTCGACGATGAGCTGATAGGTGCCCGTGGTGATGGGCCGTGGAGCCCTCGCGATCATCGTGTCGTCGTCGAGCCTCTCGAGGATCGGCACCATCCGGCCCGCAGCGCCCTCCAGGCGGACCGCCTCGATTTCGAGGTCGCGAGCGTGGAAGCTCACCGCCTGCAGCGACCGGGTTACTTTCAGCTCGATGGTGGTCGAGCCGGTGTAGTCGGGCTCCTTGGGATCGAGGACGAGACGGACGTGCTGGAGCTGCGGGACCACATCTCGCGAGAGCCGGAACGCAGCGGGTGCCTTCTCCTCGGTCTGCGCGGTAGCCGTCGCGGTCGCGGTGGGAGGGGTTGCGGCCTTGTCCGCTTCCTGGGTCGCTGCCATGGGGATCGACTCCCCCGGGTCCGCGGCCGCGAGGAACGGAGCCGTGCGCGTGAGGAGGAACGTAAGGAAGAAGATGATGGCGGTACGCAATCTCATGGAAGCTCCCGTGCGGTTGATCTCCGGCCGAAATCGCCCGGATGATACCGGATCCGGGCCTTTTTCGTGGGTCTTTCGGTGCTGGGAGCCCGCCTGGGATCTGGCGGCCCATCAGGAGTCCGTCTGGGTCGGCGAGGTGTGAATCCGCCGGTAGGCGGACGCTGTCAACGGCGTGTGCTGCGACGCCTGGCAGTCTTGCGGCGAGTCGAGAGAGCGTGCGCCGGCTTCGCTCCGTTCCCTTGCCGCGCCTTGCTCACGAGAGGAAAGCGATTGGGGTGCTCGATGGACTCGACAGCGAGGTCCACGTCGAGATCCGGCCAGTACAGGTGGTGGGCTTGCGGAAGCTGAACATTGAGGATCTGGCCAACCGGCGCGTCCCGAAACCACGGGAACTTGTCGAACGGAACGAACAACTCCCTGTCTCCGATGAGGAGCCAGAAGCCATGCGCGGAAATATTCGCTACCTCAACGGGCGAAGTGACGCTTCCAGGCTGCGCGGATCTCATCCTCATGCTCCCTGATCAGTCGCAAGGCGTTGGTCACGGTGCGCTGAGCCAGTCCGTAGTTCTGCGCCAACTCTATTTCGGGTTCGATCCAAAACTTAGCTTCTCCGCCTGCCCCCTGCACATGGACGTGCGGCCTCATCTCCTCGCGCGAGAAGAAGTAGAACCGGAGGCCACGTGCCCGGAACACGGTCGGACTCACAGCCACAGGCTACCACCGGGCAGGTTCGGTGGCTCAAGCTGACTGGCGCCAGCCCTGCCGGTTCCGCCTCGTCAGGGGAAAGGGCTGGAGGGAAGCGGCTTAGTCGGGGTTGCCATCGGGTGCTAGTATGGCCGGCGCACTCGCCGCTCATCGCGCCCGCACGTGTTGAGAAGGGAAAGGCGAAGCTCCCCTGCCCGCATGGCCCAGATCTTCCATCCGAGCACCAACACCCTTGCCAGGGTCAGCATCTTCGGGGCCATCTTTTTCGCGGGGGGGACCCTCTGGATCACCGACCAGATCAACCGCTCCCCCTACGTCACGCAGGCCGACGTCCCGCGCGAGCAGCCCGTCCCTTTCAGCCATGCCCACCACGTCGGAGGCGTGGGCCTCGACTGCCGCTACTGCCACACGTCGGTTGAGGTCTCCCCCTTCGCCGGGATCCCCCCCGTCCGCACCTGCATCAACTGCCACTCGCAGCTCTTCAACGACAGCCCGGAGCTTGAGCCCGTGCGCGAGGCCTTCCGGACGGGCAACCCCCTGCGCTGGACGCGCGTGAACGACCTCCCCGACTTCGTCTACTTCAACCACAGCATCCACGTGGCGAAGGGAGTCGGCTGCGTCACCTGCCACGGACGCGTGGACAAGATGCCGCTGACCTGGCAGGAGGCGCCGCTCCAGATGGACTGGTGCCTAGGCTGCCATCGCCAGCCGGAACGGTTCGTTCGCCCGCGCGACCAGGTCTTCAACATGGACTGGGCCCCGGCGAACCAGCTCGAGATCGGGCGGAAGCTCGTGCGCGAGTACGGCATCAAGTCCCCCACCGACTGCTCGGTGTGCCACAGGTGAGCCGCGATGCGCAGGACGATCGCATGAAGCCGCCGGGCTCCGGGCAGGAGGCGCTCCCCACGCTGCGCCCGCGCGTGGCGGATCTGCGCGGGCGCGAGCACTGGCGCAGCCTCGAGGAGCTGGCGGGGACGGAGGAGTTCCGCGAGTACCTGCATCGCGAGTTCCCCGAGCAGGCCTCCGAGTGGACCGACCCCGTCACGCGCCGCCACTTCATCACGGTGATGGGCGCCTCGCTCGCGCTCGCGGGGATCGGCGGCGCCTGCACGCGCCAGCCGCGCGAGGAGATCGTCCCTTACGGCCGCGCCCCCGAGGAGATCATCCCCGGCCTGCCCCTCTCCTTCGCCACGGCCGCGGTCCTCTCCGGCTACGGCATCGGGATCCTGGCCGAGAGTCACATGGGGCGCCCCACCAAGATCGAAGGCAACCCCGACCATCCGGCCAGCCTGGGCGCGACCGACATCTACTCGCAGGCCTCGGTGCTCACCCTCTAC
>CAZMRF010000091.1:7865-9843 GCA_964568735.1 uncultured Acidobacteriota bacterium
GACTCGCTCACACAGGCCTCCATCCTCGGCCTCTACGATCCCGACCGCTCGCGCACCGTGACCCATCTCGGCGAGATCCGCCCCTGGGCAGACTTCACGGGGGCCATGAAGGATCTCGTCGAGAAGGCTGGGCAGAGCGGAGGGGCCGGGATCCGGATCGTCACCGGGAGGATCACCTCCCCGACGCTCGCCGCTCAGCTCGCGGCCTTCCTCGCTGCACACCCCGCCGCCCGTTGGATCGTCCACGAGCCCGCGGCCAGCGGCCATTCCCTCGCGGGATCGAGGCGGATCTTCGGCGCGCCCCTCGACACGCACTACAGACTTGAAGGAGCCGAGCGGATCGTCAGCCTCGACGCCGACTTCCTCGGGAGCGGCCCTGCTCGATTGCGCTACATCCGAGACTACACGCGGGGGCGCCGGCCTAACGGGAAGCCCGGCGGGATGAACCGCCTCTATGTCCTCGAGAGCACACCGTCAATCACCGGCGCGATGGCCGATCATCGACTCGCCGTTCGATCGTCCGAGATCGCAGCGCTCGCGCACGCCCTTGCAGCCGCGGTCGGCGTCGAGCAAGTTGGGGCGGGAGCAGGAGCCCACGCGGAGTGGATCCGCGCGGTCGCGCGAGATCTCCAAGCCCACCGGGGCGCCAGTGCCGTCATCGCGGGCGAAGGGCAGCCACCCGAAGTCCACGCACTCGCCCACGCGATGAACGACGCGCTCGGCAACACGGGACAGACTGTCATCCACACCGACCCGGTCGAGGCGCTGCCTCCCGGGGGCGTCACGCTGGCCGATCTCGCCGCCGAGATGGATCGCGGCGAGGTGACGCTCCTCCTGATCCTGGGCTCGAACCCCGTCTACTCCGCCCCCGTGGACCTCGACTTCGCGGCCAGGATGGAGAAGGTCGCGCTGCGCATCCACCTCGGCCTTCACGCCGACGAGACCTCGCGCTGGTGCCACTGGCACATCCACGCCGCGCACGACCTCGAGTCCTGGAGCGACGTGCGCGCCTTCGACGGGACGGCCACGATCATTCAACCCCTCATCGAGCCCCTCTACGGCGGGAAGAGTGCGCACGAGGTTCTCTCGGTCCTCGCGGGTCAGCCCACGCGCGCCGGCTACGAGATCGTCCGGGATCACTGGCGCGGGAAGCTGGAAGGCGAATTCGAGAAGCGCTGGGCGCGGGCGCTCCACGACGGCGTCATCCCCGGCACGGCTCTCCCCTCTCTCACACCGGAGCCGGTTGCGGGCTGGGCGGCTGATCTCGGCGCCGACAGAGGCACAGCGCGCGGCACGACCGCCGCAAGCCCCGGCGCATCCGGCGGGATCGAGGTCGTCTTCCGCGAGGACTCGAGTGTCCATGACGGCCGCTTCGCGAACAACGGCTGGCTCCAGGAGCTGCCCCGCCCGCTCACGAAGATCACCTGGGAAAACGCGGCGCTGATCTCGCCAGCCACCGCCGCGCGCCTCGGCATCTCGACCGGCGACGAGATCGAGCTGTCCGTCGGCTCCCGCAAGGTGCTCGCACCGGCATGGGTCGCTCCCGGCCACGCCGACGACTGCGTCACCGCTCATCTCGGCTATGGCCGCACGTACGCCGGCCGCGTGGGAGACGGCGCGGGCTTCAGCGCCTACGGGATCCGCTTCTCGGCCGTCCCCTGGATAGCGCAAGGGGCCGAGATCCGGCGCACCGGCCAGCAGGGCGACTTCGCCAGCACGCAGACTCACCACGCCATGGAGGGACGCAACCTCGTCCGCTCAGCGCCCCTCGCGCACTACGAGGCCGAGCCCGACTTCGCGCGCCACATGGCCCACGAGCCCAAGCCCGAAGAGACGCTCTACCCCCCGCACATCTACGAGGGCTACGCCTGGGGGATGTCGGTGGACCTCAACGCCTGCGTGGGCTGCAACGCCTGCGTCACCGGCTGCCAGAGCGAGAACAACGTCCCCGTCGTGGGGCGCACCGAGGTGGCTCGCG
>CAZMRF010000092.1:0-8194 GCA_964568735.1 uncultured Acidobacteriota bacterium
TAAACCCCACGCGGAGCAAGAGCAAATAGGGGAGATGCCAAGGGGTGGCCCGCCCCGACGCTCCCGGGTAGCTCGCCAGACCCGCCGGGCAACCGGCGGGCTAGAGGAATGGCCGTCGCCCGGGGCTTCCGCTCCGGGAACAGGATTCGGCTTACCTTCTCCTCCGGCCCACCACCCCGGTGATGGAGCGAGAGAAGGTGGAAGCTCGAGCGCCGCGCGCGAGGAGCGTGGAATGAGAGAGAGGATCCTCAAGGCCGCCGAGGATCTTTCCCGCGAGATTGTCGAGATCGGCCGGGATCTTCACGCCCATCCCGAGCTCAGCCTCGAGGAGCGGCGCTCCTCCGAGGCTCTGGGCCTCCGTCTCGAGAAGGCGGGCTTCGAGCTGGAGCGGGGGATCGCCGGCCTGCCCACGGCTTTCTCTGGAACTCTCGAGGGCCGATCCGCCCGGCCCGCTGTGGCCTTCCTCGCCGAGTACGACGCCCTGCCGGGCATCGGCCACGGCTGCGGCCACAACCTGATCGCGGCGGCCGCGGTGGGCGCGGGCCTCGTGCTGGCACGGGCCTCGCGGGATGGAGGCGCGCCGCTGCCCGGGGCGATCCGCGTCATCGGCACGCCCGCCGAGGAGACGATTGGCGGGAAGGCCGTGATGGTCCGGGAGGGGGTCTTCACCGATCTGGATGCCGCGCTCATGATCCATCCCTCTTCGGAGTGGAGGGTCTACGCGGATTCCCTGGCATGCGCCTCGATTGAAGTGACCTACCTCGGGAAGGAATCCCACGCGGTGGCCTGGCCCGAGAAGGGCATCAACGCCCTCGATGCCCTCATCCAGCTCTTCGTGGCGATCGACATGCTGCGGAAGCGGCTCGGGCGCGAGGTGAGGCTGCCCGGGGTGATACTCGAGGGAGGCGTGCGCCCGAACATCGTGCCGGCGCGCGCCGTCGGGGCCTTCTCGCTCCGGGCTCCGACCACGCCGCGCCTGGCCGAGGTCCGCGCCGATGTCGAGAGGACGGCGAGAGCCATCGCGGAGGCCACGGGGTGCCGCCTGGAGATCCGGCAGACCGACAACACCTACGACGACATGATCACGAACCGGACCCTCGCGGGCCGCTTCAAGGAGCACCTCGGCCGGATGGGGATCGAGACCGTCGACACCCCGAGGGAGCACAAGGGCAGCCTGGACATGGGCAACGTCAGCCGGGTGCTTCCCTCGGTCCACGCCTTCGTGCAGGTCGGCGGCCCGGAAGCTCCGCTCCACAGCGCCGCCTTCGCCGCGGCGACCACGACGCCCGAGGCGGCGGAAACCCTCCTCACGGCCGTGAAGGCGATGGCGCTCACCGGGTTCGACGTCCTCGCGGAGCCCGGCTTGCTGGAGCGCGCGAGGGCCGAGTTCGCGCAGCTCCGCTCCGCGGCGGGCCCTGCTTGAAGACGGCCCGGCTCAAGCCCGGTGATCCCGTGGCCGTCGTGGCCATCTCCGGGCCGGTCGCCCGCCATCGCCTAGACCGCGGCATCGACCGGGTCGAGAGCTGGGGGCATCCGGTCATCGGGAGCAGATCCCTGCTCGCCCGTCACGGCTTTCTCGCGGGCCGGGACGAAGCACGGGCCTTCGACCTGAACGCCGCGATCGACCGCCCGGACATCCCGGGTATCTTCTTCGCCCGCGGAGGATGGGGGGCGGCGCGCATCCTCGATCGGATCGACCTCGAGACTCTCCGGCGCCGACCCAGGGTTCTCCTCGGATTCAGCGACCTGACCTCGCTCTTCATGGCGCTGCAGCGGCCGGGACACCCCTATCCCGTCCGCTACGGGCCGACGGTCGTTCAGCTGGGCGATCCCCGCGCTTTTCATCCTGGATCGCTGCGTGAAGCGCTCTACCTCGAAGAGCCCGTCGTCGCGCACCCGCTCGGAGCCGGCCCGATCCTCCGGGCTGGACGGGGGAGCGGCACGCTGATCGGCGGGTGCCTCTCGCTCCTCGTAGGGCTGATGGGGACTTCCTATGACACTCCCTGGGACGGCTGCCTCCTCTTCTGGGAGGACGTGAACGAAGAGCCCTACGCCATCGACCGCATGCTGAATCATCTGAAGATGGCCGGGAAGCTGAAGGGGCTCGCCGGGATGATCGTGGGACGCCTGCAGGGATGCCGCCCGGCGAAGGGCACACGCGGGCTCCCGATCGCCGAGATCATCCGGGACGCCACGGCGGGGACCCGTTATCCGATCGTCCTTGGTTTCCCCGCGGGCCACGCGCCGGGCAAGCGCACGCTCCTGCTGGGGGCGCCGGCTGTCCTGGATACCCGCCGGGGTCGACTGGAGTCGAGGGTCGCCTGAGCGGTGCGCCACGAACCCGAGCCGTGAGCCGGATCGGCTGCTAGCGGCCCGTGCTCTCCAGATCGAGGCGGATGACGCCGAGGGACTGTCTGAGGAAGAGCAGGGCATCGGCCGAGATGCCGCGGATGGACGGGCCGCGCTCGGGGCCCATGAGATCTTCCAGGGGCACCTCTTCCGGCCCGTTGGTGCCGTCCACGAAGACGTGGACGTTCTGAGGGCTGAACCCAGACGCGCGCTTGAGGACAACGATGCGCATCGTCTCCGCGCCATTGTCGTAGTAGTGGACCTCGCCGTCGACGACCCTGACGATGGTCGAGGCGCGGCGCCGCCCGGGGGAGACGTGCCCCTGCTCCAGGATGGGGCCCTGGGTGACCAGGGAGCGCTCGATCTCGAGGATCTTCTCTCTCAGCTCGCGGACGACGACCTGGCTGTAGCGCCGATCGTCCGTGCCGGCGATCACCTCGAGGGCCTCGGCGAGAGTGAGCTGGGTGGACCGATCCGCGGAGCGAACCAGCACCATCACGTTGTCCTCGGCCAGGCCCGCTGCCTTGTCCTTGAGGGTCACCTTCACGAACTCGTTGCCGAAGAACCGATCGAGCAGCACCACGGCGCCCTCGTTCGAGGTGGAGGGCTTCACGCGGCGGAGCAGGTCGGGGGCCTTCTGAGGCTCGTGATCGAGGAGAGTATCGATGGCCAGCAGGGAAACCTGCGCGTTGCTGTCCCGGGTGCTCTCCTCCAGGAACCGGCGGTAGCGGTTCGACGCGTCGGCGAAGGCTGAATGCCCTGATTCCCGTCCCGAGAGGCTGAGCAGCGCGGCCTCCGAGGCGCGCACCATCAGCGTTCGCGCGTCCACCTGCCAGGGGCTCTCCGGGTACCGCTCGATCAGTCCCTGAAGCGTGTCGTAGGCTCTCGCCGGTTCGCCTTCCTCGTAGAGGGCGAATGCCGTCCAGTAGAGAGCGTCGTCGAGGTACTCGCTGCGCGGGTGGCGGCGCGCGAGGACCTGGAAGACTCCCCGGGCTCCGGGCCAGGACTCCTCGAAGATGAGAGCTCGCCCCTGGTTGTAGAGAGCCTGGTCCGGCCCCCCGGAATCGGCGATGAGGATTCCGGCGAAAGCGGGAACGGCACCCGCCCACAGGAGGATCGCCGCGGCGCGGATGAACCGCGCGAGCTCGGGAAGGAAGCCGCGCCTAGACATTGGGCGGACCCTCCAGAGTCCGTTCGACGTGGGCGTCGAGGATCTCGAGGGCGGAGAGGATCGCCGTCAGCTCGAGAGTCATGCGCACGTCGGCGATGACCTGGACCTGGTTCTCCGGGTTGATCGTCGAGATGGCTTTCAGGATCCCCGAGATCTGATCGAGCAGGTCGCCGAGCTTGCGGCTCTCGAGCCTGAGAGCAACCTGCCGGTAGCGCTCGACCTCCGCGCGAAGATCTCCCGCCGCCTGCCGGAAGAAGGTCGGGTCGGAGTCTGCTCCGAGCTTCGTGAACTCCATCAGGATCATCCGAGTTCGTCTTAAGCAGTTGTGGGTGTCCCGGGTGAAGTCCTCGAGGTGATCGAAGTAGTTCCCGACGGAGGCGCCCGTGACGGGCGGAAGGGCGGGCCGCTCCGCTATGTCGGCCTGGCTCTCGTTCGCCGAGGCCACCTCGGCGCCGGGGGCCTCGCCTCGCCAGAGCCACCCGGCCGCGAAGGAGAGCAGAGCCGTGACGGCCACGGCGGCCGCGGCGGGCAGCCAGGTGCGGGCCCACGCGAGGTGCGGAGAAGGCTCGGTTTCCTGGCTGAGCGCTTCGGGGAATCGCAGGCGCCTTCGCAGGAGCGCCCACTCCTCCTCGAGGGAGACGGAGGAGCCGCTGCCGCCGTTCGCGGAGGCTTCGGCGCCTGCGGACGCAGGGGAGGCTTCCTCGATGAGCTCGACCATCCCGCGCAGCAGGGCCGCCTCCCCGGCGCAACCGGGGCAGGAGGCCAGGTGGGACTCGAAGGCTTCAGCGGCCCCGGGTCCCATCTCCTCGAACACGTAGTCGATGATCTCGTCGCGTCGGGTGCCGCACCAGGGTCCCGGCTCGTGGATTCCACTCGCCATGCGTGTCAGTTCCCTTCGCCCGGAGCCAGCGCCTTCCTGAGGGTCACCAGGGCCCTGTGAAGGAAAGACTTCACGGTGCCCTCGCTGATCCCCATCGCTTCGCTGATCTCCCGGATCTTCATGTCGTTGTAGAACTTGAGCACGAACGCCATCCGTTCGCGCCGGGGCAGCCTGTTGATGAGCACCCGGATTCTCTCGGCGGTCTCACGCCTGCTGAGCTGCTCCTCGGGGCCCCGCGGGATCACCGGGGGCATGTTCACGCGGATGTAGTCCACCCGCTGATCGAGAAGGCTCGCCGCGGTCCTCTGGTCGCGCCGAAGATTCAAACAGAGATTCATCGCGATCCGCGTCAGCCAGGTCGCCAGGGCCGAGTCGCCGCGAAACTGCCCGATTCCGCGGAAGGCCCTGACGAAGGTCTCCTGCGCGATGTCCCGGGCGTCCTCCGCGTTCCCCGTGTAATGGAGGCAGATCCGGTA
Organism: uncultured Acidobacteriota bacterium; assembly: GCA_964568735.1. Taxonomy (GTDB): domain Bacteria; phylum Acidobacteriota; class Polarisedimenticolia; order JACPZX01; family JACPZX01; genus CAZMRF01. The sequence continues at coordinate 4,877 of CAZMRF010000092.1, forward strand.
GACCCGCGGGTGGTACTGCTCGAAGAGGAGCCGTACGGCCTCGGACTCGCCGGACTGGAGTCTCCGATAGAGCTCCTGCTCCTCGGGCGACATGCGCACCACCATAGACTCTTGCCGCAACCGAAGGGTTTACGAAAAGATGCGGCTGAAATTGAACATTCGTCACTGGTCATTCTTCCCCGCTTGCCGAGTCTCCGGTTGTCATCCCCCTCGGGTTCGCATCCTATGTCCGCCATGGACTCGCAGTCAAGCGCAACTCCATGCGAAATAATGTGTTAGGTCGGATGCGCAGTCCCGTATTGGTGCCACCCGAAAGACTGCGACGGGCGCGGTTTTCCCTGCTTGACTCGAGAACGCCCGTGGCGTAGGTAAGATCCGCAGTTCCATTCCAGTGGAATCCTGTGGGGGGGTTCAGAAAAATGATGCAGGGCACCTTCCGCCCGCGGCGACAGGCCGCGGGGCTCGCGATCCTTCTGCTCCTCGCGGCGACTCACGCCGCAGCCGTCACCGGGGGCAACGATTTCTACACGGTCCAGGTCGAGGCAGATCCCAACAGCTTCGGCATCGGCCTCTACACCGTCGCCACGGGACCGTCCCATCCCGTAACGGGCATGCTGGGGCAGAGGGACATCCTCTTCGGGGGCACCCTCAGGCCCGGGCAGTCCTTCACGACCATCCGCTCGTGGACGTCCGGAACGGACTATCTGCAGAACAACGGGGTACTCCTCCTCGCGAGCGCACCTCCGACGCTCCACCTCGAGAATTTCGTGCTGCCCGGGGAGGCGGCCCTCCCGCTGGGAGATCCCAATCACCCGAGGGGCTACAAGTCCATCTACCGGATCGGCGGCGCAGCCTCCGCGCCGGATGCGCTGCGGGTGGAGCAGGTCGTCGAGGCGCTCGGAACGGTCTTCAACGAGTCGGCGGTGAGGATCGAGACCTCGATCACCAACGTCGGTGCCTCGACAGTCGAGCTGGGCGTCCGCTACCTGTGGGACTTCAGGATCGGGTTCGATGACGGCCCGACCTACCGCGAGAGGGACCCCGACGGCATGGTTCTGGGGACGGAGGTTTCCAGGACCACCCCGCTCTTCGAGACATTCGAGATCGTGGACAACAACCAGGCGGCGGCCTGCTTCACGAGCGTGAACCCCTCGGTGCCGTTCTTCGCCGTACGGGGATCGGTGACGGGCCCTGCTTCTCTCTCGCCGACTCCTCCGACCCGCCTGGACTACGTCGCGTGGCCGCAGATCTCGGGGCTCGCCGGGCTGGTCTTCCCCGCGCTTCCCCAGCCGAGCGCCTTCGGCTACACGAACACGGGCACCGACGCGGCGACCTGCGACATCTCTCTGGATGACAGCGGCATGGCCTACTGGTGGGGAGATGCGCCCTCGAACGCGCTGAGGGTTCCGGCGGGCGCGACCGTGACAGTCTCGGCTTATATCTTCGGCCACCTTCCCGGCGCGCCGCCCACCTTCCCGCCGCCGCCCGGGCACGAAGGGCCCTTCGGCGATCCCACATGCGACGACGGTGTCGACAATGACGGGGACGGACAGATTGACGAGGACGACCCCGACTGCGCCCCGCCCCCCGGAGACGAAGGGCCCCCGGGCGATCCCTCCTGCGACGACGGGCTGGACAACGACGGGGACGGGCTCATCGACGAGGACGACCCGGATTGCGTCCCGCCGAACGAGCCGCCGGATTGCACGCGCGCGGCACCGACGGTCGGTGAGCTCTGGCCGCCCAACCACAAGATGAAGGAGGTTGCCGTCAAGGGTGTCACGGATCCGGATGGAGACCCCGTCACCGTGAAGATCGTGGCCATCGCCCAGGACGAGCCTCTCAACACGGTCGGCGACGGCAACACCTGCCCCGATGCCGCTGGAGTCGGCTCCAGCAAGGCGCTGCTGCGCCCGGAGAGAAGCGGCCTGGAGGACGGGCGCGTCTACCACGTCTCCTTCGAGGCCGCCGATGGGCGGGGCGGCGTCTGCACGGGGGCGGTCGGCGTCTGCGTTCCGCACGATCAGAGCAAGAAGAAGACGCGATGCGTGGACCAGGGGCCGCGCTTCAACTCGTTGGGTCCCTGCGGCGCGGGATCCTCGCCCGGGAACGGAAAGAAGAAGTAGGCATTCTGGCCTCGGAGCCTACCGGCAACCTCCTGGTGCCCTGAGAGCCCTAGGCTCCCGCGGGGGGCTGCGCACTCGCATGCGCGGCCCCCCGCCTCCGATCTTCCCCCGCAGGGCGGCCTATACTCCCGCCCTCCCGGGCGCGGAGACCGTCCTGAGACGATCCGGAGCTTCCCGCGCACGGTGGCCTCGCCCGAGTGAACCCTTGCCGACCTACAAGCTCGTGATCCAGTACGACGGCGGCCGGTACGCAGGATGGCAGGTCCAGCCGGGCCTGCCGACCATTCAGGGCGAGCTGCTCGATCGTCTGAGGCGCATCTGCGACGATCCCGGCCTCAGCCTCGCCGGTGCGGCTCGCACCGACTCGGGCACGCACGCGCTCGGACAGGTCGGGACATTCAGATCTGAGCGGGAGTGGGAGCCCGGCAGGCTCCGCTACGCGATCAACGGGCTCCTGCCGCCCGATATCGCGGTGGCCTCGGTCGAGATCGTGCCGGAGGGCTTTCACGCGCGGCGGTCAGCATCGGGAAGAACCTACGAGTACCGGATCTCGTGCTCGGCCATCCTCTCTCCCTTCGTGGCGCGCTATGCCCATCACCATCGCGGTCGTCTCGACGTGGCGGCGATGCGGGAGGGGGCCCTCGCCCTCACCGGTGAGCACGACTTCTCCTCGTTCAAAGCCTCGGGAGATGTCTCCGCGACCCCTGTCAAGACGATCTCGCGCTGCGAGGTTGTCCTCGATGCGGAGATCCTGTCGATCACGGTGGAGGGTTCGTCCTTCCTCCAGCATATGGTCCGGACCATCGCCGGCACGCTCCTCGAAGTCGGCCGGGGTCGCTGGCCGGCGCGCAAGGTGGGCGAGATCCTCCGTACCCGTCAGCGCGCCGCCGCCGGCCCCACGCTGCCTGCGCGGGGCCTCTTCCTCGTGGCCGTGTCGTATGCCCCGCTTTCCCGCGGCTCCTTGCCGGCCGGCGAAAACGGGTGATACCATCGCCTGTTCCGAGAAGTCCGGCGCCGCGAAGCGGCCGCCGGATCCGGCCGCTCACCCCGGGGCCTGAACGGCATCCCTCCCAGGAACAGTGGATGAGTCCCAAGGACATTCCCCCCGACCTCAGGGCCTGGGTCAGCCCCGGTTCCGAGGAGGAGGCGGTCGCCCGGGGACTGGCCTACACGGCCATGGGGGCCGCCGCCG
>CAZMRF010000093.1:0-8025 GCA_964568735.1 uncultured Acidobacteriota bacterium
TCGACGAGAAGCCGGTGATGAAGACGCCCAGCGCCGTGGCCATGACCTGCGTGTTCGAGAAGGTGCTGCTGTAGGGGGTGTAGAAGGTCCAGCCGGTGTCAACGCCCCCGTTGACCATGGCCCAGAAAGTGAAGAGCGCGCCGATGGTGTAGATGTACCACGACAGGAGGTTGAGCCGGGGGAAGGCCAGGTCCTTGGCGCCGATCATCATGGGGACGAGGAAGTTCCCCAGGACGGCGGGGATGGCGGGTATGAGGAAGAAGAAGACCATCATCACGCCGTGCATCGTGAAGACCTTGTTGTAGGTCTCGGCCTGGAAGAGATCGCCGGCAGGAGTGAGAAGCTCCAGCCGGATGAGGACGGCGAAGATCCCACCGAGGAAGAACATCACCGAGACCGACGTGAGGTAGAGGAGCGCGATCCGCTTGTGGTCGGTCGTCAGGAGCCAGGAGCGCACTCCGTAGCTGATATTCAGGTAGTGCTGGCGGGGGGCGCTGTCGGCGTGTGTCACGGCGTCCCCCCTGCCGTAAGAGATGTCGTGCTTGGTTGCGCGCCGGGTGCGAGAGAGCCCGGCGCAGCCGCCCCGCCGCCCGCTACCCCCGAGCCGATCGACTTGATGTACTCGATGATCTGCATCACCCCTTCCTCGGTGACGAGCCCCTTGAAGGTGGGCATGACGGGCTTGTAGCCCTCGGCCTGCTTCGCCATCGGCTCGACGATCGACTCGCGCAGGTAGTTGTCGTCCGCCGTGACGATCTCGCCTCCGGTCATCCGCACCGCCCTGCCATAGATCCCCTTGAGCGACGGGCCGCGCCCGGTGTCGTCGGCGGCGTGGCAGGTGGCGCAGCCCAGGTTCGTGAAGAGCGTCTCGCCGGCGGCCACGGGCGACAGACCTGCCGTGGCTCCTCCCATCCAGGCCTGGAAGTCGCTGGGCTCCATGACATGCACCCACCCGATCATCCTGGAGTGCTTCGTCCCGCAGTATTCGGCGCAGAAGAGGTGATAGCGGCCGGGCTTCGTGGGCTTGAACCAGACCTGGTTGTAGCGCCCCGGCACCGCGTCCACCTTCACGCGGAAGGCGGGGATGTAGAAGCTGTGGATGACGTCCTCGCTGGTGAGCATGATCCTGACGGCGCGCCCGACGGGGACGTGCAGCTCGTTGATCTCGCGGCGGCCGTTGATGTGCTGGAGCTTCCACATCCACTGCTTGCCCACGACGTTGATGGGCATGGCGTCGTCGGGGGGGCGGTAGATATGGAAGTAGAGGCTCGCGCCCCAGCCGAAGATGATCATCGTGATCCCCAGGGGGATGATCGACCAGGTCAGCTCCAGCGGCAGCGAGTGGTGGATGGGGTTCAAGCGGTCGACTCGCGAGGCTTTCCGGTAGCGGATGGCGAAGTAGACGAGGAGCGCCGAGATTAGCGTGCCGAAGAAGACCGTGAGGGCCACGAGCGTGAGGTAGAGGGCGTCCACCTCACCGGCCACCGACGAAGCCTGCTCGGGAAAGAGAGGCAGCTCGGGGATCACGGTCTTGCCTGCGCGGCCGCTCTGCGGCGCGCGGCCTTCTCTCGTCGGAGCATCAAAGTCACGAAGCCGGCGATGAGCACCACCGTGAGGATGCCGCCCCCGCGGACCAGGCTGAGCGCGGCGACGCTGTAGGTGCCGCTGTGTGGGTCGTACTGGTAGCAGAAGAGGAGGACCTGGTCGCTCAGCGTGCCGAGGCGCCCTTCGCTGGCCTCGACGAGCGAGAGGCGCAGGTCGCGCGGCGCGTACTCCACGCCGTAGAGGTAGCGCGCGAGGCGCCCGTCGGGGGTGGCGACCATGATCCCGGCGGCGTGGATGAAGAGGTCGGTCTTTGGGTCGTAGGCGTAGCGGAAGCCCACGGCGGCGGCCAGCTTCTTGATGTTCTCCTCGTCGCCCGTGAGGAAGTGCCAGCTCGTCTCGGCTGCCGGCCGCCCCAGCCGCTTCACGTACTCCTTCTTCTTGGCCACCGCGAGGGGGAAGCTCTCGCCCGGGTCGATCGAGACGGTGACGACCTCGTAGTCGCGCCCGGGCTCGAGGTTGATCGTCTCTAGCGCCCCGGTCAGCCCGTTCAGGACAAGCGTACAGAGCATCGGGCACTCGTAGTAGACGAGCGACAGGACCACGGGGCGCTCGCCGAAGTAGTCGCCGAGGCGGACGGTGCGGCCCATCTCGTCTCGGAACGTCAGGCCCAGGGGCAGGGACTCACCGAGGCGCTGGTCGATCCCGATGTCCGCTAGCGGCCCGGGAATGGTCGCCGCGTTCTTCGCGGTCCCCTCTACTGCCCACACAGGCACCACTCCGAGCATGAGTGGCACCGCTATGAGGAGCAGTCGCAATACCAGGGGGGGCCGAGGGGCCGCGAGCTGCTCCCTGGTCTGCGCACTCGCGCATCGCAATACGAAAACCCGGACGGCCACTGCTTGGAATAGCGATTGGGGTGATCTGCGGATTCCCCTTCTCGGGCTACGACTCGCGGCGCGAGTGCTCCGCTCGTACGCACTCGCGGCCCCTCGGCCCTTCTCTCGCTCTACGGAGTGGTAACTCACTTGAGTGCCTCAGGTTCTGCGGGCTTCACTCGCTCGGGTAGGCCGTGCTCGACGATGCGGTCCATGGCGCGCTCGATCGGGATCCGCGCGATGGCGTGCTCCTGGTCGGCCCATCCGTACGATTCCAGGATTCGCGTCTCCTCGGCGCGCACGATGGCCAGGTCGGCGGCGGGGTTCTCCTGGAGGCGGGGCTCGGGGGGCTCCTGCTCGGCGGGGCGGGCTACGGGGGCGGGAGTTACCTGCTCGCGATCCTCTCTCGCTTCGAAGATGTTGAAGAGCCAGAGCATTGCCACCGAGGCCAGGATGACGAGCGCCGTCAGGCCGCCTCCCGTCCAGAGGATCAGGCGCGTGCTGGCGTCGGTGTGCTCGTAGCTCACGGCGTCGTGGCGCTCGATGCCCGCGCCGGTGCCCGAGCCAGTCCCCGCGGCATGGCCCGCGCCGTGTGCGCCCGGCCCGCCCGAGGCCGTGCCGTGGCCGCTATTCCTCATGGGAGAGGGCCTCCTTGAGGAAGGGGTCGCCGAGGGGCAGGAGCGGCAGGCGCTTGAGCTGGTTCGTGAAGAGAAAGATCCAGATGCCTCCCAGCGCCACGGGCGCGGCGATGTCCATCCAGTGGAGGTCGGCGAGGCTCTCGTTGAAGGCGGCGGCGGTCATCCAGTAGGTGTCCACGTAGCGCATCAGGAGGAGCAGCACGGCCACGCGCAGGAGCAACCGCGTGTTCCGCTTCGTCGCGCGCGGCAGGAGCAGGAGGAAGGGCAGCACGAAGTTGAGGACCACGACGGCGAGCGCAGCGAACTGCCAGCCACCTTTGAGGCGACGCAGGAAGTAGGGGATCTCCTCGGGGAGGTTGCCGGCCCAAATGATCAGGAACTGCGAGAAGGCGAAGTAGGCCCAGACCATCACGAAGGCGAAGAGGAGCTTGCCGAGGTCGTGGAGGTGGACGGCTTCCAGCGCCTCCGCCAGGGGTGGCCGCCGCGACAGCGCCAGGAGGACCGCGATGGCGAAGGCGAGCGCGGCGAGCGTCTGCCCCACGAGGATGAGGACGCCGTAGATCGTCGAGAACCAGTGGGGCTCGAGCGACATCAGCCAGTCCACGGAGGCGAAGGTCACGGTGAGGACGACGATGACGAGCCCCGGCGCGCTGATGAGCTGGAAGCGGCGCAGCGAGATCTCGTCGTCGGGGGTGGTGTCCTGCGCCCGGGACCACTTGTTGAGGATCCAGGCGAGGCCGATCCATGCTGCGAAGAAGATCACGCTGCGGACGATGAAGAAGGGGACGTTGAGATAGATGCTCTTGCGCTGGAGTAGCTCGTCGGCCGCCACCATCTCGGGGCGAGCCCAGATGTAGAGGTCTTTGAGGCCGAGGAGGATGGGGAGGAAGAGGAGCGCCATCACGGGGAGCGTTCGCGTGGCCGCTTCGAGGATCCGCCGGATGAGGATCCCCCAGGCGCCTCCCGAGAGGTGGTGCAGCATGAGGATGGCGAGGCAGCCGACGGGGACTCCCACCCAGAAGACGAAGGCGACGAGCCACGAACGGTAGAACTGCGTCGTGTCCATGAAGGCGCCCACGAGGCAGGCCGCGGCTCCGACGCCCCCGACCATGAGTGCGCGCTTGCCGATCGCCTCCACCCAGGTGGGGGGCGCGTCGATGCCGGCGATTCCGTGATTGCCGTTCATCGAGTTTCTCCGGCCTGGTCCCTAGTGGTGTCTGCTTCTGCGACATGGACGGGCTGCTGCGCATCCCCCGCGGCCGGCGTGCCCATCAACGACGAACGGCCTCCGGCCGGCGGGGCTGCTTCGAGCTCGCGGCCCAGCTCGCGGCGCTCCTCGGGGGTGAGCGAGGGCTCGGGCACGTTCTGGCTGAGCTGCAGCGCGCGGACGTAGGCGACGATGGCCCAGCGATCGCGCGGGAGGATCTGCGTGGCGTATTCGGGCATCCGGCCGAAGCCCTTCGTGATCACGTCGAAGAAGTAGCCGGGCTCGACGTTGCGCAGCCGGTCGATGTGGAAGGAGGCCGCCTGGGGGAAGCCCCGGCGCACGGCCATCCCGCGCCCGGTGCCGACATGATCGTGGCACGGCGTGCAGAAGATGTTGTAGCGCTCGCGCCCGCGGTCGAGGAACGCGCGGTCGATCGCAAAGGGGATCGTCTCCGCGAAGGCGCCGTCGGCGGTCTTGCCGGTGAAGAGAATTGGGTCCTCGTGCAGGCCGCCCCGCGGGATCGTCCCCGGCACGAGCGGCCGGGCCGAGCGGCCGTCGGCGAAGAACGTGCTCGCCTCCAGCGGCTCGTGGCGCGGCTGATCGTGCATATCCTGCCGGCAGCCTCCCGCCAGCGCCGCCGCCACGAGAGTCGCCGCAAGCGCGATCCGATAGGGGGTGCCCATCGGGAGAGTTTTATCAGAAAGTGGCTGGGTCTGGAAGCCCAGCCGCTTGGGCCGTATTCTGCCGCGGCGCAGGCCTGTGCTATTCTGCCCCTCATGGTCGAAGCGCTCGAAGCAGGATTCTTGTTGGACCGGCGATGGCACTGGCTGAGAGGTGAGATGGAGCGCTCGAAGGAGCCTGACCTGGCCGCACTCGCGCGCATACTCTCGGTGCGCGGGGTTTCCTACGCAGTGATCGGGGGCGTTGCCCTCCAGATCCATCAGAAAGAGCCGCGCACGACGCTCGACATCGACATCGCCCTCGCCGATCGCGGGCGTCTTCCGCGCGAGTCGTTGCTGGCCGCTGGTTTCAGTGAGACGGGCCGGCACGAACACACCGACAACTGGATCGGTCCGGAAGGCACGCCGGTCCAATTCACGGACGATCCGGCGCTCCAGGGTCCGATCTCCCGCGCGGTCGAGGTTCAGATCGGAGGCACCGGCCTTCGCGTGCTTCGAGTCGGTGATCTGCTCCACGAGAAGCTGCGATCCGGGCGTGACCCGGCGCGGAGGAGATCGAAGCGGCTTCAGGATCTTGCGGACGCACAGTCGCTCCTGGAGCAGGATCCCTCTCTGGCCAACGACCTGGCGCCCGACGAACGCGCTCTGCTGGACGGACTACCCCACTGACCTCGTTAAGGTGACGAGTGTTCTCTCCGGGGCTCAGTACTCAACGTCCGACACCTTTGCGGGGCCGAGCCCTTCGAGGAAGCTCCGGGTCCTCTCGATGTCGAAGAGAGGATCCTTCGCCTCGATGCACAGGAAGAACCGGTCCGTTGTCGCCAGCGCGAAGCTCTCCACGTTGAAGACGGGGTGGTGGGGGCGGGGCAGGCCGTTGAGCGCCAGCATCCCGAGCACCGCCGTGAGGGCCGCGAAGAGGACGGCCATCTCGAAGGTCACGGGGATGAAGGCGGGCCAGGAGTGGAGCGGCCGTCCCCCGATGTTGAGCGGGTAGGCGATGACGGAGACGTAGTACTGCAGACCATAGCCCGCGGCGGCGCCTGCGAGGCCGCCGAGGAGCACCAGCTTCGGCAGTCTCCCGCGCGTGTGCCAGCCCATCGCTTCGGAGAGCGCCTCCATCGGGTAGGGGCTGTAGCCGTCCATCTTCTTGTAGCCAGCCTTCCGGGCGCTCGCGGCGGCGCGCACGATGGCCGCCGGGTCGTGGAACTCGGCCATCAGCCCGTAGAGGCGGCGATCAGACCTCATGGGACTCCTTCCCTTCCACGTGCGCGGCCGGGAGGATCGTGCGCATCTCGAAGATCGAGATCATCGGCAGGAATCTCACGAAGAGGAAGAGCAGCGTCACGAAGAGTCCGATCGTGCCGATGTAGGTGGTCCAGTCGTAGATGGTCGGGTAGTACATCCCCCACGACGACGGGAGGAAGTCGCGGTGCAGGCTCGTCACAACGATGACGAAGCGCTCCAGCCACATCCCGATGCTGACCACGATGGCGACGAGGAAGAGGGCCACGGGGCTCGTGCGCACGCGCTTGAACCAGAGCACCTGGATGAAGAGCCCGTTGCACAGGATCAGCGCCCAGTACATCGGCGCGTAGGGGCCCGTCATCCGGTTCATGATCATGGACTGCTCGTAGAGGTTGCCGCTGTACCAGGCGAAAAAGGCCTCCATCAGGTAGCCGTAGCCGACGATCAGGCCCGTGGCGAGCATCACCTTCGCCATGTTCTGGAGGTGGCGGCTGGTGATGAAGTTCTCGAGGCCGTAGACGGCACGCAGCGGGATGGCCAGGATGAGGACCATTGCGAAGCCAGCGTAGATGGCGCCGGCGACGAAGTAGGGGGGGAAGATCGTGGTGTGCCAGCCGGGGATGATCCCGGTCGCGAAGTCGAGGCTCACGACGGTGTGCACCGAGAGCACGAGCGGCGTCGAGAGGCCCGCGAGAAGCAGGTAGGCCACCTCGTATCGGTGCCAGTGGAGGACCGAGCCGCGCCAGCCCATGGCCAGGATGCCGTAGACGATCCTCGGGAAGCGCTGGCGCGCCTTGTCGCGCATCGTGGCGAAGTCGGGGATGAGCCCCACGAACCAGAAGAGGAGCGACACCGTCGCGTAGGTCGAGACGGCGAAGACGTCCCACACGAGTGGGCTGCGGAACTGGGGCCACATGCCCATCGTGTTCGGGTAGGGCATGAGCCAGTAGAAGAGCCAGGGGCGACCCATGTGGATGAGCGGGAAGATGCCGGCGCAGGCCACGGCGAAGATCGTCATCGCCTCGGCGAAGCGGTTGATGGAGGTGCGCCACTCCTGGCGGAGCAGGAGAAGGATGGCGGAAATGAGCGTCCCCGCGTGGCCGATCCCGATCCACCAGACGAAGTTGATGATCGCGAAGCCCCAGCCCACGGGGGCGTTGATCCCCCAGATCCCTGTCCCCTTCACGAGGAGAAGGGTGATCGAGTAGAGCAGGAGCATCAGGAGCGAGAAGCCGATGGCGAAGCCGACGTACCAGCCCCGGCGGGTGCGCTGCTTGAGGACGATGCCGCTGATCTGATCGGTGACGGTGCCGAAGGTCTGGCCGGCGGGGACGATGGCGCGGTGGTAGAGGCCGACCTCGCTGTGATCGGCCCCGCGCTTCTCAGCCATGGTGCGTTTCCGGCGCGCCCGCCGCGGCTCCGGGGATCTCGGGGTTGGGGTTGCGCAGCGCGGCCATGTAGGTCGTGCGCGGCCGGGTGTTCAGCTCGCCGAGGAGGCCGTAGCTGCGCGGGTCGGCCTTCAGCTTCGAGACTCGGCTCTCGGGGTCGTTGATGTCGCCGAAGACGATGGCGTCCGCGGGGCAGGCCTGCTGGCAGGCGGTGACGATCTCGCCGTCGCGGAGCTTGCGGTCTTCCTTCTTCGACTCGATGCGGGCGAGGTTGATCCGCTGAACGCAGTAGGTGCACTTCTCCATCACGCCGCGCGAGCGGACGGTGACGTCGGGGTTGCGCTGGAGCTGAAGGGGCTGGTCGAGGTCCTGGTAGTAGAAGAAGTTGAAGCGGCGGACCTTGTAGGGGCAGTTGTTCGAGCAATAGCGCGTGCCGACGCAGCGGTT
>CAZMRF010000094.1:0-2038 GCA_964568735.1 uncultured Acidobacteriota bacterium
GAAGCCCAGATGAGGTACGATCGCCGACGAGAGCGAGAAACGCGCTTATTCTGGGCCTAGTCCACGCACGTCCGTAGTCCGTCTCCGGTTTGCGGCCCGTCAGAGCGGGGAGCCCGCCGTGAAGAGGAGGTAGCGGGAGGCCAGCTCGCCGACGAGGACGGCGATCACGCCGATGTAGAGGATGCCGGTCGCGGATTGTGTGGAGCTGATCTTCGCCGTCCGCCAGGCCATCAGGCACAGAACGAGAGTCCCCGCGATCCCGAAGAGGAACCTCTGCACCAGGACGACGGCCGGCAGGAGCCCGGCCACGTCCACGTCCATGGCGAGGAAGGGCGAGACGATCGATCCGCCGTCGGCGACGAGCCCCCATCCGAAGACGGCACCACGCAGCACGGCCGCGACGACGGCGAGGAAGGAGAGGCGGATCAGGTGGCCGATGGCGAGGCCCGCGATGTTCAGGTAGTAGTGGCCGAGGATCATGGCCACGAGGATCGTGCCGATGAGCCAGGCGGAGGTGAGCGCGTCGGCGACGAAGAGCGCGAGGTCGAGAGGCGATGATCGTCCCGTCGCGATGGCGAGAGCGCCCGCGTCGAGCGAGGCGGCCACGGCCGCCCAGGCAGCGGCGGCTTGAAGGACGAACCGTCCCGCACGGATTCTGCCCGCGTGGGAGAGCCCGGCTGAGAGCGCGGCGCAGAGGAGCGCCATCCACCAGAGGGCGCGCGAAGGGGCCGCCAGCGCCGTTCGTACCCCCATGGCCAGGCCGAGGATCAGGACCACCGCGGCCAGCGCCGTCACGAAACGGTTGAAGGCGCGCCCGGTCGCCTGCGCGGGAACCGGGAGCATCGCGAGGAGGCAGCCCGTGGCCCCCTGCAAGAGGAAGGTTGAGAGCATCTCAGGTTAGGGGCAGATCAATCCCCGCAAGGTTCGAATCGCGGCTCCAGGCATTCGTTGATGAGTCCGCCCCTCCCGGCTATAATCAGTACCTCTGTGGTCCGGAATCCGAGGCCTCCCGCACGGGCCTCGGCCGCGAGCGGGCGAGCGCGCCGTTCCTGCACGGGGGCGGCACTATACCACGACGCTCCCGGGCGGCCCGGAAACGAAGTCCGTCTCCTGCATCCCCTGAGTCGCAGGATTGTGAGAAGGGTCGGGGAGATCCATGAGTCTGATCGAGGGCAGGTTCGCTCCCAACATCATCACGACCACTCTCGACCTGGTCTTCAACTGGGCGCGCAAGTCCGCCCTTTGGCCCATGAGCTTCGGCCTGGCCTGCTGCGCGATCGAGATGATGGCGGCGGTGGCCTCGCGCTATGACATCGACCGGTTCGGCGCGGGCGTCTACCGCGCGACCCCCCGGCAGTCGGATCTCATGATCGTGGCCGGCACCGTCACCGAGAAGATGGCCCCGGTTCTGAAGCGCCTCTACGACCAGATGCCGGATCCGAAGTGGGTCATCTCCATGGGGGCCTGCGCCACCTGCGGGGGGCCCTTCCCGACCTACAGCACCTGCCAGGGCGTGGACCGCGTGGTTCCCGTGGACGTGTATATTCCCGGGTGCCCCCCGCGGCCGGAGGCCCTGCTCCATGGCGTTCTCCGGCTCCAGGACAAGATCGAGAAGATGACCATCGCCAGGGTCTGAGAGGAGCCCGGGAGCCGCCGTGATCGTCGTCAAGAGAGAGACCCCCTTCCTGCACCGCTTCTACCTCACGAGCATCGTGGGGGGGCTCTGGATCACCTTCAAGCACATGCTGCGCCGGAAGTTCACCCTGCGCTACCCCGAGGCGCGCTTCTCGCCGCCCGACGGCTACCGCGGGGTGCCGGCTCTCGTGAAGGACCAGAACGGCCGCGAGAAGTGCGTGGCCTGCTTCCTCTGCGAGTTTGTCTGCCCGCCGCGCGCCATCAGGATCACGGCGGGCGAGATGCCGGGAAACCCGATCGAGAAGTACCCCGCCGAGTTCGACATCAACATGCTCCGCTGCATCTACTGCGGGTACTGCGAGGAGGTCTGCGCATCAGTCAAGAGTTGCTTCTGAGCTACGTC
>CAZMRF010000094.1:2048-7799 GCA_964568735.1 uncultured Acidobacteriota bacterium
TGCGAGGAGGTCTGCCCGGAGGAGGCCATCTTCCTGGTGCACGACTACGAGGTCGCCGGCACGAGCCGCAAGGCGCTCATCTACCACAAGGAGAAGCTCTACCAGCTTGGCGGCGTCCGGCAGGACGCTATCCTCAAGTGGGCGCACAAGTGAGGGCCCGCGCGCGGCGGAGCGGAGAGGCCCCGGGGAGTCGACGATGCTGACCGAATCGCCCCTGCGCACGGTGAGGGACGCGCAGGCCGAGGAGGCCACGCTCCTCGAGCAGGCGCTCGTCACGACGCGGCTCGACGCGGTCGTGAACTGGGCCCGCAAGAACTCGCTCTGGCCGATGCCCCTCGGGACCGCCTGCTGCGCCATCGAGATGATGGCGGCGGCGGGCCCCCGCTACGACCTGGCGCGGTTCGGCATGGAGCGCCTCTCCTTCTCGCCGCGGCAGGCCGACGTCATGCTCGTCTCCGGCACGGTCACCAAGAAGATGGCGCCCGCCCTGCGCACCATCTACGACCAGATGCCCGCGCCCAAGTGGGTCATCGCGATGGGGGCTTGCGCCTCCACGGGCGGGATGTTCCACACCTATTCCACCGTCCAGGGCGTGGACCAGATCGTCCCCGTGGACGTCTACATCTCCGGCTGCCCGCCCCGCCCCGAGGCGCTGCTGTACGGCCTGATGCTCCTTCAAGAAAAGATCCGCTCCGGCGGCAAGGCCGGTCCCCTGAAGGTCGAAGGGGAATGAGGGCCGGGGAGGATCTCCTCTCGATCCTCCGCCAGCGAATCGCGCGAAGGGGGAGGATCACCTTCGCCGAGTTCATGGCTGCGGCGCTCTACGAGCCCGGCCTCGGCCGGTACTGCCGCCCGGATCCCCCCATGGGGCCCGGGGGCGACTACATCACCAGCCCCGAGGTGGACGAGGCCTTCGGGCTCCTGCTGGGCCGGGCCGTTCGTGAGATGTGGGAGAGCGCCGGCGGCCGCGATCCCTCGCGCCCCTACACCCTGGTCGAGGCCGGGCCCGGAAAGGGAACTCTCTGCCGGGATCTCCTCGCTGGCCTCGCGGCCGAAGCCCCCGAGCTGTACGGCGAGATCCGCTATGTCCTCGTCGAGTCGAGCGACCAGCTCAGGCGCGAGCAGGAGTCTCTCCTGCGCGGAGAGGCCGCCGCGTCGGGAAAGGTGGAGTGGAAGAGCTGGCGGGACCTTATCGCCACCGGCCCCATCCGCGGCTGCCTCATCGCGAACGAGTTCCTCGACGCGCTGCCGGTGCACCTCGTCGAGGGGTCGGGGGGCCAACTCCGGGAGATCCATGTCGGCGCGGACGAGCGCGGGAATCTCGTCGAGATCCCCGGGGAGCCCTCGCGGCCGGAGCTGGAGGAGTACTTCCGCCGCCTGAGCCTCACGCTCGGGGAAGGGCAGAGAGCCGAAGTGAATCTCGAGGCGCTGCGGTGGGTACGTGAGGCGGCCGGCCTTCTCGAGAGGGGGCATGCGCTGATCGTGGACTACGGCCACGAAGCCGCGGAGCTCTATTCCGCATCTCACCACGCGGGGACGCTCCTCGGCTACCGGCGCCACCAGGTCGTGAACGATCCGCTCGCCCTGCCCGGAGAGCAGGATCTGACGGCGCACGTGGATTTCACTTCCGTACGGGAGGCGGCCCTCGAGGCCGGCTTCACGGACTGGGCGATGACGAGCCAGCGGAACCTGCTCGTCGCGATGGGGCTCGCCGGGCTAATCGCATCGCTGGCCGCTCCCGAGTCGGGGGCGCCGGCGGCGGTGAGCCTGCGCCGCCGCTTCGCGCTCCACGCCCTCATGAGCCCCTCGGGAATGGGCGGCACCTTCAAAGTCCTGATCCTCGGCCGCCATGCTCCCGCCGTGGGGCTCCACCTCGCGAGCAACCCCTTCCGCGATCCGGTTGAAGGCGGTGGAGGGGGCGTGTACTATCCCGGCGTCGAACGCACGGCGCCGCTCGATCCTTCCGGAGCGGCCGAGCCCCGGTCCCCTCAGGTGTAGATCCCGATCATGCCCCGCGACGCTTCCAGCCTCGACACGCAGGGGTTCCGGAGAATCCTTGCCACCGCCCCCTCCCGCGCGGAGGGGCTGCGCCGCGCGGTCGAGGCGATCCACGAGTCGAGCGCCGCCTGGCACTGGGCGGGCGTCTACCTCCTCGAGGGTGAGGTGCTCGTCCTGGCGTACCAGGTCGGCAAGCCGACCCCCCACGAGAGGATCCCCCTGGATCGCGGGATCTGCGGTGCCGCGGCCCGCGAGGGGAAGACCATCGTGGTGGACGACGTCCGGTCGGATCTGCGCTACCTCGCGTGCAGCCTCGAGACACGCTCCGAGATCGTCGTTCCCATCCGGGACCGCGACGGGCGCATTCTCGGAGAGATCGACATCGACAGCGATCTGCCCGCGGCTTTCGACGGCGAGGACCGGAAGGTCCTCGAGGTGGCGGCGGAGCTCCTGGCCCGCTTCCTCGAGTCCCCCGATCCGGGAGCCACCGTCGAGCACGGCGACCCGGCGGCGGACTCGCGGCGGCGGAGCGGAGCGGAAGGCCTCTCGTGAGCTTCGTCCGGTTCGCGTCCCTCAACGAGGTGCAGCCGGGACAGCGGAAGAGCCTCCGGCTCGGCATGCGGCGCATCGTCGTCTTCAACGTGGCCGGCTCCCTCTTCGCCATCGAGGATGCCTGCGCCCACATGAAGGCGCCGCTCTCGGGAGGCCGCCTTCGTGGGACCGAGCTGACCTGCTCCTGGCACGGCTGGGTCTACGACATCACCAGCGGCCGGCGGACGGGGCGCGATCATGGATGCGTCCGAACCTACCCGACCAGGATCGAAGCCGGCGATATCTTCGTGGACCCCGCGGAGAACGGCTCCCTCGGTATGGATGACCCGGAGGATCCGGACGTTGACGGCGGAGCCGCGGAAGATGACCTCCCACCGCCGGCCTGAGTTCCCCGAGATCTCCGCGGCGATCCTCGCCGGGGGGCTCGCCACGAGGATGGGAGGAGCCGCGAAGGCTTTCCTGGATCTCGGAGGCGAGGCCATCCTGGATCGGCAGCTCGAAGTGCTCAGGCCGAGGTTCGCGGAGATCATCGTGGCCGTCGGCGTGCCCGGGAGCGGCGGGATGGAAGCCTTCGAGCAGCGCGGCCTGCGCGTCGTCCACGATCGCTTCCCCTCGGCCGGGCCGCTCGCCGGGCTCCATGCGGCTCTCGAGGCCTGCGCGACTCCGTGGCTCTTCGCCGTCGCATGCGACATGCCCTTCCTCGACGGCGCGCTCATCGATCGCATGGCCGCGGGCGCGCTTTTCGCGAAGGATGCCGACGTCGTCGTCCCCATGCACAAGGGACGGCCCGAGCCCCTGCACTCCTTCTACCGGGCCTCCGCCGCCGCGGAGGCCGCGCGCTGCCTCGAAAGCGGGCGCCGGGCGATGGTGGAGCTGATCGCCGGCCTTCGCTCACGCCTGCTTCGGGAGCGGGATCTCCCGGGACTCAGCCAGAGCTACACCTGGCAGAACCTGAACACGCCCGACGATCTCGAAGCCGCGGCCCAGGCGCTGGCGAGATCGGGGAGCGGCCGGGGCCGCGGGAAGGTATGACGCGATGCCCAGGGTCCTCTCCGTCGTCGCTCCCGCGAACGGCTCGGGCAAGACGAGCCTGATCGTCACCGTGCTCCGCGCCTGGCCCGGCGCCTTCACCGCCGTGAAGGCCTCGACCGTCTACCGGGACGGCCGCCACTGCCCGCGAAGCAACAGTGGCTGCGCCTGCCGGAGGCTGACGGGCGAGTTCACCGTCATCACGGAGCCCGAGGTGATCGCGCAGCCCGGCACCGACACCGGCAAGATGGTGGAGGCCGGTGCGGCACGCACGCTGTGGTGCCTTTGCCGGCCCGGATCCCACATGGCGATGTGGCGCGCCGTCACCGGAGAGCACCTGCTCCCCGAGGAGCGCGTGCTCGCCGAGGGGACGGGAATCCTCAGCGTCGTACAGCCCGAAGAGATGGTCCTGGTCGTGAGCGCCGCGCCGCCGCGGGAGCGCTGGAAGGAGAGCACCCGCGCTCTCGCGGAGCGGGCTTCATTCATCGTGGTCAACCACCCTGAGGGCGCCGAGCGGGCGGAATCGGAGAGGCTCGCCGCTGAGCTTGGCACGTGGACGGCGCGGCCCATCACCATCCAGGACGTCTCCCGTCCTCTGCGCGAGTGGACCGATGGATCGATGGCCCGCATCGCATCGGCTTTCGCAGGCGCAGCGCCCGCGGGGCGGCTCGCTCGATGAGCCGGACCGGCCGCTAGGACTCGCGTCGGTGGCTCGCGGACTTCAGACGCTCCAGATCCTCGCGGTCCTCGCTGTCGCCGCCGTCGTCACCGCCGGCTACCTCGCGGCCGCAGGAAGGCTGGAGATCGCCGCCCACATCCAATGGGGTTTCCTCGCCGCCATCGCGGTCGCCTTCACGCACTCGATGACGCTTTTCTATCTGATCGGGAGCAGCAGCAACGTGCGCGAGGCCATCCGTCCCTACGGATGGAGCGAGTACCTGCCGCAGATGGCCCGCTTCCACCGGATCCTCTCGCCCTGGCTGACCTTCGCGATCCTCGCCGCGATCGGAGCCGTCATCACCGGAGGCGGCGCGCACACGCGCGTCTGGCCCGCGTGGCTCCACCAGGCGACGGCGCTCGCGACGCTGGGGATCAACATCGCGGCCGCATGGAAGGGCATCGCGGTGATCGGGGAGAACGTCCGCCTGCAGGGGCGCCTCGACGCGGCCCTCCGGGCCGAGCAGCGACGTGCGGCGGGCGCCCCGTGAGCCCCGCCGCGCGCGCATGGTCCCTGCAGGGCCGCTCCGCCCGATGATGCCGCTCTCGCCGGGAAGAAAGCGCATCGCGCTCGCCGTGGCGGCCCTCGCTCTGGGTGCCGGGGCCTTCTACGTGGCGAGCGTGAGGCAGGACCGGTGGATGCCGCCGGGGCCTCCCGAGGAGGCGGGCCGTGTCCTCTTCGGGCGGAAGCGCTGCATTCGCTGCCACAAGATCGCCGGGACGGGGGGGATGGTGGGGCCCGACCTCACCGTCGTGGCGGCGAGGCATCAGCCCGCCTGGATGGACGCCTACCTGACGGACCCGAGAGCCGTGAGGCACGACGCCAAGATGCCCCGCCCGAAGATCACGGCGGAGCAGCGCGCCGCGCTCGTGGCCTATCTCAGCACGCTCGACGGCACCTCGCCTCCGGTCCCGCCCATGCAGCAGAGCACGGCCCCCTGAACTAGTCCCATAACTGAAATGATGTTGAGTCCTCGGGCCCAACTCGAGTCCTCTTTTCGGGCGGGTCCTGGTCTCGAGGAACCCCCGGCGGAGGCGCGGCCGACACGCCTCCACCGGGGGCCCTGGTGGCATCCAGCCCCTGGTCACACTTTCAATTGTCAAAGATCGACTCCGGTCCGCCCGCCTCGTGAGCGATGCGGCCCGGCGGCCCGCCTGATAGCGGGTCCCATTCGTCTGCTTCAACTACCCAACTGCTTCAACTGTACTGCTGCGTCGACGTAATCCACCGGTAGATTCCACCCACCCCGCGATCTGGTGTGGGGTCAGTACGCAGGCGTCAGTTCGGGCGGCAGCGTCTACACAGCCGCTCCTCCCACACGGGTCTCACCCTCGTAGACGAGGAAGGGCTCGAGACCCTCTTCGACTCCGAGCGTCCAGACGAGGTCATCCGGAGCCTCACCCGCGCAGCGCATGAACCCTTCGTGCAACAGCCGCTCGTGGTGCTGAGTGCAT
>CAZMRF010000095.1:0-7669 GCA_964568735.1 uncultured Acidobacteriota bacterium
GACGAGCGGGAACAGACCCTCAACCAGCTCCTGGTGGAGATGGACGGCTTCGAGTCGAACGAGGGCGTCATCCTCATCGCCGCGACGAACCGTCCCGACGTGCTCGACCCGGCCCTCCTGAGGCCCGGACGGTTCGATCGCCGGGTGGTCGTGCCGCGCCCCGACGTGCGGGGCCGCGAGGAGATCCTCAGGGTTCACACCCGGAAGATCCCGCTGGCCGACGACGTGGAAATAGGGATCATCGCGCGCGGCTCTCCCGGCTTCAGCGGCGCGGACCTGGCCAACCTGGTCAACGAGGCCGCGCTCGGGGCCGCAAGGGTCAACAAGAAGGCCGTGTGCATGGAAGATTTCGAGGGAGCGAAGGACAAGGTCCTCATGGGCGCCGAGCGCAAGAGCATGATCATCTCGGATCTTGAGAAGCGCACGACCGCATACCACGAGGCCGGCCATGCGCTCGTGGCGGCCCTCCACCCGCACGCCGATCCCCTCCACAAGGTCACGATCATCCCCCGCGGGCTCGCCCTGGGCGTGACGCAGCAGCTCCCCCAGGACGATCGCCACACCTTCACGAGGGAGTACCTCCTCGGCAGGATCGCGGTGGCCATGGGCGGGCGGCTGGCCGAAGAGATCTTTCTCGACACGCGGACCACCGGGGCCGGCAACGACCTCGAGACGGCGACGGAGCTGGCGCGCAAGATGGTCTGCGAGTGGGGAATGAGCGAGAACATGGGGCCGCTGACATTCGGAAGGAAGGAAGAGGCGATCTTCCTGGGCAAGGAGCTGGCCCAGCACAAGGACTACTCCGAGTCCACGGCGATCATGATCGACCGCGAGGTCAAGCGGTTCATGACGGACTGCTACGAGGTCGCGCGCAAGATCGTCCTCGAGCACCGCGATGCGCTCGAGAGGATCGCCCATGCCCTCCTCGAGCGCGAAGTCCTCGAGGCGGAGGAGGTCGACAAGCTCCTCAGGGGCGAGGCGCTGCCGCCGATGCTGCCGCCGGGGCTGGCCGCGCCCGCCGCCGAGAAGCCGGCAGCCAGGGCCGCCGGTGACCGATCACGCCGGCCGGTTTCGGATGCGCCTGGTGGGCCTCTCCCCGAGCCCGCCAAGAGCTGACGAGCTCCCCCGAGCCGCGCGCCGAGGGGTCGCCCTGCGCTCCTGCTTTCGCCCGGAGTCACAGCGAGTCCACCAGATGAATCACCCTCTCCGGGCTGCAGACGACGCTTCGGACGCCCCTTCGCCGCGCTCGACGAACCCGGCTTGCAGCCGCTCGGCCTCGATCTCCCCACGGCCGTGAAGCACCTCCCCGGCGAGCCCCTCTGCCTGGTCTTCCCGGTCACCGTTCCGGGCCGAGGCGGGCTCCTCACCGTTGAGGGCGCGGAGATGCGGGCCAGCCTCGGCCTCCGCCCCATGGCCCTCTCCGAAGTGTCCAAGGAGGCCGACCGCCCCTGCTATGCCGTCCTCTCCGACGGGGAGGATCTGCTCAGCCGCGTCTGGCAGCTCGCCGGAAGGTGCGGCCTGAAGGGCTCCGCCGGGGCCATCGCGCCGATGCCCATGCCTGGGTCCGGGGGAGAGATGGGAGGCCCGGGAGGGGGCGGCGGCCCTCTGGTGAACGGGGTGCTCCTGACCGGCCCAGAGAGCGGATTCCAGAAGATCTTCGAAGTGCTCGCCCTCTCGGGCGATCCGGCCGAGGGTCGCCTGGCCCGGGCCGGCGAGCGGGCCCTGGCGCCGCTGCAGGTGCCGGAGATCCGGTGCGGCACCGTGGGAACGCTGCGACCTGGCACCCTGCGAAGCGGAGGGACTCCCCTCGTCGTGGGGATCCTGAACGTGACCCCCGACTCGTTCTCCGACGGCGGCCGATACGCGGTACCGGGGGCAGCGCTCGAGCGGGCCCGCCGTATGATCGACGAAGGGGCCGACCTCATCGACGTCGGAGGGGAGTCGTCGCGGCCGGGTTCCACTCCGGTCGCGCTCGAGGAGGAGTCGGGCCGCGTCCTCCCCGTCATCGAGGCCCTGGCCCGCGAGGGCGCCGTCCCCCTGTCGATCGACACGACGAAGTCCGAGGTGGCCCGGCGGGCGGTAGCTGCCGGGGCCTCGATCATCAACGACATCTCGGGCATGGCGCAGGATCCCCTGATGCCGGTCCTGGCGGCCACGCTGGGAGTTCCCGTCATCCTGAACCACATACGAGGCGTCCCCAGGACGATGCAGGAGAGCCCCGCCTTCCAGCACGTCGCGCTGGAGGTCCTCCTCGACCTCGCGGCGCGAGTGCGGGCCGTGCGGGCGGCGGGAGTGGAGGCTTCATGCATCGTCGTGGATCCGGGGATCGGCTTCGGCAAGCGGGTCGAGGACAATCTCTCCATCCTGCGCCACCTCGGCGTGCTCGAAGCGCTGGAGTGCCCGATCCTCGTCGGAGTGTCGAGGAAGTCGTTCCTCGGCGCCGTGACCGGCCGGCAGGTCGGTGAGCGGCGCGATGCCACGGTGGCCGCCGAAACGCTCGCGGTCCTGGCGGGAGCTTCTCTTCTCCGCACTCATGAGCCTGCCGCCGCCCGCGACGCGATCGCCGTCGCCGCCGCCCTGGCCGGTTCCGGGATTCCGTCCTCGCGGAGTCCTAGCAGCCCCGGTGCCAGCCGCGTAAGTCCTTGAAATCTCAGGACTAGCAACTTAAGATTAGGGCCGGAGCGCCGGCGGGCTCGTGGTCGGCGAAGGGATCGCGGCCCCCCCATCCGACGTCATTGGGAGAAAGCTCGACTTGGGACTGCGCGAAGCCATCGAGTCGATCAGAAACGCGCTCGAGACGCTTCGCGGCAGCCCGTTCGGATGGCTGGTCGAGATCGCCGACATCCTGATCCTCGCCTACGTCTTCTACCAGCTCGCGCTGCTCATCCGCGGAACGCGCGCGGCGCAGATGATGACCGGGGTGATCTTCATCCTGGCCTCCTACTGGCTCGCGGGAGTTCTCCAGCTTCTCACACTCCAGCGCTTCATCGGTTACCTGCTTTACTGGATCCCCTTCGCCATGATCGTGATCTTCCAGAACACGATCCGGCGCATGCTCACGCGCTTCGGGCGCAACCCCTTCGCGGCCACGCTGCAAGCCGGCCAGGCCGAGGCCGTCATCAAGGAGGTCACCGCCGCGGCGACAGCCCTGGCCGCGCAGCGCATCGGGGGGCTCATCGTCATCGAGCGGGAGCAGGGACTGCGCGGCCTCACGGAGACCGGCATGCGCGTGGACGCGCGCATCGCCTACGACCTCATCGTGGCCATCTTCCAGCACGGCTCCCCGCTGCACGACGGCGCGGTCGTGATCCGGGAGGGCCGCATCCACGCCGCGGGCTGCTTCCTTCCTCTCTCCCAGCAGCCTCAGCACAGCAAGGAGCTGGGCTCGCGCCACCGGGCCGCCATCGGCGTCACGGAGGAGAGCGACGCCCTCTGCGTCGCCGTCTCTGAGGAGCGCGGCTCGATCTCCGTGGCCTTCGAAGGCGGCATCGTCCGCGACGTGGAAGCCGGGCGCCTCCGGGAGTACCTCATGGAGAAGCTCGAGGTCCGCTCGCGCTCCGCGGAGCGCAGGACGGAGCCGGAGGAGCCCGTCGCGGCCTCGAAGATCGAGGGGAGTCCGCCTTCCGAAGCCCCCCGCGTGACCCGATCGTCACGCATGGACGGCGACAGCCGCGGGGGCGCTCTCGCGGCCGCGCCCTCCGATGATCGCTGATGCTCGCTGATGCTCGCTGAGCGGGAGTGGGGTCGCCGGTGACGAGCTTCTTCCGCGAGAACCTGCCGCTCAAGGTCGCCTCGCTCGCGCTCGCGATCGGCGTCTGGGCCTATGTCCGCGGCGAGGAGAGGCCCGTCCAGATCTTCTCGGTGCCGCTCGAGCTTCAGAACCTCCCTCCCGGCCTGACGCTCTCGGGAAGCGTGCAGGACACCGTGAACGTGCGCGTCCAGGCTCCCGAGTCGGTGCTCCGCGGCCTCGTCAACGAGACTCTCGTCGCCCGGGTGGACCTGGGAGGCCTCGGCGCGGGTGAGCAGACCGTGCGCGTCGGCCTGGAGTCGGTCAAGATCCCGCCGGGCGCCGAGGTCGTCCGCGTATCGCCCGAGTTCGTGGAGGTCCATCTCGAGAAGAAGCTCCAGGCCGAGCTTCCGGTCACGGCACGCATCGTGGGCACGCCGGCTTCGGGCTACGTTCTCGGCCCAACGCTCGTCACGCCCCACCAGACTCGAGTCGAGGGGCCCGAGAGCACGATGGCCCAGGCGCGCGAGGTGGACACCGAGACGATCCGGATCGACGGCCGCTCGCAGTCTTTCGAGGTCATGGTGGACCTCTACCCAGCCCGTCCCGAGATGAAAGTGATCGGCGAAGCCAAGGCCCTCGTCCACGTGAACATCCACGAGAAGTACGCCACCCGGACCATCCCCGGCGTCGCCGTCATGGGCGAGTGGGGCGGGGCCGAGGTGCGGCTGGATCCGCGGATCGTGGAGGTGACCCTCGAAGGCCCCCCGGCCCTCCTCGCCGGCCTGAGCTCCTCGGGCCTGACCGCCACCGTGGATCTCGCCCGTCTCCCGCAGGGCTCGAAGCGCGGGAAGATCGAGCCGAGGATCGGCTTCGTGGACTCACGGCTCGACGGCAATGTCTTCGTCCTGGGCATCCTCCCGGAATCGGTGTCCGTGCGCGTCACGAGGGACTCATCTCGTTGAAGCGGCTCTTCGGGACCGACGGTATTCGGGGAAGGGCCGGCCAGCCGCCGCTCGACGAGGAGACTCTCGCGCTTCTCGCCGCGGCCCTCCCCGGCCTCGTCGCTCGAGGCGGGCTCTCCCCGCGCATCCTGATCGGGCGGGACACGCGGGAATCGGGCGAGTGGATCGAGAGGACGCTCGCTCGAGCCCTCGCCGGCGCCGGGGGGCGGCCCGTCGCGGCGGGCATCCTGCCCACGGCCGCCGTGGCGTGGCTCGCGCGCGATGGAGGCTTCGACGCCGGCATCATGATCTCCGCCAGCCACAATCCCTGGGAGGACAACGGGATCAAGGTCTTCTCCCGCGACGGCTACAAGCTGCCCGACTCGGTGGAGGAGCGGCTCGAGTCGATCGTCCTCGACGGCGAGCCCGGAGGCCCCACGCCTCGCGACGCCGCGCCTGCCGGCGCCATGGCCGCGAAGGATCTCGTGGCGGGCTACCGCGAGCACCTGCTCACGGCCGCCCGGGGATCGCGCCTCGACGGTGTGCGCGTCGTGCTCGACTGCGCGAACGGGGCTTCCAGCCGCGTCGCGCCGGAGGTCTTCCGATCCCTCGGCGCCGAGGTCCATGCGCTCTCCGCCGAGCCCGACGGGAGGAATATCAACGAAGACTGCGGGTCGCTCCATCCGGAGCGGCTCTGCCGCGCCGTCGTCGAGACGAAGGCGAGCTTCGGCTTCGCTTTCGACGGCGACGCGGATCGCTGCCTGATGGCCGACGATCGAGGGGACCTCTGCGACGGCGACTTCATCATGTACCGATCGGCGCTCATGCTGCGGGAGGCCGGCAGGCTCGGGCCCGATCTCGTCGTGGGCACCGTGATGAGCAACCTGTGGCTCGAGCGCTCGCTGCGCGCGGCCGGGATCGAGCTGCTCCGCACTCCCGTCGGCGACAAGTACGTGCTGGAGGAGATGCTCCGGCGGGGCGCCCGCGTGGGAGGCGAGCAGTCGGGGCACGTGATCTTCATCGATCACGCCACGACGGGGGACGGTATCCTGACCGCGGTGCTGATGGCGACGGCGGCCCGGCGGTCGGGGGTCGAGGCGTCGGAGTGGCGCTCCGAGGTCAGCCCCTGCCCTCAGGTGCTGCTCAACGTCCGCGTGAGGGCGCGCCCCGACTTGGAAACGCATCCTGTGATCGGTCCCGCGGCCGCCCGCGCGCGGGAGCGCCTGGGATCGGATGGGAGGATCCTGTTGCGCTATTCCGGCACCGAGCCCCTCGCCCGTGTCATGGTGGAGGCGGTGGACGCCGGACTCACCGAGAGCCTCGCGAGGGAGCTGGCGGGCCTCATCGAACGGGAGATAGGGGAGGGATCAGCATGAGAGGCACGTGCCGCTACTGACGATCGTGCTCGACCAGGTCGCGGCCCTGCGCCAGGCGCGCCGCTCCGCCGAGCCCGATCCCGTGGCCGCCGCCTACCTCGCGCAGATGGCCGGCGCCGACGGCATCGCGGTTCACCTGTACGGCGATCGGCGCCACGTTCAGGAGCGCGACGTGGACGTCCTTCGCCAGACGGTCACCGCGCCGCTGCATCTCATGACCGCGGCCACGGCGGAGTCCGTGCGCGTCGCCTCCGCCATGAAGCCCGCGACGGTCACTCTCCTGCCCGAGAGGCGGGAGGAGGTCACGACAGAGGGGGGGATCGACGTCCTGCTCTCCGCGGCCGTCGTGGACAGGACGCTCGGAGCGCTTCACGAGTCGGGCTTCAAGGTGACGCTGCTCGTGGAGCCGGAGCTGGACCAGATCCGCGCGGCCGCGAAGGCCGGCGCCGACGCGCTGCAGATCAATACCCGTCACTTCGCGGAGGCCGGGGAGGAGAGCGCCTCGGAGCGCGAGCTGATGCGGCTTCAGGAAGCGGTCCGCGGCGCGAGCAAGCTCCGGATGAAAGTGATCGCGGGGCTGGGGCTCAACTACGCCACGGCAGCCCGCGTCGCGCGCATCCCCGAAGTCTCCGAGATCCGCGTCGGCCACGCCGTCATCGCCCGCGCCTGCCTCGTAGGCATCGACCGCGCCGTCCGTGAGATGAAGGCGCTCGTGGGTTGAGCATGCGAAGGTCGCGCCACAATTCAGAAGCATTCTGGCATCGCTAGCGATTCCGCGCAGCTTATCCACATAGGCCGCAAGCCGCCTCAGAGTGCAGTTCCTTGTGTGGAGAGCGATACGCCGATCGGGAAGTATGCCGGTGACGGATTATGAGACACCTTCCCGCCGCGTATTCCTGTAGCGAGATCTGTCCATTTACTGTTCGGCGGACTGTGTAGAGCTGAGGAAGCAGTGACGCTGACTCTTCGGAATGTTGCGATCAATGGCCTTTACTATGCCGGGACCGTGGGTGCGCTCCCGTCTGCTGCGCTGTGGTTGCAGGCACGTTGGTGGGGTCCGGGCAAGTCTTCATTGTCTCTGCGGAGCGTGGGCATTGTCCTTGGGCTCGCGGGTGTGCTCCTGCAAGGTTGGTCCATCGTGCTGCTGCAAATCCGAGGCAGAGGCACTCCATCCCCGGCTGCTCCGCCGGTACGGTTTGTGTCGGAGGGTCCCTACGCTTGGGTGCGAAACCCAATCAACCTCGGTGAGTTGCTTCTGTTGTTTGGCCTGGCCGCATGGTTCGCCTCCTGGGTCCTGCTTGTCTACTCGGCTCTGGCCTGGCTCTCGTTCCAGATCTTCATCATCGCGTGGGAGGAGCCGCGGCATCGGCGGCTGTATGGCAGTGAATTCGTCAGGTACTGTGTTCGGGTCTCTCGTTGGTCTCCGCGTCCGCCCACGGTGCCCGCATGAGGGCTGGCCGCCGAACAACGGCATGAAGCCGACGGCGGGCATGGGAGCGCGAGCCCTGGACACAGATCGTCCGGTCTCGCCCGCCGCGGCTTACGCCGAGCGTTGATATGACTTCCGTTGTCAAGGGGCACGGACGGGGCTGAGGGCTACACGGGCGTCGTCTCCATGGAAG
>CAZMRF010000096.1:0-7002 GCA_964568735.1 uncultured Acidobacteriota bacterium
CCGCGCGCGAAGGTGAGACCCTTTTTCTCGTTCACGGGGATCTGCGTGATCCCCGGGAGCTGGTACTCCACGGGATCCTCGATCGTGATGATCTTGTCCTCTTCGCTCTTGATCTCGCTGAGGGCCGCGTAGAGCGTCGTGGTCTTCCCCGACCCCGTGGGGCCCGTGACGAGGAACATCCCGTAGGGCTCGGTGATCTGCTTGCGGAGGATCTTCAGCTCTGCCTCCTCGAAGCCGAGGACGCTCAGGTTCAGCTCGCTGAACTCCTCGTTGGCGGATTCCTTGTCGAGGATCCGGATGACGCAGTCCTCACCGTGCACCGACGGCATGATGCTCACCCGGAAGTCGATGGCGCGGCCCTTTACCTTGAGCTTGAACCGCCCGTCCTGGGGGATGCGCTTCTCCGCGATGTCCAGCTCCGACATCACCTTGATCCTCGAGATGATGGTCGAGTGGAACTGCTTGTCGATCGGGTCCATGGCCTGGTAGAGCGAGCCGTCGATCCGGTACTTGATGACCACGTCGCGATCTCGCGTCTCCACGTGGATGTCCGACGCGCGGCGCTGCAGGGCGTTGAAGACCATCGAGTCGACGAGCTTGATGATGGGCGACTGATCGGAGGTCAGCCTGTCCATCGAGAGCGTCTCTTCGCCGTCCTCGTCATCGCGGATGATCTGGACCCGGAATTCCTCCGTGGCCTGCTCGAGCACCCTCTGGCTCGACTCGGACTTCTTGAGGATCTCCTGGATGGCGCTCTGGGTGCCCACCACGACGTCGACCTGCATCGCGAGGAGGCTCTCGAGCTCGTCGAGCATCAGGATGTCGGTGGGATCGGAGACGATGATGACGAGAGCGCTGCCCCGCTTCTGGTAGGGCACGAAGTTGTACCTGAGCATCAGATCCACCGGGATGGAACGGAAGAGCTCGTGGTCGATCTGGAAGTCCTTGAGGTCCACGTACTCCAGCCCCAGCCTCGAGGCCAGTCTCTGGGCCACGAGGTTGTCGGTGGCGACCTCGCCCTCGGGAGTGACGCTTCCGGACAGATCGGTGAGGCTCTCGACCGAGCCGAGGTGCTCCGCCGGGTCCTGCGCCGCCCGCCGGCCTGGCCCCATCCTCGAAACGTCCTCTCTTTCCTGCATGGTGTCTCCTCAGAACTGCGTCGCCGTGTAGCTCCGGATGAGAGGCAGGTAGATCGCGAGGAGCATCACCGCGATCACCCCCGCCATGAAGATCAGCATCAGGGGCTCCATCAGCGAGACGAGCGTCGTGAGATTCGAGTCGATCTCCTCGTCGTAGAAATTGGCGACGTTCGTGAGCATCTCCTCCAGCGCCCCGGTCGACTCCCCGACCTTGACCATCTCGACCGCCATGTCGGTCATGAGGTTGGTCCGCTCGAGGGACTCCCACAGCGATCCGCCTTCGCGCACCTTCTGGGCGACCGCGAGCATCTCCCTCTCGAAGAGCAGGTTGCCGATCGCCCGGGCGGAGGCCTCGAGGCTTCCCACGAGCGGGATGCCGCCCGCAATCAGGGTCGAGAGCGTCCTCGAGAATCTCGAGATCGCGTAGCGGCGCCAGATGCCGCCCAGGAGCGGGATCTTGAGCTTCCAGGAGTCGAGCTGGAGAGCGCCGGCCGGAGTGCGAATCCAGGCGGCAATCGCGGCCGAGCCGCCGATGGCCGCCGCGAGGATGAAGATGATGTTCGACTGCACGATGGCCGAGAACCCCACGACCATGCGGGTGACGAGCGGGAGCTCGGCGCCGAAGTCTTTGAAGAACTCCTCGAACTTCGGAATGATGAAGGTGACCAGGAGCACAACGAGGCCGCCGGCGAACAGCAACAGGATCGCCGGGTAGATCAGGGCCGAGACGACCTTCTTTCTCACCGCCAGTACCGTCTTCAAGTAAGTGACGTAGCGGCGCAGCACCGTCGCGATCTCGCCCGATTTCTCGCCCGAGGCGAGGCTCGAGCAGTAGATCCGCGGGAAGAGGCCGCCCTGGGCCTCGAAGGCCTCGGAGAGCGCGGCGCCGGCCTTCACGCGGTCCCGTATGTCGAGGAGCGCTCTCCGAAAGACCGGGTTCTTCCGCCTCTCCACGAGCGCCTGGAGGCTCGTGATGATGGGCAGCCCCGCATGAACGAGCGAGGCCAGCTCCTGGTTGAAGACGAGGAACTCCTTCGAGGAGATCCTCCGGCGCCTGAAGGCCGAGAAGTCGATCAGGTAGTCGATGCCGCCCTTCTTCCGCAGGGCATAGACGTAGTAGTCGCGGGACTCGAAGTCCTGCCGGAGGGCGTCCTCGCTCTCCGCGGTGAAGACCTGCTCGACGACCTCCCCTCCGGGCATGCCGACCTTGCAGACGAATTCGGCCATGGAGGTCACCTGCCCACGGCGGGGGGAACGGGCCCGCCCGGCTCGAGCGTCGCCGTGACGGAGAGGAAGAGCGCCCTCTGGCTGTCCTGGCTCCGGGTCGCGCCGATGAAGAGGGGCCGGCCGTCACGGAGGTTCAGGACCGTGTCCCAGATCGGGACGAATCGCTGCGAGCCGTCGGCCTCCTTCACGATCCGGTCGAGGGCGAAGCGGTCGAAGCGGGCGACGCCCTGAGGCTCCGCGACCGTGGCCACCGAGAAGCGCACGCGGAAGCGATCGCTGATGTTCAGCGTGGAGCTCGCCCCTTCGACGCCGATGATCGATGCGCTTCCGATCACCGAAACCTCGCTCCACTTGGTGACGTCGTCTATCAGAGAGGGCACGCGGGTCCCCCTCCCGCGACGCGGGGCATCGACCGGCGGCGCCTCCGCGGCGTCGAGGAGCTGGATGACGAGGCGCACCGACCTCGGGGGCTGGTCGAACCTCGCGATGATCCCCTCGATGCGCGCGACTCTCTCCGGCTCGTCACGGATGGTGATCGCCTTCAGCCTGGGCTGGACCATGTAGGAGCCGCGCTCTCCGATGTAGGGCTCGATGAGGAGGATCACCTCCTCGACGGGCTTGAAGCGGACGTTGAAGATGCGGGTCTCGAGGCCCTCCTCGGATGCGGCCCCGGCGGGAGCCGGGAGGCAGAGGGCGGCGACGAGACCCAGGGCAGGCAGCAGCCACCCGCGCGCGCGCCTCACAGCTCGATCGCCTCGTCCACGATGAGGACCACCTCGGTCACCGCCCGATCCTCTCCGATGACCTTCATCGTGAGGACGTGGGCCGTGGGGGAACGGACCTCCTCGACGGCGGGCAGCGCCGGCGCCGCGGCCGGCGCGAGGGTTGCCTGGTCCCCCGCACCTCCATGGAGAAAGGGATCGACGGCGACCAAGCCACCCGTGGGCTCCTTCATCGCAAGCTCCCACGGGCGCATCAGCGCCAGCCCGGAGAGGAGGAGAAGGGCCGCCGCGGCGGCCCAGGCCAGCGCGGGCTTCGGCAGCAACCGGTCGAGGAGGCTGGGTGCCGGGAGGGGCTTGCGGATCTCGGCGCGGACGGCGGGCCAGAATCCGGCCCAGAACTCATCATCGCGGGCCTCCTCCGAGAGTGGCGCGAAGATCTTGAGCGGCTCGCGCTCCATGACTCTCCGGTGGCACTCCGAGCACCTCTGGAAGTGAAGCTGGATGGCCCGGGCCTCGGGGGGAGGGACCTGCCCCTCGAGGTAGGAGTCGAGGTAGGCGCGCACCCTCTCGCACTCGAAGATCTCGCGGGGTCCTGTGCTCACGGCACCCTCATGATGAAGGCCGCCCGAGGGCTCTCGGGCCAGCAGGGAAGATCAGCGCGCTCCTGGAAGGAGCTCCGGGTATTTCCTGCGCAGGAACTCTCGCAGCCGGTGGCGCGCCTGGAGGAGGTGGTTCCTGACGGTCGAGGCACGGATGCCCATGACGTGGGCCACGTCATCGGTGCTGAGACCCTCGATCTCGCGAAGGGTGAAGGCGGCCCGCTGCGGAGGGGTGAGGCGGAGAGCCGCCTCCTCGAAGATGCGACGGATCTCGGCGCAGTAGAGGGCCGAGTCCTGCTCGGGACCGAGCGGGCCGGGAGGGGCCGCCGGCTCGGACTCAGGCCAGTCCAGAGTGGCTCCCCGCTCGCTGCGGGCTTTCCGGTAATGATCCAGGCTGAGGTTGACGACGATGCGGAAGAACCAGGGGTCGAAGCGCTCGGATTCGCGGAAGCCCGCGAGCGACTGCCAGAGCCTGACGAAGGCGATCTGCGTGATGTCCCTGGCGTCATCCTCGTCCCCGACGATGTTCAGCGCGATCCGGAAGGCCTTCCCGCGTTTGAGCCTGACGAGCGCCTCGAAGGCCTCCTCGTCGTGCTGCTTGCATCGCCGGATCAGACTACGTTCGTCGGTCATCCACGCGCCGCCGCCGCCCCCCGGAGGGGGCCGGCCGCACGGACAGGGCCCGTCCCGGGCCCGCTCGCGGAGATCTATCCGGCTTACCCTTCCCTACGAAGGAGGCCGGCGATCTGTCTAGGCATTTCTCGCGCCGCCTTCGGCGCGGCAAGAGGGGCACTCTAGGGAGCACTCACCGGGGGTGTCAACGCCCCGTCAGCCGGAAGGCGTCGTAGCCGAGCAGCCGCATTTTCGAGGTGCGGCCCGCCGCGTCCACGACCCGGAGCCCCTCAGCGCGCGGCCGGATCCGGCCTATCAAGAAAGGGCCCGTCCCCCGCCCCGCCGGCCAGCCCCGGAGGCGTGGCTCCCGCGAAGGCGGCACGGTGAACAGGAGCTCGTAGTCCTCGCCCCCTCCTGCCGCGAGATCGAAGGGGTCTTCGCCCGCCCGGGCAGCCCAGAGCCGGGCCTCCCTGGAGACAGGCAGCGCTTCTCGGAGGACCAGCGCGCCCGTCCCGCTCGCCTCGCAGAGCCTCGCGAGATCGAGGCCGAGCCCGTCGGAGAGATCCATCGCGGCGGAAGCGACCCCCCCTCCGGCCAGGAAGGCCGCCTCCGCCAGCCGCGCCCCAGGATCCAGGTGACGGGCGATGAGCACCGCGGCTGCCGGGCGGGGAAAGCCGCGGCCTGACTTCGAGCTGCCTCGGCGCGGAGCGGCGAGGAGGGGCTCGAGCCGCCTCCCTGCCCGGACGTCGCCCGTGCGATGCCACTGGCTCATCGCGCGGCGGTTGGGAGGCCTGACCCGCCAGCCTCTCGTGAGAAGCGCCCTGCCCCCGGCCGAGGCGCCCAGGGGGCCCGATACGTAGAGGCCGTCACCGGGCCGGGCGCCGCTCCTCGAGAGGAGCTTCGCACCGGGGACCCCCACGAGCGTGACGGATATGGCCATGCCCGCCGCGGAGCGAACAATGTCCCCGCCGATCCACTCCACGCCCTCTTCGGCCGCCGCCGAGGCGAAGCCGTCGGCGAAGGCCTCGAAGAACGACTCCGGGAGGTTTTGGGGAAGGGCCAGGGTGAGGAGGCATGCCGTCGGGCGGCCTCCCATCGCGGCGACGTCGCTGAGGTTGACCGCGAGAGCCTTCCTGCCGATCAGGAAAGCCGGTTCCGATCGCTCGAAATGCACTCCCTCGCAGAGAGCGTCCGCCGTGAGAAGTCGCCCTTCCGAGAGCGCCGCGTCGTCGCCGGGCCCTCGCGGCGGGGGAGGCATGACGCGGCGGTGACGCCTGACGAGATCGCGCAGGAGGCCCGTCTCACCGAGCCGGCTCAGGGGCATGGTCTTCACCCGTTGCGAGGAAGCGCGGCCGATGGCAGCCACGGGCCCGTCTGGATCAGGGCGCCTGGAGTATATCCGCCGCGGGAATCTCGGAGCTCAGGGGGGGGTGCGTGAGATCGCTGCCCGGAGGGCCGTCGCGAGCGGTACTCCCTTCCGCTCCCGGCTCAGGCCGTGTTGCGGGAGACGCGTGCGTGCGCCGCCGCCGTGGGCCGCGCCGGCCTTCTCGTGCGG
Organism: uncultured Acidobacteriota bacterium; assembly: GCA_964568735.1. GTDB lineage: Bacteria > Acidobacteriota > Polarisedimenticolia > JACPZX01 > JACPZX01 > CAZMRF01. The sequence continues at coordinate 5,855 of CAZMRF010000096.1, forward strand.
CCGCCTGCGGTCGTCCCCGAGCCGGCACCCTTCTGCCTCGGTGAGCGCGGGGAGCCGACCTGCCGCTCCGTGCGCGGGGCGAGAGCCACCTCGAAGACTTCCTCGACCTCCTGGACGAACACGAAGGTCATCTCCTTCTGCACGTAGTCGGGGATGTCCTCGAGGTTGCGCCGGTTGAGCTCCGGCATGATGACGGTCGTGGCGCCTGCGCGGCGGGCGGCCAGGATCTTCTCCTTGAGTCCCCCGATGGGAAGGACGTTGCCCCGAAGGGTGATCTCCCCCGTCATCGCGACGTCCTTGCGGACGGCCCTCCGCGTGAAGGCCGAGATCATGGCCGTGGCCATGGTGATGCCCGCCGAGGGTCCGTCCTTGGGGATGGCTCCCTCCGGAACGTGAACGTGGATGTCGTGCGTCCTGAAGAACTGGTCCGGGATCCCGAGGGACGCCGCGCGGGAACGGGCGAAGGTGAGCGCCGCCTGGGCCGACTCCTTCATCACCTCGCCGAGGTAGCCGGTGATCGTGAGCGAGCCCCGGCCCGGCATCACGCCCGCTTCGACGAAGAGCAGATCGCCGCCGCTCGGAGTCCAGGCAAGCCCCGTCGCGACTCCGATCCTGTCCTCCTTGAGGGCTTCCTCCGCCAGGATCAGGGGGGCGCCGAGGAGCTTCTCCACGAGGGCGGGCGTGACCCGCGACTTCCCCTTCCCGCCCTCGGCCACGCCGCGGGCGACCTTGCGGCAGACGGAGGCGATCTCGCGCTCCACGTTCCGGAGCCCCGCCTCGCGCGTGTACCCGCCGATGATGCGCTTCAGCCCGTCACGCGTGAACTCGATTCTCGAGGACTTGAGGCCGTTCTCCGCGACCTGCTTCGGAACGATGTGGCGCCGGCAGATCTCGATCTTCTCCTCCTCCGTGTAGCCCGCGAGGTGGATGACCTCCATACGGTCCCGGAAGGCCGGGTGGATGGGATCGAGCAGGTTCGCCGTGGCGATGAACATGACGTTGCTGAGGTCGTAGGGAACGCCCAGGTAGTGGTCTCTGAACGAAAAATTCTGCTCGGGATCGAGCACTTCGAGGAGGGCCGCGGAGGGATCGCCGCGGTAGTCGGCGCCGAGCTTGTCGACCTCGTCGAGCATGAAGACGGGGTTGAC
>CAZMRF010000097.1:0-6803 GCA_964568735.1 uncultured Acidobacteriota bacterium
GACAATCATGCGGAAGGTCCGCCGTTGTAAAGAAGCGTCAGAGGCAGGACACTAGGGCCAGCCCTGCCTCCCCGTCACCGGCCCCGTGGCGCGTGTTGCGGAGAGCTTCTCCGCGCCCGGGCGCGTGACGCCTCGGGTCAGGAGCCGCGCCAGGCCTTCCTTTCCGGGAAGCGATGGTCACTGGAGGCAACGCGTGGTATATAGGTGTCTGCTGGACCCGGCCCTGCCCGCATCGGACCGCCCGTGCTCGAGCCCGCCTCCCTGCCACCCCTTCGACTCTACCCGTACGCCTGCACGAGGGAACGTCCCGTCGCGCGTGCGCGACGGGGCCGTGCCGCACGCCGGATTCCTCATGCGATCCTGGTGGTCGCCCTCCTCGTCCTGGCGCCGGGGAGGGATCATCTCCTCGCCTACTGCGGCTCCTCAATCGAGACCTACGCGATCTTCCAGTGCGCCCACAGGAGCTACTTCGCTCCGGTCCCCCCGCCCCACACGCCCTCGAGCGTGACGGGAGTCTTCTGGCAGATCGGCTTCGGGAACGGCGCCGTGAACACGGGGCTGGGCTCCGACGGCACCGGGTTCTCCTCGTCGGTCTTCAACGGGAACGACTCGGGGACCTTTCCTGTGAACTTCCTCGACGCCGCGGCGGCCTTCCCCCCGGTGGGCTTCCCACCGGGCTCGATCTGCCTGGGCAGCAACAACTGGGCGAACTCCGGGATCGACGGCTGCTGTGACAACCCGCGCACGGCGGCGCCCTTCGGCTACACGAACGCGTACAGCGGGCTCGGCCCCTACAGCTATCCGAGCGACGACAACATTCTGAACCCCTATTTCGGGACCTTTCAGAACGCGCAGGGGTTTCCGGGATACTTCTCCCTCGCCCCGATCATGGACTACCCCATGGCCGTTCTTGCAAAGGTGCCCGGCGACGAGTACTTCGCCGTCGCCGCCGTCACGATCATGAGCCGAGGCAACAACGGAGTCACGACTCGCTCGGATTGCAGCTCCGCGTCGCCCGCCAACCCCGCGGCCTGCGACCAGAGGCAGGGTGACTGGTCCCTGGGCTCCGTCACGAACGGCCTGCCGAACGCCATCCCGGGGGAGGCCGGCAAGCGCAACGTCATTCCGTGGCAGCGCCCGCCCGTGGCCGTCGTCGGGAGCAAAACGGCGGCGGACGGCGGCGATCCCGCCGGCGCGGTGAGCGTGGATCTGAGCTGGCCGGCCGTCGGCATCAACCACGACGGGCGCTCCGTCCCCTCCAACAACCCCACGCTCGCCACACGGAATTCCGGCCAGCCGCGGGATCCCTCCGCGGCGCCGGGCGTGGGTGTCGTGAACCTCCTCGGCAGGTTCGGCCTCGTCAGGTATCAGATTCAGGTGGCCGATCGCGCTGACTTCGATTTCAAATCGACTTCGAGGACTGTCGAATGTCCCGGCGATCCGGACTGCACGTCGCCCACCTCCGCCACTCTGACCCTGGGCGCTTCGCAGTGCGTGCGGATCCGGACTCTCCTTGGGACGCGCCCGCGCACGATGACCTACGGCTCCCCGACTTGTCGGCTTGGGAGATGCGGAGACGTCGGCTACGGAGTCAACGGCTCAAGGACGTGCATCGACTCCTGCGCCCCCGACCCCAACGGTGAGACTTGCAACGGGTTCGACGACGATTGCGACGATCAGGTCGACGAGGACTTCCCCATCGGCCAGGACTGTGACGGCATCGGTCAGTGCGGGCCGGGAACTCTCGAATGTTCCTTCACGGACCCCCGCGCGACGCAGTGCTCGACGCAGCCCGGCGGATGGCAGGATCAGTCCGAGTTGGAGATCTGTGACGGCCTCGACAACGACTGCGACGGCGTGACCGACGGCTTCCCGGTGGCGTGCGGCCTCGGGGAATGCGCATCCATGGGCCGCTGTGCTTCCGGAGTGGACTCCTGCACGCCCGGGGCACCGTCGGACGAGGTCTGCGACACCCGGGACAACGACTGCGACGGGCGCACGGACGAGGACTTCGCGCTCGGGGAGGACTGTGAGGCCGTGGGCGTGTGCGGCAAGGGCCTCACGGAGTGCGTGCCCGACTCGGTCAACCTCACGTGCTCGACGGCGCCGGGGGGCACCGAAGACAAGTCGTCGGAGGAGATCTGCGACGGCCTGGACAACGATTGCGACGGCACGACGGACGAGGGCTTCGTGGTCGGGGAGCCTTGCGAGGGAATGGGAGCCTGCGGTGCGGGTGTCACGGAGTGCACGCCGGAAACGGTCGGCGCGATCTGCTCGACGGCGCCGGGGGGATCCGCCGATCAGTCATCCCCCGAAATCTGCGACGGCTCCGACAACGATTGCGATGGAAAGGTGGACGGTTTCGCGACGCAGTGCGGGCTGGGCGCCTGCTCGAGATCGGGCGTCTGCACGGCGGGGAGGGACTCGTGCGTCCCCGGGAAGCCCGAGGCGGAGACCTGCGATCAACTCGATCACGACTGCGACGGGACGCCGGCGAACCCGGCGAAGAGCGATCGGGACAAGGACGGGGTCGATGACGGGTGCGACAACTGCCCGGACGTTCCCAATCCCGGGCAGGAGGACGCGGACGGAAACGGGAGAGGCAACGTGTGCGACCCGGTCGCGGTCACGCCGCCGGGCGCGGCCGGCTCAATCCTCCGGCGCGGCGCCTCCGCTCCGGGCACCGTTCATCACCTCGAGCCACTCGGGGCCGAACTCGCGCGTGCGCCAGCGGCTCACCTCGGCGATTGTCTGCAGATCCTTGAGGCTCGAGGCGCCGCTGCGCGCGATGGCCTTGAGCGTGTTCAGGGGCGCGAGGACCCCCGGATCCAGCTCCAGCCGCGTAGCCTTGTGCTGGCGCCAGCGCCGGAGTTGATCGAGCCGCCGGCTTGCTGCTGGGTCGCCCGCGCGCCGCTCCCCCTTCGGAGGAGATGGGAGGTCCTTCTCGGGGAGCTCGAGACCGCGTTGAACCGCCTCGAGGATCTCGCGGCCGAAGCGCCGGATCATCAGATCCGACACGCCGCGGATCTTCCTGAGGCTCCGCGCGCTCCTCGGCTTCAACCGGGTGATGTCCTTGAGGGCCTGATCAGAGATCACCTTGAAGGGGGGGCGATTGATGGCGCGGGCGCGCCCGTCGCGCATGACGGCCAGCTCGCGCAGGATCGCCTGATCCCTCCGTGAGACGTCCCGCGAGCCGCGGATCCTCCAGAAATCGCCGGGCTGGAAGGGCTCGCGCTTCCACTCGCGCTTCGTGAGGAGCGCGAACTCCTCCTCCGCCCACTCCAGCCTGTTGAGCTTCTCGAGCTCACTGCGGATCCGTTCGCGAAGCTCCACGAGGTAGCGGATGTCGTTGAGCGCGTAGCTCATCTGCGCCTCGGTAAGCGGTCGCCGGAACCACTCGTCCTTCTGGAGCTGCTTGCTGACCTTGACGTTGAAGTGCCGCTCGAGGAGAGCGGAGAGCCCCGTCGCCGGGTAGCCGAGGAGCTGGGCGGCGAGCGCCGTGTCGAAGAGCTTTCCGATGTGGATCCCGAAGTCGCGCTTGAGGCAGACGACGTCGTAGTCGGCGCCGTTGATGACGATCTCTCTCGCGGGATCGGCCAGAGGCGTGTTGAGAGGAGTGAGGTCCCGGATGGCCATCGTGTCGATGAGGTAGTCGCTCGGCCCGATGGAGGCCTGGATGAGGCAGACCTGCTCCTGGTAGTGATGGAAGGAGTCGCTCTCGGTGTCGAGTCCGATGACGGACTCCTTCTGGATCGCCTCGGCCACCCGGGCGATCCCCTCGGGCGTGTCGATCCACTCCCAGGGACGCCCCTGGCTCATGGAGCCGCCCCTGCCGCGGGCTCGCGCAGCTCGTGCTGCCGGCCGAAGAAGCTCCGCACCTTCGCTATCGAGTCCACGACGGGATAGGGGGGAAGCGATCGCAGGAAGGTTGGGCCGTAGCGGCGGGTCCTCAGTCTTCCGTCCAGGATCGCGAGGACGCCCACGTCGGTGCGGGAACGAAGGAGGCGGCCGAGCCCCTGCTTGAGATCGATGACCGCCCTGGGCACCTGGTAGTCCACGAAGGGATTGCCTCCGTTGCGGCGGACCGCCTCGCGGCGCGCTTCCACGAGTGGATCGGTCGGGACCTCGAAGGGGAGCTTCTCGATGACGACCAGGCTGAGCGCGTCGCCGGGCACGTCCACTCCCTGCCAGAAGGACGACGTGGCAAGGAGGACGGCGTTGGGAGTGGAGCGGAAGGCCTCCAGGAGGGCGTGGCGGGAGGCCTCGCCCTGGCTGAGCAGAGGCCAGGGCACCCTACCTTCCAGGGCCTCGCGCGTGCGCCGCAGCGAAGCGAAGGATGTGAAGAGTAGGAAGGCCCTTCCACGCGTCACGTCGAGAAGGGCGAGGATCTCCTCGAGGGCCGCGTCCGCGAAGGCGGGGGAGCCGGGATCGGGGATGGAGCCGGGGACATAGAGCACCGACTGCGAGCCGAGGTCGAAGGGGGAGGGCAGCGACAGCAGGGTGGTATCCCGCCCGCCGGTGAGCCCCAGACGCGAGGCGACGAAGTCGAAGCTGTCCTCGACCGTGAGGGTCGCCGAGGTCAGGACCGCGGACTCCACGCGGTCGAAGAGCATCTCCCGCAGCGGTCCTGATACGTCGATGGGCGACGCGTTCAGGAACACCCCTCGCCCTCTCCGCTCACCCCAGCCCACGAAGGACTCGTCCTCCGCGGCGAAGAGGAACTCGAGAGTCGACCGCATGGCCGACGCTCTCCGCGCGAGCCCCTCGGTCTCCTCGGAGGGGGTGGGAGTTTCGTAGAGCTTCCGGGACAGCTCCTCGAGCGCGTCGCGGAGGCGCGCGCCCGCCTCGACGACCGATCCGTCCGCGATCTGCGGAGCGAGAAGGAAGCGGCCCTCCATGGGGAGAAACCAGGCGAAGAAGGCACCGGCCGCCTGCTCCGTCTCGTGCGAGCAGGACTGGATCGCCACGAGAGATTCCTCCCCGGCCGCCTCCGACCGGGCCCGGGCGTCGTGGACCAGGTCGCGCACCTGCCAGGAGGAGATCCCGCGCCCCAGGTGGGCCGTGGCGACCTCCTCGAACATGTGGGCCTCGTCGATGACGAGGAGCCCGTAGGGGGGAATCACGGCGCCATAGGCCGACGCCTTCAAGACCAGGTCGCTCAGGAGGAGATGGTGATTGACCACGATCAGATCGGCCTCCTGCGCTCTTCGTCTCATCCGGGTCAGGAAGCAGGGCTCGTAGAGCGGACACTTCTGGCCGAGGCACGTGTCCGACCGGGCGTCGATCTTCTCCCAGGTGCTCCAAGGCTCGGGCACCCCCTCCAGCTCGGCACGGTCGCCGCTCTCGGTCGATTCCGCCCAGCGGCGAACCCGCTCGATCCGCCTGGCCTCCTCCTCGCCGCCGCTGCCGGGGAGACTTCCCTGCGATCCGAACGACTCGAGGCGGTGCAGGCAGAGGTAGTTCTCCCGGCCCTTCATCAGGGCGGCCCGGATGGGCCTGTTCAGAGCCGCCGCGAGGAGCGGGATGTCCCGCTGGAAGAGCTGATCCTGGAGCGTGCGTGTCCCGGTGGAGATCACCACCGTGCGGCCGGCCTCGACGGCGGGCGCCAGGTAGGCGAAGGTCTTGCCGGTTCCGGGCGGCGCCTCCACCATGAGGAGGCCGCCTCCGGTGAAGGCCTCGTACACGGCCTCCGCCATCCGGACCTGCGAGGGGCGAGACTCGTAGCCGGCATGGTGGCGGGCGAGCAGTCCGCCGGGCTCGAGAACCTGTCGTACGAGGGTTGCGCTCACGCCGGCGGCCGCTTCGTGAAGACGGGCCTCACTCAGACGGCCGTGGCGGCGAGGGGCCGGTAGGGAAGGGGGAAGGCCCGGCAGAGCTTCAGCGCGTCGTTCTTCACGGCGCGTGCCTCGTTCTCGTCTTCCGGCCTCCGAAGCACTCGTGCCATGAGCTTTCCGATTTCCTCCATTTCGGAGGTCCCCATCCCGCGCGTGCTGACGGCGGGGGTGCCGACGCGGATGCCGCTGGGATCGAGAGGCGGCCGCGTGTCGAAGGGGATGGCGTTCTTGTTCACCGTGATCGCCGCCTTCTCGAGGGCCGCCTCCGCGACCTGACCGGTGAGCCCCGCGGAGGCGACGTCGACAAGAAAGACGTGAGTGTCGGTGCCGCCCGAGACGATCCTGAATCCACCGGCCTCGAGCGTCCCTGCCAGGCGCCGCGCGTTCTCGAGGATCCTCTTCTGGTAGCTCCTGAACTCCTCGGTGGCGGCCTCCTTGAAGCAGACGGCCTTGGCGGCAATCACGTGGACGAGGGGTCCGCCCTGTATGCCCGGGAAGAGCTTCTTGTTGAGGAGCTTCGCATGCTCCTTCCGGCAGAGGATCAGCCCGGCCCTCGGGCCGCGCAGGGTCTTGTGCGTGGTCGAGGTGACGAAGTCGGCGTGAGGGACGGGGCTGGGGTGCAGCTTCGCAGCGATGATCCCCGCGATGTGGGCCATGTCCACCATCACGAGCGCCCCGACGGCGTCGGCGATCCTCCGTATCCGGGGGAAGTCGATCGTCCGCGAGTAGGCCGAGGCACCGGCCACGATCATCTTCGGGCGATGCTCCCGGGCGAGGGCCTCCATCTCCTCGTAGTCGATCGTCTCGTCGCTCTTGCGTACGCCGTAGGGAATGACCTTGTAGAGGAAGCCCGAGAAGTTCAGGGGATGCCCGTGCGTGAGATGGCCGCCGTGGGAGAGGTTCATCCCCAGGACCGTGTCGCCGGGCTCGAGGGCGGTGAAGTAGACGGCCATGTTGGCCTGGCTCCCG
>CAZMRF010000098.1:0-6785 GCA_964568735.1 uncultured Acidobacteriota bacterium
CGGTCATCGGCTGGTCCCATAGAAAGTATGGGACGGCGTCATCCCGGTCGAGTTGAGTTGCGAGGGGCGCAGGCATGTCGCGAATCCATCAGACTTGTCCGTTCAAGGCACGATCCGGCCGTCTCTTGACACGGTTGGCGGACTGACCAAGTACGGGCCGAAACGGCCGGCGTCCGGAGGGAAAGAAGCTCATCATCCGCGGAGAGTCGGCCGCTTGAGAATCCGATTTCCCCACCTGGCATCATTATACCCTGGCTCCTGACTGATACATCACTCCTCAGGAGGCGCACGAAATGGGTGTCCATCTGGGCATTCATGACCTCGTCTGGGATTCCCCCATCCCTTCAGGGACGTGAAGGCTCAACTCCCTCCCCCGGGGCCACCCTTCCGGCTTGTGTCGATTGCAGGTGGGAGGGTGGCCGGAAGTACCACACGGGTTCACGTGAATGAGCGATGGGTGTCCTCGGGGCAACTCAAAGAAACTGGAGGCGCCGATGTCGCAATGGCTCGCGAAGCCCCCTGCGGCTTGACAAGGGAGCGACGGTAGATGAGTATCGGCCCGTTGCGATTTCGCGGAGGCCGACTCGGCGCCCCAACTCGTGAGGAGACTCGATTGAGAAGGACCCAGAAGAAGTGGCTGTCGACATCCATGATGACCGCGCTGGGAGCGGGTTCGTTCGTGGCCATGGATGCGCACGCGGGGGAGTCCTACGTCGGCGTCGGCCTCGGAGACAGCCTGATCCGGAGTGACAAACCGGTCCGGGACGATTACGTCAGGGAGGCGCTGATGGGTGACGGATTCAGGTTCAGCACCATGGCCTCGTCCCTATCCACCTCGACACGCGATGAGCAGGACTTCGGCTGGAAGATCTACTACGGGTACAAGTTCATTCCCCAGTTCGCCATCGAAGCTGAATACGCCGATCTCGGCAAGGGGAAGTCCGACGTCAACGGGACGGTGGACGGGCCTGAGGGAGTGTCCGGCAGCCACGACTTCGAAAAAAGCGGGTTTGGTGTCACCGTGGTCGGGATGCTTCCGGTCAAGGACAAGCTGTCATTCTTCGCGAAGCTCGGAGAGTTTCACTGGAAGGCGGAGACATCCTCGGATCTGAAGGTGGCCAGCCCGACCCCGGCCACGGTGAAGGAGAGCACGTCCGAGAACGGCACGGATGTGCATTTCGGGCTCGGAGCGGAGTACTACTTCACCACGAAATTCGGGGCACGGTTGGAATGGACCCAATACGACATCGATCACAGCGATTCGGACCTGTTCCTGATCGACGCCGTTCTTCGCTTCTGAGCCGCATGCCCCGCAAGGACGCCGTGTGCCATGCGCACGCGGGTTGATCCCACCCAATTCGCCTGGCCGCCGTTCGTTTCAGCTGACGCCAGATGGCCCCGCGTTCTGGACGGTCTACGTGAAACCGAGCGGCTCTCTCCCGAAGACGTCCTGCTCGGGCAAAGCCTCCAGCTGAAGCGAGTACTTCCATGGGCCGCCCGGCAGGCGCGCTTCTACCGCCGCGCGGGCTGGATTGAGGACGCCCTGGCGGATTCCGATCGACGCCCTGAAGCCTTCTGGGAAATCTGGCGCCGCGTCCCGATCCTCGCCAAGTCTGACCTTCGCAAGGACGCCGAGATCATTCACGCCCGGCAGGTCCCCGAAGACCAGACTCCGATCGAGTCGACCATCACTTCCGGGTCCACCGGGATCACGGTCGAGGTCCGCACGACGAGCATCACGCGCATGATGTGGCACGCCCTCACCGTGCGGGAGCATCTCTGGCACGCGCGCGATGTCTCCAAGCGCCTGGGAGCGATCCGATACCGCCCTGCGGACGATCGCGACCCGGCCGGCCGGGATCTCCCGTCGTGGGGACCGCCGGTGGCGAACCTGTTTCGAACCGGCCCTTCCTCGGTCATCCACGTCGGCCACACCATCGACCGTCTCGCGGAGTGGCTCGTGAGGTTCGACCCTCACTACCTTCTGGCATTTCCTAGCATTGCAGGTCCGCTGCTCGAGCGAATCGGCGAGACATCCTCGCCGCCGCTCGCTCTCGAGGAGATCCGCTTCCTCTCCGAGCCGCTGGATCCCGACATGGAACGCCATCTCCGGGAGCGCTGGGGCCTTCGCGCCTCGGACATGTACTCGGCCAACGAAGTCGGCCACATCGCCTTCCGCTGCGAGCAGGGCAGCCTCCACGTCCAGGCCGAATCCGTGCTCGTCGAAATACTGGACGAACGTCAACTGCCTTGTGCGCCCGGTCAAACCGGCCGGGTCGTCGTGACGTCACTTCACAACCTCGCAACGCCGCTGATCCGATACGACCTCGGCGACTACGCGACGCCCGGCGGCAGATGCGCGTGCGACCGCGGATTGCCGGTGATCGAGCAGGTGCGCGGGCGCGTCCGCAACCTCGTCCGGACGCCCGAAGGACGGCGATACTGGCCCGTGGAACTCGGCAAGATCCGATCGGTGCACACTATCAGGCAGGCGCAGTACGTGCAGGCTGCGCTCGACACGATTCAGTTGAACGTAGTCTCGGATCGGCCGCTGACCGCGGGCGAGCAGGCTCGCGCGGGCAACGCGGTTCGGGCCGCGCTGGGTCATCCCTTCAAAGTCGAAATCGTCCAGGTTGATGAGATCCCGCGCGGCCCGACCGGCAAGTTCGAAGAGTTCCTCTCCCGTCTCGACGAACAATGGCCCGGGCAGGTTCAGTGAGCGTCGCGCTGGTCTTCCGAGAGGACTGGAAGGAGATACCAGCGGCCCGGCCGCTCACTCAGGAACACGTGGCCCATCCCGACCTCACGCTCGCGCTGCACGGCCCCGGCGCGGGGCAACTCAAGAAAAGCCACCACGAGGAGATCGCCGGCGATCCCTACTACCTCTGGTCGGGGAAATGCGCCGGCGCCTGGGCGATCAGTTTCCGTCACCGCAACGCCCTGATCGATCTCTCCGGGGGAGGCGTCGTGCGGTGGCGCGCCCGGCAGTCGGGCACGCGCCGCCTGCGACTCATCCTGAAGCCGGAAAGTCGTGCGTGGCTGGTCAGCGACCAATGCGACGATGCATCGACTGACTGGCGCGAAGTCGAGATCGAGATCGCGACGTCGACGTGGCGGTGGCTGGACATCGGCAGCGTGACGATAGGTCGCCAAGCCGGCGAGGTTGAGCTGGCGCGCGTGGACGCCGTAGGCGTAACCGATCTCATGCCCGGCGACGGAAGCGATGCCTGCTCGCGCCTGGACTGGATTGAGATCTGGGGACGGGTGGTGGCCCGGAGGACGCCATGACCGCCGTGTCCGTCGACTCGGATCTGTGGGTGATCACCGCCTACTTCAATCTCGCGGAATGGACGTCACGGATCGAGAACTACCGCGCCTTCCACCGAGCCCTGTCGGTGCCCCTCGCGACCATCGAGTGGAACCCATCCGGCCGGTATGCGCTCACCGAGGCCGACGCCGATCTCCTGATCCATGTGTCCGGCGGTGATCTTATGTGGCAGAAGGAGAGGCTGCTGGGTCTCGCCCTCTCTGCGTTGCCGGAGCATGTTCGCTATGTCGCCTGGGTCGACTGCGACGTGATCTTTGCAGACGCACATTGGTACGAGTGCACGAGGCGGCTCCTTCAGGACCACTTCGTCGTCCAGCCGTTCAGGCGCGTCGTGTACCTCCGGAAGGAACCGACCCGGCGAATCCTCCTCGGCCAGTACTCCGCGGCGGAGGCCTGCAGGAACAGCGCCGACCCTTCGAGGCCGTCCTTCCTCGATCTATTCGAGCGTGTCGGCGATGAGATCGCCCGCATCGACCTCTCGAGGCGATTCGATCCGGAGCCGGGCAGCACGGGCCGGTACGACATCATGGCCCGACCCGCCTACGGACACGCGTGGGCGGCACGCGTGGATGCGATCCGCCGGATCGGCTTCTACGAGCGCTGCGTCGTGGGCGGCGGCGATCTCATGTCCGCGTACGGCGTCATCGGCTGCGCTGACGAGATGATCGCCAATCACCGGTCGGTGGGATGGCATTTCTACGGCGGCGGCGCGAGTTACCGCGACTGGGCGCTTTCCGCAGCGGCGCACTGTCGCGGGCGGCTCAAGTGCGGCGACGGAATCATCGCGCACCTGTATCATGGCAGCCTCGAGGATCGCCAGTACCGCTCACGGATCGACGGACTCATGCGCTTCGGACTCGATATCGAACATCACATCGCCGCCGATCCCGGGGCGCCGTGGTCATGGACACGCAGCGCGAGGGAGCTCAACGGCTATTTTCTGACCTATCTCAGGAATCGCAGGGAGGACGCCTGACCTCAACCGCCCTCGAAGGGCGCTTCGATTGCCATGAGCGACACGGGCCGGCCGCGGACAAGAGTCAGTCCGCCGTCGAAGGGCAACGACAACACCTCAAGACCCGGAGTCTCGCGCAGCCGAGCCATGAGCAGGCAGACGGTGTGCTCGTAGAGATGGTCGCAACCGTAGATCGGACTCTGAAACCGACGCAGGCTGTCGTGGAAGAGGACGATCGCCTCCGGGCAGAGCTTGGGCAGGAATGCGAGGTAGTCGAAGCGCGCCTGCTCGGCGGTGTGGTGACCATCCACCATCAAGATCCCGACGTCGGCGAGCCGCCGATAGCTGTCGGTAGCGACGAACTCCTGCGTTGTCATGCGCACGTGCCGGACGTTTGGAGTGCCGAGCGCGGCAAAGTGCCGCTCGACACGCGCCGGATCGGACCAGAAGTCGTCCACGAACGAGGGATCGATGAGCAGGACATCGCCGCTCTCGGAGTTGTCCCCGAGCGCCTTGCCGATGACGACCGGCACGAACCCTCGCCAGGAGCCGATGACCACGGCGGTCCTGGGCCGAATCACGCGCGCCAGCGAGTAGTAGATCCAGCCCAGACCGAGGTTGAGGTCGTCGCGACGCTGGGCGTGGCCCATGCGCAGCATCTCGGGATCCGCAAACAACTTCATGATGAACTCGTCCACTCGATCGACTCCCTTCCACGGTCACGTCACGTGGGAGCAGAATACACGCGGTACTGCGGAGGGAACACTCGAGATGCGCCTTGATGCAGCCTATCCATTCCGCTCAAGAGATCCTAGGTGACCATGGAATCAGTTCGCGCGTTCGACGCCGAAGCCCTCGATCTGTTCGCGAAGAAGGGCACTCAAGGTGGCCCCCGTGTTCCCCAGGCCGGCCTGGCGAACGGGGTCAAGGTCCGCCGGATCATGCAGATCACGCGCGACTTCGCCCGGCGGCCGTTTTCCGAGATGCGCATTCTCGATCTGGGGTGTGGCGAAGGCGTCTACGCGATCGAGGCCGCGTTGCGCGGCGCGGAGGTCCTCGCCCTGGATGCTCGCAGCCAGCGAATGGAACAGGGCGCCGCCTGCGCGGCGCGCCACGGCCTCGATACGGTCAGATTCATTCAGGAGGATGTGCGCCGCGTGACACGCGCGGGCGTGGGCTCGTTCGACGTCGTGTACCTGTTGGGGCTGCTCTACCATCTGGACGACCCCAGCCTCTTCTCTGTCCTCGAGAACGTCTACGACCTGTGCGGTGGAATGTTAGTCGTCGACACGCTGATCAGCCTCACGGCGGAGACGCAGGTGGAATGCCGAGGCCGTACGTACCAGGGACGACGTTGCCGCGAGCACGAGGATGACGACTCAGACGAGGTTCGCAGAAGCCGCTTGCTCAAGTCCATCGACAACACGTTCAGCTTTCGGCTCACCCGGGATTCGCTCTTGCGGGCAGTTCGCGACGTCGGCTTCACATCGGCCTACGAGTGTCACGTCCCCGTCGAGCCGGGGAAGGCGGTGGACCGCGTGACGCTCGTGGCCCTCAAAGGCTCACCGGTGCTGCTTTCGACGTATCCGTGGGTGAACCACAAGTCTGAGGCCGAGATCGAGCGGGCGCTGCTGCCCGAGGCCGGGTAACTCGTCCACTAGATCGAGCAGCCGAGCGTAGCCGCCAGCATCTCGCACCAGAGGTTCCCCGCCCCGAACGGCCCCGACCCTCCGGCGGTCAGCGGTCTGCTCCTCGTGTGCGGGCTTACGATCATGATCGCGCTGGTGCTCACGCTCGGTGGCTTCCTCAGGAAGAAGCCCGCCGCGTAGTCCGTGCCGGGGATCTCGTTCCCCGCCCCGGCACCATCGAGGCGCATCCAGGGCATGGGGCCACTGATGGCGATGCATCGAGCCATGGACAACGCCGGGGCAGCCTCGCATGGACGGACGCATCTGGTAGAATGACGGCTACTCCAGGCCGCTCGAAAGTTCCCAAGTTCAAGGATGGGGAGGGCTCGTCGCGGTGATCGGAAAGAAGCTCGCCGATCGATACGAGATTATCGATGAGCTGGGACGCGGCGGAATGGGAGTGGTGTATCGCGCCCGCGATCCGCAGCTCAACCGCGATGTGGCGATCAAGCTCGTGGCCCCGAGCCTGCTGACCCCTGAAACGGAGCAGCGCTTCAAGACCGAGGCTCAGATCGTCGCGCGATTGGACCATCCCTCGATCGTCGCAATCCACGATTTCGGCCAGCACGAGGGGTCGCTCTTCTTCGTCATGCCGGTGGTGGAAGGCATGAGCCTGAGACACCTCTTGAAGGAGGGAGCGCTCCGGCTCGGCGAGATGCTGGAGATCGGTCTGGCCGTGGGCGAGGTGCTCGAGTACAGCCAGGCTCGCGGTGTGATCCACCGGGACATCAAGCCAGAGAACATCATGGTACTGCGCCATGAGGGCGGCGGGCTGCGCGTGCGCGTGATGGATTTCGGCCTGGCGCGCGCCACC
>CAZMRF010000099.1:0-6728 GCA_964568735.1 uncultured Acidobacteriota bacterium
AGCGACGAGAGGAACCGATCGTCTTCGAGCTACCGCGAAGCGGTTTCGTTCAACACCCTTTTCGGTGACCGTGAACACCTGTTTCGTTCATCGTGAACGGTCGTTTCGCCATCGTGAGCGCTGATCGGCAGCCGTGCACGCCTGCGCGGTCACCGGCGAGCACACGCTGCCCGCCCTGGAGGCGGCGCACATCCAGAGGTACTCCATGGGTGGCGAGCATCGGGTCTCGAACGGGATCCTGCTCCGGGCCGACATCCACCGGCTCCTCGATCACGGCTACGTGACCATCACGCCGGACTACGTCTTCCGGGTCAGCCGCAAGATCGAGGAAGTCTTCAAGAATGGCCGCTCCTATCAGCCGTTCCGCGACAAGCCCATCCGCCGGCCCGACCATCCGGGTGAGCGCCCAGACCGGAAGCTCCTCGAGGAGCACAACGACACGGTGTTTCTGGGGTAGGGCGCTCTTTCACTTGACCTTATTCACAGTATAAGCAATATTCACCGTCGCTGTGAATAAAAGGCAAACAGTGAAAATAGAGGCGGCCCTGGAGCCCGAAGCCCTGGGGATCTTGGCCGGAATCCCTGGAGTGGAGGTCCGGCCGACCCGAAGGAAGCCTCTCCGCAAGGGGGACATGACGATCCACTTCGCTGGCAAGCGAATCCCCATCATCGTGCAGTTCAAGCGCCGAGCCAATACGGCAACTGCCTGGCAGATCATCCAGGGAATGCAGGGCCAGCCGGGCCCCCCTCTTCTGGTCGTAGCGGCGGAAACGACTGAGGGGGCGAGGAAGATCCTGCAGGATCGAGGGGTGTCGCTCGTGGACGGACAGGGCAACACACATATCGAGCTGCCTGGACTTCTCATTCATCTCGAGAGCCGGGAGGGGCGCATGAGAACCGCGCCCCGAAGAACCCCGACACGGCTCAACGGCAAGGCAGGAATGGCTGCGCAGGCCCTTCTGCTTGATCCAGGCCGAGTCTGGATGATTCAGGACCTCGCGGGAAAAGCAGGCATCTCCGTCGGGCTCGCGCATCGCGTCGTTGCCCGTCTGGAGACCGAGGGAATCCTCACCACAACCGGAACGGGCCCTCGTCGTGTCAGGCGCGTCAGCAACCCGACCGCGCTCGTCGATCTCTGGAGCGAGGAGTGCGAGGAGCGCAGGACCGTGACTCTGGCCTATCGGCTCACCCAGAGCGTGCAGCAGCTCGTACAAGAGGTCACGGCCAGGCTCCAACGGAGCAACATCGCGTATGCCCTGACAGGCGCCGCGGCCGCCAACCGGCTGGCACCGTTCATCACGTCCATCCCGGTAGCCACGATGTGGACGACTGCAAAGGCCACACCCGACCAACTCTGCTTGACGATGGGCGCTGATCGGGTCACCGAGGGCCACAACCTGATCCTCCTGCAGGAGAAGAGTGACGGGGCTCTCGCCTTCCGCGAGGAGGTGGATGGCCTCTGGCTGGCGAACAGATTCAGGGTTTATGCGGATCTCCGGGACGACCCGCGCCGTGGCCGCGAGCAGGCCGATCATCTTAGACGGGAGGTCATCCGGTTTTGACCTCACGCGGCCATAGCTCAGACTTCCTCGACTCGACGACGGACCGGTGCGAGCGAGCCCTCGTCACCCTTCTCGGCGACATTGGGCCCTGGAGAGAGCGCGTGTGCCTCGTGGGGGGTCTCGTGCCGCGCTACCTGACGGCGAGGCTGCCGGAGGGAGCGTCTCCGCACGTTGGCACGCAGGATATCGATCTCGTCATCGGCGTCGCACTCGGCGACGATACGCCCGAGACGTATCGCACGCTCCAGAACAACCTCGAGAGGGCCGGATTTCACCAGTCGAACGTCAGCTTTCAGTACACGCGTGAGGTCGACGGGATCCCCGTCAGAGTCGAGTTCATCTGCGAGACCGATAAAGTCGAGCCCGGTCGGATATTCAATCCCAAGGACGAAGGCGCGGGGTCGAAACTCGGCGCCTTCAATGTACGCGGGGCGCTCCTCGTTCGCGATGACTTCATCGAGCGCACGGTCGGGGCGGAGAGACTCGACAGTGGCGGTCGATCTAGAGTCACCGCGAAGATCGCCGGGCTGCTCTCCTTCGTCACGCTGAAAGTCTTCGCGTTCCAGGATCGACACGAGAACAAGGACGCCTACGATCTTGTTTTCACTCTCCTGTACCAAGACGGAGGCCCGGAATCTGCGGGAAAGTTGGCCCGTTCCAGCAGGATCGTGAGTCACCCCTTTGTGGAAGAGTCACTTGCACTTCTCGAGCAGCGATTCGCGGACACCGAGCAGGACGGCCCGGCCGCGTACTCAGCATTCCTCGGCGCCCCCGGAAACGCAGAGGAGCACAGCCGCCTCCGCCGGGAGGCCGTGGCCACCGTCAAGGCATTTCTCGCGGGATTCAGGCGAGCGGCAGCCTGACGCGGCGCGGGGAGCTCCGCGGGTGGGATGCGGTGTTGCTGAGGTCCCGCAAGTACGCGCGCCGGTTCGCGCCCAACAACGGTCCCCTGCCGCCGCTCGTCGAAGGCGAGCGCGTCGGCACGCCTCAGCTCGTGGAGCCCCGGCTCGGCCAGGGCGCCTTTCGGGTCGCCGTCGCGGACGCCTACGGGCGCGCCTGCGCGGTCACCGGCGAGCACACGCTGCCTGCCCTGGAGGCGGCGCACATCCAGCGGTATTCCATGGGCGGCGAGCATCGGGTCTCGAACGGGATCCTGCTGCGGGCTGACATCCACCGGCTCCTCGATCACGGCTACGTGACCATCACGCCGGACTACGTCTTCCGGGTGAGCCGCAGAATCGAGGAAGTCTTCAAGAACGGACGGTTCTATCAGCCGTTCCGAGATCAGCCCATCCACAAGCCGAACCATCCGGGCGACCGCCCCGACAGGCTCCTCCTCGAGGAGCACAACGACACGGTGTTTCTGGGGTAGCTGCCCAGGTCATCCGGGGTGCGAAGAAAATCGTTGACATGCGCGGGAACTTCGCTATACTTTCGCCACCTGCCGGAGCCCCGATTTCACACGCTCGGGAGCCTTGGATTGAACAACCCGTCTAGCTCGGTGCGCTTCACCCTTGCCGGGATCGAGGTGCCGGGGCCTCGCCTGCCGATGGGCGCCGAGCTCGCTTCGGCCGCCGGCTACGGGGGTTACGCACCTGCCCACGTCTGCGCTCCGATGGTCGCGGTCCACGCCCGGCTGTTGGCGGCCGAATCCGTGACCTCGCAGCCACGTGCACCAGTCTGCGTTTCATTCCACGTGTCACGGTCCGAGGCCACGTCCCCGACTGCCCAGGTCTGCGCGCTGCCATCAACGGCCGAAGCAGGGTGTCACCAGCCATGAGAGCCGGAACCGGTAGGAAGTCCTCCAGAAGGCGGCACCCGAAGCTCAGGGGCGACTGGACGACCGCGAAGCTCGCGGTCATCGCGGAGTACCTCCGAAGCTACACTACCGCGCTCAAGAGAAAGCCATTCAAGAAGGCCTACATCGATGCATTCGCAGGCACCGGTTACCGCGACGCGGCCACGGCCGAGGACGCCGACGGGACGCCCCAACCCCCGCTACTACCGGACCTTGCAGAGGAGCAACCGCAAGCGCTTCTTGAGGGTTCGGCCCGTCTCGCCCTCAAGACGCAGCCCCCGTTCGACAAGTACATCTTCATCGAGCGCAGGCGGAGTCGTTGTCTGCAGCTCGAGGAGCTCAAGGTCGAATTTCCGGCTGTCGCTGACGAGCCGAAGGTCCTGCGCAACTCGGTCGGATGTCCTCTCTATCTCCTCTGCTTCGCTGCAGGGAGCGCGAGCGGCGCACCCATCGCCTTGCGAATAGCCAACCACTTGCTCACCAGGCTGGACGACTGATGGCGCACCGATCAGGCATCGAGTGGACGGAATCAACCTGGAATCCCGTCACGGGCTGCACGAAGGTCAGCCCCGGCTGCAAGCACTGCTACGCCGAGCGGATGGCGGAGCGCCTGCAGGCCATCGGCCAGGAGAACTACAGCAACGGCTTCCAGTTGACGCTCCAGCCGCACATGCTCGAGCTGCCCCTGAGGTGGAAAAGGCCGCAGGCCATCTTCGTCAATTCGATGAGCGATCTGTTCCACGAGGAGGTTCCGGTCGAATACATAAAGCGGATCTTCGACGTGATGCGCCGTGCGGATTGGCATCGCTTCCAGATCCTCACGAAGCGATCAGAGCGGCTTGCGGAGATCGACGCCAGCCTCGAGTGGGCGGTGAACATCTGGATGGGCGTGAGTGTCGAGAGCGCGGAATACCTATCTCGAATCGACGACCTCCGCGGGAGCCGCGCGCACTTGAAGTTCCTCTCACTGGAGCCACTGCTGGGTCCTCTTCCCGACCTCGATCTCGCGGGGATCGACTGGGTCATAGTGGGTGGCGAGTCGGGCCCGAGGGCGCGGCCCATGAATGCTGAGTGGGTCTCCGATCTGAGGGACCAGTGTCAGAAGATGAACGTCCCGTTCTTCTTCAAGCAGTGGGGAGGCGTGAACAAGAAGCGCGCGGGGCGCTTGCTCGATGGCAGGCTGTGGAACCAAATGCCAGGGGAGCCTGTGATGGCATGAGGCCTCCGGCCCAAGGCCTTGCTCGACTGCCGCGATCCGGAGACGAAGGCCGCGCTGGAAGCCGAGGTGCAGTGGCGGAGCCTGACCCTGGGAGTAGGCGAGCGGCCGGAGCTGTATCCCTGATGATTCGATACGCTCAAGGCAACCTCCTCGACGCACGTGCCGATGCTCTTGTGAACACGGTTAACGAGGTCGGCGTGATGCGCAAGGGCATCGCGCTGATGTTTCGTGAGGCGTTTCCCGAAAGCGCCAAGCGCTACGAGGATGCGGCCAAGCGCGGCGAGGTCCATGCGGGCCACGTGTTGCTGACCCATGAGAAGACGCTGCTCGGCCCGCGGTTCATCATCCACTTCCCCACCAAGAAACACTGGCGCTACCCATCGAAGGTCGAGTGGGTTCGCGATGGACTGGAGGATCTCGTCAAGGTCATTCAGGAGTGCGACATCCACTCGATCGCGCTCCCGCCACTGGGCTGCGGTAACGGCGGCTTGGACTGGGCTCAGGTGCGAGGCGAGATCGAGAGAGCATTTGCGAGCTTGCCGGATGTCGAAGTCATCGTCTTCGGGCCAACAGCCGCCTATCAGAACGTACCGATTGGCTAGGGCACCTTCCGGATCGCCGTGAAGGATGCCTACGGGCGCGCCTGCGCGGTCACCGGCGAGCACACGCTGCCCGCCCTGGAGGCGGCGCACATCCAGCGGTACTCCAGGGGCGGCGAGCATCGGGTCTCGAACGGGATCCTGCTCCGGGCCGATATTCACCGGCTCCTCGATCACGGCTACGTGACCATCACGCCGGACTACGTCTTCCGGGTCAGCCGCAAGATCGAGGAGGTCTTCAAGAACGGGCGGTCCTACCAGCCGTTCCGCGATCGGGCGATTCACCTCCCGGGCCATCCGGGCGACCACCCGGACCGGCGGCTCCTCGAGGAGCACAACGACACGGTGTCTCTCGGGTAGAGGCTCTCGGCGGAACATGCGGGGCGCCTCCCGCCGCCACCGACGATCCTCGCGTCTGAGGCGACTCTACTGGTATCCCTCGCCGGGGTGGCAGTTGTAGGGCGCTTGCCATCGCGCGGGATCGACGCCTCCGGGGACCGCCCGCTCCGCCGTGAGGTTGTTCGACCCCCTGCGCAGGCCGTAGACTGGGGCGACAGTTTCGAATCTGCGGTCACTGGCGGGTAGCAGGCCATACCTGAGGGGAGACAACCGAAATGAAGTTCACACGCATCACGGTGGAGCCGGAGAAGATGGGCGGGGTGCCCTGCATCCGCAAGCTCCGGATCCCGGTGGCGACGGTCGTGGGCATGGTGGCCGATGGGATGTCCGAGGCGGAGATCCTTGCGGCCTACCCCGACCTTCAGGCCGCCGACATCCAGGAAGCGTTGCAGTACGCCGCCGAGGCGGTGCGAGAACGCGAACTCCCCTTGGTCGCTCCGTGAGATTCCTGGTCGACAATGCGCTGTCGCCTCAGGTTGCAGATGGCCTGAGGCGCCGGGGGCACGACGCGGTCCACGTGCGAGATCGCAGCTTGCACAGCGCCAGCGACGAAGAAGTATTCGCCATCGCGGCTCAGGAGGATCGCGTCCTCATCTCGGCTGACACCGACTTCGCGACCCTCCTTGCCCTCAGGGACCTGGCGAAGCCCTCAGTCATCCTGTACCGGCGTGGAGCCGACCGTCGGGCGGATCGGCAGGTCGACCTCTTGCTGGCGAACCTGCCGAACATCGAGGTATCCCTCGAACACGGGTGCGTCGTGGTCTTCGACACCGACCGCATCCGCGTCCGCTCCTTGCCGATCGGCGAGAGCGAGGCATGAGGCGAAACGCTCCGAAGCGATACGTCCTGTGCGTGAACAACGCTGGATACAAGGTTTCTCTGGTCATCCGCAGGGTGTATCGAGCTCTGCCGGACGCGGAGGCGGCGAAGCGCGACCTTATCCGCGTCGTCGACGAGTCCGGAGATGACTACCTCTTCCCAGCGAAGCTGTTCGTCAGCATCGACCCGCCTGAAGAAGCCTCACGAGCCTTCACGGCAGCATCCTGACTTTCGGGCCCAGCTCGCTCTACGGGCTTACGCGCAGCCATTCGGTCGCGGCGAGCATCGGGTCTCGAACGGGATCCTGCTCCGGGCCGACATCCACCGGCTCC
>CAZMRF010000100.1:0-6679 GCA_964568735.1 uncultured Acidobacteriota bacterium
AGGACCGTGTCGCCCGGCTCGAGGGCGGTGAAGTAGACGGCCATGTTGGCCTGGCTCCCGCTGTGGGGCTGCACGTTGGCATGCTCGGCGCCGAAGAGGGCACAGGCCCTGTCGCGCGCCAGCCTCTCGACGACGTCGGCGTATTCGCAACCGCCGTAGTAGCGCCGGCCCGGGTAGCCCTCCGCGTACTTGTTCGTGAAGACCGACCCGGTGGCCGAGAGGATGGCCGGGCTGACGAAGTTCTCGGAGGCGATGAGCTCCAGCGTCTCCTGTTGCCGGCGGATCTCGTTGTCGATGGCTTCGGCGATCTCCGGGTCGATCTCCAGCAGGGGATCCCGGCCGGCGCTCATCGTTCCGTCTCCACTCTCTCGGCGGCGTGGATCTTGCCGACCCGCCGCTGATGTCTCCCGCCTTCGAAGGCCGTCTCGAGGAAGACGGCGACCATGTCGAAGGCCACCTCCGATCCCGTGGTCCGGCCACCCATGCAGAGAACGTTCGCGTCGTTGTGCGCGCGGCTGAGCTTCGCCGTGTAGTGATCGTGACAGAGCGCCGCGCGGATCCCCGGTATCCTGTTCGCCGTCATGGACATGCCGATGCCCGTGCCGCAGACGAGGATCCCGCGATCCGCCGCACCCGAGGCGACGGCACGCGCGACCTTCAAGGCCATGTCGGGATAGTCGACGGACGGTTCCGCCCCGCTCGTCCCGTGATCCTCGACTTGATGACCGCTTCCGGCGAGACGGGCGCGGATCTTGTCTTTGAGCTCGTAGCCGGCGTGGTCGGAGCCGATGGCGATTCTCATGGGGGTGCGTTCAGGATCCCTCGGGGCGCACGACATCGGCGGCCGGCCCAGGGTTCGTGCCCGAAAGGCGGGCGCGCTCGAACCGGGCGTAGGCGTCTGTCATGCCGGCGATATGGTCCGCGATGAGTCGGATCATGACGCCCGAGCCATGGTAGCGCCGGGTGATCTCCGTTTCCATCGCCGCGGGCGGGAGGTCTCTCAGGAAGCGCCCTCCGGCCAGCTCCCTGTACCGGAAGAGCACGTAGTCGTCCAGGAGGCGCGGATCGGCCCGGTACTGATCGAGGAGGGAGCCGATCACGCTGCGGGAGCGGGCCAGGGCCTGCGCGGCCGCGGCCCCGCTCCCCAGCTTCGCATGCAGCGATTCCCGGAGAGCATCCAGGAGCCGCGCAATCCGCGAGGCCGGAGCCACGACGGCCGCCGGAAGCTCGTCCCGGGCAGCAAGGAAGTCTTCGTGGCTCTCGACCTTCATGGCGCGACACCAGGTGCGGACCCTCCGGAGCGAGGCCTGGATGGTCGCGGTGACGAGGAGATGCGTCAGCCCCCGGTGGAGGAGGTTGGCCTTGACTGTCAGGCGTCCCCGGGCCCGCGCGGGATAGCGGGCCCCCACCCGGCGGATCAGCTCGCGGGCCAGAGGGAGGCGCTCGAGGTCAGCGGGCTCGACCTCTCCAGCCCTGAGGGCGTCGTCCATGGCTCCCAGAGTCGAGGCGATGCGGTCTGCGGCGGCAACGGACTGCGCCTCCAGTGAGGGAGACCGGCCAGGACGCAACGATGCCGTGTCGATGCCCGAGAGAATCCCGCCCGAGCCGGGCCGCCCGGCGGCGGCGCCGCGGAGGGAAGGGAGCTCGGGCTGCTTGAGGATGCCCTCGCGGACGTCATGCGTCAGGTTCAGGCCTTCGTGGTCGTATCGCTTCTCGAGGAGGTCCACGGCCCGGAGCGACTGGCAGGCGATCCGGAAGCCGCCCGCCAGCGGGAGCCTCCCGCGGGAGAGAAGCTCGTCGAGGACCCGTGCGCCCGCGGATCCGAAGGGAGGGCAGCCCAGATCGTGGCCGAGCGCTATCGCTTCGGCGAGATCCTCGTTGAGGTTGAGCGCGCGGGCCACGGTCCGAGCGAGCTGCGCCACTTCCAGCGTATGGGTGAGCCGGTCGCGCCGCGGATCAATCTCCGAGGTGGAGCCGCCGTCGGTCTTCTGCCTCAGCCTCCGGAAGCTGCGTGAGTGGAGGATGCGGTCGCGGTCACGCTGGAACTCGGTCCTGTAGTCGAAAAGCCGCCCCTCGGGATCGAGGGGGCGCGCCCGCTGAGCGCGGGCGCTCCGCAGCGCCCACGAGGGCAGCACTTCATCCTCCCGGCGCTCGAGCTCACGGCGTGTGTCGTCCACCGGATCAGTCGCCGGAGCCAGGTTCCGTCCTCTCCTCGCGCAGGATCAGATATGTGATGGAGCCCGCCGTATTGAAGAAGACGAAGGGATAGACCGCGGTCGCGATGACGATCCACAGGAGGGAGAACCCGAGCATGAAGCCGGCAAGGTCGTAGTGCCATGCCACCGGGCCGGGATCGGGGATGGCTGGCAGCCACGCTTGGAAGGGGCGCAGAAAGACCCGGAAGAAACGCGGGATCCCCATCAGGGAGAAGTGGAAGTTCTCGCGCATGATGGCCGCCGCGGACCAGTTCACGATGTAGAGCCCGGCCCAGACGGCAACTCCGATGATTCCGGTCATCAACAGGCCCACCAGCCCCACGACGGCCTCGCAGAGGAGAAGGTGGATCCCCTTCCTGCGCACCAGATCGAAGAGCTCCGAGAGGACACCCGCGGCTCCGCGTCCCTCCAGGGCGACGACGGAGGGATACAGGAAGGCCCCCAGCGCGTGGATGAGGGCGACCAGCGCCGCCGAGAAGGCCAGCAGGAAGGCCAGGAGGAAGGAGGCGGCGAAGACGATAGGGCCCAGCCCCGGGATGGCACCGACGAGCTGCATGGCGGCCATCACCGCCAGGAGGGCGAGGCTCAACCCGGCGAAAGCGACGGGCGTGCCCACCAGTGTGGTCCATCGCTCCGCGAGGAAGAGCTGGATCTCGACGGAGCGGGCCTTCCGATCTTCCAGGAGCTGTGTGAGGCTCATCCGGGCGATGACACCGGAGAAGACCACCCAGACGCAGGAGGCGAGGATGAGGCCGAGGATCGAGAAAACACGGATGGCCCCCTCCTCTCCTGTGAGGAGGCCCAGCCAGTGAATCGTGCCGAATACGAAAGCAGAGAGAAAAAGGCCGGCGCCCCCGGCGAGGAGCTTCTCCGGGTCGAAGGAGAGCCCTACCGCTTTGAGGAGGTCCCGGAAGGCCCAGTTGCGGTGTAGGACGTCCTGTAGGGCGGGGTCTGGGGGGGGTGCCCCGGCGCTCAATGGTTCTCCTGACGCGAACCCGGTCGTCTCAGAGGTTTGAGCCGAAAGGCGGCGCATGGTACCGGACTACCCCGGGGAGTGTCAACGAAACTACCGCCGGGATCTCCGCATGTTCCGCTTGTGATGCTTCCTCAACATGATGGGCCCGGCCCGGAAAGTGGCTCCGCAGCCCGGAATCCCCAGTTCCGGAGGCAACTTTCGGTTGACTTCAAAGTTGGGCTGGCGTATATACAAAGTCACGTTCACCGCTCGATCTACGTTTTGTGCCCGGGGGAGAATGTCTCTCGTTAGAGGCGCACTGCGGGTCCTAATCGATTTGTAAGGAGGGGGTATGAGGAAGGTAGTCCGTGCGTTCTTGGGTACGGCTCTGTGCCTGTGCCTGGCGGGCGCCGTGGCCGTCGCGGCGGCCCCGAAAGGCTCCGGGCAGTCGATCAGTGTAGGTGATTTCGCCGTCGAGCTCGCGCGCGCCATGAATCTCCAAGTGTCGGGCGGCCTCAACGCGGACAGCGCGATCAAGTCGCTCCGGGAGCTCGGATTGAACCTCGGCTCCCCTGCTGGGACTCTGACAGAGGGAGAGCTGGTCAAGGTCCTCGGGCAGCTCGGAATCAACGTCAAGACCGGCAACCCGGGCCGCGCGGTGACGGAGGCTAAGGCCTCCGCCGTCGTTCGCACATTCCGCGGCGAGCTGGGCAGGGCCGCAGGAGCCTCCGGGGGCGCGTCCATCGAGGCGAAGGACAACGACGACTTCAACAACGGCAACGGCCGTGGTGGAAAGTTCAAGAGGAAGGCGAATCTCAGCCCTGGTGGTAAGGGGGACGACTAAACACGATTACAGGGCCGGGGTAGCCCGGCCGGGGTCGGCCCGCAAGCCGGGCCCGGGCAATCCTCGCTGACGTACCCCCTCAGCCGAGGAGCCGAAAGAAGTTCTTCCTGGGTCTCCAGGACGAAGCCGCCGGAGCGCAAACGCTCCGGCGGCTTTGCGTTGTGTGCCCCGGGCACGGCGCGCAGCGCAACGACCGCTACCTGGCGCACCGGCCGTCCGCAAAGGAGGAAGGACCAAAGTCACTCAGCCGGGGGGCGATGCCTTTTGATTCGCGGATGCCGCGTCCGGTGCGTCGCCAATCAGAACGTCGAGGCCAGGGGACTGCCGTCTTCGCGGAAGGCCCTGAGATAGAAGCCCAGGTCGTCGCCGACCTGGCAAAGCTTCACGATGATGTCGTGTGCGCCCTCGTGAAGCGAGACGACGACCAAGGTCTCCTCGACACGCTTCGGCGTGTCCACCAGATCATCGAGGCTGATGGGAGGGCCGCCGGGCGAGCCGGGCGGAGGATCGAGCAGGGGAGAGTGTGAGGCGACCTCAACCCCGTCGAGGTAGAGCCGGTACTCGTCGTCGGTAGTCAGGCCGAGGGTGACCGGCCCCGAGCCGGTGCCATCGACGCGGGTACGGCCAACTGCGCAGACCTCCCGCTGGGATGCAGGCACGTTCAGGAGGCGCCGGAGATCCGCGAAGCCCCGCGTGCTCGCGCTCTGCGGCCCCGAGGCGCCGGCTCCCTGGGCCGAGGGGCCCGCGGGACGGCCACCATCGTCGGGCTCAGGGCCCAGCGTTGCGTCGAAGAGCCTGCGCGAGGGGTCGGGATACCACCCCGCTAGCTCCCACGACTCGAGGAACTCGAAGCCGTCGGCGAGGAAGAAGACGACGGCGTTCGCGTCCTCGTAGCGCGGGAAGAAGCGCGGATCCCGGCGCGCGCCGCTCATGAAATCCTCGGCGGCAGGGACCCCGAGGATCCAGCGGCTCCCGAAGTCGTGGCGTATGGCGTCGTAGGGATCCGCCGCCTCGCCGTGGGTGACCTGCTGCCACTCCTTCCAGCGCTCCGGGTTGGTGACGTACATGAAAGCCGGATCGAGGCCCATGAGGTAGCGGAACTGGGGATTGAAGAAGAAGAGCTGCGGGAACTGGTCCCAGTCGAGGTGGAAGATCTTCTCCCCGGCAGGAATGTTCGAGCGCATCCAGCTCGAGGCATCTTCGAAGATCGCTCCGGGATCCTTCTCGACGATCTCCCTGGCCCCGCGCGCATTCCAGAAGAGGAGCGGGGCCAGCAGCACGACAGCCGTGGCCCCCACGAAAGCCTTCGACGGCGAGCGCGAGCCGGGCGGACGCGCGGCCAGGGCGTCGCGCACCACGACCCCCACCAGGAGCATCGTGAAGGGGATCCAGAACTCGATGAAGCGGCGGCTCATCATGGAGAGTCCCAGGAATCCGGAAGAGACCACGAGCAACGTCAACGCCTCGGGGGAGGCGCCCCGGCGAGTGCGGGCGAGGAGATAGAGCGCCACGCCCATGGCCAGGAAGGCCGCGGCGTTGTAGCCCAGGAGCTGGCTCGAGAGGCCGGCGCGGATCTCGAGCCCCATGCCGAGATCCTCGGGAGCGCGCCAGGCCAGGCCCAGGACGCGCACGTTCTGGACCCACCATAAATAGATGTTGTTCGGGAAGTAGGGGGTGATCACCGCGCCCGTCACCGCGCCCGCGGCGGTCCAGGCGGCGAGCCGGAAGGGCGATCCCCCTCCCGCGTCTTCCTTCTCCTTTCCCAGGAGGTGGAAGCCATGCAGGAGGGCCAGGCAGGGGAGGAGGTGATAGGAGATGTGGATGTGGGGATAGAGGGCCGCAAAGGCGAAGGCCCATCGATGCTGGCGCGTCAGGATCGCAACCGTTCCGGCCAGCGCGACGGCGACAGCCGCGGTCGCGGGCCGCGTGAAGCCGAGGCGGTAGAGGAAGGCCGTCGAGCAGGCCAGAAGCCCGATCGACCAGGCCGCGGGCCACGGAACGCGCAGCCGGTGCGCCGCGAGATAGAAGGTGCCCGCCAGCGCGGCGCCGATCAGTATCGCGGCCAGCTTCCCGCCTTCCACGAGGTCGCCGAACGTGAACGGGATGAGAAGGACGTGGTAGAGGAAGTCCTTGTCCGCGTAGTGATCCCGCAGGAAGGTCTCCTCCCACCAGGGGAAGCTTCTCGACACTCCCTCGGATCTCAGGATCTCCGCGTAGCGGATGTGGAACCACCCGTCGTACCCGTACAGGCCGGAAGTTGCGGAGGTGATCCATGCGATCGTGACGGCGGCGGCCGCGAAGACCAGCGCGAAACCGGCGAGGTTTCGCGGCTGGAGCCATCGTCGCGTCTCGTCGCTGGCCAAGACGGTCACCTCCTCATCGCTCCTCTCCGGCTCGAGAGCTCCGGCTGCGCGGCCCAACCTATTACCCGGGCAGGCTCGAAGGCCAGCCCTTCCGGCCTGACAAGAGTGACAAGCGGGCCGGATGGGGCCGTTTCGTTGACGCTCCGGGGGGAGGGCACTAACATGGCCCGTCCCTCCTGTACGCGCTCAGAGGGAATCCATGCGCAAGGACCTGACCGATCCCACCGGGATGGAGCCCCTGACGGGCGCCATCCTCTTTCTGTTCTTCCTGTCCGGCAGCCTGGGGTTGATCTACGAGGTG
>CAZMRF010000101.1:0-6374 GCA_964568735.1 uncultured Acidobacteriota bacterium
GCTCGATGACGTAATCGCCGAGGCGGACGGACCCAAGACGGCGGAGAAGATCCCCGTCCCGGAGCGTGCGAAGCAGCCGGCCCGCCCTTCGCTCAAGATGGGCCAACGACGGACGGCGAGGAAGAAGGGTGGGGCCAGCATCATCCGCGGCCGGAGCCGGAACCGCCACGAGCCGCTGGTTCGGCTCCTGTACGGGGGTGAGGGGCAAGCCTCGGGGCGACGGCTCCTGGGCAGAGGCGGCAGGCAGGCCTCGGAGAGTCGATCCCCGCTGAGAGCTGACAGGTGCGATGTGCACGTTCGGCTCCTGGAGCGTGTTCTGGGGCTCTGGCAGGTAGGCGAACAATACACGAAAGTTCAGCGAGTGTCAAGAACTTTTTTTCGAAGCGCTCCCGAGTGATTCCTGAGGCAGAACCGCTGGACAAGTCGACACGACTTCAGCCACGGGAAACTACACTGCAACTGTCATCGAACCATCGCGCCGGCGCAGCCGGCGGCTCCCGAGGAGGCTCGCATGGAGAGGCCCGCGTTCATCGTCAACCAGGAAGACGTCGAGTGGCAGGATCGGTTCAAGGGGGAGCGCTTCGGCTGCCGCCGCAAGGCCCTGGGCGCCGCGGCGGGGCGCGAGATGATCGGCTGCAGCCTCTACGAGATCCCGCCGGGCAAGTCACCCTGGCCCTACCACTACCACCTCGGGAACGAAGAGGCGCTCTACATCCTCGAAGGGGAGGGGACGCTGCGCACGCCCGCCGGCCGCGTGCCCGTCCGCGCGGGCGACTACGTCGCGCTTCCGCGTGGAGAGCGCTCGGGCCACGAGGTGATCAACACCTCGAAGGCGCCGCTGCGCTTCTTCTCCTTCTCGACGATGGTCGAGCCCGACATCGTAGTCTATCCCGACTCGGACAAGCTGGGAGTCTCGGCCGGCTCCGCGCCCGGAGGCGACATGGCCAAGCGGACGCTCACCGCCTATCTCCCGAAGGGAGCGGCGGTCGACTACTGGGAGGGAGAGGCCTGAACACGCGCGAGGACTGCGCTGAGAACGGTCTCGGAAATGCCGGCAGTCTTCCATGTAATGAGATCGGCAGAGGTCATCGGGGTAGACAAGATTTTCTGTCTCACGTAGCCCACAAGCAGATCGTCGCTGAACCCCTCGCTCTTGAGCGCGAGTACTTCCGCGAGCAGGTCCCCTGGCGAGATTCCTGCGCCGGAGAGAGTGGGTGGCTGGGTCCGTCGTCCCGACCAGCTCTCCTGGAGAGTGCGCTGATCAAGGAGATTCGCGTAGGCCTCCTTCATGGCGTCGCTCAGGACTTCGTTGCAGTTCTCGCCGCTCCGCTTCCTCCCGTATCTCCGAGCATCGCCGGACGCCGCTCCGTCGGCCAGTGTGGTGCCATTGGGGTCCTTGAGGAAGAAGGTCAATCGGACCTCGGCGGTGTAGGACGAACCGACCGCCTGGTCCTTTTCCGTGACGAAGAAGCGGGTGAGCTTCGCCGAGAGGATCAGATCCGCCGCTTCCTCGATCTGGATACCCCAACCGCCAGCCGTCCGGTGAAAAACCTCTGTGGCGAATGGAAGAACCGGAGTTGAGGTCTGCCAGGGGAAGACCTGATCGTCGTCGTCGGTCCCTTCGCCCACCCGGGTCTTCTCAGCCGGTGGACGCGCATCCTCCA
Source organism: uncultured Acidobacteriota bacterium (assembly GCA_964568735.1). Taxonomy (GTDB): domain Bacteria; phylum Acidobacteriota; class Polarisedimenticolia; order JACPZX01; family JACPZX01; genus CAZMRF01. The sequence goes on from CAZMRF010000101.1 coordinate 1,665, forward strand.
GAATGAACCGGATCGGCCGCCCGACGAGGCCCTCCGACAGCACGGGATTACTTGAGCCGGTAGTCTCCTGAGGGACGAACTGCAACTCCAGCCTCATTTCCTCGATCGAGTCGGCGAGGATCACGTCTGCCTGGAGACAAGCTGCCAGAACCGCAACAGCTCTGAGCGAGCTCGCGAGTGTCATTCGGGTTTCACCGGCGTGATCTGCGTTCGGACGAAAAAGACTGGATGTCGTTCAAGCAGTTGCGCCCTGTCGACGGACGTGATCGAAGTGATTCTGGCGTTGGTGAAGTCGAAGGAGAGAAACCGAGTCCTCTGAAGATACAGGCCGACAGGATACCGCAGGAGCACGATCAGAGCGTACTCTCCGAGGATCGTCGGAAGTACGACCGTCGGCGGCGCACCGGCAAAGACGAAAACTACTCCGGTGGCAGAATACAGCGCGAGACCGATCGCCTGTGCCGTGACGACCATGGAACCACAGCCTCGAGCCACAACGAATTCGCGCTCCCCAGACTCGAGCTTTCTCGTGGCGGCGGCAAACGCCGAAGTGATGTCTCTCTGATCCTCGGCACCTGCAACTCTGAAGCCCTGTTCGTCGGAGCGCCCACTGAGCTTTCGCGCGCGGCCATAGGTCTCACGCAGGACAGTGATCGTCCCGTGCTCGAGGGTGTGGTTGCAACGTATCGCGGTAGGGAGCGTGAACAGATTCCTGGCCGCACCGAGCAGGGGTAGGCTGATCAGGAGGATGCCGATGAACAGCCAGGGAGCCAGCAATCCGAGGAACAGGTACATGATCCCGGTCGTTGGGGCCGCCGACACGGCCGCGACAACCGACCCCAGGACGGCCAGGCTGATCAGTGGATTGAGGATGACACGGGTAAGCACTCTCCCTGCGAGCCCGATCTCCGCCCGTGCAGACGTGAGTTGCTTCTTTCTGGGCACAGGGGCCCCCCGCCACCACATGACAGAGGGAGGGATCCCCCGGCCAAGTGGTGCCGCGCTCTACTGGGCAGGCGAGCTCGTGCCGCGGGGAAGCGCTACCGCCGTCGAGCCTTCTTCCTTGCCGGTTTCCTTACAGGCTTCTTCGCGGACTTCCTCGATGCTTTCTTCGCCGCCTTCTTCGCGGGCTTGCGTGCGGGCCGCTTCGCAGCCTTCGCCGCGGGCTTGCTCGCGGGCTTGTCCGCGCCCATCGTCTTCGGGTGCGCGTGGCGCGGCTGGTAGACGCCGATCTTTCCTCCGCCCGGCAGCCTGACCTGCGTGAGCAGGCCCCAGCCCATGTCCTGCACGGGCTCCGTGGTGATGCCGGCCTGGCCCATCTCGGCCATGAACTTCTCGACGTTGTCGCACATGAAGTAGAACTCGTGCGCGCCGTTCTGCTCGGAGGGATGGATCGCCATCTCCGAGGGGGGCAGCCCGAAGATCAGCCGTCCTTCTCCGACGTCGACGTGATTCAGCTTGAGGACGTCGCGCAGGAAGGCGCGGTCGGCCTCGGCACTCATGCTGTAGATGATCGAATGTGCTCCGATGATCATGCTGGTTGCTCCTCTGCGTTCGCGGTCAGGTTTTCTTCCTCAAAATCCAGGCCGCGCCAGCCAGGAGCAGGCCCGGGACGATGAACCCGATGAAGTGAGGGTTCATCGAGCTGTAGATCAGCGCCGACGTGCCGAAGATCAGGTAGAGAAGGCCGATGAGCGCGGCGACCCTGGCGGCGGCCACCTGCCCGCCCGGCGCCGCCAGCCCCGCCACGATCACGATCGCACCAAGCGTCAGCATGGCCCCGCTTCCGTAGAGCCAGCCGATCGCGACCGTCTGATAGAGCTCGCCCGATACGTTCGCGCTCGAGAGATCGGCGCGGAGCTCCGGCCACCCGAGCAAGGCATGCGCGGCGCCGCTCAGGATCAGGAAGGCGCCCGTCCCCAGAAGCGTCCATCGCCCGCCCTTCGTCATCGAATGCGGTCCCCTCATCGGCTCGAGCAGGCAAGGCAATCCTCTCCACGCTGCGCCTGCGTCTCAGGGTTCGCGACGGTAGCACACTGCGGCTTCCTCACGCAGGTGTGCGCCGTCTGGAGATTCCGCGAAGCTGCGGGGGGCAGCGTCAGGGCTGGCAGAGGCGCCGGCAGATGATCGAGTCGGGCACTCCCCTCAGACGCCCTTTGAGCCGCGGTCGGTGAAGCGAATGGCGCGTACTTCACGATGATACGCGAGTCCGCTCACAGGCTAGCCAGCCGTTCCCGACCTCCACCTCGCAAGGCGAGGGATCTTCCGTGTGAACACGAAGGACAGGAATCCGGGCATACCCATCTCACGCATCTTCTCCCGGACCCGGGTTTGCATCTCCTCCAAGGTCAGGTTCGGAAGCGTGAACTTGCCGCCGACGAAGCAGTGGCTGCAGTACATGCGGCTCCTGGAACCGTCCTCGTTGGTGCCGCCGCCCTGCGCGTCACGGCTCAGCGGCATCCCGCAGCTCTGACAGTTCTTGTAGCCTGACTCCATCGCAGTCTGTCCTCCCCGTGTGAATCAAGGCCTCAAGCCTACGATCATTGCCGTCGACCAGGCAAAGCAGAGAAGGCGGCTCGAGGTGCGGCCTGAGTATCCTTCCAGGAAGGAGAGATTCCCTTGAAACTCTCCTTCTCAGAAGGAGAACCTTGCGCTGAGTTGTGCTCGCCGGGCCAGAGCAGCTCGGTCCTGGCGATGTCGATCTTTGCGATCTACTTGGGCCGCTCGTTCTTCTTCAGGTACGCGCGGCCCGCTTTGGTCAGCCGGTAGCGTTGGAGGCGGCTGGTTGGCTTTTCCGGCAAGGTGTATTCAACCAACCCTCCGGCAACGAGATCGTTCAGCGTACGCTTCAGTGCTCCGGTCTTGGACCGCAGGCTGAGCGCCTCGGCCAGGTCTCCTGCGGATCGCTCGCCCTGGGAGAGGGCCGCCATCACTTGACGTGACCGGGCCCCCGACTGGGCCCCTGACTGGGCCCCTGACTGGGCCGCCGCCGCTGCCCGGACCTCGGGGTTCGGACGGAAGGTCGCGGTCGTGAAGCCGTTCGCCCCCCAGCTTGGCTCGGGGTAACCCCCTTCACGGGCCTCGTCCCGGATGCGCTTCACGCCCGTGCCCGCCTTCTCGATGAAGTCGATCCGGTGCAGGAGGTCAGCGATCAGCGCGTTCCGCCGGACGCTCTTCGTTCCGAGGTCAGCCAGAGTCATTCCCTTCGGCAACCCCCCAGGGCTCACGGGATGTTTCACCGATCCTCACCCGTTTATCTCGTCAATGTACTCGTCCTCCTCGACCGCTTTCTCGATGGCGGCGTCGAGACGCTCGAGCAGCCGCTCGAAGCTCTCGCCTGGAGCCCTCACCAGCGCAGCGAGCTGCCGGTCTTCGTCTGAGGCGACCGCCGCGCAGTGTATGGGCCCGATACGACCGATCGTTATTCCGCCGTTGCCGTCGATGAGAAACCGGATGTTCTTGAGTTTGCTCGCAACCTTCTTTTTCATGACTCTGTCGGGCTCGCCAAGGGTGGTCAAAGCACGGCGCCGGCGGGTGCGTCTTGAAGCCATCGTGTCGGCCTGCGGCACCCCGGCGCCTTCGCGGATCAACAACCAAGTCATCGCGAATGGGATCGCATTCTGACACCTACCCGGACGGATATGGACACCCTTCGGGGAATCGAGGGTTTCGAGAGCTGGAGCGGTGCGGCATGACCGCGACGTACGTCAGGAGCCCCGAAGGACACGGAGTCGACTTCCTCGCCCGCCATCCGGGAGGAGGCTCCGATCTCATCCAGGTCTGTGCGATCGCGACCGATGCGGCCACGCTCGACAGGGAGCTACGAGCACTGGCGGAAGCGGGCCGGCGCTTCCCCAAGGCGATCCGAAGAATTCCAATGCTCCCACGCGACGCGCTGCCCAAGGAAGTCCCGGCCGGCGTCGTCGCCCAGCCCGCCTACGAGTGGTTTCTCACCCCGTCTGAGTCAGGCTCGCGCTCATCGGCGGGCCGTCAGCCGCGCCGCCCGCGATCCCCACGTGGCATCGGTTCGCTGTAGGTCGACCCCACAGGCTGAACCATGATTCGGCTCGAGGATCGGCAGCCCAACCATGAAGATGAGCACGACCCTACCCGGCGCGGACTCCATTCGGCACCGCGCTCTCCGGCACGGCAAGAACGGGAGTGACCCCGTCAGCATGGCCGAGATCGAACAACATGCCCTCGGATACCTCACCCATCATGATGATCCTGGGCTCGAGGTTTACCACGAACAGGCCCTGCCGGCCCTCGATCTCTTGCGGGTTGGCTCGCTCCTGCTTCATGCCTGCGATGATCCGACGCCGATGATCCCCGAAGTCCACGGTGAGCCGGACGAGCCGTGATGACTTCGGCACATCCTCGACCGAGAGAATCGTCCCGACCCGGATGTCGAGCGCGTCGAGAGCCTCGCGTGTCACGACTGGCTTGATGGTGGCTGGCGTCACTGAATGGCTCCTCCTGAAAACCCCCGCGCCCGGGCTACGGCTTGCATGCACTCTGTGCGTCGTACATTCAGCGTGCGCCGTTGGGCGCGAGACCAGCTGCTCTTTGGCCACGGGTCCCGCACCCATGCCCTCTGTCGCCTCCATGCTGATGGGCCGCTCCGGCTGTATCTGCATGGATTCGATTTCAGAGCTCCCTCCGTGCCAACATGGGTGAGACAGGTCCGACCCTGGAATTAGTGTAGAGGGC
>CAZMRF010000102.1:0-5860 GCA_964568735.1 uncultured Acidobacteriota bacterium
ATCGGCCGGCGCCCCATCGCGGCCTTCGGCAACTCTGATGGAGACCTGCAAATGCTCCAGTGGACGGCAGCCGGCGCAGGCCCTCGCTTCTGCCTCTACGTTCACCACACCGACGCGGAGCGAGAGTGGGCCTACGACCGTCAGCCGGGCCTGGCCCGCCTCGACACGGGTCTCGACGAGGCGAAGGCCCGGGGGTGGATCGTCGTGAGCATGAAGGACGACTGGAAGATCATCTTCCCGCCGGGAAACCGGTGAGCAGGGACTGGAGACGATTGAACCCGCCGGAATAAGAGACACGCCGTCGTGACCTAAGACGGGGGGTCGGCTCCAATCCCGCCGGATTTGCAGACCGTCACCTGGAGCGCACCGTATCTCCTCGCATAGGCGGGACCGTCGTGCGGCGGCACGAGCATGCAACCGAACTTTACGTTTGGGCGGTCCATGTGCCAAGCGGCGAGCGCGAATGGGTCTACGATGGCAGGAAATGACGTGCGATTGGAGGGTCAAAGTTGAACTACATCGAGGCAACCCGCGTCCTCTCCGTGGCCCTGCTGGCAGGAGCCCTCCTCGCCGGTCCGGTGATCGCGCAGGAGCCGCCCGTCCCGCCGACGCAAGGTGGCGAAGCGGTAGCGACAGGACATGGCGCGGAGGAGGCCGAGCATCACCACGCAAACGAGCTGGCGCTCTTTCTGGGCGGCACTCACGAGGACGCGACCGGGGAGACAGGCTTCACCGTCGGCCTCGAGTACGAGCGCGACCTCAGCCATCGTCTTGGAATGTCTTTCGTGGCTGAGCACGTCTCCGAGATTGATGCCTGGGTTTTCCTCGCCCCCGTCACCCTCCGGCCGGTGGAAGGGCTGGGCCTGAAGCTCTACGGAGGGCCGGGCGTCGAGAGCAAGGACTCGCCCGAGGCCTCAGGTCATGGTGACGATCGCGAGTCCTCTTTCGTGCTGCGCGGGGGAGTGGGCTGGGTGCTCGAGCTCGGCGAGCGCATGAGCCTGACTCCGCAGCTGGAGATGGACTACGCGCGGGAGGACGGGGAGTGGGAGAGGGCGATCGTCTTTGGTGTCGCGGTAGGAGCCGGCTTCTGACATGCCGGAGGCCGTGGTAGACTGCGCGCCCGGATCCCACATCCTCAACGCATCACCACTCCGGGGTCTAGCTGCCCCTTTTCCGGATCCGACCGCGCCCGGTGCAGTTACTGCCTTGCGCAGGCCGGCTCCGGGATCGAACGAGGAGGTTTCCCCTGATGAGATGGATCAAAGGTTCGCTGTTATCCGCTGCGCTCATGCTGGCGGTCTCTCCACTCTTGGCGGATGACATCACCGGGGCGAGCGCCATTTTGTGCACGTCCGTCGATGCCACGGTCTGCGCCGCCGACGGCGATTGCATGAAGGGGCCGCCCTGGAACTGGGACATCCCCCAGTTCATCATCGTGGATTTCGCGCTCAAGGAATTGAGGACGACCCCTGCGAGCGGAGAGAACAGGAAGACACCCATCAAGAACCTGGAGCGGGATGGAGGCATGGTCTTCATTCAGGGCGTCGAGGCGGGCCGCGCCTTCAGCTTCGCGATTGCGGAGGAGACGGGGATGGCCTCCGCGGCCGTGGCCAGGGATGGCGTCACCGTGACCGTCTTCGCGGCCTGCACGCCCGTCCCGGCGAGCTGATGGTGGACAACTCGGAATCATGGAACATGGAGGCAGGATCATGAGATCTAGGCAGCTTGTTGCGGCAGCGATCACCCTCGTGCTGGCGGCTCCCGTCATGGCACAGACATCGCAGCCGGTCTCCGCACCCACGGGGCAGAAGTCGCTGGCCGCCACGATGAACGTCTACGTCTTCCCGACGACGGGCCAGGCGCCGGACGTGCAGTCCAAGGACGAGGCCGAGTGCTACGGCTGGGCGGTCACGAATACGGGAACCGATCCCTTCGAGCTGCAGAAACAGACCGAGCAGCAGAAGAAGCAGGCCGCCGATGCCCAGAAGCAGGCCCAGCAGGCCGGCAAGGGAGCCGGCGCGAAGGGAGCCGTCGGGGGCGCCGCGGCGGGAGCGCTCATCGGCGCCATCGCCGGCGATGCGGGGAAGGGCGCCGCCATCGGCGCGGGGGCCGGATTGATCGCGGGCCGGCGCCGCGGGAAGGCGGCCGAAGAGAACGCCGAGGACAAGGCTGAAGATCAGGCAAAGCAGGCAAAGCAGGCCGCGGCCGCGCAGATGGACGGTTTCAGGAAGGCCTTCAGCGTCTGTTTGGAAGCCAAGAAGTACATGGTGAAGTACTGACCCGGCGTCCCGCGGATCCGAGCCCGACCGTTGGCACAGTTGACTTTGGATTCGTCGGGCTATTCTAAAGTCGAATGCATGTTTGGTCGCCGGGGGGAGAGCGTTGCGTCGGGGCGATTTCGTCGGACCAGGCCACGAGGTTGAATTGCCCCGAATCGGCGTTCACGATGGCGGTCGCCTACCACAACCACCTGAGATATCTCTGACCGGAGGCCCCAGTGATGAAATCCAGGATTGCGCTTTTGTTCCTTGCCGTCACGATCACGTCCGCGGGAGCAGTCCTCGCCCAGGGGGATCCCGCCCAGCAGGCGCTGAAGTACTCCGGCGCCCTGAAGAACAACATGGCTCTCCTCAAGGAATACAGCTGGAAGTCCCGCGTCGAGGTCCAGGCCGGTGGCGAGACGAAAGGCACCAGGCTGAGCCAGGTCCGCTTCAACTCGAAGGGGGAGTACGAGCGGACCCCGGTGGGCGGCGAAACCGACATCAAGAAGAAGCACGGCATCCGCGGCATGGTCCAGAAGAACAAGATCGAAGACACCCAGGAGTTCACCGAGGGCGTCGTCAAGCTGCTCTTCGGATACGTCATGCCCACGACCGGCGAGATCGTCGACTTCTTCCAGAAGGCCACCTTCACCCAGTCCACGGCCGAGGGAGGGAGCGTGGAGATTCAGGGCAAGGGCATGCACAGGCCCGACGACACCGTGACCATGTGGGTGGACCCCGCGACGAGCCTGCCGAAGATGCTCAAGGTCCGGACATGGGTGCCCAAGGAAGAAGGCAGCGACGATCGCATCTGGGTCGAAGGCACGCTGGACTACGCAACCCTCGGAAACGGCGCCAGGTACGCCGAACGCACAGTCATCAACATCGCTGCGAAGGACATGCGCCTGATTCTCGAGCAGTTCGACCACATCAAGCAGGGGGGGTAGCTGCTGGGCCGCAGCGTCGGCTGGACAGAATCAACACGACACAGGCGGAAAACCAGACGAGGAACCTGCCCATGTGGCTCAGACTCCCGCATGGAAGCGCGAGAGGAGGAGCGGCCTCACCATGACACGTCCCAGCGGCATTCCACGAATCCTGTCCGCCGGGGTGCTGGCGCTGATCAGCTTGCTGGCCGCCTCGCCAGTCACCCGAGCCCAGGAGGACGATATCTCCAACGAATATCGGGTGACGCTCTTTCCGTTCCATCCCATCAAGGACAAGCTGACGGGCTTTGGCTACCTGGGCTACGTCAAGAACCCGGACGCCGACCTGCAGTCCTATTACCTGGGCTGGCCCGGCCTGAACTACTCGCTCAGGAGCTGGCTTCAGATCTGGGGCGGCCTGATCGGCATCTACACTGACAACGAGAGCGCCCCGAACAAGCTGGAGCTGCGGCCCTTCACGGGCGTGAAGCTGTTCCTCCCGAACGAGGCGAAGATCAACGTCTACAACTTCACCCGTTTCGAGTTCCGCGACACCAAGGATCTGGAGGCCCACAGCTGGAGCGCCGTGTGGCGGACTCGCAGCCGCTTCGGCGTCGAGGCCCCCCTCGCGCCGCGAGCGCGGGCCTGGCAGCCGGGCACATGGTACGGGGTTGCCGATGTGGAGGGGTTCTACCAGGCCGGCAAGGACGCCTGGGACCCCGTCCGTGTCCGCTTCGGTCCGGCCTACATCGTCAACGACCGGGTCCGGATCGAGGCCATCTATCACGCGCAGTACACGCGCCCGGAACCCGGAGGCCCGCTCGATCACACCGACAACATCTTCCGCCTCAACGTCAAGATCGGGCTTTCTCGCGGATTGCTCGATGCCCTCAACAACCCGGATGCCGACGACTGACGAGAGCCGGCAATTGCGCCTCGCAAAGTCGCTTTTTCACGGCAAGAAGGACTCGGGTATCCGAGGTTGCTGCCCGCGCCAGCAGACCGTCGGCTACCACGAAAACTGAGCGGCTGGCACCCAGATTTCAACCTGCCCGCTTTCCTCAGAGCTTCCACCCCATGGAGAGGATCACGCCGTAGTCGTTCTTCACCGCCCGGGAGGCGCCCGGGTCGCTGTCGTATGGTCCCGCGCAGGCGGGGACCCCCGGCAGGGCCCGGCTTGACAACACTCCAAATTCGCCGAAAATGGAGCGCATGGGAACCATCCCGCGGGCCATCGAGGCCCGGCTGCGCAAGGGGCTGGAGCGCCGCAAGTCCGTTCTCCTGCTGGGACCGCGCCAGACCGGCAAGACGACCTTGCTGGAGCCGCTGCGCGCCGACCTGCTGCTGAATTTCCTCCGGCCCGAGGTCCGGCAGCGTTACGAGCGGGCGCCGGAGCTCCTCGGCACCGAGGTGGAAGAACTCGCACGACGCTCGCGCGGCCGCCGACCCCTGGTCGCGCTGGACGAAGTGCAGCGAGTGCCCGAGTTGGTGAACGTCGTGCAGGACCTGGTCGACCGACGTCTGGCCTCGTTCGTGCTCACAGGCTCGTCGGCACGTAAGCTGCGGCGGGGCGCGGGCGTCAATCTCCTGCCGGGCCGCCTCGTGCCACTGCGGCTCGACCCGCTGTCACTGGCCGAGCGCGTCCCGTCCTCGCTGGAGGAGGCGCTTATTTACGGCAGCCTACCGGGCATCGCGCTGGCCGCGGACGACACGGCGCGCGAGGAGGACCTGCGGGCCTACACGACGCTGTACCTCGAAGAGGAGGTGAGGGCCGAGGCGCTGGTCCGGAACCTGGGGACCTTCTCGCGCTTCCTGCAGCTGGCCGCGCTGGAAGCCGGCTCGATCAGCCACTTCCGGGGCATGGCCCAGGAGCTTGGCCTGGCGCACACCACGGTCGCGGGCTATTTCGAGATCCTGGAAGATTGCCTGATCGCCGAGCGGATCGAGCCGTTGTCCGAAAGTCGCACCCGGAAGAAGCTGACCAAATCGCCTCGTTACCTTTTCTTCGACCTCGGGGTGCGCCGGGCCGCTGCGGAGGAGGGACGGCGCCTTCCCGCCCGAGTGCTGGGCTCGCTGTTCGAGCAGTTCGTCGGGCTGGAGCTGCTGCGGGCGACGCGGCAGGTTGCGGACAATCTTCGGCTGCGCTTCTGGCGCGATCCCGACGGGGCGGAGGTGGATTGGATCGTGATGGCCGAAGATCGCTGGCTGCCGGTGGAGGTGAAATGGAGCGACGCCCCGGCTGAGCGGGAGACGCGGCATCTCCGCGTCTTCCTGAATGAATACCCGAAGGCGCGTGAAGGCGTCGTCGTCTGCCGCACGCCGAGGCGGTTCAAGATCGGCCCGAAGATCACCGCGGTTCCGTGGCAGGAGATTCCGAACCTCGTGGCAGACCTGGCATGAACGAATTCGAAGGCAGCCTGCGGGCTCCGCTCAGAACTTCCACCCCACGGAGAGGATCACGCCGTAGTCGCTCTTCACTGCCTGCGAGGCGCCCGGGTCGGTGTCGTAGCTGTCGTAGAGATCCAGGTTCACGAAGAAGTCCTCGAAGAGCTCGCGGGCGATCCCTGCGTCGAACTCGGCCCGCCTGCGCCCCCACTGCGTGATGCTCGGGAAGACCAGCAGGCTCACGGTGATGTCCGTCTCCGGAAAGTCGTACTGGAAGATCTCGTAGGT
>CAZMRF010000103.1:0-5247 GCA_964568735.1 uncultured Acidobacteriota bacterium
CGGCCGCGGGCAAGCACCTGAAGATCGTCGAGTCGTAAGGAGGGCGCGTGCGCCACTTCTGCCGCGGGGGGCTTCCGGTCCGCTCAGGGGAGCGGGTGTACCTGTGCCGGAAGCCCACCCTCGAGACGGTTATGCTTCTCCTCGATCTGTTCGGGGCGGAGCTCGCCCGGCTCTACCTCATGTCCAGGGAGGAGAGCATCGACCCGGGCCTGGCCCTCGAGCGCTTCTTCGAGGCCTTCGCCGCTCGCGGAGACGAGGCCGCCACGGTGCTTTCGACCTGCTGTGAGGGGTCAGGGCCGCCGGCCGTCTTCATCCAGCAGGCTGGGGCCAACCGTGGCCTGATCCTGGAGTGCGCCCGGGCGTGCCTGTCTCAGCTCGACGTCGCGGCCGTCCTCGAGGAGCTGCCGCTCCAGCGGATGTTCGAGCTGGCGAAGGACGAGTCGGAGAAGGAAGCGCCGCCCGCCCCCGGGCTGGAGCCCGACAGTCTCGCGCCCATGCTCGCGCAGGCGTTCGAGGCGTCACCGGCGGAGATCGTCCGGTGGCCCTACGACGGGTATCTGACGGCGGTCAAGACGCTCGGGGCTGACGGGGAGGGGGACGGCCTCACGCCGGCGTCAGCGCTCGCCCGGATGCCCGGGCTCGACGTGGTGCACTGATGCGGGGGCTACTCGCTGTAGGACGAGCCCGACCATCTGGCGAGAGTCTGCCCAGTGTAGGCATCACGAATCCTGATCTCCCGGCCGGCTCGAGTCCTGTCGTCACGGATGATCGCCAGGTCGCGGGCAACGCCGCGCTTCACTTGGTAGAGCATGGCATTCCAGAAGTCCGGCTCGATCCAGATCTCCCCGCCCGCAAGATCGGCGCGCGTGATGACGGCGGCTTCGTTGCCCGCTCTATTCGTCGCCACCGTGCGCCCCAGCAGGGACCAGGTCTCCTCCGCCGACTTCAGCTCCGCCGCCTCGCTGGCGATCCTCTCTGCGCGCCCCTCCACCAGGCGGGCGCGCTGTTCCGCGACCTCAGCCTCCGTCGCGCAGGCGACGAGCGACAGCGCCAGAAGCGCCGCGACGAGGGCAAGCCTCTGCTTCATAGAGCCTCCTGCTGTGTGGGGAAGGTGAGGGAAGCCTAATGGCGCTCGATCCCAAGGTCAAGGCCATCATCGAGATCCTCCTCGCGGACAAGGGTACCCGCGCGGCGGTGATCGGCATGGCGAAGGCCAAGGGCGGCGCCGACGCCCTCACCGGCAGCCTCAAGAAGACCGAGGCGCAATCGAAGGGCGCGGACCTCAGCCTCGGGCGGCTCGGCAGCAGTCTCCAGCGCTGGTTCGGCGTGGCGGTCCTGGGGGCTTTCGCCAAGAGCAGCCTCGACGCCTTCGCCACCGTGGAGCGTGGGATCAACGCGCTCACGATCCAGATGGACGGCCTGGGCCTCAGCGCAGCCACGAACATGCCCAGGGTCCTGGCGGCCCTGAAGACGATCGAGGACTCTGGGGATGGCCTCCTCCGCGACACGATCCCGGCGTTCCAGGCCTTCCTCGGCCTGACGAAGAACGTGGATGCCGCCCTCTTTGCCACCAAGCTCGCCTCCGGCATTGCGGAGAGCGGCCTGATGGACCTGGGCGGAGCGAGCGAGGTCCTGGCCGGCCTCCTGTCTGGCAAGACGGTTCGCTCTCTCAAAATGCTGGGCGTCAACATCCAGGAGGCGGCAGACGGGTCGGTCAATGGCGCGGAGGCGCTGAAGATTCTTTCCGATCGGTTCCTTACCCTCGGCGATCGGCTGAACGACACGCGCGACCAGCTCGACAAGATGGAGGCCTCGCTGGAGCGCGCGAAGCGTGCAGCCGGCGGATTCTTCGGCTTCCTCGCGAAGAGCGCAGCCTTCGTCGCCGACAAGCCGCAGGGGTTCATGCGGATGCTGCGCGCTGGCTTCGGTCTGGACAATCCGGAGGAGGCCAAGGAGGCCGGGGAGGAGGTAGGCAAGAATCTGGGCGAGGGCTTCCAGGAGGGCCGCGACGAGGCCCTGAGAATCGCGGCCCAGGCGGAGCGCGAGCGCCTCGCCAAGGAAGCCGACGAGCGCGCCAAGAAGATCCTGGAGATGGAGCGCAAAGCGGAGGACGCGCTCCTCGCGCAGCACATCGCCTTCGCGAAGGAAGGCTCCCAGGCGCGACTCCTCTTCGAGCTTGAAGCTCTCCATCGTATGCGCGACCAGGCCCTCGAGGAAGCCAAGGATAGCGAGTCCGCTCAGTTCGCCATCCGCACCAAGTTCCGCCTCGCCGAGCAGCTCGCCGTCAGGGATCACCAGGAGAAGATCGCAGAGGAGCGGACCAAGGCCCTCGAGAAGGAGAGCGAGGAGCTGAAGAAGCTGGCCGAGGAGCGCCAGAAGTTCGCCGACGAAGCCGGCGAGGACGCCGCGGCCATTCGGGACCGGCAGCTCGACGCGGAGCGCGCGCTCCTCGAGGCGATGATCGATCTGGAGCGCGAGGGCTCACGCCGAAAGCTCGACCTTCAGATCCAGGCCCTCGAGGAAGAGCAGGCCCGCCGGCTCGAACAGGAAAAGCTCACGTCCGAAGCGGAGATGGCGATCCGCCAGACCTTCCTGGTTCAGCGCGAGAAGATGGAGCGCGACTTCGCCGAGGCCGAGAAGCAGCTCGCTTTCCAGGCGGCGATGGAGAAGTCCGAGTTCGCACAACAGGTGGCTTCAAGCTCCCTCGCCGCAGGGATGGCCATCTTCGGACAGAACAAGGCCCTCATGATCGCGCAGGCCATCGTTGACACTTGGGCGGCAGCCAACCGAGCAATCGCAATCTACGGGCCCACGCCGCAGGGCTACGCCCTTGCTGCGCTCGCTGTCGTCACAGGGTTCGCCAACGTTGTCAAGATGCAGAGCGTCCAGCCCGGCAGCTCCGCGGGCGGCGTAAGCCGCGGCGGATTCGGAGGCGGCGCGGGCGGGCGAGCGCAGCAGGGCGCGGCGAGGGGCCGCTTCACCGGAGAGTTCGAGGGCCGCTCCGGCGGTGGGGGTGGCGGGGGCGGCTCTACCACGTCGATCGACAACCGCTCCTCCACGACGGTCAACATCAACGGGCCCGTCCTCGGCGGTCCCATCGGGGAGCGGAGGCTCGCGCGCATCGTGGAGAAGGCCCGCCGGCGGGATCGGTCGAGGTTCACCAGGTGACGACGCTCCTACACGGCCGCCAGGCCGTCCGGCCGCGCAACCGGATCCGATTCCATCACGACGTAAAGCGGGTCGAGGTCCCCTCTGCCGAGGTCCTCATCTACCTCGACGATGACCGGGGCGTCCGCTTCGACGTCACCGATCGGGTTGACCTGGGCGGCCTCTCCGAGATCGAGGAGAGCGTCGAGGAGGACCTGACGGAGTTCGTCCACGGGGATCTCGAGCTGCCCATCCGCGACGCTGACGGCGCGGTCGAGCGCTACCTCCTCCGAGATCCCCTGGGCGCCTCCATCACCGTGCGCGTCCTGCGGCAGCGCCGGTATAGGGGGCGCCTGGCCTGGAGTACGGTGTTCGGCGGGGTGCTGGATCAGCCCTGGAGCGTCGAGATCAACCCGAAGGATCAGACGGTCTCCATCCACGCCTTCAGCTACAGCAAGCTGCTCGAGAATGCCTCGGCCGAGACGGTCGGAAGGCAGATCACCGCCCGCACGGGCACGGTGAGCGCTGGAAGTGCAGTCGTCACGCTCAACAGCGTGGCCGACATGAGACCTGGCGACATCCTGGTCCTCACCGATCCGATGGTCACCGAGGAACACGAGATCGACGTGATCGGGGGATCGGCGGTCACGACCGTCCAGACCTGGGACAACGCCTTCACCGCCGCCGTGGCCACGCTGAAGAAAGCCTTCCACCGCAACAAGTCGATCGAGTTCCTCGTGGGCGAGCTCTTCAAGGCAGCCGGCATCGACGCCTACTTCGTGGAGCTGAAGGATATCGAGCCCAATGGCTTTCCCTCGCCGGCGAACTACCTCATCGCCAACGACGTCGACACGGCGAGCGCGGGGACGGAGGGTTACTCGCTGACCATCAAACTCGGGGATCTCATCCGGAGCACCTTCGCCGCGAGCATCTTCCGGTGGTACACGTCCCCGGATCCGCGCACGGGTTGGACGAGGAACACGGCCGACACCCCACTCCATCATGGCGACTGGACCCCCTACCTCGACTCGGAGCCCGCGACGATCCTCGACTTCTCCGGCGCGAGCAAGTCGGCTGACAGCCGCGACATCGGCTCCACGAAGGCCGCGAGCGCTGGCGCGAACGGCAAGGCGCGGCCGGCTTGGGACCACACGGGAGGGAACATCTGGGAGTGGGACATCAACACCGGCAACTCGCGCCTCTTCCGGAACGGCGTCCAGGAGGGCGCCAACGTCGAGTCCGGCGTGGGGAGCTCCGCGATCTTCCTTGAGTACGAGGCCAACTTCAACCTCGTCTGGTACAGCCGCATCAAGAATGACGGCACCAAGAGCACGCAGCGCTACCAGGTTGACCTTACGACTTGGCTTGCGACCAGCACCTCGCGAGCGGGAAAGCTGAGGTCCCTCGCAAAGCTGCAGCTCATGGCGATGCACGAGTACTCCAGCAACACCACGCCCACGAACACGATCAGCATCTGGCATTCATCGTTCGGCACCCTGGTCAAGGAGCTGACCGTTCCGTCGCCCGAGGTCCACATGTGGACGATGCGGACGGACGGCACGAAGGTCCTCGTCATCTACCAGACGGCGAACCAGTACCGGCTCCTGATCTGGAGCTACCCCTCGTGGGAGGTCATCGGGGATTACGCGCTCGGCGGGGACGCCTCGAAGGCCCCGTACCTGACGCGCCTGACGCTGCCGGACGGCAGCAGCCACTTCGTGGGGATCCCGGGCAGGGTGTCGGACATGTTCGTCGTCGCCCCCCACTACGCCGGCGTGGTGCCGCTGGCCGACTTCGAGGGGCAGAGCTGCGCGGCCGCGATGAAGGACCTGGCCACGCTCGCTCTGTGCCAGTTCCAGGTCACGCCCGAGAAGGTCGGCATGTTCCGGAACCGGGTGTTCCTGAGCGAGGCGGACGCCGGGACCATCCTCGAGATGGACCGCCCGCTCTCGCGCGCGCGCAAGCCCGTCTGGGAGGGCTACAGGACCCGGGCGACCGTCACGTACCGGGACGGCGCCGGCGTCGAGGGCGAGGTCGTCGGGGGAGAGACCGGAGATTCCGCCCGGACGATCGAGGTCGACTCCCAGCTCGTCAGCTCGC
>CAZMRF010000104.1:0-5196 GCA_964568735.1 uncultured Acidobacteriota bacterium
ACTCGCCCGGCTCCTCCGTTCCGGGGACCTCACTCCCGTCTACGTCCCCGAGGTCTATGACGAGGCCATCCGGGATCTCTCCCGTTCCCGCGAAGATGCGCTCATCGATCTGAAGACCGCCAAGCACCGCCTCAAGTCGTTCCTGCTCCGTCTCGGCCTTCACTACACCGGCCGCGCCGACTGGAACGACGCCCACCGCCGCTACCTATCCAAGGTCGTGTGTCCCACCCCCGCCCAGCAGATCGTCTTCCAGGAGTACCTCCGCGCCGTCGACGATCACGCCGAGCGGATCAAGAGGATCGAAGAGCACCTCCGAGAGTCTCTCCCCTCCTGGAGGCTGCGCCCCCTCGTCGAGAGCTCCTGGGCCTATCGCTTCCCCGCCAAGGTCTCCCCTCACATCCGCAAGCGACTCGAGAAACTCCCCAAGCCCATCCAGGACATCGCCTGGAAGGCCCAGGTGCGCCTCTGCAAGCGATTCCGCCGTCTGACCTCCCGCGGCAAGAACCCCAACGTCGTCGTCACCGCCGTCGCCCGCGAGGTCCCCATCGCCGCATGAAGAACGAAGAGATTCGCTGAGGGTGGACATGAATTCGATCTCTGGGAGGAGGCGCGGCCCCGGTTCGGCGCAACCCTCGTGCGTGTTAAGAGGCGGCTCACGCCGACCCTCGTGCCTAGATCGAGGAAGGCGCCTGACGGACTCAAGCAAGGTGGTAGCCAACCCACGGATATCAGCAGGATCAACCGTCGCGACTGCTGGCCCCGCCTCCTTCCAGACCCTGCCTCCCACGGAGACGACGTCCATGTAGGCCGCGCGGGGATCGAGTCCCCTTGACAACGGAAGTCATATCAACGGGCCGCGTCAGCGGCGCGCGCCCGAGGTCTTCGTCCCGGCAGACGAACGCGTCCGGGCGCGCGTCCGCTGCACGCGGTTGTTGGGCAGCCGCTTGGATCTAGTGACGACCTTCGCCACCTTCAGAGCAGCCCTCAACGCCTCGTTCACGGCTTCGTCGGACGGGAATGCCGTCGCGACATCCGGTTCAAGGAGCACGAGGTTCGATCCGGAGCGAAGGCGCCCTACATACTTGCCTCGAACGCCACCCCTCATGGTCGAGAAGTCATACTCCGTTCTCATGCCGTTCGCCGGGATGTTACGAGCCTTCTTCATAGAATCTCCGCTCACGCTTGGTGGCTTGCCTGGCGCTGATGACACGAATGCTGTTGCCGACGTGGGTGTGTGAAACCACAAGCAGTCGCTGCTTCGAGGACCGGCCGATGGTGAGGTAGCGAGCCTCCCGCCGCGAGTGGTCCTTGTCGGGAAAGGTCGTCGAGAGTGGATCGTGAAGAACGGAGGCTGCTTCGTGGAAGCTGACCCCGTGTTTCTTGAGGTTCGATGCGGCCTTCGCCGGATCCCACTTGAATATCACGCGTGGAGTATAGCGCTACCTCAGCCCAGCTCTCAGGTCTGCCCAACGTGCCGCTTCAGCGGCGCGCACGGGTAACCGCCCAGTGTGGCACGTCACGTTGTGGCGCGTCCGCTGCAAGCGGTTGTTAGCCACCGACGGCGATTACCTCACCCGGCTGGATGCTCTTCAGCGCTTCGAGCACGCCTGGAACCAACACGAGAAGATCAGTCATGCGGTTGGTACGCGCCCGAAGAACAACGACGCCGAATGGCAGCCCGGCGACCCTCTGCTGAGCGACGAGATTTTGGTCGATGGTGATGAACGCATCGAACCGCCCCGGGATGAGCTGAAGGAGCTCGCCGTTCTTCCGCCCTGCCCACCCTGCCTCAGGCACGGTCTCCACATCGTGCCCGATCAGCTCGCGCGTCAGGCGTTTCGGCAGGCACTCATCGAGGAGGACTCGCATGGAGCCCCAAGGCCTTGCCGGCCTGGTCCAGCGCGCCGACGGCTTGATCGCGCGTCACGGAGGGGAAATCGGCCAAAAAATCGTCGAGGCGATCGCCAGCCTCCAGGTAGTCAAGGAGAGTCTGAACCGGGACCCGGGTGCCAGCGAACACTGGAGTTCCGCCCAGAATCCCCGGGTCGGAGGAGATGACCGATGCGTTCGTTTTCATGGTGGCAACTCGGTCGGCATCATACCGCGTCCGATCGTCACTTTCACGTGTGGCAACGCTCGGCGTAAGCCGCGGCGGCGAAACGACGCCGTACATCGCAGCAACCACCACGCCGCGCCGCCGTCGGCTTCATGCCGTTAGGCGTTCTGTTCACTGTGCCTCCCTTCAGTCACCGGGGCCCCCGCCCAGGATGCCGAGCGTGAAGAAATGCGCGATCACCGCCGCGAAGGCCGTGCCCATGACCGGCACCGACCACCGCCATCGGCCCCACGCCGTGCGCAGCCCCGAAAACTGAACGAAGAGGTCAACTGCGTACGCCGCACAGTACGCGATGTTCGCCAGGACCGCCAAGAAGAAGAACAGGAACAGCGGGTCTCGCGCCAGGAACGCCTTCGAGTCGGGCCACGCAGCGTAGAAGTGCACGCACACCACCGCGAGCAGGACCGCGTTGTAAAGCAGCCGGCGTGGTTCCCGGTAGCGCAGAGCATCTGAGGCGAGTTCCCCGAACCTCGGCCGCACTCCGCCGCCGGATGGACTCGACCCGTTCAGTTGACCCGGCACGCCCGTGTTCATGTCGTTCCGTTGTCCTTCACCTCTTGACACGCATAACGCTCCGCATAACCTGCGGGCGGGACGGGCGCGCCCCTTGCCCTTGCAAGGGGCGTGACTGGCCCGACCGACAGGTTCATGCGGTTGTTAGCCGCCGCCCTACATGCTCCCGACGAGACGGTCGTAGTCAGCGTGCGAGCCGATCCAAAACCAGACGATGGCGTCGCCCTCACGGATGCCCAACGCGCGATAGCCCAGACCGACTCGTGCGGAGTCGATGGGTCTGGTGTCATGAACCTGCTTAAACTGCAGGCTCGGATGGGATGGATCGCGCTGGAACTTGGCATAAGCCGACCTCGCGCGACGCTGAATGTTGGCGGGTAGAGCTTCGAAGGCCTTCCGGAAGCGCTTCGTGACGTGCGATGTCACTCGCTCTTGGGGTCCAGCGGCTCGGTCTTGCCCGCGTGATAGTCGGCGAGGGCATCCTCAGCCAGCCGAGACAGCGTACCCTCGGACTTCTTCAGGCTTTCATCCCAGGCCTCCTCTGCCTCAAGCTCGGCACGGATGGCCGCAGCGAGCTCATCCTGCTTGGCGTCGGGCAGCTTGCTGGCCGCCTGAAACGCCTCTTCCAAGGCCTTCGTCATCTCGTCCGACCTCCTCGCGGTATGGAGGATTCTAGCCCCGCGAGCGCCCCGCGGCTACTCGGTCGCGCGCTCCGCATAACCCGCGGCAGGCGCCGCACAACCTCTCGCTCTACCGCAATGGCCGTGCGCCTGCCGTCGGGTTGATGCGGTTGTTCGGCGGCCTCATTCTCAGCGCCTCACCGGTGACTCACGCAATGAAGGGAACGAACATCTTGGTCTTGCTTCGATACGTCTGGTACTCGGCTCCGAACTTCTTGAGGTTCTCTCGCTCCTCAACCTTGGCAGTCGCCACCGTGAAGAGCGACCCCACAGCAGCCACAGCGCCTGCGAGCTGAGACCGTCGCTTCAGAAACGCACCCCAGATCCCCAGCAGCAGTGAGCAATACAATGGGTGCCGGATGTACCGGTAGACGCCACTGGTGACCAGTGTGGTCGTGCCTTCAACCCCGCCACGCGGGGCGCCAACGGTGTGGAGGAGATAGGTCCAGGAGTTCTGCTCCTACAGCCGCCTGGTGAAGTGCTCCCGCGAGTCCGCAGGCAAGCGCCAGGGGTTCGGCGGCTCGAAGATCGGCAACGTTCATCTCAAGTGGGCCTTCTCCGAGGCCGCCGTGTCGTTCCTGAGCAAGTGCGCCGACGGGAAGACCCTCGTCGAGCGCCTCAGGCGCAAGCACGGCAAGGGCAAGGCCCTCAGCATCCTCGCCCACAAGCTGGGACGCGCCGTGTACTACATGATGGCGCGGGAGAAGACCTTCGACATGCAGCGCTTCGCAAGTTGCTGACGGAGCAGAGCGGGTGAACCGAACGCCTAACGGGAGCCTCATGGGCCCAGCGCCTCCTCGTCGCATGGACGATCCCGGATCGTGCGCCTCCGAGCGCGACCGAGGCGAGGTGCGCCGCAAGGCCCGGCAGCCCGTGCGCGTTGATTGGGCGCCCGCTCTGCCTCCGACCAGATCCGCGTCAAGCCCCGTGCGGCTTGCCGGTGACTCTGGCCCTCACCCGAGCCTGGAGCTAACTGACGCCCGACGTCAAACCCTGTTGAGTAGGACGGCATGAGGGTACCGATGTGTTTCTAGGCCGCGGGCGGATCACTCCGCCCGCTCACCCGGTAGCCTCCACCCGCAGGGGCGTGAGCGATGCCGGCGAGAGAGCCTCAATAAGTGTTGGGTGCAGCGCTGATCGCTGCGCCAGCTCTTTGAAACAAAGCCAGAGCGCGGTGAGAGTAGGAAGGCGATCCAACATCTGGGCTCGAGCCTCACGCTCAGGCCACGGGAGGAGTGTCACCGTTGACAAGGGGGGGCCTTATAAGTGTTAGGCAGGCCGCCTCCGAACCCGACGGCCATTCCGAACCTTGGACCGTGCCGCTTTGAGAATCACTCGGAGGGCGTCGTTCACCGACCGTGCATCCGGGAAAGCTTCTGCTACATCGGGATCGAGCAGAACGACGTTGGTGCCAGCCATCGCTTGGGCGTAGTACTTGCCACGAACCGGGTTTTTCAGCCCAGAAACATCGTACTCGCTTCGCAGCTCATCGCTGCGTCTAGGACCTGCCTTCTTGGTAGCCATCGGTTTCCCTTCGAGTCGCGCGTCGCGCGCTTATGATGCGAATTCGGTCTTCTCGCTCGGCGATGGATACGAACAGCACGCGACCGAACTGTGATGTGCCGATCGTTATGTAGCGGTGCTCGCTCGCCGAGTGATCAGGATCATCAAACGTCACAGCCAGTGGATCCAGGAACACCGTCGTAGCCTCGACGAACGACACCTTGTGTTTCTTGAGATTCGCCTCCGCCTTCTTCGAGTCCCATTCGTACTGCACGGATGGATTCTACCGCGCCGAGTGGGCGGCTGCCTCGGTGGAGATTCAGCCCTGCCTAACGCTCGGCATCAGGCGCGGTGGGCGGGACGGGACGCGTGGCGTCCTCGGCT
>CAZMRF010000105.1:0-4992 GCA_964568735.1 uncultured Acidobacteriota bacterium
CGATATGGCAGATCGTCCTGTCCGTCGTGCTGACCAGCCTCACGATCGCGGGCGTCCTGTGGGTCGCGGCCCGCATCTACCGCGTCGGCATATTGATGTACGGGAAACGGCCGACCTTCCCGGAGATCATGAGGTGGGTGGGAAGGTCTTGAATTCTGAGAGGCTTACGGTGTGGCTGGCCAGCCCCACGAGATCAGCGTCCGAGCCGGTCAGCACGCGGTCAGCAGCCGTGCGCCGACTGATCGGCCGAACCGCACACCCGGTAGGTAATCGGCCCGAGGACGCCGAGAGCGCCTGCGCGCCTCGTACAGCGCGCCTTCCCGGGCCCGCGGTCTCACTCGGACCGGCCTTCCCGGTCGCGCCACGGAACCGTTAACGCTGGGTTGTCAGGCCGCGGCCCACATGGGCTGGCAGCCCGTCGAGAAGGTCGTGAAGGTGGAGACCGTGGCGCTCTTCAGGTGCTTCCTGTGCGACAGCAAGGACGCTGCCGCCGAGCCAGAGATCGTGCACCACGCCGAGGGCTATGGGGTGAAGTGTGGGAGCTGCGGGTCCTACTGGATCTCGAGCCTGGTCGCAGGTGTCGTCCGTACGCAGTGGGCCGGGCAGCGCCCACGGCTGGCAGCGGCGGTGCAGAAGATCAACACCAGAAAGGGAAGGCCCATGATCTCTGACTTGGAGGCCATTCTGGCTGAAGCCGACTCGCTCGCGCCGTAGGAACGGGAGCAGACTCCATGCCCTACATGAGTCCGCACTACACGCGCGAGGACTTCGACGCCGGGAGGGTGGACGCCATCGAGGTCTTTCGGGACCAGATCGCGGGGTGGCTGTTCGAGCAGGCGGACCGGCTTCGCGACGACAACAAGGCCTCGGTGGCGATCCTGTCGCTGGTCACGCCGTACTTCGAGACCATCGCGTGCTACCTGAAGGGCGCGGAGAGCCGGAACCGCTCCTCCCAGTTCCTCAGGGACGGGCTCGAGGAGGTCTACCCCGGAGTGAGCGCTGCGGTGAAGGACGAGTTCGTAGTGCAGGTCCGTAACGGGCTGTTTCACGAGTCGGTGTTCCGGACGCTGCTCCTGCACCGCGGTGCGGCGGGTTACGCGAACTTGGGCATGGTGAACGTGGGCGGGCGGGACGTGCTGGCCATCGATCCGTGGGTCATGCTGGACACGGTGAAGGCGCACGTCGCCGCCTACGTGGCGAGGTTGCGGGACCAGCCGAAGGAGGCCTCTCTGCTCGCGTCGTTCAACGCCTTCATGGCGATCAGGCTGGGGCGCTGACCCGGGCCGGGCCTTCACCGTCTGTCCCTTCGGTCGTTGCCGTCTGATCGCGACGGAGTGATTCGGCGGTGTGCGCCTGATCTCAGCCGGGCAGAGGAGTAGACTTCAAGCCTCCCTCCGTCCCTCCGGGAGGAGAGGTGTGCATGCGGAACGGGAAGGGCAAGGCGAAGAGGGCGAAGCCGGAGAAGCTCAGCCGCAGCCGCCGCAAGAAGGGCAAGCTCGGACGCATCCTGAAGGTCAAGGATCACTGCTACGCCGCCCCGGTCCTCGGAAGCGGTGGATGCAGCGCCGACTTCAGCGAGGAGCATCCGCTGAGTCAGGCGCTTCGGCGGGGCAAGACGCTCGAGATACGAAGAGCGACGGTAGGGCCGGGGGCACCCCGGCGCGCGACGTTCGCAGCAACGCTCCCGATCAGGCAGCTATCGGCGCGCGTGCTGTGCGTGACGCACAATCGCGCGTTGAGCGCAGCGGACCAAGAGGCGGTGAGGTTCAGCGAGGTGGCTCTCGCCGAGCGGGTACGGACTGAGCTAGGGCTCCCGACGTACCGGGGCCGGGTCGCCTCAAAGACGGTGAATCGATTCTTGCGGTGGCATGTTGAGAACCTGTGAATTCGCGAGGCGATTCACGCGGAGCCGGGCGTAAGTGACTGAGCCAGCTCAGCTCGACGGGAGCCCCCATGAATACGCAGACCTCTAGTGTCGCTGTTGCATCCGCGCGCCGGTGGCTACGCGGGCAGCTGGGTCTTCCCGTTGCCATCGGGCAGCGGCTGCGGGAACAGCGGGAGCGTCTGGAGTCGTTCGTGCTCGACGGCCCACCGAAGCATCCGGCGCAGCATGGCGAGGGCCGCGTTCGCCATGTAGGGCGCGCGCTTGTGGATACCGTCGGCCCACGCGCGGATCTCGGTGCGCGTGAGCTTCGACGGCTCCATGGTGCCGAAGGTCTTGACGACGTCGTTTCCTGATCGTGCTCCCGTAGCTGGCCTTCGTCTTGAGCCGCTGCACTTCCTTCGACGCGAGGAAGTCTTCCGCGAGGGCCGCGATGCTGTTCGCGCGGTTCGCGCGCTTGGCGGCGAGGGGGTCCTCGCCAGCGGCAGCGGTGCCGAGCGCCTTGCGCGCTGCGGATCGAGCGTCGGCGAGTGTGATCGCCTCGACGGAGTCGAGCGTCAGCAGTCTCGAGCGACCGGCGGTTCTGAAGCCGACGATGTAGGAGCGGTTGCCGTCTGCGGTGACGCGCACTCCGAACATCGGCGGCGAGCTGGGGGCGGCGTCCCAGTAGAGCACTCGGTCCCGGGGCGGCTGAGGTAGGTCCAGCTTGGCGACGTTGCGCGGGTTCAACACGACTTGAGGCATGGCTTTGGCTCTCCCGCGGGCGGCTACGCCGGTCAGCAGTGCGACCGCGTATGGACTGTAACCCCTCGTGGTGTAGAGTCGGGTCTAAACCCTGAAGGACAAGAGGTTTTAGCCACTCAAGTGCGACCGTGCGTAACTTCGCGTAAGTCCCTATCTATGTGGTGGCCGGTTCTGTACGGGAAGCGGCCGACTTTCCCCGAAATCCTGAAATGGGTGCGTCTGAGCGGCTGATCGGGAGCACCCGCAGACGATGTTGGAGGCCCTCTGGTACGACCTGCGCTACGCCGTCCGGAGCCTCCTCCGGGCTCCGGCCTTCACTTCGGTCGTGCTCCTCATCCTGGTCCTCGGCAGTGGTCTCAACACCGCGATCTTCAGCGTGGTCAACGAGGCCCTCATTCGACCCCTTCCCTACAAGGACCCCGAGCAGCTCGTCTTCGTCACTGAGACCCACCCGCGGCGCGGCTCCGGGGCGGCACTCCGACCGGCGAACTTCCTCGACTGGAGGGCACGGAACACCGTCTTCGAAGGAGCCACCTCGTTCTTCCCGCTCGAAGTGGATCTCACTGGCAGCGGTGAGCCGGAGCGCGTCCGGGCACAACGGGTGCTGGACGGCTTCTTCTCTGTCCTCGGGGTCGAGGCTCTCGTCGGCCGAATCTTCGAGGCAAGGGACTACGAGGCGGCCGCGGCGGGCGGCGCTTTGAGCGCCGGTGACGCGGTCGTGCTGAGCTACGGCTTCTGGCAGCGACGGTTCGCGGCCGACCCTGGCGCCACCGGCCAGACCCTGAGACTGAACGGGAGGCCTTTCACGGTGGTCGGGGTCATGCCGGACGACTTCCAGGGCGTGGGAGGCGGATATCAACTGTGGCTTCCCTGGGTGCTCACACCCGAGGAGCGGGTCAACCGGCAGACTCACGAGTTCTTTGCCGTGGCTCGGATCAAGCGTACCGTGAGTCTCGAGCAGGCGTCCGCCCAGATGTCGGTCCTCTACCGCCAGCTCGAGCAGCAATACCCGGCCGACAATCGCGACTGGGGGGTGAAGCTGACGCCGTGGCGGGACGTGCTACTCGGGCAGACGCGACTCGCGCTCCTAGTGCTTCTGGGGGCGGCGGGACTCATCCTGCTCATCGCCTCCGCCAACGTCGCCGGTCTGCTTCTGGCCCGCGCCGTCGATCGCGAAAAGGAGATGGCGATCCGCCTAGCCCTGGGCGCCAGCTCGGGACGCATTCTTCGGCAGCTCCTCACCGAGGGTCTTCTGCTGACGGGATTGAGCGGTGGCCTTTCTCTCCTGGTTGCGCTCGCGACCCTCCGGCTGTTTTCCGGACTGAGCCTCCCCACCGCGGTTTCCTTCGCCTTTCATCCGCGCCTCGACCTTCGTGTTTTGGGCGTGACGACGGCAGTCTCGCTGCTCAGCGGCCTGCTGCTTGGATTGGCTCCTGCGCTTCAGGCTTCGAAGATCGACCTCCGAAGGGGAATCGGCGGCGGGGTGCTCGCGGGCGGCCACAAGCAGCGCACTCGCCACTTCCTGGTTCTCGCGCAGATGGCTCTCGGATTCGTTCTGCTGGCCGCCGGCGGTCTGATGCTTAAGAGCTTTCTGAAGCTTCAGCAGGTCGAGCTCGGGTTCGACCCGCGGAATCTGCTGACCGTGCAACTGAGCCTCCCCGAGACCCGATACCCGACCGATGACGAGGTGAGGCTCTTCGTGCCGCGGGCACTCGAGGAGATCGGCTCGATCCCAGGGGTTCTGGGGACCGCGTCCACCAGCGACCTGCCCTTGATCCGGCTCGTCATGGGCATGAACCTTCGCTTCGCCATCGAAGGCAGGCCCGCGGCCAGCTCGGACCAGTGGAGCGCCGGCGCGCTCTCGGTAAGCCCGACCTTCTTCCACACGATGGGGTCCCCCGTCGCGAGAGGCCGTCCGTTCAACGAGGGGGATCTCCCGCAGAGCCCGGGAGTGGTGGTGATCGATGAGGCGCTGGCCCGGGAGTATTGGCCCGGCGAGGATCCGCTCGGGAAGCGGATCGAGTTTCTCTACCCCGAGCTCCGGCACCGATGGTTCTCGGTCGTTGGCGTCGTCCCGGATTTCAAGTACGAGAGCCTGGCCGCGAGGCCCGAGAGGACCTTGTACGTTCCTCAAGCGCAGCTGCCTTTCCGGGACCTCCTTCTCGTGATCCGCACGGCTTCGAAGCCGCTCGACCTGGTCGACGCGGTCAAGGGTCGCATCAGGGGCATCGATCAGGATCTGCCCCTTGGTCACGTGAGCACGATGGAGAACATCGTTCATGGGTCCCTCGGAGAGCCACGGCTGCGCACCTGGCTTCTCGGGCTCTTCGCCGCGCTGGCCCTGGTTCTGGCGTCGGCCGGGCTTT
>CAZMRF010000106.1:0-1805 GCA_964568735.1 uncultured Acidobacteriota bacterium
CCTTCCAGGTCTGCACGAACAAGAAGGTTTGCGCGGTGCACTGGAAGGAGTACGCCCGCGCGGCGAAGCGGCGGACCAAGGCGGTGAAGAAGGCCATCCGGGAAGGAGCGGATCCGGTGGAGGCGGCCAACGCGTCACGCAAGCAGGAGGAGGCAAGACGGAAGGCCGAGCTCGAGCGCATCGAGAAGGCGAAGCCCGCGATCGTCGAGGCGCTGGTCGCCGCCATCAAGAAGGCGCCCACCGGGGCCAGCGGACCGCTCGGGAAGATCGTCCTCGAGGCGTTCAAGGACTTTGGTCCCTTCGGCGCGCTGAAGCTGGCGGCGGAGCGCATGCCGGCCGGGAAGAGCGCCGAGGACCTGGTGCGGCACATGGCGGCCGCCGAAGTCCTCTCCCGGCTCGATGACATCTACGACCCTGGCGAGCTGGCACGCGTCGCCGAGGGCCTGAAGGTCGACGTCCAGAAGATCGTCGATGAGGAGGCACCGAAGGAGCGGGCCTGCAGGAAGTGCGGCTGCACCGAGACGAACGCCTGCCCGGGCGGGTGCGCGTGGGCACCGGGGCTCAAGGACACCTGCACCAGGTGCGCGCCGGCGAAGCCGCTCTCCGAGAAGAAGGCCGCGAAGAGAGTCCAGACGTCTGGAAAGAAGCCCCGCAAGGCGCCCGGGAAGAAGGCCTCGAAGAAGCGGAGGTAGGGCTCAGAACGCCGTGGCGATCCAGATGACGAACTTCACCACCGCCGCGCCGATGAGCACGTAGGCGGTGAGGTGAATCGCGGTACGGACTTCATTGAGGAGCTTTTCGGTCAGATCGTCGGTGAAGATGCGGACGAGCAGGCGTCTCATGTCTAGCCTTTCCCGGGGTCGCTTACGGGATCTGTCGGGTGACGGGTGGCGATGGTGACAGGGGAGGCGAGGCAGACACGCGATGGGCCACGAGGATAGCACCGTTGGAGGGGCTGTCAATATGAGCAGGGCTCTGAGGCAACTCTCGGCCTCCGCCGCGCTCCTTGTGATTGCCGGCTGGTTACTCGGCTTCGATCGATGGCAGCCGGTGGCGGCTGCGGGCGTGCTCGCGCTGATGTCTCTCATCCTCGCCCGTGAAGAGAGGGAGGAGAGAGGGCCTACAACACCTCAACGAGCCACTCGAGGATACGCCCTACCACAAGCGCGAAGAGCACGATTGCGATGGTTCGGATGGCGTCGCGGAGGAGGCCGAGCAGTTGATCGGAGAGATCGGGAGTGAATACCCGAGATAGGAAGAGGCGCATCAGATCCCCACGCGAGGCGAGAGCGAGTACTCACCTCGGAAACATGTGCACGAAGCACCATGGGGCCCTGATAAACCGAGGCTAGCACGGAGGATTGCGATGTCAAGGCAAGACTCCTTTGAAGCTATGAAATGAACGGCCGCATCCTCATGCGCAGCCTCGGCGACGTCGTCGCCGTGACGCCCGAGAAGAAACTCGGCGGGTCGCTGTGGACCGTCTACCTCGCCGCGTGTCACAGCGCCGGCGCCCGGTACAGCAAGGACCAGCACGCCCAGATGGCGCCGACGTCGAAGGCCTCGGCCGTCGCTCTCGCGCTCGAGCAGGCGGGCTTCCAGGTGCAGCTCGGCATCGGGGTGGAGGTGGACCTCGAGCTGGAGAGATCGGCACACGCGGTCCGGCAGGCGACGGACGTTGCTGGGAGGGTCCAGCGCCTCGAGAGCATGGGGCACCGGCTTCGGCCCTACCAGGTCGATGGCGCCGAGTGCCTGGCGCTCCATGACCGATGGCTCCTCGGAGACGACATCGGCCTCGGTAAGAC
>CAZMRF010000106.1:1815-4924 GCA_964568735.1 uncultured Acidobacteriota bacterium
GCTCGTGGCGCTGCCGGAGAAGGCCCGTGTCGTCGTGACCTGCCCAGCGACCGTGAAGCCTGTCTGGGAGTCGCACTTCAGGGACTGGCGGCCCGAGTTCTTAGTCCAGGTCCTCCACGGGCGCGGCTCATTCCGGTGGCCTCTTCCCGGGGCCGGGATCGTGCTCAATTACGAGATCCTTCCGGAGACGGTCCTGCCGCCTCCCGGTGTCGTGCTGATCGCGGATGAGGCTCAGTACGTGAAGAGCTCGAAGGCGACGCGCACGGAGCGCTTCCGCGCCCTGGCCGACGGCGTCATCAAGACGGGCGGGTGCGTCTGGCTACTGACCGGCACCCCCCTGAAGAACCGCCCACCCGACCTGTGGAACGTGCTGCGCGCGGCTCGGCTGCAAGCGGATGCCTTCGGCTCCTACCCCCAGTTCGTCCGGATGTTCAACGGCTACCGGACCCCGTTCGGGATGCAGTGGCCGGACCCCGAGAAGAAGCCCATCGACCCGGACGTTCCGCTCCTGCTGCGCAGGGTGATGCTGCGCCGGCACCGCAGAGACGTGCTCCCCGAGCTACCCGAGCTGACGACCCGAGTGATCCCCGTGCTCGACCTGCCGCACGACACGCGGAATGTCTGCGACGAAGCCCTCGAGGCGCTGCGCCGGCTCGGCATCAATCTCGAGGAGGTCCATGAGCTGACGGAGCTGACGAAGGTCGGCAAGCCCGCGTTCGACATCCTCTCGAAGGCGTCCCGCGCGCTCGCGGTGGCGAAGCTCCCGACCGCCGAGGTCCTCATCTCCGAGTACGAGGAGTCCGAGGAGCCTCTCGTCGTTTTTAGTCGCCACGTGGGGCCCATCGAAGCCATCGGCTCTCGCCCCGGCTGGACGCGCATCACCGGATCCGTCTCCGGGGCCAATCGCGCCGAGGCCATCGAGGGCTTCCAGGCCGGCCGCTACCGCGGGATCGCCATCACGATCGACTCCGGCGGGACGGGCATCACCTTGCACCGCGCGGCACATGGGCTCTTCATCGACCGCGCCTGGACGCCGGCCGACAACGACCAGGCCGAGGGCCGGATCCACCGCCTGGGCCAGACCCGCGGCGTCCTCATCACCGACCTGGTCGCCGAGCACCCGATCGACCAGCACAGGCACCGCATCCTCGTCGAGAAGCGGCGGACGCTCGTGGCCAGCGTCGAGGCCTCGGCCGTAGGAGGGGCGGCGTGATGGGCTGGGTCCCCCCGCCCGATCCTCGATTCTTCACGCGGCCCGAGACTGCGCCCCCACCGCTCGAGCCGCTGGGGCTGCTGGCGAGGATCTGGCGATGGATCGTGAGCAAGGCGACCGAGCCGGCCCGCGACATGGGGCCCCGGTGATGGCTCGCTGCGAGCTGAAGCTGCTGCCCGGCGGTGGCGTCGTCCTCGTGAGGGTTGAGGAGGACCGCCGCCCCTGCCGCTGGTGCGGTACGGCGCAGACCGCGTTGTGCGACTTCCCCGTCCGTGGCGCTCGAGGGGCCACGACCTGCTCGGCTCCCATGTGCCAGGAGCACCGGCATTCGGTCCGCCCGGGCGCCGATCTCGACCACTGCCCCGACCACATCGGGAAGACCCCGGAGGCTTGATGGCTGACGACATGAGGATGTCCCCAGGCGTGGCGGACCACCGGAAGATCGAGCGGCTCTGCCGAGCCCTCGGGGACGGAGCCTTCCGCTGCCTCGTCCGCCTGTGGGGGTACGCGGCCCAGGAGAGGCGGGATGGGCGGCTCACCGGGATGACCGACGAGGACATCGAGGCGGAGGCCAGATGGAGCGGTGAACCGGGCCTCTTCGTCCGAACGCTCACGGCGGTTCGGCTGCTCGACATCCAGGCAGGTGGGAGCGGTGGCCGAACGGTCAGCCTACATAACTGGCCATCACGTCAGGCGTTCATAATGTCATTCGCCGAGCGGAGCGCGAAAGCCGCTGAGAACGCTAGGGTTGGATGGGAGAGGCGCAAGCAGGCAGGCTCCGAATCTGGCAATGCTGACAGCATGCCGCCCGCATGCGACCCGCATCAATCCGCAGAGCGACCCGCACGCGCCGCGCATGCTCCCTCCCTCCCTCCTACCAACCTACCTACCAACCAGGGTGGTCATCGGGAAGGTGGGGGGTACGGGGGGAGGAAGGGCCCCCACCCGAGCGCACCCGCCGTCGAGGACGCCGGCTCCATCCCCGGACCGACCGCCACACCTCCGCCGCACGTCGACCTCGAGGTGGTCGCAGGAAACCGCGAAGAGCAGAGCACCGACCCCCAGCCCGGGAGCCGCGAGAGCCTCACCGCTCTCCTGGCCGGAGTGCAGAACGCTCCCCCGGAGAAGACCTACCCCCGGCGCTGGCAACGCAACGCCGGGCTCACCCGCATCGGGGAGGACGTGCCGACGCTGTCGCCGGCCGACGAGGAGGCCAGCAGGGCACGGCTCCAGCGGCAGAAGGCCGAGATTCTCATCATGGCGCTCGCCGAGAAGCCTCCCCCGCCTCCAGCCGAGGACGCCGACTTCACCGCGCCGCCCGCGGAGACTGCCGAGGGTTCGACGTGAAACCGTCGCGGTGCCCGTACTGCAACGCAGTGCGGACCCACGTGGTCAGAACCCTGGAGCTGAAGCGCAACGGCAGCATCTGGAGGCGACATCACTGCCGATCATGCCGTAGACGCTTCACAACGACGCAGATTCGCAAACATGTATGCTCCTAGCGTATACATCATTTCGCCATTGACCGGCCCATTGTGAGCGGTACAGTCGCTCCGTCGACCTCGTCGGTGCTCCGCGGCCCGACGATTTCGGGGGAGCCGGTCGCGCACGGGCGGCCGGCCTCCTCATCCTTCCAGGCGTTTTGGTGGGTTGGGGCGATTGCGAGAGCAGCCAACGGAAAGCGTATCCACCGGCGAACAGGGCGACCTCGCGGCCGGCCCCGCAACGGTTCGCTCAAGGTCGGCGAAGTCGCGGCCGTGGAGATGGCTCGCCAGCTCTGCGAGAATCTGGGCGAGGACGACCCAGTCACGCGCGAGATCCTCGGCATGCTGGCAGCCGTGGCTCGCGGTGATCCTGGCTGGCGCGGCCGCTACATCGGGGATCGCCTCCGCGCCA
>CAZMRF010000107.1:0-4858 GCA_964568735.1 uncultured Acidobacteriota bacterium
CTCTGCGCTGCTCGACGACTCCGGCATCACCGTCGCCTACGTCCAGCTCGAAGGCGAGAGCTTCGGTCGGCGGGAGGTGCGGATCCTGAGCCGGCTCGGGAACGAGGCTCTCGTCGACGGGCTCCGGTCCGGTGAGCGGCTCGTGACGCAGGGGGCGGGCGCCGTTCGTCGCAGCTCTCTTCTCTCCGCAGGCGCTCCCGAAGGCCACGTCCACTAGGAGGCGGCGATGCTCGACCGAATCATCCGTGCCTCGTTGCTCCACCGTTGGGCCGTCCTCGTGGCGGCCTTCGTCCTGCTCGTGGCCGGAGGTGCCTTGACCTCGCAGCTTCCCGTCGACATCTTCCCGGACCTCACGGCGCCCACCGTCACCGTCATCACCGAGGCGAAGGGCCTGGCGCCCGAGGAGCTCGAGCTCCTCGTCACCTTTCCGGTGGAGTCGGCCCTGAACGGTGCTTCCGGCGTCCGGCGCATCCGCTCGGTCTCGGGGCCGGGCATCGCGGTCGTGTGGGTCGAGTTCGAGTGGGGCGAGGACGTCTACCTGGCGCGGCAGATCGTGGCGGAGCGCCTGCAAACCGTCAGCCTCCCGAGCGGCGTCGAGCGGCCCACGCTCGGCCCCATCAGCTCGATCATGGGCGAAATCACGTTCATGGCCCTCACCTCCGACCGTGTCTCCGCCATGGAGCTGCGGCGGCTGGCGGAGACCGTGGTGCGCCGCAACCTTCTGGCCGTGCCTGGGATCTCGCAGGTCGTGCCGATCGGGGGCGACGTGCGCGAGTACCTCGTGCAGCTCGACCCTGCTGCGGTCATCCAGTCCGAGATCTCGGTCCAGGGGGTCGTGAGGGCGCTCGAGGAGGCGAGCGCCGTCCCGGCCGCGGGCTTCCACGTCGACGGGGGCCAGGAGTACCTGGTGCGCGGCCTCGGCCGGGCGCGCTCGACGGGGGACCTCGCGGCGACCGTGCTCCGCGTCCATGGCGGGATTCCCTTGCGGCTGGGCCAGATCGCGTCGATCGAGCTGGCCGCCGAGCCCGCCCGGGGCACCGGATCCTACCGCGGCAAGCCCGCCGTGATCCTGAGCGTCCAGAAGCAGCCGGGGGCGAATACGCTCGCTCTCACCCAGCAGATCGACCGCGTGGTGGACGACCTGCAACGAACGCTTCCTCCGGGCGTCGTGATCGAGAAAGAGAACTTCCGTCAGGCAGACTTCATCGAGGTAGCGATCCACAACGTCTCCATAGCACTTCGCGACGGAGGGATCCTCGTGGTCATCATCCTCTACCTCTTTCTCGGCAACTTGCGAACGACGTTCATCTCGGCGCTGGCCATTCCGCTCTCCCTGGTGGCGGGGGTCGTCGTGATCTCGCTCTTCGGGGGAACGCTGAACACGATGACCCTCGGCGGCTTCACCATCGCCATCGGTGCGCTCGTCGACGACGCGATCATCGGCGTCGAGAACGTGTTCCGGCGGCTGCGGGAGGAGCGCCGCAAACCCGAGGATCAGCGGCGTCCGGCCTTCGATGTCGTCTTCCGGGGGTCCTCCGAGGTCCGTAGCGCCATGCTGTTCGCGACGCTCGTCATCGCGCTGGTTTTCCTTCCCCTCCTGGTGCTGGGCGGCATGGAGGGCAGGCTGCTGCGGCCTCTCGGCCTCGCCTACCTGGCGTCCCTCGCGGGTTCGCTTCTGGTGGCGCTCACCGTCACTCCGGTCCTCTGCCTGATGCTCCTCCCGCACGGCACACTTCTGGATAGCGAGGAGCCCTGGTTGTTGCGACTCTGGAAGCGCGCCTATGACCGGACGCTCGCCTTCTGCCTGGATCGCCGGGTGCTCGTCCTCGGTGGCGCCTTTGGCGCACTCGTCGTTGCCCTCGCGATCCTGCCCTTCCTGGGCCAGTCGTTCCTGCCGCCGTTCAACGAGGGCAGCCTGACAATCGCGCTCGTGAGCCCCTTGGGCACGCCTCTCAGCGAAGGCGACATGCTGGGTCGCGAAGTGGAGAAGGCCCTGCTGGCTTTCCCGGAAGTCATCTCGACGAGCCGGCGGACTGGGCGGGCCGAAAAAGACGAGCACGTGCAGGGCGTCAACGCTTCGGAAATGGAAGTGGTCCTGCGACCCGGCCGTCCGAAGCCGGTGCTGCTCGCCGAGATGCGGAGGGCGGTGGCCACGATCCCGGGGGTCAATGTGAGCTTCGGCCAGCCGATCAGCCACCGCATCGACCACATGATCTCCGGGAGCAAGACCAACCTGGCCGTGAAGATCTTCGGGCCGGATCTCTCCGTCCTGCGCGGCCTCTCGGCGAGCGCGGAGCGCGTGCTCCGGGGTGTCCGGGGACTTGTGGACCTGTCCAACCAGGAGCAGGCGACCGTTCCTCAGCTCCTCGTGGATTTCGACCGAGAGGCCATGGCCCGCTACGCCCTCACGCCGGCGGACATGGCGCAGTCGGTCGAAGCGCTGTTCCAGGGGACGGTGGCCGGCGAGGTCGTGGAGGGCGGGCTCACGTCGCGGGTGGTGGTTCGCTTCCCGGAGCGGCTTCGCTTGCATCGCGACGATCTCGAGGCACTTCCCGTGACGACCCCGGGGGGGCACGTGGTTCGCCTGGGCCAGGTGGCCCGCGTCCGCTTCGACCTCGGTCCTGGCCTGGTCCGCCGGGAGAACGTGCAGCGCATGGCGATGATCACGGCCAACGTCGCGGGAAGCGACCTCGCCGGCGTGGTGGAGAAAGCTCGGGAGGCGCTCCGCTCCGGGCTGCCATTGCCCGAAGGGTACCGAGTCGTGTTCGGCGGGCAGTTCGAGGAGGCGGAGCGGAGTCTCCGGAACCTCGGCCTGCTCTCCATTGCCATCCTGGGCGGGATGTACGCCCTGCTCTACGTCGCGTTCCGCAGCCACCGCCACACGCTCATCGTGCTGGTGAACCTGCCGCTGGCCCTCATCGGCGGTCTGCTGGCGGTCGCGGCGAGCGACGGCGGCCTCAGCGTGGCGTCGCTCGTCGGTTTCATCACGCTCTTCGGCATCGCCACCCGCAACGGCGTCCTGCTCGTGAGCCACTACGAGCACCTCATGCGGGAGGAAGGCATGCCGCTACGCGACGCGGTCGTGCGCGGCTCGCACGAACGCCTCGCCCCGGTGCTCATGACCGCGCTCACGGCGGGCCTCGCGCTCATCCCCCTGGTCTTGGCGAGCGACAAGCCGGGCAACGAAATCCAAAGCCCGATGGCCGAGGTCATCCTCGGTGGGCTCTTGAGCTCGACGTTCTTGAATCTCGTGGTCGTCCCGGTGCTGTTTGCACGCTGGGGGGCCGATCCGCATCCTGCTCCGCTCGAAGGCGACGTTGCACGATGACGACACCCGGGGAGTCCGAGCGCCAGGGTCCCTTCGGAGTCGGCTTCGCGATCGCGTCGGCGCTGCTTTTCGGCCTCGGCACGCCGTGCGCGAAGCTTCTGCTCGGGGAGACCCCGCCGCTCCTCCTAGCGGGCCTTCTCTATGCCGGCTCGGGTCTGGGCCTGTTCTTGGTTCGTCTGCTGTCGCCGGTCTCCGCGCGGGAAGCGCCGATCACTCGCGCCCACGTGCCCTGGCTCGCCGGAGCCGTGGTGGCCGGGGGCATCCTGGGGCCAATCCTCCTCATGTCGGGCCTTCGCTCCACGCCGGCGTCGGCTGCCTCCCTCCTGTTGAACCTGGAAGGAGTCTTCACGGCGCTCCTCGCTTGGTTCGTCTTCCGCGAGAACTTCGACCGCCGCATCGCGCTCGGCTTCGCGCTGATCATGGCCGGCGGAGCGGCTCTGTCCTGGGAAGGCGGGGCCGGAAATGGTCCCGCCTTGCCGCTCGGCTCCCTCGCCATCGCCGCGGCCTGCTTCTGCTGGGCCGTCGACAACAACTTCACACAGAAGGTCTCGGGGGCGGATCCGTTGCACCTCGCTGCGCTCAAGGGTGCGGTCGCGGGGAGCGTCAACCTGGCGCTCGCCATCTCGACGGGGGTGGGTTGGCCATCGGTCGCCCTGGTCATGGTCGCCCTGGTTGTCGGTTTCTTGGGCTACGGCCTGAGCCTGGTGTTCTTTATCCGGGCGCTTCGCCACCTCGGGACGGCCCGCACCGGCGCCTACTTCTCGCTCGCGCCCTTCTTCGGCGCCGCGGCCTCCCTCATCGTGCTGCGCGAATCGATCGGTCCGGGTCTCCTTGTCGCCGGCGTTTTGATGGCGATCGGCGCTTGGCTGCACCTGACGGAGCGTCACGAGCACGAGCATCACCATCCCAGGCTCGAACACTCGCACCGGCACGTCCACGACGAGCATCACCAGCATGGCCACCACGGTGGCATCGCGGCGCGCGAGCCGCACACCCACGTCCATGTACACGAGCCCATGACCCACCGGCATCCACACTACCCGGACATCCACCACCGGCACGGGCATGGCTGATCGAGACCAAGCCGTGGAGCAGCGCGCTGAAGCTCGTTCGGGACCTCTCGGCCGAGCAGATCCAGGGGACCTTCCGTTCGCACATGCCTGCGGCAGACCGAAAGCTGCTCGAGCCGACGTATTCGCCATCTGACTGCGCGATCGTCCCGCGGAGGATCCGCCCCTTTGGATGAGGGGTCCGCCCGTTCCGGTTGCACCGGAAGCTATACCGCTGATCGAACGGGGCTCCGGCCTAGGCTCCCGGGACCGAGGGATGTCGACTCCCGGCTCGATTCAAGGTCCTGGGCCATCTCACTCATAGATCGAGGACGCGTGCGGCTCTCGGTCTTCGTGGCCCCGGGGGGAACGAGGCGGGGTCAGCCGAGCGCTTCCCTGACGATGGCCTCCTGCTCCGCCACGTGAACCTTGTGCGAGCCGGGGGCGGGCGAGGCCTGTTGGGATCGGCCCACGTAGCGCG
>CAZMRF010000108.1:0-4852 GCA_964568735.1 uncultured Acidobacteriota bacterium
GGAGCATAGCGTAGTCTTGACGTATTGTAAAGCTATTTATGAGGCATGACACTAGGAGCCTACGCTCAATCTCAGGTCTCCCGGGGTGGCTCGTGCAGGCCCGACGCTCCCTCCACGGCCCGCCACTGCACCTCGTAGAGCTTGAGCTCTCGCATCACCTCGAAGTAGCTCCAGAAGAGCGCGGCGGCCAACCCCGGCACTCCCATCTTCCAGAAGCCCATCAAGAGGTACCGCTGGAAGAAGCGGGCGGGGGGCCGGGCGGACAGCCGGAAGAGGCTGAACCTCTTCCCGCGGGCGTAGAGCTCGGCGGCCTCCATGTCCGTATAGCGGCCGAACCTCTCCTGGTGCTCGGAGATGCTGCGGAAGCCGTAGTGCCAGAGTGTGCCTCCGAGCCGGCCGAGCTTCTCCGGCGGGATCTCCACTTCCTCGTTCAGGAGGACGTTCTTGACGCGATGGCGGGTCTTGTCGTAGAGGCGGACGATGTCCTGGCCGGAGAGCCAGCGCCCGATGAAGTCACCGATCCTGACGACGATGTAGCCCTCGAAGGGACTCTCCGGCGAAGATTTCCACGACTCGAGGGCGCGGGCCAGCTCGCTGCCCACGACCTCGTCGGCATCGATGAAGAAGATCCAGTCGTGGGCGGCCTTGTCAGCGGCGAAGTTCCGCTGGGCCGAGTAGCCGGGCCATGGATTCCGGTAGACGACGCATCCCAGCTTCTCGGCAATCTCGGGCGTGCCGTCGCGGCTGCCGCCGTCCACGACGACGATCTCGTCGGAGAACGGCTGGAGCGATCGGATGGCGTTCCCGATCCGCGGCGCCTCGTTCTGCGCGATGATGACGGACGAGAGCTTTCTCACCCCCTTCACGCTCATGTCACGCTCATGCGGAATGCTCCGGTCAATCCTCGCGCCGCTCTGCGTCGCCGGCTTCTTTCGAGAAAGGCCGCAACGGCCTTCCCTAATCTATCCGGGGGCCCCGGGGGCGGCAACTCGATGACTGCGCGAATGCACCGGCAGGACTGACACGCCGCGGGGTGGACGATATACTGCCCAGCCCCCATGGACTTTTCCTGGACAGACGAGCAGCTCGAGCTGAAGAACTCGGTCATCGAGTTCGCGCGCGCCGAGCTCAACGGCGACATCATCGCCAGGGATCGTGACGGCACATTCCCATTCGAGGCCTGGAGGAAGTGCGCCTCCTTCGGAATCCACGGCCTGCCGTTTCCCGCCGAGCATGGCGGCGGAGGATCGGATCTCACCACGACCATCCTGGTCATGGAAGCGCTCGGCTACGCCTGCCGTGACAACGGGCTCCTGTTCGCCATCAACGCGCACATGTGGTCGGCGGCGCTTCCACTCCTTGTTTTCGGAACCGAGGATCAGAAGCTCAGGTATCTGTCACGCATGTGCCGCGGGGAGATCATCTCCGGGAACGGCTCGTCGGAGCCCGACAGCGGATCCGACGTCTTCGCCATGAGCACGACGGCTCTCCGGAAGGGCGACCGGTATCTGATCAACGGATCCAAGATGTTCGTCACGAACGCGCCCCTCGCGGATGTCCTGATCATCTACGCCACCCTCGATCCCTCCAGGGGAATCGGGGGGCTCTGCGCCTTCCTCGTGGAGAAGGGATACCGCGGCTTCTCCGTGGGGCAGCCGATCGAGAAGATGGGCCTGAGGACCTCCCCCATGTCCGAGGTGATCCTCCAGGATTGCGAGGTTCCCGCGGCCAACAGGCTGGGGGTGGAGGGAGCCGGGATGGCGGTGTTCAACTGCTCCATGGAGTGGGAGCGCGCGTGCATCCTGGCCTCGTGCGTCGGCACGATGGAGCGGCAGCTCGAGCAGTGCATTGCCCACGCCCGGAGCCGACGGCAGTTCGGCAAGCCGATCGGATCTTTCCAGTCGGTATCGAACCGGATCGCCGAGATGAAGGTCCGCGTGGAGACGGGCCGGCTCCTCCTCTACAAGATCGGATGGCTCATGAAGGAGGGGAAGAAGGCGCTCATGGAGGCCGCGATGGCGAAGCTCTACATCAGCGAGTGCTTCGTCCAGTCCTGTCTCGACGCCGTCCAGATCCACGGAGGCTACGGGTACACGACCGAGTACGAGCACGAGCGCATGCTTCGAGACGCCGTCGGCGGGCGGATCTACTCCGGAACGAGCGAGATCCAGAGGAACATCATCGCCCGGATGCTGGGGCTCTGAGCGCGCCGCTTCAGGGCTGCCCCTCGGAGGACCCGCTCTCGCGCCGCGACAGGCTCATGCGGTCGATCTTTCCCGTGGATGTCTTCGGCAGGGCGGGTAGGAACTCCACGATCTCGGGGACCATGTAGCGCGCAAGGCGCTCCGCGCAGTGCCGTTGTATCTCTGCAGGGTCGACGACACTCCCCTCCTTGAGCGCGATGCACGCCTTGATCCGGCTTCCGATCTCGGGATCAGGGATGGCCAGCGCGGCGGCCTCTGCGACGGCCGCATGGCGGTAGAGGGCCGCCTCGATCCGGAAGCCGCGCGACTTCACCATGTGGTCGCGACGGCCGTGGAATATCCAGTTCCCCGCCTCGCCCCGGGAGACCCTGTCCCCCGTCCTGTAGACCCTCACGCCGGGAGGGGCCAGAGGGTGCCCTTCGAGGAAGCCCGTCGGGGGCGCTCCCGCCTCGCGGCCCCAGTACCCGAGGGCCACCGTCGGGCCGGCGACGTAGAGCTCGCCCTCCATGTCGGGGGCGTCGACAGGCTTGCCGTCGTCGTCCAGCGCGAAAAGGACGTCTCCCGACGCCGGGATGCCGATGGGAACGGGCGTTGCGCGGCCGCGATCACTGTCGACGACCTCGTAGCAGGTGCAGACGTTCGTCTCGGTCGGCCCGTAGAGGTTGAACATCGGGATGCCCGGCAGGGCTTCCATGAGACGAGTCAGGTAGATCGCCGGGAAGACCTCTCCCGCGAAGAGCAGGAGCCTCAGGCTTCCGAGATCACGCTGGGCCAGATCTCCGCGCAGGAGCATGCCCGTCAGCGCCGACGGCACCATGTAGGTGATCGTCGCGCGGCTGGCTTCGAGGAACGTCGCGAGCGAGGCGGGAAAGAGGGCTATCTCTTCGGGTACGAGCAGGACAGTCCCGCCCCCTTCCAGCGTCGTGTACAGATCGAAGGTGGAGAGATCGAAATGAAGGGGAGCCACGCTGGTGACCCGATCGGCGGGGCCGACCGAAAATCGGCAGGTCGCCCACGAGGTGAAGGCGAGCGCGTTCTCGTGGCTGATCATCACGCCCTTCGGGACACCCGTCGATCCGGACGTGTAGAGGATGTAGGCAAGATCGTCCGGACCTCGAGAGGGGGCCGCGCGGCCCGGAGAAACGGCGAGGACCTCCTCCCACGAGAGTCGCCGGAGGCTGCCGGAGACGCGGGGCGCTGCGGGCGGGGCACCGGAGGCGCCGAGATCGATCACGAGATCGAGGCCACCGCTCCCCGAGAGCGCGGCCGCCAGATCGAAGAACCTCGGACCTTCGCCCGCCAGGACTCGGGCGCCGCAGTCGGTGGCTATCCGCGCGAGACGCGCCACCGGCGCCGTGCGATCCAGGGGCACGAAGACGGCGCCGGCCCGGAGAATCCCGAAGAGGGCCGCGATCGTCCGTGGCTCCTTGCGCGCGCAGATGCAGACTCTCTCGCCCGCCTGGATTCCTGTTTCGATCAGCGCGGCGGCGACACGCGAGGAGGCATCTTCGAGTCGCGCGTAGGACCAGATCTCCGATCGGCCCTCCAGGGCAGGCCCGGCAGGGTCGCGAGCCGCGGAGGTCGCGAGCAGGTCGTGGATCAGCCGAGTGGGTCGGTTCACGGGTGGTTGGACGGCCGCGCGACGGCCCCGGCCGGGCTCCCGGCTTGCAGACTCGAGGACAGCAGCCTTTCCGGATCCTTCGTGGCGATGAGATTGAAGGTGGGAGCCGGCTCGGCGCCATCGAATGATTCGACGCGCCCTTCTCCGGCGCAGCTCAGGAGCGTGTAGCCCTGCTGCCTGAGGAGAGAGACGAGCTGTTCGGGGCCGTAGCCGAAACGCGGACAGTTCTCCCTGGAGTACTCGAAGATCCACACGGGCGCCTCGGAGCGCGGCCTGGAGAGAATCCCGATGGCCCCCTGGAGAACGTGCAGCTCGGCTCCCTCCACGTCGATCTTGACCAGGTCCACGCGGCCTCCCCGCGGACCCCAGTAGAGGTCCAGTGTCGTCGCCGGCACCTTGATGATACGGATCAGATCCCCTTCGTCAGGATCTCCCGGCCTGGTCGATGGCCTCAGCGAGGAGACGGCGGCCTCCTTCCGGACCTCGAACTCGCGATCGCCGGCAGCTTCGGCCACCGCCGATCGGGTCAGCTCGACGTTGTCGAGGCCGTTCCTGCGCACGTTCTCGCCCAGGAGCTTGAAGAGATCCGGATCCGGCTCGAAGGCGTGGACATGGCCCTTCCTTCCCACGGCCCTGGCAGCCAGGAGCGTGTACTCCCCGAAATGAGCTCCCACGTCGATCACGACCATCCCGGGCCGCAGAAACCGCTCGAAGAACTCCGCGGTCTCCGGCTCCGAGCGTCCACGGTAATAGAGCATCGCCCCCGTGCCCAGTTTCGGAGTCGCCAGCTTCAGGCCGTCCCCGATGGAGTGGACCCAGGGACGGTCCGTGAACCTCCAGCGCAGGCGCCAGAAGGCCCGCCTCCACAGCGCCTTGATCGGGTTCTTCCAGAAGTCCGGCCTCTTGAAGAGGCGTAAGAGGGCTTTCACTCCGTGCTCCTCCAGCCCGGCAGAATGGTCCTTCGAGTTGCGCCGCTCGGCGTGCCCTACCGGGGCGCTCCGTCCCGCGCGCCCCCGCCCGGCTGGAG
>CAZMRF010000109.1:0-4709 GCA_964568735.1 uncultured Acidobacteriota bacterium
GGTCCGGGTATTCTGGCCCAGACGAGTGTCAACTTCGAGAAGGGGGACAGAGTAACCCCGCACCCAGCGTCCCACCCGCTACGATCTCTCCAGGAGCGAAGGTCGCCGGGTCTGGGAGGCTTGCCAGGGCGTTGCTGCTGAACTGCAGGCGGCTGCAATGACCTCCAGGCAGTGGCCCACGGGAGATCCAGGAAAACGTCATGGAAACCCCATCGTCATCCAACCCCGTCGGGGGCAAGCGACGTTCCGGACCGCGATCCTCGACGCCTACGGTCGAGCCTGCGCTGTGACTGGTGAGCACTCGCTCCCTGCATTGGAGGCTGCACACATCCGCCCATTCGAGGTCGAAGGGCCCCACGAGATCCCGAACGGTCTACTCCTGCGGGCCGACATCCATCGCCTCTTCGACAGGGGGTACATCACCGTGAGCGAGGACCTTCGGCTCGTCGTCGGTGAGCGACTCCGGAAAGAGTTTCGGAACGGCCATTCGTACTATCCCCATCACGGAAAGCCGTTACGCGTTCCGGATAGACCCGAGCTGAAGCCGTCTGAGAAGTACCTCCAGTGGCACAGGAGGCACCGGTTCGTAGGCTAGCGGATCCTGGCCACACCGGAGTCCTGTGTCCGAGCCCACTTCCTCAAATTGAGACCGAGGGTGGCGACCCTCGGCACGACTACGACATCGGCTGCGTCATGGTCGCGGGGCCCGTCTTCTTCGACGAGGACGACTGGATCCCCCAGCCCGCGGACTGGCCGCGAAACCTCCAGGCAGGCAAGTACTACGACCTGACCCAGGGCGAGGGTCTCCGCGTGTGGACGGAGGTTCTTTTTGGGTCCCCTGCCGCCGCTCTACGAGGGCGAGCGGTTCGGCACGCCTCGGCTCGTGGAGCCCCGGCTCGGCCAGGGCACTTTCCGGATCGCCGTGACGGATGCCTACGGGCGCGCCTGCGCGCTCACCGGCGAGCACACGCTGCCCGCCCTGGAGGCGGCGCACATCCACAGGTACTCGATGGGCGGCGAGCATCGGGTTTCGAACGGGATCCTGCTTCGGGCCGACATCCACCGGCTCCTCGATCACGGCTACGTGACCATCACGCCGGACTACGTCTTCCGGGTCAGCCGCAAGATCGAGGAGTCCTTCAAGAACGGCCGGTCCTATCAGCCGTTCTGCGACAAGCCCATCCGCCGGCCCGACCACCCGGGCGACCGCCCGGACCGGCAGCTCCTCGTGGAGCACAACGACACGGTGTTTCTGGGGTAGGAACGGCCTCCTTGGCAGGCCCCCTTCCTGTCGCCGCTGCTGCCCCCTACCAAGAGGCAACCGCCGCCCTGGACTCCCGCGCTCAATCTCCATGCCGATGGGAGCCGCTTGAGCCAGGTTGTGCGCCTTTGATAGATTGGCGTTCAGGCCTATCCGCACCTAAACTGTCGGGCGAACCTAGTGGACATCGCAGTCGTCGGCCCTATCTCACAAGTCGAGACCATCGCCACCGGGCGGGAGATTCGAGAGCTTCAACGCCTTCGGAAGGCGTATGGTCCGGGCCGTTGGCGAAAGTGCAAGGGAATCGCTTCCGTCCGACTTCCTGATGGAAGCCGCTGCACGGCCGAGATTCACTGGTACGAGGCTCATGGGATTGGTCGGCTCGAGGTCAAGGTGAAGAGGATCATCAGCGAGGTCGAATGAGACGACGCTCTCCGAGACGGTTCGTTTTGTGCGTGGACAACGCCGGCTACAAGGTCTCCCTGGTCATCCGCAGGGTCTACCGAGCCTTGCCAGACGCTGAGGCAGAGAAACGCGACCTTGTCCGCGTCGTTGACGAGTCAGGAGAGGACTACCTCTTCCCCGCAAAGCTATTCGTCGCGATCGACCTGCCCGACAAAGCCACGCGAGCTTTCGCAGCTTCGAACTGATCCTCAGCTTTGGCTGAACCGCCTCCGGATCGCGGGAGCTACTCTGCTTGCCGAACCTGACCCAATCCGTCGGGCTTCGCGAGCAGAGTGGAGCTTTCGCTGCCGCCGCTCTTCGAGGGCGAGCGGTTCGGCACGCCTCAGCTCGTGGAGCCCCGGCTCGGCCAGGGCGCCTTTCGGGTCGCCGTCGCGGATGCCTACGGGCGCGCCTGCGCGGTCACCGGCGAGCACACACTGCCCGCCCTGGAGGCGGCGCAACATCCACAGGTCCTCCATGGGCGGCGAGCATCGGGTCTCGAACGGGATCCTGCTCCGGGCCGGGATCTACCAGAACCTCGATCACGGCTACGTGACCATCACGCCGGACTACGTCGACAAGCCCATCCGCCGGCCCGACCATCCGGGCGACCGCCCCGACCGGCAGCTCCTCGAGGAGCACAACGACACGGTGTTTCTGGGGTAGCGCGGGTGGAGTGAAAGTGCAGGTGGCCCTGCAGCAAGCTGGACGACTCAGTCCAGGAGTCGGCTTGACACAGTGTACGCTCGTACATACACTCATGTCACCGTGTACGAGTGGGATGCGAGCAAGGCCCAGGCCAACCTACTCAAGCATGGCATCGACTTTGCCGATGCGGCGACGGTCTTTGAAGACACGTATGCGAGGACGAGGCTCGGAGATGATCCCCGCGAAACTCGTTACGTGACAATGGGCATGGACGCCCTGGCTCGCGTGCTGGTCGTGGTATACACGTGGCGTGACGACCGCGTCCGCATCATTTCGGCCCGCAAGGCAACCCCTCGCGAGCGCAGGGAGTACGGTGGCAGAGGATGAAAAAGGAGTACGATTTCTCGAAAGCGCGGCGCGGCCCGGTCATCAAGTCGCCGCCTGGCAAGATTCGGATTACGATCCGAATCGACCGCGACCTTCTCGACTGGTTCCGGGCGCAGGTCCACGCGGCTGGCGGCGGGAATTACCAGACCCTGATCAACGACGCTCTGCGAGACCATGTGGAGTCGAAGAAGGAGTCTCTCGAGCAGACATTCCGACGGGTCCTCAAAGAGGAACTGCCCGGTTACGGCCGGAAGAAGACTCGGTAGGCTCGCGCGCGGGGCAACACAGCATCCGAATCAACCGGCGGTGGCGGATCTGCTTCGTGTGGCGCGGCTCCGACACCATCGGCAAGATCCTCGGCCCTTCGGCTCTCATCTTCGTGAAGACTCAGCGCTGCGCCTCGATGGAGCCGGCGCGTCGCCGAGCCCCGCGTCCTCGATGAGCTGATCGATCTCCTCCCCGGAGAGATCGAGCATCGACGCCAGCTCCACGAACTTGCCTCGTGAGATCTCCTCACGGCGGAAAGCTTCCAGCGCCAGCACGAGAGACCTCTGGCGGAACCAGTCGCGGATGTTGTCGCGTTTGGGTTCTCGGTATCCCAGTTGCTTGGCGAGCTGCTTGCTCTTTCCTTCCTTGTCAAGGCGCTTGAGCTGCTCGAACTCCGCGTCGGTCACGAACCGCAAGTTCCGCAGGCGGTATAGGGCGGCTATGCAGCTCACGCCGAAGTGGTGTGCGATCTGCACAACATCGTAGAGCTGTACCGCCTGGCTGCCCGGCGAGGTGCGGCCCTCTACATCGACGCTCCCGACCTCGTCGAAGACTTCGGTGTAGACGCGGCTGGGCATTCCCTTGCCCAGGTCTGCGACGAACTTTCGGACCCCCTCCTCGGGCATCAGCAGGCCTGCCGCAAACGCATTCGCGCGAACCTCGATGAGATTGTCCCGCTCCGACGCTCGACTTACGAGACCGAAGCGGTCCCGGTCGGCGAGAACGTGTGCGTACTCGTGCGCGAAGGAGAAGCGGCGCCGCAAGAGGTGATGCGTGCGGTTGGCAACCACGAAGAGCCCGACCTTACGGTCGTTCAGCGTGAGGCCCGACACATCCTCGGGCAGATC
The DNA here is from genome assembly GCA_964568735.1 of uncultured Acidobacteriota bacterium. Taxonomy (GTDB): domain Bacteria; phylum Acidobacteriota; class Polarisedimenticolia; order JACPZX01; family JACPZX01; genus CAZMRF01. The sequence goes on from CAZMRF010000109.1 coordinate 3,856, forward strand.
CACCACACCCGTACGAACTCCCTGACCCTCCAGAAGCTCCGCGACGTCGGGAAGCGCCGCGCTTCCGAGGCCGAGCCGCCGTCGCTCCTCGGTTGATAGACGCTCCCCCTGCTGGATAGCTTCCCAGCGCGTGACCGGTGCGGGCAATGGATATGCGGCGGTGGCGCTCGGCCCGCGGTCGATCCCGAGCAGGCGCTCGAGGTTGGTGATCTCGCGCCCGAGAGCGACGCAATCGCGGAGGGCTTTCCCTACAGCGGGCTGCTCCAGCACTTCGGGCTGTGCTCGGAAGAGGGCCGCGAGCGAATCCGTTTCTACGAACGAGTCCGCGATGAGCTCGCGGATATCGCGGCCGAAGAAGTGCGCGAGCTTGTCGAGTTCGAGGCTCGACACCGACCGTTTGCCGGCCTCGATCTGGGCGACCGTGGGGCGCGAAACCCCCAGGTGTTCCGCGACCTGCTCCTGGGTGAGTCGGCAGGCCTCGCGCGTTGCACGGATCCGGCGACCTAGTTCCGCTTGCGTCATGGGCATCGTTGACCTCTCACTGCGCGTGGAGCGTGTTGGGCAGGCTCTCCTCGGGCATCGTCCGCGTCTCGTCCCGTGAACGATGTGGATGTTAGGATATCTTTCGAAGGACGGCAACTTGAGGATTCAATGTCATCCAGGGGAGGTTGCAGCTCGCAGCGGCGCCGGCACCGGCAGAGCTTCCGAGATCACCGATTACCCTTTTAGAATGTGTGCCTTAGGGCTAGCGGTTCGGTGCGTATTTCGGACCATGGTGAACGGTCGTTTCGGAGGATGGTGAATAGATAGGCGATTACAGCAGTCGGGTCCCTCCGCCCCGCATTGCTGTAATT
>CAZMRF010000110.1:0-4512 GCA_964568735.1 uncultured Acidobacteriota bacterium
TCGAGGGCAAGGCCATCAAGATCCATCCCCTGGTCTGCACCGCCTTCAACGCCGATTTCGACGGAGACCAGATGGCGGTCCACGTGCCGCTCTCCCCGAAGGCCCAGATCGAGGCGCACGTGCTCATGCTCTCGGCGCAGAACCTCCTCTCGCCGGCCAACGGGACGCCCATCGTGGTGCCGACCCAGGACATCGTCCTGGGGATCTACTACCTCACCCGTGAGAACCCGAAGGCTCGCGGTGCCGGCAGGTCGTTCGTCTGCCCCGAGGACGTCGTGCTCGCCCTCGAGGGAGGGCAGGTCGACCTGCTCGCGCCCATCCGCCTCAGGTACGGCGGCTCCCTGATCGACCTCGACACGGTCCGTGACAACCAGGACGTCCTCCACACCGAGGAAATCGACCTTGGCGAGGAGGATCTCGGCGCGATCTACGACTCGGGCAAGGTGGTGAAGAAGCTGAGCGAGCAGATCGTGGGGCGCATCACCTCCGAGGATGTCGTGGACCCGGCGAGCGGCAAGGTGATCGTCGAGGCCACCGGTTTCATCTCGAAGGCTCTCGCCACCGAGATCGAGAAGGCCAAGGTGGTGAGGGTCAAGGTCCGGGTCGAGAGCCCGTTCATCAAGACCACCGTCGGAAGGGTGATCTTCAACAGCCACCTTCCGGCGGGGCTCCCCTACATCAACGGGCACCTCAAGAAGCGCGGCATCAGCGCCCTGGTCACGCGCTGCCACCTCGAGTTCGGCAACGACAAGACGGTCCGGCTGGTCGATGGGCTCAAGGACCTCGGCTTCTACTATGCGTCCAAGGCGGGAATCTCGATCGGCATCGAAGACATGGTCATCCCGGCCGACAAGGCCAGGATTGTCGAGCGCGCCCAGCGGGATCAGGTCCAGGTCCAGCGGCAGTACCTCGACGGCGCCATCACGGACAACGAGCGCTACAACAAGGTCATCGAGATCTGGTCTTCGGCGACCGAGGCTGTCTCGGAGGCCATGTTCCAGGACATGGAGAAGCAGGAGTCCGAGAAGGGCGAGTTCAACCCGATCTTCATGATGGCGGACTCCGGCGCCCGCGGCAGCAAGCAGCAGATGCGGCAGCTCGCCGGGATGCGAGGCCTCATGGCGAAGCCTTCCGGGGACATCATCGAGACGCCCATCACCTCGAACTTCCGCGAGGGGCTCACCGTGCTGGAGTACTTCATCTCCACGCACGGCGCCCGCAAGGGGCTCGCGGACACCGCTCTGAAGACGGCGGACTCCGGCTACCTGACCCGGAGGCTCGTCGACGTCGCGCAGGACGTCATCGTGAGCGAGATGGACTGCAAGACGCTTGACGGCATCGAGGTCACGGCCATCGTCGAGGGCGGCGAGACGATCGAGGAGCTTCGTGACCGCATCGTCGGCCGCGTCGCGCTCGAGGACATCAAGGATCCCCTCGGGGAGGACGACGTCATCGTCCGTGCCAACGAGGAGATCACCGAGACCCTCGCCAATGACATCCAGCTCGGCGGGATCGAGAGGGTGAAGATCCGCTCGGTGCTGACCTGCGAGTCCCGGCGCGGGGTCTGCATCCGGTGCTACGGACGGAACCTGGCCACGGGCCGGCTTGTCGAGCTGGGCATGGCCGTCGGGGTCATCGCGGCGCAGTCGATCGGCGAGCCGGGCACTCAGCTCACGATGCGCACCTTCCATGTCGGGGGTGTCGGCCAGGTCTCCTCGGAGTCCTCGATCGAGGCCAAGAACGGCGGCGTGGTCAAGTTCCTGAACCTCCCCACCGTGCGCAACAAGGAAGGCGAGCACGTGGCGATGAGCCGGAATGGCTCGATGGTCGTTCAGGACCCGAAGGGGCGCGAGCTCGAGCGTCACACCGTCGTGTACGGGGCCAACGTCAAGATCGGAGACGGGCAGGAGGTGACGCCCGGAAGCCCGCTGCTCCAGTGGGATCCCTACAACTCGATGATCCTGACGGAGTACGGCGGCATGTGCTCCATCCGAGACGTCGTCGAAGGCGTCACGATGGAGATGAAGACGGACGACGTCACCGGCTTCCAGAAGCGGGTCATCATCGATTCGAAGGACGAGAAGCTCCAGCCCCGCATCGAGATCCGCGGCGGCGACGACAAAGTTCTGAAAAAGTACTTCCTGCCGCGCGACGCGATCCTGAACATCGACAACGATCAGCAGGTGGCGCCGGGCGACATCCTCGTGAAGATCCCGCGCGCCGCGAAGAAGACCAAGGACATCACGGGAGGCCTCCCCAGGGTCGTCGAGCTCTTCGAGGCCCGGCAACCTAAAGAACCAGCGAAGATCTCCGAGATCGACGGCGTTGTCCGCTACGGCGAGGTGGTCAAGGGGAAGCGCAAGATCACGGTGACCGGCGACGACGGCGAGATCCGCGAGTACGAGATCCCGAAGGGATCGCACATCACGGTTCAGGAAGGCGAGCGCCTGCAGGCGGGAGATTCGTTGGTCGAGGGGCCCAAGAATCCCCACGACATCCTCAGCGTGAAGGGGCCGCGCGAGCTGCAGGAGTACCTCGTCAACGAGATCCAGGAGGTCTACAGGCTCCAGGGCGTGACGATCAATGACAAGCACATCGAAGTGATCGTCCGCCAGATGATGAGATGGGTGAAGGTCGAAGGCGTCGGCGATACTGAGTTCATCGTCGACGAGCACATCGACCGGTTCCGATTCCGGGAGGAGAACGAGCGGGTCCTCGCGAAGGGCGGAGAGCCCGCCACGGGCCGGCCGCTTCTGCTGGGGATCACGAAGGCCTCGCTCTCCACGGAGTCCTTCATCTCGGCTGCATCCTTCCAGGAGACGACGAGAGTTCTCACGGAGGCCAGCATCAACGGGAAGATCGACTACCTGCGCGGCCTCAAGGAGAACGTGATCATGGGCCGCCTGATCCCCGCGGGTACCGGGATGGACATCTACCGGGAAATCCGGATCCCGCCCGACGAGACCGAGCGGCACGACCTGCTCCTGGAGCGTCAGGCTGAAACGGCCCTGGATCTATCGGCGGCGCTCTCGAGCCTGAGGGAGGCCGGATCGTAGAGGAGTGAGACCCCGCACACAGCGGGGCTTTTCAAAGGGGCCTCCGGGGGGGAGGCTTCGCCGGGTCGCTCGCGGGGGTCCTGCGACGGCGCAAAGCCTGCCTGGTTGACACTTTAGGGACCCTCTGCTAAGTTCGCGCTCTTGCGCGAAATGACTGCGTAGGGAATGTGCGCCCTTCCGGGCTCGTACGGCCGGAGGCGCAGCGGAGGTGTGCGGCTTTGCCGACGGTCAGTCAGCTCGTACGACAGGGACGCGAGCTTCAGCGCGGGAGGACCAAGAGTCCCGCGCTCATGTCCTCGCCACAGAAGCGAGGCGTGTGCGTCCGTGTCTACACGCAGACGCCGAAGAAGCCGAACTCCGCGCTCCGCAAGGTGGCCCGCGTGCGGTTGACGAACGGCATCGAGGTGACGACGTACATACCCGGCGTGGGGCACAACCTCCAGGAGCACTCGATCGTCCTCGTGCGGGGCGGCCGGGTCAAGGATCTCCCGGGAGTCCGCTATCACATCGTCCGGGGCACCCTGGACACGGCGGGCGTCGAGGGTCGAAGGCAGGGCCGATCGAAATACGGGGCCAAGCGGCCCAAAGGTTAATCCAGCCGGTCCGGCCTCCCGAAGTCCTGAATAGGGGCGTGGGAGTCGGGCCCAATTCCCGAAGCGCGGTCTAATCGGCCGCAGCCCGGTAAAAAGCAATGCCAAGACGTCGTGGGGTTCAGCGGCGAGAGATCGCGCCGGACCCGGTTTATCAGTCTGCCATCGTCAGCCGTTTCATCAACGTGCTGATGCACGGCGGGAAGAGGAACACCTCCGAGGCGATCTTCTATGCCGCGATGGAGATGGTCCGCAACCGGACCAAGGACGATCCGCTGAAGATCTTCAAGCGGGCCCTCGACAACATCCGGCCGGGCCTCGAGGTCAAGGCGCGACGCGTGGGAGGCTCCACCTACCAGGTGCCCGTCGAGGTCGGACAGGTGCGGCGCTCCTCCCTGGCGATGCGATGGCTGAAGAGCTTTTCGAGGCAGCGTCCCGGCAAGAGCATGCGGGAGAAGCTGGCCGCGGAGATCGTAGACGCCTCCAACAATACGGGTGGCGCCGTGAAGAAGCGCGAAGACACGCACAGGATGGCGGAGGCGAACAAAGCCTTCGCCCATTACCGCTGGTAACGCTGGCTCGGGCCCTAGGTAAGGAAGCCAAGGAAGCCAAGGAAGGCAAGCAGGTCATGGCACGCCGCACGCCCCTCGACAGAGTCCGCAACATCGGCATCATGGCGCACATCGATGCCGGCAAGACCACGACTACGGAGCGTGTCCTCTATTACACCGGGAAGACCTACAAGCTGGGAGAGGTTCACGAAGGCACGGCGATCATGGACTGGATGGAGCAGGAGCAGGAGCGCGGCATCACCATCACGTCAGCCGCGACGACCGCTTTCTGGAAGAACCACCAGGTCAACATCA
>CAZMRF010000111.1:0-4295 GCA_964568735.1 uncultured Acidobacteriota bacterium
CTGGCGGACGTGGCCACGACGGAGCGGCTCGCGGAGGATCGAGGCCTCCGGCTCTTCCCGTTCCAGCATGCCGGCGTGGAGTGGCTGGCGCCCAGGTATAAGGCGCTCCTCGCGGACGAGATGGGGCTCGGCAAGACCGTCCAGGTCCTCGCCGCACTGCCCCGTGACTCCCGCGTGATCGTCGTCTGCCCGGCGGCCGTCAAGGGCGTGTGGCAGGCCGAGTTCCGCATCTGGCGGCCGGAGTTCTCCGTCCAGGTCCTCCACGGCCTCGGGTCCTTCCGATGGCCCCTGCCTCGCGCGGCCGCGGTCCTGAACTACGACATCCTTCCGGAGCAGGTCATCGCGCCGCCCGGGACCGTGCTCGTCTGCGACGAGGCGCAATTCGTGAAATCCCCCCATGCCGAGCGGACGAAGCGATTCCGGGCCCTCGCCGACGGTGTCGCCCGCAGCGGCGGCAGGGTGTGGCTGCTGACGGGCACGCCGCTCAAGAACCGCCCCCCTGACCTGTGGAATGTCCTGCGCGCGGCCCGGCTCGAGGAAGACGCCTTCGGCTCCTACCCGCAGTTCGTCCGCATGTTCGGCGGCAGGAAGGGCCCCTTCGGGATGACCTGGCCGGACCAGGCGACGCACCCTATCGACCCGGACGTGCCCCTGCTCCTGCAGCGTGTGAGCCTGCGCCGGCACCGCCGCGACGTCCTGCCGGAGCTGCCGGAGAAGACCGTCCGGGACATCCCGGTGCTGAACCTCCCGCACGACACGCGGAAGGTCTGCGATGAGGCCCTCGAGGCGCTCGCCCGGCTCGGCATCAACCTCGAGGAGGTCCACGACCTCACGGAGCTGACGAAGCCCGGCCTCCCTTCCTTCGAGCTCCTCGCCAAGGCGCGCGCTGCCCTGGCCGTGGCGAAGCTCCCGACGATGGAGGCACTCATCGCCGAGTACGAGGCCTCCGGCGAGCCGCTGGTCGTCTTCAGCGCCCACCGTGGGCCCGTCGAGGCCGCGGGCGCGCGCCCGGGCTGGGGGATCATCACGGGCGCGGTCAACGCGACGACCCGCACCGAGACGGTCGCCAGCTTCCAGGCAGGCAGCCTCCGCGGGATCGCTCTGACCATCGGCGCCGGCGGCGTGGGGCTGACCCTGACCCGGAGCCCGCACGCGCTCTTCGTGGACCTCGCCTGGACGCCGGCGGACAATAGCCAGGCGGAGGACCGGGTGTACCGCATCGGGCAGACCCGGGGCGTCACCATCACCAGGCTCATCGCGGACCATCCGATCGACCAGCACGTCACGAGGCTGCTGACCGTGAAGCAGCGGACGATCGAGGCCAGTGTGGAGGCTAGTGCCATATGAGCGAGAAGAAGCCAGACCCGATCATTGGGGAGCCACTCGATGCGGACCAGATCCAGATCATCAGAGTGGGCGGGATGCGCAATGAAGACATTCAGATCGTGGCGCAGGCCGCGGAGAAGCACCCGGGGAAGTGGATACCGATCACGTTCGAGAATCGCGAGAGGGCCAGAAGCGCTCGCAAGGCAACCCAAGGCAGGTTCCGCGGGCGCTTCGATTTTCGAGTCGAAGGGGACACCGTCTTTGTGCGCCAGCGCGGCCCAGGAGAGGCCGAAGAGGCTCGCGAGTGGTACCGCAAGATGCGGCAAGGCGAGCACGACGGCCACAGGATGCCTCCGCGGCGAAGGAGCTCCTAGCGTGGAGGCATCGGCTGTGGGAGGGGCGGGGTGATCGTCTGCTCTGACGTACTCGACGGGCTCCGGTCGCTTGAGGCTGAGTCCGTCCAGTGCTGCGTGACGAGCCCGCCGTACTGGGGGCTGCGGGACTACGGGACGGATGGGCAGATAGGGCTTGAGGCTACGCCGGAAGAGTACGTCTCTCGGCTCGTGGGCGTGTTCCGCGAGGTGCGGCGGGTGCTCAGGTTGAACGGGACGCTGTGGCTGAATCTGGGGGATTCGTACTGCTCTGCGCCTGCTGGTAACGCTGGACAATGTGAGGGCATTTCAAGCAAGGCGTCGGAGACGGGGGCCAGGGACAAGCGGCACACCGGGACGGCCCTATTCATCAAAACCAAGGACCTCATCGGCATCCCCTGGCGGGTCGCCTTCGCGCTCCAGGCGGACGGATGGTGGCTGCGGTCGGACATCATCTGGGCGAAGCCGAACCCGATGCCGGAGAGCGTGACCGACCGGCCAACAAAGGCTCACGAGTACCTGTTCCTGCTGTCGAAGTCCGCGAGATACTACTACGACGCGGAGGCCATAGCGGAGGCCACCGAGAAGCCCGAATACATTGGGAAACCCCAAGCATCATGGGGAGGAAAGAAGCCGCTAGGCAGGGCAATGGGCAGGCCGCCATCCGGGAACGAGGCTACGGATGCTGATTACATAGGTCAACCAACCCGCAACCGCCGCTCCGTCTGGACCATCCCTACCGAGCCATTCCCCGAGGCCCACTTCGCCGTCATGCCGACCGCGCTCGTGGAGCCGTGCGTGAAGGCTGGCTCACGGCCAGGAGACCTCGTGGCGGACCCGTTCTGCGGCTCGGGGACCGTGGGCGTCGTGGCCCGCCGGCTCGGTCGGCGCTTCTGGGGCTGCGACCTGAGCGAGCCCTACTGCGCGATGGCACGGAGGCGCATCGAGAACTACCACCGGGAGAGGCCGCCGGCCATTCGAGAGGCGCTTCCCCTGTTCGACATCCCCGACCACGTCGGGAAGACCCCGGAGGCTTGATGGCTGACGACATGAGGATGTCCCCAGGCGTGGCGGACCACCGGAAGATCGAGCGGCTCTGCCGAGCCCTCGGGGACGGAGCCTTCCGCTGCCTCGTTCGGTTGTGGGGGTATGCGGCCCAGGAGAGGCGTGATGGACGGCTCACCGGGATGACCGACGAGGACATCGAGGCGGAGGCCAGGTGGAGCGGAGAACCGGGCCTCTTCGTCCGAACGCTCACGGTGGTACGGCTACTCGACATCAAGCCGGGCGGGAACGGTGGCCGAACGGTTGACCTCCACAATTGGCCATCGCGTCAGGCGTTCATCATGTCCTTCGCTGAGCGAAGCGCGAAAGCTGCTGAAAACGCAAGGGTTGGGTGGGAGCGGCGCAAGCAGACAGCCTCCGAATCTGGCAATGCGGATAGCATGCCGCCCGCATGCGACCCGCATCAATCCGCAGAGCGGCCCGCACGCGCCGCGCATGCTCCCTCCCTCCCTCCTACCAACCTACCAACCAACCCTCCTACCGACCCACCTACCCACCGTGAGGGTGGTCATCGGGAAGGTGGGGGGTATGGGGGGAGGAAGGGCCCCCACCCGAGCGCACCCGCCGGCGAGGACGCCGGCTCCATCCCCGGACCGATCGCCACACCTCCGCCGCACGTCGACCTCGGGGTGGTCTCAGAGAACCGCGAAGAGCAGAGCACCACCCCCCCACCCGGGAGCCGCGAGAGCCTCACCGCCCTGCTGGCCGGAGTGAAGGGCACGCCTCCGGAGCCGACCTACCCCCGACGCTGGCAGCGCAACGCCGGACTCACCCGCATCGGCGACGATGCCCCGGCTCTGTCGCCGGCGGACGAGGAGGCGAGCAGGGCGAGACTCCAGCGGCAGAAGGCGGAGGTGCTCGGCGCTGCACTCGACGAGGAGTTCCCTCCGCCTCCCGCCGAAGACGCCGACTTCACCGCGCCGCCCGCTGACGCTGGGGAGCGTTCGACGTGAAGCTCCCACGCTGTCCCCACTGCGGGAAGTACGGGAACCGCGTCACCGTGGTGCGAGAGAGCACCGCAGGCTCGGTCTATCGGCGTCACCGGTGTTCCACGTGCAACAAGCGATTCTCGTCGCGCCAGCGAGCCTCTCGAAAAGAAAAAGTACTACCCGTAGTACTCGTGCCCGTCAAAACCGCCTGAACCCATTGACTTCGTCGCCCTTGCGAGAGTAACAGTCGCTCCGACACGTGCGCCGTCGGTGTTGATCGCGCCGACGATTCGAGGGAGCCGGTCGCGCACGGGCGGCCGGCCTCCTCATCCGCTCTCAGGCGATTTCTGGCGGGTTGGGGCGATTGCGAAAAACGGGAACGGCAAGCGACGCCACGTCCGAACCGGGCGGAAGCCCACGGGCCGCCCACCTGGTGGCCCCCTCAAGCCCGGCGAAGTTTCAGCTGTCGAGATGGCTCGGCAGCTCTGCGAGAAGCTGGGCGAGAGCGATCCCGTCACGCGCGAGATCCTCGGGATGCTGGCAGCCGTTGCTCGCGGTGATCCTGGCTGGCGCGGCCGCTACATCGGGGATCGCCTCCGCGCCA
>CAZMRF010000112.1:0-4145 GCA_964568735.1 uncultured Acidobacteriota bacterium
CACGGCTCGGACATCGGCGCCAGAGTGACGAGCGCGCTCGGTCGATTCCATTCAGATGTGGTCCGTGGCATCCATATCGGATCGGTCGACCTGGATTGGCCGGAACCCCTTCCGCCGGCCACCGAGCTGTCCGCGGCCGAACGGCACTACCTGGAGCGCGTCAAGGTATGGGAGAAGGAGGAGGGGGGATACGCTGAGATCCAGGCCACTCGCCCTCAGACTCTCGCGTATGGTCTCAGTGACTCGCCCGCGGGCCTGGCCGCCTGGATCGTCGAGAAGTTCCGCGCCTGGAGCGATTGCCATGGGGACATCGAGAGCCGGTTCACCAAGGACGAGCTGTTGACCACGATCACGGTCTACTGGGTCACGGAGACGATCAGCGCGTCCTTCGGCAGATACTTCGAGAAACGGCACGATCCGGAGCCCAACCCCCTCCGGCTCGGGGAGCGGATCGAGACTCCCACGGGCATCGCCATGTTCCCCGGCGAGAAGGACCTCGTCGTGCCTCGGGAGTGGGCCGAGCGCTGCTACAACGTCCGTCGCTGGAGTGACATGCCCAGAGGGGGGCACTTCGCGGCGCTCGAGGAGCCTGAGCTTCTCGTGGAGGAGATACGTGCCTTCTTCAGGGAGGTGCGGATGAATCAAGAGGCGCTGTGAGATGAACGACCTGCTCGAGTCGACTCGTCAGAGGTCGAGCCAGGCGCCGAGGCTGATGAAGGTCTCGTCGTCGGCGAAGAACTCGCCGAGGGGAACGGTGCCGTGGTGCCAGAGCATGCCGAGGCGCCAGGTGCGATCGGCGCGGGGGAAGATGAAGCCGGCGGCCACGGAGACATCCGCCTGCCAGTCCTTCTCCTCGAATGATGTGGCGTTCACGGCGCCGTAGACTCCTGCCTTCCCGGGCCGGAAGAGGTCCGGGTTCGCGTACTCGCCCCCGCCCTGGACACGCCAGATCTCCTGGGCATCGCTGCGTGTCGTGAAGGCGTAGCCCGCGTCTCCGTAGATCCGAAAACGGTCAAGGAAGTTCCAGCTCAGCCCCGCCGTGTACTCCTCGCGGGTGTACTCGATGCGCTTGCGGCCCGTATTCTCGATGTACTCGTCGCCGATGTGGCCGGAGCGGTGCATGAAAGGGCTCAGGCGCATGCTGAGCCCGTGCGGCAGGCGCTTCGTCACCAGCAGAGCCGCGACGCCATCCCAGCCGATGAGGTCGTAGCCCTCGGACATGTCGAACTGGCTGGTGAAGCCGGCCTCGATGCTGAACTGCCAGCCGCGCTCGTAGCCGCCGGGGGAGTGTAGTCTCAGGAAGCCGAGGCTCCCGCCCAGCTTCTGGCTGAGGCGCGGCGATCCCGCGTCGTCGATGGCCTCGTCGGTCATGTACATGAGGTTCGTGGAGAAGCCGTGCATCAACGGATCCGCCCTGTAGGGCTCGTAGAGGCGATCCTCGGGAAAGAAGGTGACCCTCGCTTCGGGTAGCGCGCGGGTAGCGGTGGGCGCTCTGGCGGCGTCGGACTCGGCCAGCACCCTCGAACCATGCAGCAGGCACGGCAGGACGAGAGCCAGTCTGGCGGTCCGGAACGCTCGTTGCCGGTGCGAGCGGAACATCAAGGCTCCTGTTTGCGGGGCAGTGCGGTGAGTGGGTTGATCTATGTCCGCCGCGGGGCCCGATCAACTCCCATGCGAGGCGGGCCAATATAGCAAGAGGTTCCCGCTCCGGCGATACGAATCGCGCGCGGGAGTCCTGCGTGAAGGATCGGCTTGCGGCCCGGAGACCTTGGCCTGCTGCGTGGAAGGGGCGAGACCCCGGCCCTGACAGCCGGCTCAGCCAGACCGTCGGCGCAGGGGCGAAGATGTCGTGTTCTCGATCCAGTTCCGGGGCTACGGAGGACAACCCGGCTGTCGGGTACCGGAGCGTCCGCTACTTCTGCGGGGTCAAAGTGATCTCGAGCTCGGCGTCGGTGTGGAGGCGCAGGACGCTGGCGGGCATCTGGAGCCCGAAGCGATCCAGATCCTGGGGGTTGACGGAGAAGTACCGCGTCGTCGGAAAGATGACGCCGATCTCGGCGACGCTCGTCTCCCGCTTGACCACGTTCGTGAGAAGACGCCCCGCGTAGGCGCCCAGCTCGTGGAAGCCGGGGGCATAGGAGAAGGTCGCCCCGGCCCTCACCATCGAGCCGTCGGGGACGATCAGGAGAATCTCGTGCTCCTGCGCCCATCCGCGCAGGTAGCTGAAGGACTCGGTCGTCCACAGCTCCGGATCGAGGAGAAGCAGAAAGGCCTCGATCCCGCTGTGTTCCAGCGATTGGATCTCGTGGGCGAGCAGCGACAGATCGTGAACCGGGCGGGCCTCCATCTGGAAGCCGGCCTCCTCGGCCTCGACGCGAAGCTGGCGCACGACCGCGGCCGCGCGCTCCGGGACGAAGAGTGTCCCGATCTTCCTGACCTGCGGGGCCATCTGCGACAGCACGTCGAGCTGCTCGGAGAATCCTCCGTTCGAGGGGACGCCGCACATGTTGCTCACGATGAGGCTTTCGGTGGCGGGATCGGTCACCAGCGTGTAGACGACGGGGATGTCGTAGAGCGTCTGCCGGGCGAGCCGCGCGGCGAGCGAGCCGATCGCCAGGACTCCGTCGGGCCTCGTCCCGAGCACGCGGCCCAGCTTGCGTATCGTCCTCGGCGAGTCGTTGCGGACGTCCATCACCCTCACTCCCGGGGGCAGCGTGCCTCGGGCGCCGGCGAGCGCCGTTCGATGGTAGGGAACACTGCCGTCGAAGAGGACCAGCGATTGGAAGACCCCTTCGGGCCTGAGCCTGAAGTCCAGGTGCAGCGTCTGATCGTCTCTGACCCTGTAGCCGGCGCGCTCGAGCGTGGCACGGCTGTCGGCTTCGACCCGAACCGTGAGGCTCCGCCCCGCGTCGAGGCCCGCGATGCGGTAGAAGCCCGTCTCGTCCGTGGGGCAACTCCAGATGCCGACCGCTTCGGAGCCCGAGATCGTCACGAGGGCGCCCGCGATCGGGGAGCCCTTCTCGTCGTAGATCCGCCCCTGGACGTGGCCCGAGTGGATGGCGAGAGCTGGCGAGGCGGGCACGAGGATGCCAAGCGCGGCCAGGAGCACAGCCCGCATCAGGAACGAGCCCCTCGAGGGCTCCGCTGTCACCCCCATGGACATGGCGCCCAATGATACGCCGATCCCCCTTTCCAGGCAAAGCCCGGATCCCCGGGAGCCCGGGAGGCGGCGGCCGCGCTCTGCACCGGGATGAGGCCCGGGCCCGCGCCGTCACCCGGAATGAGCGTGCTAGACTCCCTTCGCCGCCCTCCCCGCACCCGAACTCCCGGGCTCTCCGGACGGTCGCGGGGGCGCTTCCGAAGGGTCCCTGACGTGACAATGCCCGAGATCCACAGCACGACGATCCTCGCCGTCCGCCGCGACGGGCGGACCGCCCTGGCCGGCGACGGCCAGGTGACCGTGCAGGGCATGGTCATGAAGCACTCCGCCCGGAAGATCCGCAGGCTCCACAACGACACCGTGCTGGCAGGCTTCGCGGGCTCCGCCGCCGACGCCTTCGCGCTCTTCTCGCGATTCGAGGCCAAGCTCGAGGAGTTCCGGGGCAATCTGGACCGCGCCGCCGTGGAGCTGGTCAAGGACTGGCGGATGGACCGGGCCCTCAGGCGCCTCGAGGCCCTTCTCATCGCCGCGAACGACAAGCACCTCTACGTGCTCTCGGGGACGGGGGACCTGATCGAGCCCGACGACGATCTGGCCGCCATCGGCTCCGGCGGCGGGTACGCGCTCGCCGCTGCGCGGGCCCTCGTCGCGCACACGAAGCTGGGCGCCGGGGAGATCGCGCGCGAGGCGATGACGGTGGCCGCGAGCATCGACATCTACACGAACGACTCGATCACCGTGGAGGAGCTGTGAGCCCGACCGACACTCTGCTGGTCGCGGAGGAGCGGCTCACGCCGCGCCAGATCGTCTTCGAGCTGGACAAGTTCGTCGTGGGTCAGGCGAAGGCCAAGCGCGCCGTCGCCATCGCCCTTCGCAACAGGATCCGGCGGCAGCGGCTTCCCCAGGCGCTCGCCGAAGAGATCGCTCCGAAGAACATCATCATGATCGGCCCGACCGGCGTGGGCAAGACCGAGATCGCCCGCCG
>CAZMRF010000113.1:0-3921 GCA_964568735.1 uncultured Acidobacteriota bacterium
CTTGCCCACGCCCGGCTCGCCGATGAGCACGGGGTTGTTCTTCGTCCTCCTGGAGAGCACCTGCATGACGCGCCGGATCTCCTCCTCGCGGCCGATCACGGGGTCGAGCTTCCCGGCCCGCGCGAGCTCCGTCACGTCGCGACCGTAGCGCTCCAGCGCCTCGTACTTCGATTCGGGATCGGGATCCGAGACACGCTGGCCGCCCCGGACCGCCTTGAGCGCTTCGAGGATCTCGTCGGGGCCGGCTCCCGCCCCGGAGAGAAGGCGAGCGGATTCGTCCTTCCCGGCTCCGGCGATGGCCAGGAGCAGGTGCTCCGTGGAGACGTACTCGTCCTTGAACTTGCGAGCGGTCTCGAAGGAGGCATCGAGGATCTTCGAGAGACCGCGACCGAGCTGCGGCTCGGGAGGAGCGTCCCCGAACTGTCTCGGCAACCTGTCGAGAGCAGCCTCGACGGATCGCCGGACGTCCTCCGGGCGTGCACCGATTCGCTTGAGGATGGCCGCCGCCACGCCGTCCTTCTGATCGAGGAGGGCGAGCAGGAGATGCTCGCTCCCGACCTCAGCGTGACCGCGGGCGCGAGCGGCCTCGAGAGCCTCCTTGAGGGCTTCGGCGGCCCGCGTGGTGAGTTTGTCCAGTCTCATGTGTCGCTCGTGCTCCTCTCCGGGGTTCTTCCAGTTCGCGCAGCGCCGCCATCGATCGACGAGGGCAGGCGGCTTCCCGGCCCCGGAGGCGCACGGCTGTAGGATGACAGGCCGCCCGTGTCAAGACAGGCGCGCCCGGAGAGCCGTCCGGCTCAGGCTTCGGGGAGCGTTTCGAGCTGCGCGCGGCGGGCCCTCTCGCCTGCCGGGAAGGCCGACGCGACGTGGTCGCCGATCAGGCCGAGGCAGCGTCGCGAGTGGGTCAGCAGGACATGGTGGCCCGAGCCCTGAATGGTCTCGAGGCGCATGAAGGGATACCGCCCGACGAGCGGGCGGACGTTTTCCACGGGCGCCACGGTGTCCCGGGCTCCGTGGATGAGAAGGGAGGGCACCGGCTCGAGCCGAGCGAGCGCCTCGTCCACGTTGTAGTGGATGAGGGAGTTCAGGAGCGTCGAGGTCAGGGATCGAAGCGTGAACTTCCGGCAGTCCGCATAGACGGCGAAGGGGAATGAGACGGCGTAGCGAATGAAGAGATCGACCCCCGTGCGCCTCAGCTGGGCGATGTTGCCCGCCACCGAGTGCTCCCCGAGCAGCTTCCGGTAGTTGGGCGAGCCGGCATAGAAGAGCAGGTGGGCCTCCTCGGCGGACCGATACCTCGGCAGGTTCACGAGGACGAGCGCCCGGACATCCTCGGGCCATTCGGCCGCGTACTCCACCGAGATGATCGCCCCGAGGGAGTGGCCCAGCAGGACGCAGGGGCGTCCGGTCAGCCCTTCCGCCTCCATGAATCGCCTGATGCTGTCCCTGAAGTAGCGCGGGGTGTAGTCCACGTGCGGCTTGGGCGAGAGGCCGAAGCCGGGCAGATCGGGAATGATCAGCCGGTAGTTGGCGGCGAGCGGGGAGACGCGCCGCCGGAAGTAGCGGCGCGAGCCGGTGATGCCGTGCAGGAAGACGAGGAGAGGCGCTTCCGGATCGCCGAGCCGATCGGCGTGGAGGTTGCCTCCTCCTGGCCGGGCGGCCATGCCCGGAGCGGGGATGCGGGCCGGGTGCTTCACGAGGAGGCTCCTCTCTGGCGCTCCTCGGCCCTTTCGAGAATCTGCCGGCGGAGGGCCAGGCGCTCCTCCGTCTCCTGGATGGCCAGCGCGCTCTCCACCGTCTCGCGGGCCTGACGGTGCATCCCTCTGCGGAGGTAGGCCACCGCCATCTTCTGGTAGGCGTCGGCCAGAGCCGAGGGATCCCCGGGTCTGGGCTCGATGTAGGTCAAGGGCCCCACGACGTGCTCGCGGATCGCCGCGAGGTTCGTACGCCGGGTCTCCGCGTGCATGCTCCGCGGGGCATGGAACTCGATGAGCGCGTTGTCATCCGTGTTCAGGGGTCCCTCGCCGGCGAAGGCCCGGAACTCCTCCGTGTTCATGATGAAGTACGAGAGGAAGTCCCAGGGATTGTGCACTCCTATCCGGCCGAGATCGAGCGCCACGTCGAGGTCCGACATCCGGTCCTCGATCTGAGCGATCGGGAATCGGATCGGGCGATCCGAGCCGAGAAGCAGCAGGTCGGAGTCACGAATGGTGTTGAAGACGGCCACGTTGGGGAAAACCTCCGCGAAGGTCCTGGCGAGGGCTCGGAGATCATCGAGTTGCATCCCGTAGAGCTGGAGCCACTGGCAGAAAATGCCTCCGGAGTTCAGGCGGCGTCTCCCGATCTCGAAGAACTCCTTCGTGAAGAGGTTGCTCGCGACGGTCATCCACGGGTTCGAGGGCTCCGAGATGATCACATCGAAGGTCCTCTCCTCCACCAGGAGGTAGTTCCTGCCGTCGCCCTCCACGACCTCGACCTCGGGATTGCCGAGCGGGTCATGGTTGTGCTCGATGAACTCCCTCGAGGCGTCGATCACGGCGGGCTCGATCTCCACCGCCACCACCGAGCGAACCGGGTGCAGCGTCGCGCCTCCGACGGTGATCCCGCTGGCGTAGCCGATGACGGCCACGTCATCCCTGCGCTCGGCGAGGATGAGAGGCACGTGGCTCGACAGGAGCTGCGTCTGGAGGTCGCCCATCGAGGAGGCGTCGATCTTCCCGTTCACCGAGAGCCAGAGGTCCCCCGTATCTTTCTGCGACGCCACCATCACCGTCGCCGTCACTCCTTCACGGTAGAAGACGAGGTCGAAGTCTCCCTCCGTGAACTTGTAGAAACCCTGCTCCGTGAAGTCGACGTCCGTCATGTCGGCGGCGTACTTGTAGAGCCCGCTGTTCATCAGGAGGGTGTTCCACTGCGGCTGGACCAGCCAGCAGCCTGCCGCGGCCACGGCAAGGAGGATGGCCGTGAGGACCCGCGGCCTCGTGCGCCGCTCCTGTCCGAAAACGACGAGCAGCGCCCCCAACAACATGTTGGTAATGACGGCGAAGATGATCGAGCCCTGGATACCGAGCAGCGGTATGACCAGGAAGCCTCCGAGGGCCGATCCGAAGATGGTCCCGACGGTGTTCGACGCGTAGGCGGTCCCGACCGTGTGTCCTACCTGCCGGAGATGATCGCCGCAGATCCGCACCACCAGCGGGAAGATCCCTCCCAGGAAGAGAGTGGTCGGCGGCATGACCACGCCGGCCAGGAAGAACTGCAGGGCCACGAGCAGCATGTGGCCCTCCGGGGATTCGCCCTGCGCGGCATAGATGGCCTGAAAGGCGCGGGCGAAGGCGTAGGGCAGCTCGTGGAAGAGCGCCAGCGTCGCGAAGGCGCTCAGGCCGGCCGCGGCGAGGATGGCTGCAATCCCGTCGCTTCCCCGCCTCGAGCCCACGCGGTCCGCGATCCTGCTCATGAGGCTGGCTCCAACGGCGAGCCCCACGAGGAAGGTCGTCAGCATGATCGTGAAGGCGTAGACGGAGGATCCGATGATCAAGGCCAGCACACGGGTCCATGCGATTTCGTAGACCATTGCGATGAAGCCCGAGAGCGCGAAGACCACGAGGAGCAGCCGTAGCCTCCAGGGCAGCCCCCACGATTCCGGCTCTCCCGCAACTGCAAAGCCCGATTCCGTTGGTCGGCGCCCCAGCGTGGCGGAGGCCTCCGGGATTGCCCCGCCTTCCGTTGCGCGCGCTGCCACGGCCGTTCCTGCACCTCCCGAGATCAACCCGGCCTCACCGGGGGCGCGGTCAACATGAGCGGACGTCGCCATGCCGTGGTCCCCTGAGATGGGTCCGGCCCGCCTGGTCCTCCCGGCAGCCGCCGCGCGCCTGGCGCGCGCCGCGAGCGCCAGCGCCACCGCACCCACCACCACGTTCAGCC
>CAZMRF010000114.1:0-1903 GCA_964568735.1 uncultured Acidobacteriota bacterium
GTTGCGCGAGGCCGCCGTGGGCCGGGAGCTCTGGGAGGGCCGGCAGGTCCTCGAATGCGCGGACGCCGCCGGCGAGTGGTCGCTCGCCGACGAGCGATTGCAGGCGCTATGCAACCGCAGCCTGGAACACGTGTTCACGCTTCTCTCCCTCGTCCTGCCCGCCGAGCCGTTGCGGGTCGCCTTCCGCGGACTCCACACCGAGGACGAAGCCCTACGCGGGACGGCCCTCGAGTACCTCGAGAGCATCCTCCCGGGCCGCGTGCGTGAGGTCCTCTGGCCCTGGCTCGAGCCGGCCCGCGCCCCCGAGGCACCGCGCCGTTCCCGTGAGCAGATCCTCGAGACGCTCATGCGCTCGAGCTCTTCGATCGAGCTGAAGCTCGCGGCCCCTGCGCCCGGGGGCGAGCGCGGATCCGATTGACGCGCCCTCCGGCTGTGTCCAGAATGGCTGCGTGGGGCGCCGCGTGACTCAACCGAGGCCAGCATGATTCCCGGGAAGATCGCCAGTTTCTTGGAGCAGCGTGCCAACGTCGCGGTCTGCGGAACTCGCGACAAGGATCTCGTGCCCCACGCGCACCGCGTTTCGGGATGGCGGGTCGGACCCGAACGCGAAACCATGGAGTGCTCCATTCCGGAGGAGTTCACCGAGCATCTCATCGACTCGCTCCAGGACAATGGGCGCATCGCCGTGACCATCGAAGAGTTCCCCTCGCATGAGACCTACCAGTTCAAGGGGCGCTACCTCGCCCATCGTCCGCCCGCCGCGGACGACCTGGCCATACACGAGCAGTGCCGGGTGAGGTTCGCCCGAGTCTTGCGCAGCTTCCTCGACTCGCCGGAGAGCGTGCTGCGGGCGTTCACCCTGAAGCCGCACGTGGTAGTGGTTTTCAAGCTGGACGAGATCTACCTGCAGACCCCGGGCCCCGGCGCGGGGAGCCGGCTCGTGCCGCGGCAGGAATAGATGACGAGCGACGCCAGGCTGCCCGACGAGATCCGGCCGGTGATGGACAACGGCATGCCCGCGATCATAGCGACCTGCTCCGCGGACGGGTCGCCTAACGCCACGATCGTCTCGCAGGTGTACTACGTCGACCAGACGCACGTCGCGCTGTCGTTCCAGTTCTTCAACAAGACGATCCGGAACATCCGGGAGAACCCTCACGCCTCGGTTTGCCTCAACGACGTGGCGGGTAGCGCGAACTGGACCCTGCAGCTCGAGTTCGACCACTCGGAGGATGCGGGACCCATCTTCGACGAGATGGACATGCGGATCGAGGCGATCGCATCGGCGACCGGGATGTCGGGGATCTTCAAGCTGCGGGCGGCGGACATCTACCGGGTGAAGTCCGTCAAGAAGGTGAGCTTCGCTCCCTAGCAGGGCAGGAAGCAGGGCTCGGGAGGCCTCGATGGCGTGGAGCTACCGTGGGCCTCGGGGCCGAGTTCCCGAAGCATGACCGAGAAGACCGGCGAAACTCTGGAAAGGGAGCTCGCGCACAAGGCGGCGGAGTTCCGCATCCTGCAGCGCGTCTCCTCCGAGATCAACTCGACCCTCGACCTCGAGGAGATCTACGACATCGCCCTCCAGACCATGGACGAGCTCTTCGAATTCCACCACTCGATCATCCTGCTCCTGGAGGAGGACGCTTCGACCCTCACCGTGGTCGCGAGCCGCGGCTACGAGGGCCAGGCCATCGGGGGCAAGGTGCGCCTGGGCACCGGGGTCATCGGGATGGTGGCCCAGAAGCGCAAGCTCCTGCTCCTGAACAACCTGGGGCAGTCTCGGTCGTACGTCGCCGCCCAGCGCCGGCAGATGATCAAGGCAGGGCGCGGCGAGGAGGTCGGCGAGCCGGTGGCGGTCCCGGGCCTCCAGAACGCCGAGAGCCAGATCGCCATCCCCCTCCTGATC
>CAZMRF010000114.1:1913-3655 GCA_964568735.1 uncultured Acidobacteriota bacterium
TTCGAACACGACCGGGTGGATCATCCCGCAGCCCAGGATCTCGATGAAGCCGGTGTTCTTGCAGACGCGGCAGCTCGGTGCGCCCGCGTTGCCCGGCGCCCAGCGCCGGCAGATGGTCAAGGTGGGACGTGCCGAGGAGATGGGCGAGCCGGCGGCCGTTCCCGGCCTCCCGAACGCGGAGAGCCAGATCGCCATCCCCCTCCTGATCAAGGACACCCTGATCGGGGTGTTCTCCATCGAGAGCCCAGTGCAAAGAACGTTCGGCGAGCACGATCGCGAGCTGGTCACGATCGTGGCGAACCAGATCGCGAGCGCCATCCACAACGCGCGGCTCTACCGGACCGAAGCGGGACGGCTGCAGGAGCTGGCCCGGCGGACCACGTTCGTCCACCTCCTGCAGCGCGTCGCGGTGGCGGCCAACGAGGCTTCCGATCTCGACGAGGCCCTGCTCACCTGCCTGCGCGAGATCTGCACCGGCATCGGCTGGCCCGTGGCCCACGTCTACGTCCGCGACGGAAATGCGGGCGGAGATCTCGTCTTCAGCCCGCTCTGGCATCTGGAGGATGCGAGGACGTTCGCGCCCTTGCGCGAAGCCAGCGCGAACGCCCGATTGGCCCCGGGCGTCGGCCTGGCGGGACGGGTCTTGCAAAGCCAAAAGCCCGAGTGGATCGCCGACATCACGCGACACCCCGACTGGAGCGGCATCCCGGCGTTGTCGAGCCTCGCGTCCGGGAGCCTAACCATCCGCGCGGCCGTCGCATTCCCCGTGCTCCTGGGACAGGAGGTCGTGGCCGTGGTCGAGCTCCTCTCCGAACGCCCCGCCGAGGCGGATGCCCGGCTCCTCGAGGTGCTCTCTCACATCGGCACCCAGCTCGGGCGGGTCGAGGAACGACGGCGTGGAGGAGAGGCGCTCCGGCAGGCCAATGAGCTGCTGGAGCAACGGGTGCGCGAACGGACCGTCGAGCTGGAGCGCAGGCTGCGCGTGGCCCAGGAGTTCCTGCACGACGCGCGCAGCCGTCTGGAGGGGCCGCTCCTCGGGGAGAGCGCCGCCGTGCACGAGCTGCACCAGGCGATCGCGGTCCACGCGGCGAGCCTCGAGCCGCTCCTGGTCGTGGGCCCTCCGGGATCCGGAAAGGAGAGCATCGCGCGCGCCCTCCACGACCAGTCGGCGCGCCGGGACGGGCCCTTCATCTACGTGAGCTGCCCCCAGCTGCACTCCACCGAGGGTTCGGCGCTTGCTGGCTCCGCGGGTGGCCCCGCGAGCACGGGTGGCGACTCCCTCTTCGGCAAGCTCGACCTTGCCGCGGGCGGCACCCTCTATCTCGACGCGATCCACGAGCTGCCGCAACCACTCCAGGCCTCTTTCCGGGAATTGCTCGTCGATCTGGAGCGCGCGCGGGCGCGCGGCGAGGTCGGGAGCGGCGCACGAGTGATCGCCTCCACCGCACGCGATCTGGCCACGGAGGTCAAGCGGTCCCGCTTCGATCTGCGCTTGCACGAGCTGCTCGGCCAAAGGCGGCTGCACGTGCCCGCCCTCGCCGACAGGCGCGACGACATCCCCACCCTGGCGGCGTACTTCGTGCGCAAGCAGGCGCGTCAGCTCGGGAAGACGATCCAGGGCATCTCCGACCCGTCCATGCAGAGGCTCCTGGCCCACAAGTGGCCCGGCAACATCCGCGAGCTGCGCAGTGTGGTCGAGCACGCCATCCTCGTCGCTCGTGGTCCCACCCTGGAGATCGACG
>CAZMRF010000115.1:0-3628 GCA_964568735.1 uncultured Acidobacteriota bacterium
CCCCCAACGTTGACCGAGTGAAGTCGGCATAAACCGGAGGTCGGCATAATGCACTTTATGCCGAGTTCGGCATAACGTGCATGCCGCGACGAGGTTCCTTGGATCTTCGAGCGCCCCGCCGTGCGATCTGAAGATGATGTGGTGCTCGTGGAGCCTTCCCGTCCCCACCGACCAGCAGCCGGGCGCCATGCAGCGCCACCCGTCCCGATCGATCGTGGGATGCTCCCGGCGCTGGCGCCTGGTGTCTTTGTTGTCCCATGTCCTCCAGAAGGCGGCGAGCGCGAGAGCGAGGACCTCCCACTCGGTGATGGTGTTGTTGATCGTCGCGCGGCAGCGAGCGACGGCGGACTCCCAGAGCGATTTCACCTCGGGCTCGGCGCGCAGACGGATGCGGACCATGTGCTCGGGCATGGGAACCGCCCCCTCGGAGTCCGCCAGAGCCGCCAGGAGCCTCTTGGCCGTCAGACGCGGCCCCCGCGCGGGCGCAGACAGGGGCAAATCAGCATCTGTTGAGTCAGTGCCCGGCGCAGACGTGGACAGCCGCGCAGGGCGGCCAGGCACAAGGACGAT
This sequence comes from uncultured Acidobacteriota bacterium, assembly GCA_964568735.1. Taxonomy (GTDB): domain Bacteria; phylum Acidobacteriota; class Polarisedimenticolia; order JACPZX01; family JACPZX01; genus CAZMRF01. The sequence continues at coordinate 571 of CAZMRF010000115.1, forward strand.
TCCCTTCGGCAGCGGAGCGCCCTCGAGCAGCTCCCAGACCGCGGGGCGGACCTCCTTGAGGTGCTTCCAGAAGCAGACCTCGTCGTCCAGGCGCCGTAGCGTCACGGAGCGGGCCCTACTGATCCACGCGAGCTCCGTCACGACCGTGGCGACGGAGCCGATGAGAAGCGCCTGCCTGAGCGTGACCCTTCCTGCGAGGAAGCTCCGGCGAAGCGCCGGGAGGCGCTCCAGCGTCCTGTGAAGGGCCAGGAGCCGATAGGTTCCCCGTGGAGACACTCCGAGCCGCTCCCGGGCGTACTCCTCGAGCGAGGCGAAGCCATCGAGGCGGTAGGTGCGCATCATGGCCACGCCGCGCAGCCTCTCGGCGAAGCTCCACTCGCGCTTCTGCCGGGCGGCCATCAGCTCCCGCAGCTCGCGATGGATGGCGCGCACGATGAGGCGGATGGCAGTTGGGACGACGGACGATTGCGCGCTGTGCGCCTGCTGTGAGCCTCCTGCCTCGCCGGTCTGGATGGGCGCAGACGAGGGCAGGTCAGAGTTGGTTGAATCCGCGGAGGACGCAGACCCGGGCAGGTCAGACTCTGCGTCGCCCTCGGGAGGCGCAGACGAGGGCAGATCAACATGTGTCGAGTCTGTGCCCGGCGCAGACGTTGGCAGGGCCGCGATCGACTTGGTCTTGCTCATCAGGCGGTTCTCGACGGGCGGCAGAGCAGACCGCTGCCCGCCGTCCGCATCCCGCGCCGTCTCCGATGGCGGCTTCAGTGAGCCGAGAAGCTCAGCCGAGACCAGCTCGAGACATTCACCCCGGCTCACCACCGCCCCGGCGAGCTGCCTCGCGAAGGTCACCGTCTCCCTCCACGAGGAGTACAGCCACGCTGGGACCGAAAGCTCGACAGGGACGGTCTCCAGATCCTCCCCATCTGCCTTCGGACACTCTTCGCCTTGACTCCCGGGAGGACCGTCTTCGCCGTCGCGCTCCCGCGCCGCAATCGCGCGTGCAAGCCCCCTGACGTCGAGCCGCCGGGCCAGCGCGACCCAGTGCGCCTCGTCTTCGTCCGCCGCCCCGACGATGCGCGACAGGAGGCGCATGTGGCCGGACGTGATCTCGCCGGAGTCAAAAGCGGCCGCAACGAGGGGCGCCCGCTCCAGCGACTCATCCACGCGCATCCACTCCTGGGCGGTGCGGTAGCTCACGCCGAGCCTCTCGATGACGTAATCACCGAGACGGACGTACCCCACACGGCGGAGGAGGTCTCCATCTCTGAGCGTGCGAAGCAGCCGCCCTGCCCGCCGCTCGAGATGGGCGAGTGACGGACGGCGGGCGAGGAGGGTGGGGCCTGCCTCATCCGCGGCCGGTGCTGCGACCGCTACCAGCCGCTGATTCGGCTCCTGTGGGGAGGCGGCAGGCAAGCCTCGGAGAGACGGCTCCTGCAGGGAGGCGGCGGGAAAGCCTCGGTGGGTCCGACCCCGCTGAGACGTGACAGGTGCGATGTGCACGTTCGGCTCCTGGAGCGTGTTCTGGGGCTCTGGCAGGTAGACGAACACTACACGAAAGTACAGTGAGTGTCAAGAACTTTTTTTCCAAGCCGAGCACCTCTGGATCGGAACCTCTACCGGCGGGTCCAGCGTCCAGTTGTCGCACTGAAGATGCCGTACCCACAGAATCGTCTTCCCGCCGGAGGAACACGAGAGGCGACCTCGAGGGCGGGTCCAACGGTAGAACCGCTGGACAAGTCAGCGCGACTCCGATTACGGGACACTGGGAATCTCGGTCCCGCTTCCGGGGGGCGTCGCCTGGTCAGGAGATGATCTGCTGGCTCTGTCGCGACTCGCCGCTGATGTGACCCCCCCCGGTCCGGGGGCGAGATCCCCATTTCGAGGACAAGCCCGCGGCTCTGAGGCTAGACTGGCCGCATGTTGAGCCTCGAAGGACTCGTTGCGATGGTCACCGGCACGCGCCGTCTCGGTCGTGCCGTGGCGGCGGCCCTTGCCCGCGATGGCGCCGACGTCGCGGTGACCTGGCGCAGCGCACGGGGGGAGGCGGAGGAGGCCGCCGCCGAGGTGCGGGCCTCCGGAAGGAGGGCCCTCGTCCTCGAGCTCGACATCGAAGACGCGGAGCGGATCGAGCAGGCCGTCGCGCGGATCGTCGCCGAGCTGGGCGGCGTGGACATCCTCGTCAACGTGGCGAGCATCTACGAGAAGGTCTCGGTGGACAAGAGCGGCGCCGGCGACTGGGACCGCAACATGACCGCGAACGCGAGAGGCGCCTTCCTGTGCGCGCGGGCCGTCATCCCGATCATGAAGAAGCGGGGCGGGGGGCGGATCATCAGCTTCGCGGACTGGCTGCCCGCGAGCCACAGGCCGCGCTATACGGGCTACGCGGCCTACTACGCGTCGAAGGCGGCGGTCATCGCGATGACCGAGGCGCTTGCCCTCGAGACGGCCCGGGACGGCATCCGGGTCAACGCCATCGCGCCGGGCCCGATCCTCCCGCACCACGGAATCACCGCAGCCGAGAACGACGAAGTGCTCCGCAACACGCCGATGGGGAGGTGGGGCGGCGAGGAGGCCATCGTGCAGGCCGTGCGGGCGCTGCTCATGTGCGAGTTCGTCACCGGAGAGACGCTCCGAGTCGACGGCGGCCGCCATTTGCGCTAGGCCCACTCACCCGACTGCGCTTCACAACGTGGCCCTGGCCCAAGCCATATGCAGAGCGCGCCCTCCGGCAGTTCCGGTGCGGTTCAAGATCCGCTCAGGGCTCTTGCGTCATGCCCGTCGCTCGCATACATAGAGGATGTGCGGGTACGGCAGGATATCCACCATCAGGTGGCGGTACACGGTGAAACCCACGTCGTCGAGCAGCCGTGCCAGCTCCTCGCCGTCCCAGTACCGCACCGGCGTGCCCGGATCCATGGCCTTGTCGAGGACATAGGTAAACCAGCGCTTGTAGGCGGGCCGGCGGTCCACGTCCTTGATGAGAAGCCTGCCTCCCGTGGGCAGGATTTTCGCCACCTGCTCGAGCAGCGGGCGCACCGCCTCCTCGGGGATGTGGTGGACG
>CAZMRF010000116.1:0-3497 GCA_964568735.1 uncultured Acidobacteriota bacterium
CGATGTCGCTATGAGTATTCGTTTGGAGAACTTCCATATACCGCCGTCCCAAGCCCTTGTCAAGCAGAACCGGCGTCCAGCGGCCTTTACTTGCGTGGCTCCCAATACGGCGCGTCGGGGTCCCTGAAGAACGCTACGAGACCGCGGAGCCCCGCACCGGTGATCACGAGAAAGTAATATGGGAGATACAGGGGGGTGATGCGGAGGCCGCTCCGGCTCGCGATGAGACCCGCCACCGCCACCCCGCAGAAGAGCGCTTGGCCAGTCACGACGATAGCCTTCCAGGGACTCGCCAGGAAAACGCTTGAGACCAGCATTCCCGTCAGGGCCAAGCCTCCCAGCCATCGAAGGACCCGGTGCGAGACACACTGATAAAGAACGAAGAAGCGTCCACGGCGAAGAGCCTCTTTCGATGCACCGGGCCTCGGGGTGATAGATTGTCAAGTAGCCGTCCAGGGCAATCCGCACCGGGATGACGTCGTCGCAGAACATCAGCGGATCAACCGAACGGAACAACCCGGCCCGAAAGACATGAATAGCCCCGTTGGCGCCAAGAAGCGAACCCAGGCTGCTCTCCAGTCGCTGGATGAGGCCTTCGTAGCTCCAGTACACCTGCTCGCCCTTGCCGGCAAGGTACCCTCGCGGGTTGTGTCGATAGCAAATGATATGGCCGGTGGTTGTAGCAAGTGAGTTGGCCGGTTCTGGCGGCGCTCGGGTTAGCCTCCGCACCCTCAGCAGAGGGGGTGACGGGTGCTTTATCCAGGGGCCGCCGTGGAGCGGGCCATGCGGATACAAGAAGTGATCTGTCGGGCGATCAGCGGTCAGATCCACTGGTTTCAGGCGGCGGAGATCCTCGGGGTCTCGGTCCGGACCATGAGTCGGTGGAAGGAGTACTACCAGAAGAGGGGCTATGACGGTCTGTTCGATCGCCGCCGGCGCCGCCCGAGTCCGAAGCGGGTGCCCTACGCCCAGGTCGAGGCGGTCCTGCGGCTGTTTCGGGAGCGGTACTCGGACTTCAACGTGAAGCACTTCCACGAGAAGCTGACCGAGGAGCATGGGATCGCCCTGAGCTACACCTGGGTCAAGGCCGCGCTTCAGGAAGCCGGGTTGATCGCGCGCCGGGCGCGCCGGGGACCGCACCGCACGAGACGCCCCCGTCGTCCGATGGAGGGAATGCTGCTGCACCTCGACGGCAGCACGCATCCGTGGCTGAGTCTGTGTCCGGATCAACGGGACGACCTGTTGGTTCTCATGGACGACGCCACGAGCCGGGTCTATGAGGCGGTCCTGGTCGAGGAGGAGGACACCCGCAGCTCGATGACGGTGCTGCGTGACTGTGTGAAGAAGCACGGGGTGTTCTGCGCGCTGTACACCGATCGGGGCAGCCACTTCGCCCTGACTCCGAAGGAAGGCGGGCCGGTGGACCGGTCCCGGCCGACGCAGATCGGGCGGGCCCTGAAGGAGCTGCACATCGAGTCGATCTTCGCCTACTCGCCTCAGGCGAGAGGCCGCGGCGAGCGCCTGTTCGGGACCTGGCAGGGGCGCCTGCCTCAAGAGCTGCGCCTGCGGGGGATCCGGGATCGCCAGGCGGCCAACGCGTTTCTCCGCAAGACCTTCATCCCCTGGCACAACCGTCACCTCGCGGTGGCTCCAGAGCAGCCCGGGAGCGCCTTCACCCCCCTGGTGGACAAGACGCTCCTCGACCGGGTCTTCTGCCTCGAACACACGCGCCTGGTCGACAACGACAACACGGTGCGCTTCGAGAGGCGCGTCCTGCAGCTCGCCCCGTCGTCCTGCCGATTCAGCTTCGCCCGATGCCAGGTGACGGTTCGCGAACACCTTGACGGGGCGATCAGCATCTGGCACGGCCCACGGCGGATCGGTCGGTACGACAGCGCGGGGATACCGGCCAAGGGGGCGCCGCGGGAGAAGACCAGGGAGGTCGCGTGAGGGCGGCGACCGATGCCGGGGCCTTGCCTTCGCTCCCGCGGCCTGTGCATCCTGCCGGACCTGTGGAAAGCGCTCACGACGCGCTTCCCACAGGGTCCTTGGACGGCGCATACCCCGCGCCGCCCACAGGCTGCACAGGCCCTGCTACTGATCTCTCCCTACGAAGAAGCAGGAGAACAACGAAGTTCACAAAAGCGGCCAACTCACTTGCTACTGAAACCGGCCATCTTCATTTGCTATCGACAGGTACCCTCGCGGGTTGGTGTGCCGGAGTTGCCCGCACACGCAGCCAACCCTGGAATCCGCGAAGTGCCGCGCCAGCTTGCGCAGGCTGTCCGGCGCGTACATCGAATTGGCGTCGGACATCACGACGCGATCCGAGCGCACGCCGGGCAGGACCTGATTGAGACAGGCGACCCTGCCGCGCCGTCCCGTAAAGGCCCGGAGAAGCACTCCACGACCTTCGTGCCGGGAGCGATCCCCCAGGAACAGACGGAGGAGCGCAAGCGACAAGGGATACCCCAGGTAAGCGTGGGCGAGAGGACCGACAGAGATCAGGAACAGGATGGTCATGATTTGCCCGGCGCGAGCGTCGCCGCGATCGTCCGTCCAATGATCTGCAGGTCGTGGCCGAGGCCGGCATGAGCGATGTAGGCGAGGTTCATCTCGAGCTTCTTCGGGAGGATCGATTCGAGATAATAGCGTTCCTTGTCCCCTTCCGGAACAGCTCCGAGGAGTGACTCTTCGTTGCGGAAGGCGATGGACGCCCAGTCGGTCAGTCCGGGCCTGACTTCGAGAACCTTCTTCTGTCGGGCCGTGTACGTTTCAACGTAGCGGGCGACCTCGGGACGCGGCCCGACCAGCGACATCTCGCCTTTCACGACGTTCAGCAGTTGTGGAAGTTCGTCCAGCTTGCTCATTCTGAGGAAACGACCGAAGCCCGTAACGCGACGATCGCCTTGAGCCGTCAACGGCACGCCTTGATCGACGCTACGATGCATCGAGCGGAACTTCAAGAGGCGGAACGAGCACCCGCCGAGCCCCACGCGCTCCTGAACGAAGAACGCTGGCGGGCCGGAAGAGAGAAGCACAAGGAGTGCGAGGAACAGAAGCACCGGGGCCAGGAATACGAGCGCCATGAGAGCGAAGGTCAGGTCGAAACCTCGCTTCAAAGGGCCGCTGCAGTAGGCGAGGCCCGATCCAGAAGCCCTCATCGTCTGTGTCGCCGCACGAGGTCCTCGACGACGCGATCCTGCGCGTGTGTCTCCAGTCCCGGATAGAGCGGCAGCGAAATGGCTCGCGACGACTCCCGTTCGGTGTGCGGGAAGGACCCGCGGCGGTAGCCGAAGGTCTGACGATAGAATGAGTGAAGGTGCAGCGGAAGAAAATGCATGCTCGTACCGATGCCCCGACGACGCAGCGCCTCGATAAGCGCGTCCCGGCCCAGTCTCATGACCCCGGCTCGAAGGCGCAGGATATACAGATGCCACGCGTGCACGTTGCCGGCCTCCTCGCGCGGGAGATCGAAGGCATCGCACCCTGCCAGG
>CAZMRF010000117.1:0-3423 GCA_964568735.1 uncultured Acidobacteriota bacterium
GCCCCATGCCCCCGCGCCCGAGTTCCTTCAGAGCCCTATAAGGGCCGATCCGAAGATCGAGCCGATGCGTCCCGGCCGCGGAGGTTGCGGTCTCCGATTCGTCATCCCTAGGATCCATGTGCAGCCCTATCGCCTGGGCGCGAACCCCCGCAGGGTTTCTCGGGAACAGACGACCCGGAGCATAGCGCATCGCCGACGCGTCCCCGACCCGACGTTCTCCAGGAGTTCTCACGACGATTCCTCGCACCTTGACGGAGGTGGTGAGGATGTGGCCGCAGTCGACGCCGCCAGCTTCGAGGCCGCGTCACGGGGCCGGTTCGAGGTTTCGTCCGGAGTCGGAGGGCCGGCGCCGGAGTCGCGCGCCGCTATTCCGCCCGCAGCGCCTCCACCGGGTCGACCTTGGTCACGCGTCGCGCCGGCAGGTAGCTCGCGATCATGGCCGCGGACAGGAGGGTCACTGCGACCAGCGCGAACGTCGCGGGATCCGCCGCGCCCACCCCGAAGAGGAGCGCGGCCATGAGGCGGCTCAGGCCGAACGCCGCCCCCAGCCCACACACGGCGCCGAGGGCAGCGAGCTTCAGGCCCTCCAGGACGACCATCCGTGTGAGCGTCGGTCCCCGCGCCCCGAGGGCCAGGCGGATACCGATCTCGCGAGTCCGCTGCGAGATGGCGTAGGAGGTAACGCCGTAGATGCCGACGACGCCGAGCAGCAAGGCCATGCCCGCGGTGAGGAGCAGCATCACCATCGCAAACGACGTGCGGGCCATCGAGCGCTCGTAGACCTCGCGCAGAGTGCGCACGGTGGCCAGGGGCAGGTTCGAGTTCACCGCCCAGACGGCCCCCTGCACCTCCTTGAGAAAGCCCTCGGACCCGGCGCGGGGACTACGAATGACGAGGGCCAGGGAGCGGCTCATGCCGTCCCCCTCGAAGTCCTTCATCAGGACCGGCCAGTAGACGATGGTGGGCGCGCTCTTGTCGAGGCCGTCGTCGTGTACGTCGGCCACGACACCCACGACCTCGCGCCACGCGCCCTTGCTCGGCTCCCGGATCCTTTTGCCGAGGGCGGCCGTGGGATTCCCCCACAGCTCGCGGGCCAGGCCCTCCGAGATCATCACCACCGGGAGGCGGTCGTAGGCGTCGCTCCAGGTGAGATCGCGGCCGACCACGAGCAGGGTGCCCATCGTCTTCAGGAAGCCGGGGGCGACGAAGCGGAAGAGGCGCAGGGCTGGGATCTGGCCCTCCGAGTACACGCGGTCCTCCGCGAACACCGGGTCGTGCCAGCCGTAGCCGTCGTCGTCGAGCGGGATGCCGCTGCCGAGCCCCGCCGATGTCACCCCGGGCAGCTCCGCGACCTTGTCCTGGATCGCCTGCTGCATGCGCGCGGCGGCCTCCTCGTCCTTCACCTGCGCCTCGGGGATCGAGATCCGCAGCGTGAGCACGCCCTCCGGCGCGAACCCGGGCCGCACGTCGCGGAGGGCGCGGGACGACCGGACCATGAGCCCGGATCCCACGAGCAGGACGAGGGCGAGCGCGACCTGGACGACCACGAGCCCGTTGCGCGCGCGATGCCGCTCGCGGCTGGAGCTCGAGGAGCGTCCGCTGCTGCGCAGGCCGGTGGCCACGTGGGGCGCGGCGTACTTCAGGACCGGGATGAGGCCGAGCAGGAGGCCGGCCCCGAGCGCGGCTATGAAGGTGAACAGGAATGTGGCGGGGCCGATGGTGATCGCGTCCAGCCGAGGCAGATTGGCGGGGGCCAGGAAGACGAGGAGCCGAAGCAGCCCGTAGGCGAGTCCCAGGCCGATGACACCGCCCGCGAGCCCGAGGATCACGCTCTCGAGGAGCAGCTCGCACGCGATCCGGCCCCGGCTCGCACCGAGGGCCACCCGCACCGCCAGCTCCTGCTGCCGGCCCTCCACGCGGACCAGCAGCAGGTTCGCGACGTTCGCGCAGGCGATGAGCAGCACGAGGACGATCGTGCCCATCAGGACCCAGAGGACCCGCCCCACGTCGCCCACCAGGTCCTGTTTGAAGGGCCGCAGGCGGGGGGCGATCCGCGCCTCCCCGAACATCTTCTTGTTGAAGCCGGGAGGGGCCTCGAAGCGCTCGAACGAGAGAGGCAGCAGACGCGCGACGTCCGCGTCGGCCTGCGCGATCGTGACCCCCGGCTTGAGCCGGGCCACGGACTGGTAGCTGAAATTCCCGAGGAAGACCTTGCCGCGGTCGAACTGCATGGGGAGGATGAGCGCGGTCTTGACGTCGAGGAAGCGGAAGTCGCGCGGCATCACGCCGATGATCTCGTGCGCCTCGCCGTCGACCGTGAGCCGCTTCCCGATGGCGACGGGATCACCGCTCAGCTTCGCCTGCCAGTAGCCGTGGCTCAGGACCACCGTGGGCGGGTTCCCCGCCTGGTCGTCCTCCCGGGAGAACGAGCGGCCGAGGAGGGGGGGGACGCCCAGGAGGGGAAGGACTCCGTCCGTCACACGCAGGACGGTGACTCGCTCCGGCTCCGCAAGCCCGGTGACGGTCGCCGACCGTTCCGTCCACAAGCCGACATGCTGGAAGGTCCGGCCATCCTCGCGGTAGGTGAAGTAGAGGGAGGGCGAGGAGTTCAATTCCGTGATGTTGACTCCCGGCGCCGTGTGCCACACGCCCACCAGCTCCTCCGGGTGCGAGTACGGCAAGGGCTTGAGAAGGACGCCGTCCAGGACGCTGAATATGGCGGTATTGGCGCCAATGGCGATGGCCAGGGTCGCCACCGTGACTAACGTGAACAGGGGCGCCCGACCCAGCCGCCGGACGACGTGCCTCAACTGGTGGGAGATCGCCATACCTTCGGAGACGCTCGAGGCGAGCCGAGGGTTCCAACGCTGCGTTGAACAACTGGTACGCGGTTGCAGACCTCGAGAGCATCGACCCTTGGGGTCGAATGAACGCAAGGATCGCCGGTTGAGGGGGCGCCAGCCTCCCGGTTCTCTCTTGAACTGGACAACAGAGCCGCGGGTATTGCGGAGGGACCCCCGGCGAGCAACTCGATGACGGCGGTTGGAACTGCGAAGCGCCGAAGAGCGCGCGCTCGTCGTTCCACACCACTATCTGCGTGCTGGAGGGGCTGCTCGAGTACGAGCGTGCCGTCGGGTCCGCGCCAGAGATCGCGGCGGCCAGACGGCGAGGCGAGGAGTACCTGCTCGAGCGCGGTCTCTTCCGACGGCGCTCGACCGGCGAGGTCGCGAATCCGGCGTTCCTGAAATTCGCGTTCCCGCCCCACTACCACTACGACGTCCTCCGTGCGTTCGACTACCTCAGAGACGCCGGTGTCCAGCCCGATGCGCGCATCGGTGATGCCTTGCATGTCGTCGAGAGCCGGCAGCAGGCCGACGGACGATGGCTCCTCGATCGCGCGCACGACGAGGCGCTCGCCTTCCC
>CAZMRF010000118.1:0-3283 GCA_964568735.1 uncultured Acidobacteriota bacterium
CGCATCCAGGCCGGCATCGAGAAGGCCGCGAGCGCGGATGAGATCCGGAGGGCCTTCGCGCTCCCTTTAGCCATCCGGAAGTCCGTGGCGTCCACAAGTCAGAGGGCGAGATCGCTGCCCTCCGCGGGGTCAACCGCCGCATGCGCCGCGTCTTGAATCGCTGGCTCAAGGATGCCTACGACCAGGCCTTGGCGTGGGTCCTCGCGCGCACGGGCAAGCAGGCGCTGCGCAAGGACGATGAGGCGCTGCCCAAGCTCGACGAGCTGCTCGAGGAGCTGGAGGAGCTGCTGATCGAGTCCGTCACCATCGGCGCCGCCGAGGCCTCGTCCATCGTCGGCCTCAACTTCACGGACCCGCCCCGGGCCGTGGTCGAGTGGGCCCGGGAGCGCGCGGCCGAGATGGTCGGGATGAAGCGGCTGCCGGATGGCTCGTTCATCCCCAACCCGGACGCCCGCTGGCAGATCAGCGAGGCGCTCCGGACCGACATCAGCGACCTGGTCAACCGGGCGATCAAGGATGGCCTGTCGAACCAGGAGATCGCCGCCGCGCTGAAGCCGACGTTCGGGCCCTGGCGCGCCGAGACGATCGCGAGGACGGAGACGGGAATGGCCTACAACGAGGCCACCGCCACCGTCTACGAGGACGCAGGGATCGAGCACTCCGACGTCTTCGATGGAGATGGGTGCATTCCCGCCGGCCACGATGATGGCGCCGAGGCGCCCGACGGCACAGTGGGAATCGTGCAGGACGACCGCCTGGCCAACGGCCAGGTCTGGACGATCGAGCAGATGAGGGCACACCGGCTCGGGCATCCGAACTGCGTGCGCTCGTTCACGCCGTACATCGGCACCATCGCCGTGGCGGCCTGAGAGGAGACGCTGAAGATGAAAGTCGCAACGGACGCCAGCAACGGGCTCTCTCTGTTCGTCCCGTTCACGAAGGTCGAGGAGGACGCCGACGGCACGGTCATCGTCGAGGGGATCGCGACGGCCGAGGTCCTCGACAGCCAGGGCGACGTCGTGATGTACGACGCGTCCGTGAAGGCGTTCGAGGAGTGGGGCGAGTACTTCCACAAGATCACCGACGGCGCGAGCGTGGGCAACATCCGCGAGATGCACGAGCCCGTCGCTGCCGGCAAGGCAATCGCCTGGTGGCCCATCCCGGAGAAGAAGCAGATCGGGATCCGCACCAAGGCCGTGGACCCCGGGAGCTGCAAGAAGATCCTCGAGCGCGTGCTCACGGCCTTCTCCATCGCAGCGCCCGGCTCGACGGTCGAGCGCAATCCCATCGACTGGGAGGGGAAGAAGGCGAGCGCCATCACGGGCTACAGGCTCGGCGAGGTCAGCTACGTTGACCGCGGCGCCTGCCCCGAGGCCGTCTTCACGATGGTGAAGCGCGATCTCCCGAGCCCGGACCCAGTACCCGCAGCGGACGCCCCCCCGCCGGCGGCCGAGCCCGCGCCTGTGGCGAAGGGCTACGCCGAGGCGCTCGCTGCGGCCGGGACGGCTGAGGACGCCCTGCGCGTGTTCATCGCGGAGATGGCAGCGCTCCCCGGAGAGGCCGCGACCTGGGACCTGCGGATGATGGCCGAGGCGCTCGGCTCGATCTGCGCCGCGAAGCACGGCATCACCATCGACGCCGCCATGGTCCCCGCTGCCGACAAGGCGGCTGCCACGAAGGTTGACGATCCACCGCCTGCCCCGGCTCCGGCCGACGCGGGCGCGCAGAAGGCCGACACGGCCCCACAGACCGACCTCGTCAAGCTCCTCGAGGGCCACAGGGACGAGCTGCTGAAGGCGGTGGTCGACAAGGTCGACGCCGCGAAGAGCGAGCTCACCAAGCGCCTGGAGGGGATCGACGAACGGCTCAAGGTCGTGGAGGAGACGCCGGCGGAGCAGGGAAGCCCCGCCCGGCCGGTCAAGAAGACCCTCGGTTCGGACGGGGGCGGCAACGGCGCCGGCGAGCTGACGATCGATCAGCTCGAGGCCGGAGTCGTGGAGCTGGAGAGGCGGGGAGCGCTCGACGAGACGACGCGCGTATCCCTGCGCAAGGCTCTCGCGGTTGCCGCTCTGAGCCGACAGGGGTAGACGACGAAACCAGGACCCGTGCCTTCATTCATCATCCTGGCCGTGCACAGGAGGACGAAATGGACTGACAAATGAATCTTCAGCAGGTCACCGAGCAGACCCTCGCTCTGGCGGCGAAGCACGTCCCCAAGGGGTGGTTCCCGCGGGCCGCGGGCGACATCGCCAAGGCGATCGATACCACGACCGGCGTCAAGGGGATCGATCTCCAGACCGGTCTCGACAAGCTCGTACCGCTCATGACGGCCCTGCGTCAGAGCATCCCCCGCAGCGTGAAGGCCGGGGCGAGCGCCAGCACCTGGAAGCAGATCACGAAGCTCAGCATGCCCAAGCCCACGGTCGCAAAGGGCGCGGGCGGACCGCTCTTCACCACAACCGTCGTCGAGGTTACCAAGTCCCACAAGGTGCTGGCCCTCGGCGGCCGGGTCGATCGCGAGGCCCAGGGCGAGTCGGAGACCTTCGAATCGGCCCTCCAGCTCGAGACCGTCAACACCCTACTCGGCCACCAGAAGCTCGAGGAGATCTACATCCTCGGGGGCAACGTCACGGCCCTGGCGGCTCCGCTGAACCCGGCGGTTGCCGAGGTTAACGCCGTCGGCACCATCGGGGCGGTGGCGCCCTTCGTGAAGATCGCGGCCATCACGCTGCCCGCGTTCAACCGGACGGTCCAGAACGTCCCGGCCGACTACGACGGCACCCACGCGAAGCTCGCCGGCACCTCCATCCTCGCGGCCGACATCGACGTGACGGCCACGGGCGACGGGGTCGGACCGCTCTCGGCCGAGGCCACCATCTCGGCCATGACCGGGACGGACAACGGCGTGAAGATCACCTGGGACCCGGTGCCCAACGCCGTGGCCTACCTCGTCTTCGTCGGCACGGCCACCGGCAACACCAACCTGAAGCTCGAGGCCATCGTCACCCAGACGAGCATCACGCTGACCAGCCTCGCGGCTGGCGGGCTGCTCGCCTCCACCCTCGTCGCCACCTCGGCGGATGCCCTCTCCTACGACGGCATCATCGCGTCGAGCATCGCCGGCGGGGCGTACGTCAAGTACGTCAACGGCAAGCTCACCGGAACGGCCGGTGAGGTCCTCGAGTTGCAGGACGCCTTCGCCGCGCTGTGGCGGTCGGGCAAGCTCGGGAAGTTCCGCATCCTGGTGAGCGGCGACGACAGCCGGGTGCTCACGCGCCTGGGC
>CAZMRF010000119.1:0-389 GCA_964568735.1 uncultured Acidobacteriota bacterium
AGCGGCTCGATCTGGAGATGAAGGTCCTCGAGCGCGCGCGGGAGATGGCGATCCGGGAGGCGAAATCCGTCGGCGCCGACGTGGAGGCGATCAACCGCCGCTTCGATCTGGCCAGGGAGATGACCCTCGCGCAGTCGTTGGAGCGCCGGCTGGAGATCAGCCGGGAAGCCACGAAGGATATCGGCGAGGAGTTCAAGCGGATCCTTGATGTCGAGCGGAAGGCCTACGAGGAGCTCCAGGCCGCGATCACCGAATCCCTCGAGGAAGGGTCCCGTCAGCGCCTCGATGCGGAGCTGGCTGCGCTCCAGCAGAAGATGGACCAGGCGCTCGAACAGGAGGAGCTCACCGAGGAGGCGAAGCAGGCCATCCGTCAGACCTACCTCGTGCGT
>CAZMRF010000119.1:399-3247 GCA_964568735.1 uncultured Acidobacteriota bacterium
GAAGGACTTCGCTGAGGCTGAGAAGGCCCTGGCCCGTGAGGCTGCATTCGAGCAGGCGCGCATCGCACAGACTGTCGCGGCCGCCAGCATCGGCGCGGCCCTGTCGATCTTCGGCGAGAGCAAGGCCATCCGGATCGCGGCAGCGCTCATTGATACGTGGGCGGCAGCCAACGCTGCAATGGCCTCGGTTCCGTGGCCGTACAACATCGCCGTCGCCGCTGCCGTCGTGGCGTCTGGACTCGCCAACGTGGCCAGGATGCGGAGCATCACGCCAGGCAGCTCTGGAGGGGGAGGCCGCGGGGGCTTCGGAGGGCGAGGCGGGTTCGGGGGGCGCGCGCAGCAGGGCGCCGCCGGCGGGCTCACGACGCCCGGGGAGTTCGCCGATCGGTTCGGCGGTGGCCGCGGCGGCAGCACGTCCACGGTGACGAACAACCAATCCAACGTGACGGTCAACATCAACGGCCCGGTCCTCGGTGGCCGCATTGGAGAGCGGAAGCTCGCCCGCACCGTCAAGAAGGCCCTCATCCGCGACCGCTCGAGGCTCATCCGGTGACGACGCTCCTACAGGGCCCACAGGCCGTCCGGCCCCGTGACCGGATCCGCTTCCACCACGACGTCAAGAGGGTGGAGGTCCCCGCGGCCGAGGTCCTCATCTACCTCGAGGACGACCGGGGCGTCCGCTTCGACATCACCGATCGCGTCAAGCTCGGGGACCTCTCGGAGATCGAGGAGAGCGTCGAGGAGGACCTGACGGAGTTCGTCCACGGGGATCTCGAGCTGCCCATCCGAGATGCGGACGGCGCGGTCGAGCGGTACCTGGTGCGGGATCCCCTGGGCTCGTCCATCGTCGTGAGGGTGCTGAGGCAGCGCCGGTATCGCGGGCGCCTGGCCTGGAGCACCGTCTTCGGCGGGGTCCTCGATCAGCCCTGGAGCATCGAGATCAACCCGAAGGACCAGGTCGTCTCCGTCCACGCCTTCAGCTACCACAAGCTCCTCGAGAAGGCCTCGGCCGAGACGGTCGGAAGGCAGATCACCGGGCGGACGGGAACGGTCAGCGCGGGCAACGCCGCCGTCACGCTCAGCAGCGTGACCGACATCAAGGTCGGGGACATCCTGGTTCTCACCGACGCGATGGCCACCGAAGAGCACGAGATCTCGCTCATCCAGGGATCGGTCGCGACCACCACCGCCACCTGGGACAACGCCTTCACCGCCGCCGTGGCCACGCTGAAGAAAGCCTTCCACCGCAACAAGTCGATCGAGTTCCTCGCCGGCGAGCTCTTTAAGGCCGCCGGCGTCGACGCCTACTTCGTGGAGCTGAGGGACATCGAGCCCAATGGCTTCCCCTCGCCGGCGAACTACGACGGCATCTTCAACCAGGGGGATTACACCGAGAGCTACTCCCTGACGATCCGCAACGCGAAGCTCCGCAGCAGCAACGTGACGCTGCTCATCGCCTCCCGCTGGTACGAGACGCCCGACCCGCGCACGGCCTGGACGAGCGCGAGCGGCGGCGTCCTGCACCACGGAGACTGGACGCCCTACCTGGCCTCAGAGCCTGCGACGATCCTCAGCATGGCCGGGGCGTCGAAGCAGGCCGACAACCGCGATATCGGTTCCACGAAAGCGACCTCTGGCGGAGGCAACGGGCAAAGCCGGCCAGCGTGGGACCACGCGGGCGGAGACGTCTGGGAGTGGGACATCAACACCGGGAACTCTCGAATCTTCAGGAATGGCGTCCAGGAGGGCGCCGCCATCGAGTCCGGCGTGGGTAGCTCCGCGATCTTCCTCGAGTACGACTCGAAGTTCGCCTCAGTGTGGTACAGCCGCATCAAGAACGACGGCACCAAGAGCACGAGATCCGGCACGACGCCTTTCTCCGGGCTGACGGAGCGGAGCACGACGAGAGCCGGGAAGATGCGGTTTCTCGCGCAGATCAACGTGCTCGCCATGCACGAGTACTCGAGCAACACCACGCCCACGACCCTGATCAGCATCTGGGACCAGACGAAGCCCTTCGCCCAGATGGTCGTCAAGGAGCTGACCGTCCCGTCCCCCGAGGTCCACATGTGGACGATGCGGACCGACGGCGAGAAGGTGCTCGTCATCTACCAGACGGCGAACCAGTACCGGCTGCTCATCTGGTCCTACCCCTCGTGGGAGGTCATCGGGGATTACGCGCTCGGCGGGGACGCCGCGAAGCCGCCCTACCTGACCCGCCTCACGCTTCCGGACGGCAGCAGCCACTTCGTGGGGATCCCGGGCAAGGTCTCCGACATGTTCGTCGTCGCCCCCTACTACGCCGGTGTGGTGCCGCTCGCGGACTTCGAGGGGCAGAGCTGCGCGGCCGCGATGAAGGACCTGGCCACGCTCGCTCTGTGCCAGTTCCAGGTCACGGCCGAGAAGGTCGGCATGTTCCGCAACCGCGTCTTCCTCAGCGAGGCGGACGCCGGCACCATCCTCGAGATGGACCGGCCCCTCGCGCGCGCGCGGAAGCCCGTCTGGGAGGGCTACAGGACCCGCGCGACCGTAACCTACCGCGACGGCGCCGGCGTCGAGGGGGAGTTCGTAGGCGGCGAGACTGGAGATTCCGCCCGGACGATCGAGGTCGACTCCCATCTCGTCAGCTCGCAGGGGCATGCCGAGTGGCTGGCGTCGCGCCTGGCCGGCTTTTTCGGGAAGATTCGGGCCTCAGAGGAGGTCGACGCCTTCGAGGCCACCGAGCTTCACGTGGGAGACCGGGCCAGGATGAACGGCCGCCCCCAGCTCGTCATCGAGTCGGCTCTGGACCTGGCATCGCGGAAGCAGCCGCTGACCCTCCTGGAGATCTGAGCGATGGGTGGTGGGT
>CAZMRF010000120.1:0-3192 GCA_964568735.1 uncultured Acidobacteriota bacterium
CCGCCCATGGAGTACCGCTGGATGTGCGCCGCCTCCAGGGCGGGCAGCGTGTGCTCGCCGGTGACCGCGCAGGCGCGCCCGTAGGCATCCGTCACGGCGACCCGGAAGGTGCCCTGGCCGAGACGGGGCTCCACGAGCTGAGGCGTGCCGAACCGCTCACCCTCGTAGAGCGGCGGCGGGGGAGTGTCCACAGGCGCGACCGCGCGCCTCGTCAGGGCAGCGCGACTCCGCAGCGTTGAGCGATCTGCTGCGCGAGAGTTCGGAAATCCCTGTAGCACTCCTGAACCGCGGCGCTGTGCCCGCCTATCGCTCCGTCGGCAGGCTTCAGGAAGAACATCGGCTTGCGAGCCTCCTGAGCGAGCGGCATCAGGCTCCGGTAGTGCTTGAGTGTCGCAAGACAGTGGGGGTCCTTGTCAATGACGACTGGAGCGCTGGTACGCTCGTCAAGGACTGCCGCTCGATAGACGCCGGGGATCCTTTCCATCCACCTCCCGTAGGCCTTGACCGGCCGATCGAGGCGCACTGCGTGCTGCAGGACGATGTAGCCTCGTGGCGTCATGTCTCCCGAAGGTGTCGCCAGCCCGTCGACAGGGTTGCGCTGTCTGCGCTCGCCCCACTCCTTCCTCCAGTTGCGGAGGGTCGGTCCAAGGTTTCTGAGGCCCTGGAGCGAGTACAGATCCGGCGCAAGCGGAATCACGACATGTTCAGTGGCCACCAGGGCGGCGCGATTGAGTGCACCGAGGTTGGGGCCGACGTCGATCAAGACCAGCTCCGCATCTCTGCTGCGCGTTGCGAGCTCCAGGATGCGCCAGAGGGCCGTGAGGACACGAAAGGCCCGCGGCTTCCGGTCGAGGCACTCCGGCCACTGGCTGCTGAGCTCATCCTCTGATGCCGAGAGTGCGAGATCTCCGACCAGCAGGCCCAGTCCCGGCGTAACGTCCTCGACGTGTGGAGGGGCCACATCCCCCGTCCCCTCGATGAGCGGTTGGAGAGCTCCGAAAATTGTGCTGCGACCTCCATCAGGCCAGAGTTCCTCGAGGCGATCGTCCTCGAGAAACATGCTGGTCAGATTCGCCTGAGGATCGAGGTCCGCTGCAAGGACCGACAGGCCGAGGTCCGAGTACATCCAGGCAAGGTGGTAGACGAGCGAGGTTTTGCCGACGCCGCCCTTGTTGTTGAAAAAGGCGATGGTTTTCATGGGGCGGTTCTCACGGTCACGCCCACGTGGGTCGTCGGGAAGTCGAACTCAGGTGGTGGATTGCCGTTCCGCGACAGCTCCTGGCGGGCGATGGGAACGCCGAGTCCGAATCCCTGAGCGAAGCCGAGGTGGTGCATGATCTCGGCCACGAGGGGGTTTCGGTAGTCCGTGGCGCCTTCCCCGAAGTTCTCAGGGTTAACCTGTCCGTATAGACCACCAGGGCTCTGGATCTCGATGCGGTCGTTGTACCAGTAGACGCGGACGGGGGCATTGGTTCCCTCATAGCTGCGATGCATGATGGCGTTGCGGGCAAGTTGCTGTAAGGCCACCACTGGATAATCGGGCGACCTGATCTCGCGGGGCGAGCTCGTCACATCCGTGCGGACGGAGACGTTGATTTCGAGGAGCTCATCGAGGCGACGCAAGACGTCTTCGAGGCGTCCCGTCAGAGACTTCTGATCACGGATGGGATCAGTGACCTCTAGCCCCTCGATTCGCAGGAACTGAACGTGGGCTCCGGGGATCCATCGTTGTGGATCGCGGCCGAATGCCAGCAGCGCCCCGTTGCATGGCGTACCGTTGGTGACGAGGCGAAGCGACCGGAGCTGCTGTTCCAAGGGGCGCTGGTTCTGCTCGAGGATCTCCTGCGCGATCGCACGGGTCAGGTACTGCGTGCGCGCGTAGTCGAGGTCCAGATCCTCAAGTGTGGCCTCTCGCCGGGGTCGCATGTCGAACGGAAGATCCGATGCTCGGCGGCGCTCCTCGAGCCGGCGCTCCTCCTCGGGTGTTGCGACCCGCACGGTGGGGCCCACCTTCACCAGCACACGCCCCTGGTAGCGGACCGGTGTGTCTCGCGAGGGCTGGACGGTCACGACTGCCATGGTTGCCCCGGCGAGGTTCAGCTTCTCAACTGTCATCGATGGTAGCGGGAGGATGTTCCCGTCGTCTCGCATCTGAGCGAGGTTTCTGAGGACTTCGTCCGTAATCGCTATCCCCGAGGGACGACCATCATTCTCCGCGCCGATGAAGATGAGGCCCGCTTGGTTGTGGCCCGGGAGGTCATTCGCGAAAGCGCAGATGTTCCGCCGGATGCCGCTCCGGTCACTGGCCGAGCGTTTCCTTTCGACGAGATCGGATTCCGTGTCCGCGAGGAATCGCTCGAGATCCGCAACCGTGTACGCTGTCATGCCTCTCACCCAGACGCACCGACTCGCGTCGATGGCTCTGCGAAACCGTAGTTTACACTCCTCCTCCCTCCGAGGTGCCCTCGGTCGCCTTCCTGATGGCCTCCTCGACGATCGGCCTTGTGGCGCCAGCCAGCTCGCCCGCCGGGTACTTGGCGATCTCCAACATGTGCGGGGCCGAGCGCGCAACCCCCAAGCGCAGACCGCTGCAGGGGCCGTGGGATGTAGCGGTGGGCGGCCACGCTAGGCGCGCAGACCCGTGCAGGGAGCTGAGAGGCAGAGGTCCCGACCGTGGGGACCAACGCGCAGACATGTGCAGCCGCACGTCCAGCGGAGCCGTCAGACGAAAGCAACACAACCCCGAAGGGGATGTGAGCCGATAGTGACTTGCCCGCTACGGCGGAGCGGCGACCCTGGCTCGGCACAGTCATCGGTCAGGTTCTCCCGAGCGTGTGGTACCGGGTCTCTGGCAGGTAGCGAAAGTATAGCGAAGCCCCCCCATGTGTCAACAGCTCTTTCTCAAAGCGGGGCGAGGTCAGTACAGCGCGCAAAGGCCCGACCGCCGCAAACGTCGAGCTCTATCACCCCGCGCTTGTCTACCCCAGAAACACCGTCGCGTTGTGCTCCTCGAGGAGCAGCCGGTCCGGGCGGTCACCAGGATGGCCCGGGAGGTGAATCGCCCGATCGCGGAACGGCTGATGGGACCGGCCGTTCTTGAAGACTTCCTCGATCTTGCGGTTGACCCGGAAGACGTAGTCCGGAGTGATGGTCACGTAGCCGTGATCGAGGAGCCGGTGGATGTCGGCCCGG
>CAZMRF010000121.1:0-3111 GCA_964568735.1 uncultured Acidobacteriota bacterium
AGGACAGCATCAAGAACGCGGGTGTCGTGCGCACCGTGGTCGGCGCCGGCGCCGGCGGGAAGCACCCCTTCGGGACGCTCTCGGTGACCATCACCTGGGAGCAGATGCAGGACCTGGCGACCCTGGGTCCGTGAGGAGCAATGCATGGCGACAGGCAAGCGGCTGAAGTTCGGAGGTCCTGGGCTGACGACAGGCAACCACACCTGGTACGAGAAGATCATCCCGGACGAGAACGGCGAGCTCGAGCTGAAGGGTGACGTCGTCGTCAAGGGCAAGGTGGAGGTCGTGCACTTCGCCAGGCCTGGCGATGAGGCGGATGCCGATGAGCTCATGCTCATCAACAACAGGATTGTCGGGAGCCAGATCATTCAGACGCCTGATGGCCCGATTCAGGTTCCAAAGCAGGAGCGCTACTTCACGAATCTGGCCGAGAGCTTCGTCTCGCGAGGCATGGCCAGTTACATCACGGGCGGGAGCGGCTCGCCCCCTTCGCCGGCGAACACAAAGCCCAAGCCGTAAGGAGGGCAGTAGATGCCTTCAATCGCGAATGTTTTTCAGAAGTATGCCGTCGTCTTCCGCGGCGCCTACGTCGCGGCTGGCGTGCCGGGTTCGCTTTCCGACGTCGGATACACGCTCGACGGCGTCGAAATCTCCTGGTCTCAGGAGGACAACCCAATCAGCCCCGACCAGGAGCCAGGCGTCATCGCCCGCTTCCCCGTGCAGACCGAGATGGGCGGGAAGTTCACGATGCTCGAGGCCACCGTGGATAATTTCCTGTGGGCGCTTCGTCTGCCCGCGGCCAACAAGACCGGGACCACGCCCAATTTCACGCTGGAGATCGGAGCGGCCGCGGAGCAGTACAGCCAGCTCCAGGTCGTCGGCAAGGGTGGTGGTACGACCGGAGTGCGGACGGCTACGATCTGGAAGGGGATGCCGGAGTCGAACGAACCCATCTCCTTCAAGAAAAACGATCCGACTAAGGTCGGTGTGAGCCTCGCCTTCCTGCTCGATCCATCGGTTACGGCCGCGGGCAAGTTCATGAAGCTGGTCGAGTCGTAAGGGAGGGCGCGTGCGCCACTTCTGCCGCGGGGGACTTCCGGTCCGCTCAGGCGAGCGGGTGTACCTGTGCCGGAAGCCCACGCTCGAGACGGTGATGCTCCTCCTCGATCTGTTCGGGGCGGAGCTCGCCCGGCTCTACCTCGAGTGCCGGGGGGATGGTGCGGATCCTGGGGCCGCGCTCGAGCGGTTCCTGGAAGCCTTCGCAGCTCGCGGAGACGAGGCCGCGGCGGTGCTCTCGACGTGCTGTGAAGGGTCGGGGCCGCCGGCCGTATTCATCCAGCAGGCAGGGGCCAACCGGGACCTGATCTTGGAGTGCGCCCGGTCGTGCCTCTCCCAGCTCGACGTCGCGGCCGTGCTTGAGGAGCTGCCGCTGCAGCGGATGTTCGAGTTGGCGAAGGACGAGGCGGAGAAGGAAGCGCCGCCACCCCCGGGGCTCGAGCCCGACGGGATCTCCCCCATGCTCGCGCAGGCGTTCGAGGCGTCACCGGCGGAGATCGTGAGGTGGCCCTACGACGGCTACCTCACGGCGGTCAAGACGCTCGGGGCTGACGGAGAGGGGGACGGCCTCACGCCGGCGTCACAGCTCGCCCGGATGCCCGGGCTCGACGTGGTGCACTGATGCGGCTATTTGCTCGGCGCGCTCGGTTCCGCGGCCTTGGTAAGGAATGTTCCGAGATCTCTCGCCTGTTTCGGCGAGAGGAAGAGCATAACTGTCTCAATGCCGTGCTCATCCGAAACGTAAAGGTGCACCGTGATCTTGCCGTCCTGCTCAGACCTCGTGACAATCGCCACGTCGCTGAATGCGATTACGCTCCCGATCTCGGTACGGACGTCCGGGCCCTTGCTCGCCGCGTAGGACAGAGCACCGGCGAAGATCAGGGCACACGCCAAGACTCGCTTCATGCTTCACCTCGTTCGTTTGGTGCCGTTGGCGGGAAGGAGGCGCAAGTTTAGATGGCCCTCGACCCGAAAGTCAAAGCCATCATCGAAATCATCCTCGCAGACAAGGGGACGAGGCAATCCGTCGTGGCCATGGCCAAGGCGAAGGGCGGAGCCGACGCCCTCACGGGGAGCCTGGCCAGGACCGAGGCGCAGAGCTCGAAGCTCGGCCAGGCCCTGACCCGATTCCTCGGGGCCGCGGTCCTCGGCCGCTTCGCGATCGGGGCCGTCAAGGAGTTCGCCAGCCTGGAGCGGAGCTTCGCGGCGATCTCGACGCGCATGGAGGCCCTCGGGATGGACGCCGGCGCACAGCTCCCGCGCGTGCGCGCTTTCCTCGAGCAGATCCAGGAGGGCGGCGGGGGCCTCCTCCAGGAGACGGTACCGGCCTTCCAGCAGCTCCTCGGCGTGACGCGCGACGTGGACGCCGCGATGGCCGCGCTGTCACTCGCCTCAGACGTCAGTGAGGCTGGCTTCGGCGACGTCACCAAGACGGCCGGCCTGCTCGTCAACGTGCTCCAGGGTCGCGCGAAGGAAGCGGCGAAGGAGCTCGGGATCCAGCTCCTCGACGTGAACGGGAAGGCGAAGACGCAGGTCGAGATCGTCCAGGAGCTCATCAACACCTTCCAGGGCTTCGGTGACAAAGCGAACGACACCCAGCAGGACCTCGATCGAGTCAGCGCCACCTGGAACGAGTTCAAGCTCTCAGTAGGCCAGGGCCTCGCCTTCATCGGGCCGCCTCTATTCAAGTTCTTCCAGTCGCTGGGACCGCAGGCCCTCAAGGCCTTCACAGCCATCAAGGAGGGCGCGCGCTTCGCGATCGACATCCTCGGAAGACTCCTCACGCTCAACGTCGGCAAGCCGGGCGAGTTCCTCGCGGACCTGAAGAAGAGCTGGGAGCAGTCGATGGCGACGATCCGCGAGACGAACGAGAGCGCGAACGAGGAGATCGCCGATATCTGGGCCGAAGGCGGCGGGAAGGCGGCCAGGGATTACACCGAGGAGAACGAGAAGATCCTGGCCCTGGCCCGCCGCAACCAGGCCGACGAGGACGCGAAGGCCATCTCGGAGCGCGCCAAGAAAGCGGCGGAGCTCACCCGCAAGGCCCAGGATGAG
>CAZMRF010000122.1:0-3047 GCA_964568735.1 uncultured Acidobacteriota bacterium
GTCGGGGCTGATCTCGAGAGCCCGGGTGAGCACCCTGCGCGCCTCCGGGAGCTGTCCGCTGGAGTAGAGGTAGCAGCCGAGGATGTTGTGCGGCCCGGCCAACAGGGGCTCTATCTCGACCGCCTTCCTCGCCTCGGCGATCGCCTCCGGTAGCCGGCCGAGTCGGGCGAGGAGACGTGCGTAGTGCGCGTGTGTCCTGGGGTCTCCCGGGTGGAGCGAGAGCGCCCGCACGAAGTCCGCCTGCGCTCCGGCCCAGTCATAGCCGCTGTATGCGCGAGCATTGGCCCGGGCCGCATAGCCCTCTGCCAGCATCGGATCGAGCGCCACGGCCCTCTCCGCCGCCCAGAGCGCCCTTTGTCGCGTCGCCGTCTGCTCGGCCGCGGAACCCGCGAGGTCCACCAGCTCAACGAGAGCCCTGGAGAGCCCCGCGTAGGCCGCGGCGTAGCTCGGATCGAGCTCGATCGCCTTCTCGTAGACGGCAGCCGCCCGCCGCCAGCCATCCACGCTGCTGGGGGAGTAGAACTGCCAGCCCAGCAGGTACTGTTTGTAGGCCTCGGGATTCGACGTCCGGTGCTGGGAAACCACGGGTGGTTGCTCGGGCAGCAGCTTGACCTTCAGCGCCGCCACCACCGCGGCCGCGATCTCGTCCTGCAGCGCGAAGACGTCGGTCATCCTGCGGTCGTACGTCTCGGCCCAGAGCTGATAGCCGTCGGCCACGCTGAGGAGCCGGATCGAGACCCGGAGCTGGTCGCCGGAACGCCGCACGCTCCCTTCCAGGACCGACGCGACGTTCAGCTTCTTGCCGATCGTGGGCAGGTCCTCGGTCTTGCCCTTGAACGCGAAAGAGGACGTCCGTCCCGTCACGTGCAGCTCCTTCACTTTGGCGAGGAGGCTGATCAGCTCGTCCGATAGGCCGTCGGAGAAGTACTCCTGGTCCTTGTCGGCGCTCATGTTGGTGAACGGCAGGACGGCGATCGAGGGACTGGCCGCCGTGGGCGGGGCCGTCGCGACCTTCGGGGCACGACGCTGGAGCAGGACGGCCACCGCGACGCCGAGGAGCACGAGAAAGCCGGCCACGACGGGCATGAGGCGGCTCCACTTCCAGGCGCGAGGCGCGACGCGAGCCGGAGTCAGGGGAGCCGGAGTCGATAGAGGGGGCGACGACAGCGTTTCGAGCGCGAACACCAGGTCACGCGCCGATTGGAAGCGCTGTCCCGCGCTCTTCTCCAGGCAGTGCTTGATGATCTGCTCCAGCGCCAGCGGGATGCTCCGACCCGAGTCCGAAAGGATCGGCGGCTCCTCATTCAGGATCGCCGCCATCGTCTCAGCCGCCGAGTCCCTCTTGAACGGATTCTTCCCCGACAGCAACTCGTACAGCATCGTTCCATAGGAGAAGATGTCCGAGCGGTGATCGACGTCCCTTCCCCGCACCTGCTCCGGCGACATGTAGCCCAGCGTCCCCATCACGGTGCCGGGCATCGATCCCGTGGCCGCACTGCTCACGTCGTCAGCCCCCTCGGGCGCCGTCCTCTTGGCCAGGCCGAAGTCGAGGATTTTCACGTGTCCGTCGTTGCCGACGAACACGTTCTCGGGCTTGAGATCTCGGTGGACGACTCCCTTCTGATGTGCAGCGGAAAGGCCCTTGGCGATCTGAAGCGCGTAGTCCATGGCCAGCTTCTGGGGGGGCGGCCCGGCCGCCAGCTTTGCCCGCAGGGTCTCGCCCTCGAGAAGCTCCATGACCGCGTACGCGATGCCGCCGTCGCTGCCGAAGTCGTGGATCGAGAGGATGTTCGGGTGAGACAACGCAGCCACGGCCAGTGCTTCGCGTTCGAAACGGGCGAGGGCCTGCGGGTCCTCGGCGAACGCATCGGGAAGGACCTTGATCGCGACCTCACGCTTGAGCTTCGAGTCGCGGGCGCGATAAACCTCACCCATTCCGCCGGCGCCGAGCGGGGCAACGATCTCGTAAGGACCGAGCCTGGTTCCGGGCGAAAGGCTCATAGCGTCACGGCTGATCACCGTACTTCGCCAACAGCGCCTGGAATCGAGGGTTCGCGCGAAGCGGGTCCCAGCGCGGGTCGAGCCGCAGAACGTGCGCGGTCATCTCGCCGGTCTTCCCGAGCAGGAAGTCGAGCCGGTCGATCGCTTCGTCCGGCCGGTCCAGCATCGCGTAGACGTGCGCCAGGTCCTCCACCCGCCGGAGCGCCCGCCAGGCGTCCGTTGACTCCGGCATCAGCTCGACGCCCCGGTTGGCGGCCCTGAGGCCCTCCTCGCGAAGCCCCTGGCCGGCGCAGGCGATGCCGAGGGAGCTGTGATACCGGGAGTCGTCCGGCTCCTTCGATATCCGCGCCTCCAGGATGCGGCGAGCTGCCCCGAAAGAACGGCTCGCCGCCTCGTGCTGTCCCGACCAGGCGAGGACTTGGCCACGCAGGAGCTCGACAGGGAGGAAGAACCACTGGTTGGAGAACGCCTCGCGCGCCCCGACGTCGAGCTGCCGCAGCGCCTCCGGAAAGTCGCGCTTGGCCAATAAGACCTGGAAGGAGCTGGATGCGACCCAGTCCGCGGCGTCTGCGAGACCGGCGACCTGGCGCGCCTCGGCGGCGATCGCGGAGGCCCGGTCGACGTCGCCCCGCCACTGGATCTGGAGCCAGACCCTCTGTCCCCACGGATCACCGAAGCGCGGGTTCAGCGAGGTGGCGAGACCCAAGGCGCGATCGGCCTCGGGGTAGCGGCGAAGAACCCGGCAGGTGATGCCGTACTGGTACAGGAAGACCGGATTCCGCGGGTTGAGCTCCAGGAGCTTGACCATTTGCTCCGCCGCTTCCTCGAACCGCCGCTGCCGCCTCAGCACATAGAAAACTCCCTCGGCGGCCTCACTGCTGCTGGGCTGGAGAGCGAGGGCGGCCTTGAACTCCTCGAGTGCGCGCGCATGGTCGAGGAGGCCCCAGTAGATGTAGTAAGCGCGCGCGATGTGCGTTTCCGCGAGGTCGGGCCCGAGTGCGGCGAGGCGGTTCACCAGCTCCTTGGCCTTGTCGACGTGCCGCCGG
>CAZMRF010000123.1:0-2685 GCA_964568735.1 uncultured Acidobacteriota bacterium
GCTAACCGGTACGGCGTCCCCCGCATCGCCCTGATCAACAAGATGGACCGCCAGGGGGCCGACTTCGACAGGTGCGTACAGCAGATGGTCGGAAAGCTGGGCGCCCGCCCGGTGCCGATACAGATCCCGATGGGGAGCGAGGCCGCCTTTCGCGGCATCATCGACCTGATCGAGGAGAAGGCCATCGTGTGGCTCGATGAAAGCCTCGGAGCGGAGTACGTCGAGGAGGAGATCCCGGCGGCCCTTCGAGATGAGGTCAAGGCCCGGAGGGAGAAGATCCTCGAGGTCGCCTGCGAGACCGACGACCGGCTCCTCGAGAAATACCTCGCCGGGAAGTCCATCCCGCCCGCCGATCTCAAGGCGGCGCTCCGGAAGGCCACCATATCTCTCCATGCGACGCCCGTCCTGTGCGGCGCAGCCTTCAAGAACAAGGGCATCCAGCCTCTCCTGGATGCGGTCGTGGACTACCTGCCCTCGCCGGTCGACCTGCCGCCCATCGAGGGCACGACGCCGGATGGAGAGAAGGAGACCCGGAGCGCCACGGAGAGCGATCCCCTCGCGGGGCTGGTCTTCAAGATCAGCACCGATCCCTTCGTCGGGCAGATCGCCTTCGTCCGCGTCTACAGCGGCGTGCTCAAGGCGGGCACCTACGTGCTGAACGCCACGCGGGACAACAAGGAGAGGGTCGCGCGGCTGCTCGAGATGCACGCGAACAAGCGCGAGGAGGTGAAGGAGATCTACGCCGGCGAGATCTGCGGCGTCGTCGGCCTGAAGAACGCGCGCACCGGGGACACGATCACCGACGAGAAGCACCCCCTCATCCTCGAAGCGATGGACTTCCCGGAGCCGGTCATCGCCGTGGCGATCGAGCCCAAGACGAAGGCCGACCAGGAGAAGCTGTCCACGTCCCTGGCGAAGCTGACGCACGAGGATCCCACCTTCAAGGTGCGCGTGGATCCGGAGACCGCCCAGACCATCATCTCCGGGATGGGCGAGCTCCACCTCGAGATCATCACGGACCGGCTCCTCAGGGAGTTCAAGGTCGGCGCCAGCGTGGGCAAGCCCCAGGTGGCCTACAAGGAAACCATCCGCAGGGCGGCGCGCGCCGAAGGGCGGTTCGTGCGCCAGACGGGCGGGAAGGGCCAGTACGGCCACGTGAAGATCAAACTCGAGCCCCTGGAGCCGGGGAAGGGGTACGAGTTCGTCAACGACATCGTGGGGGGGACGATCCCGCGTGAGTTCATCAACCCCACGGAGGCCGGGATCAAGGAAGCCATGGCCGGCGGGGTGCTCGCCGGCTTCGAGATGAAGGACGTCAGGGTCATCCTGTACGACGGCTCCTACCACGAGGTCGACTCGCGGGATCCATGGCTTTCAAGGCGGCGGCGCGCCAGGCGGATCCGGCGCTGCTCGAGCCGATGATGGCCGTGGAAGTCGTGACTCCGGAAGAGTACACGGGCGACGTCATCGGTAACCTCAACTCCAGGCGCGGCAAGATCAGCAGCATCGAGGCCCGCGCCGGCTTCCAGGTCATTACAAGCACTGTCCCCCTGTCCGAGATGTTCGGCTATGCCACTGATCTCAGATCCATGACCCAGGGCCGGGCCAACTACACCATGCAGTTCCTCAGGTACGAGGAAGCGCCGCGCAACATCGCCGAGGAGATCGTGGCGGGAATCCAGGGTACGCCCATCCCCTAGGAGAGGAGAAATGGCGAAGGAGAAGTTCGACCGGAGTAAGCCGCACGTCAACATCGGTACCATCGGCCACATCGATCACGGAAAGACGACGCTGACCGCGGCCATCACGCACGTGCTGGCCAGGAAGTTCCCGAACATCTTGGTGCGGACGTTCGACTCCATCGACAACGCGCCCGAGGAGCGGGAACGCGGCATCACGATTGCGACGGCGCACGTGGAGTACGTGACGGACAACCGCCACTACGCCCACGTCGACTGCCCGGGGCACGCCGACTACATCAAGAACATGATCACCGGCGCGGCCCAGATGGACGGTGCCATCCTCGTGGTGGCCGCCAATGACGGCCCCATGCCTCAGACCCGGGAGCACATCCTGCTGGCCCGGCAGGTCGGCGTGCCCAAGATGGTGGTCTTCCTGAACAAGGTGGACATGGTGGACGACCCCGAGCTGCTCGAGCTGGTGGAGCTCGAGGTGCGGGAGCTCCTCAACAAGTACGATTTCCCCGGGGACATCACGCCCATCATCAGGGGCTCGGCGCTCAAGGCGCTCGAGAATCCCGGAGACGCCGTGGCGGCCAAGCCCATCATGGAGCTGATGGCGGCGGTGGACAGCTACGTCCCGATCCCCGAGCGGGCGCTGGACAAGGCCTTCCTGATGCCCATCGAGGACGTCTTCAGCATCTCCGGGCGCGGCACGGTCGTGACGGGCCGCGTGGAGCAGGGCAAGGTCAAGGTGGGCGAGGAGATCGAGATCGTCGGCATCCGCGACACCCAGAAGAAGACCGTCACCGGGGTGGAGATGTTCAAGAAGCTCCTCGACGAGGGCCTGGCGGGAGACAACGTCGGGCTCCTGCTCCGCGGCACGGAGCGCGAGGACGTCGAGCGGGGCCAGGTCATCGCGAAGCCGGGCTCGATCACGCCCCACACGAAGTTCAAGGCGGAATCCTACGTCCTCACCAAGGAAGAAGGGGGCCGTCACACGCCC
>CAZMRF010000124.1:0-2450 GCA_964568735.1 uncultured Acidobacteriota bacterium
GGCGCGAGAGCGCCTACGTGCAGGCCTACGTGCTGGGGAAGTTCCCGACCTCGGCGACCGACGCGCTCGTGAGCCTGAACCAGTTCGACAAGGCCTTCGAGCGCTGGGACGCCCGCGACGGCCTGGCCATCGAACCCCGCACCCTCGGCGTCGACGTCGCTCGGCACGGATCGGACCGCACCGTCGTGTGGCCGCGCGCCGGCGACCTGGCGTACTTCCCGCGGCTCGGCGACAGAGACCTCTGGTGGCAGGGGCAGGACACGACCTATACGGCCGGGCGCGTGGTCGAGATCGCGAACGCCTGGGCTGGCACCATCGAAGCCGCGAAGAGGCTCCCGATCTACGTCGACGACATCGGAGTCGGAGGCGGCGTCACTGACCAGATCCTTTCAGCCGGATACAGAGGGATCGGGGTCAACGTGGGCGCCTCTCCGACCTCCGACGAAGAGCACATGCACGCGAATCTCAAGAGCCAGATCAGCCTCGACGTGCAGGAGCGCTTCCGCCGCGGGCTCATCGCGATCGACCCGGAGGTGAAGCGCAGGACCTCGCTCGTCGCGGAAGGCTCGGCGATGAAGGTCTCGTACTCCGCCGGCCGGCGGAAGGTCGAGGGGAAGGACGAGTACAAGCGCCGGACCGGGCGTTCGACCGACTTCTGGGACGCGTTCATGCTCGCCTTCACGCCGCTCGAGGCTGTCCAGACACCCGAGGAGCGTCTCCATGCGCTGCTCGAGGAGGAGGTCCTGCGGGTTCGCGGGGAAAGGGCTGCGGCCGAGAAGGCTGAGGCCGAGAGTCCCGCCAGGGTGCGGAGGACCTGATGCTCGAGGTGGTGCGGGTGCTCTGGGCGAAGGCGGCGCGGGCCCTCCGGCAGCGCGTCTCCCTCGCCGATCTCATCCGCCCTGCGCCGGCACAGACCACCGAGACCGGCCGCATCGGCGATCCCGGCAAGCCGCTCACGCCCGCCATGGCGCCGGGCTCCGACCCCAGGGCCTGGCAGGCGCGTACCGGCCGCAACCTCGTCACGCGCCCCCGCGGCGAGCCCGGGAAGAACCTCACGGCCTTCGAGCAGCTCCGCACGCTCGCGGAGAGCTGCCCCCTCGTCCAGGTCGCCATCCGCGACGTGCGCGACCAGATCCTCGGCATGGAGTGGAACGTCCGGCCGAAGCCGGAATCGAAGATTGACCCGGCGACAGAGAACACCCCGGAGGGGCAGCGCAGGAAGGCTGAGATCGAGGACCGCATTGCCCAGGTCCGCACCTGGCTGAAGAAGCCGGATCCCCTGGCGAACCTCCGCATGCGCGAGTGGCTCTCGCCCGTCATCGAGGAGGTCCTCGTCACCGACGCGCTGTCGCTGCTGCCGCGCTTCGACCGCGGCCGGCGCTTCATCGGGCTCGAGCAGGTCGACGGTGCCACCATCCTCCCGCTCGTCGACGTGAGGGGCCGCCCCCCGCGACCGCCGCTGCCGGCGTACCAGCAGATCATCGACGGCGTCCCGGAGACCGAGTTCACGATCGGGCCCGGAGCCATGGATCCAGGGGGCCAGCTCAAGCAGCTCTGGTACCTGCCGCGCAACCGCCGCCCCGATGGCCCCTACGGCCGATCCCCCGTCGAGATGGTGCTCATCACCATCAACCTCGCGATCCGCCGCGAGCTCTTCAAGCTCGCCTATTACGCCAGCGGCTCCGTCCCCGACACGTGGATCATGGCGCCGCAGAGCTGGACGCCCGAGCAGATCAAGGGCTTTCAGGTCTGGGTCGATGAGGTCCTCGCCGGCGACATCGAGCGGCGCGCCGGCGGCGCCGTCGTGGTGCCAGGGGGCGGCACGATCCAGGAGGCCAGGTCGGAGAAGTGGAGCTACGAGTACGAGGAGTGGCTTGGCCGCGTCATCGCCTGGGCCTTCGGCGTGTCGTCCATGCCGATCGCGAAGCAGATGAACCGCTCCACCTCCGAGACGATGGAGCAGAGTTCCATGGAGTCGGGCCCGCGCCCCGTCGCCGCCTTCATCGCCGAGTCGGTCTTCGCGCGGGTGGTCGAGGAGTTCTTCGGCTTCGACGACATCGAGATCGCCATCGGAGACGACGAGACCGAGGACCCGGACATCGCGTACCAGAGGGCCGTCGCCTTCGTCAACGCCAGGATCTTCCTGCCCAACGAGGTCAGAGAGGACTACGGCCGCGCGCCCATCGAGGGCGGGGATGAGTTCCCCGCTCCGAGTCCGAGCCCCTTCGGAGCGTTCGGCCGGGACGGGGAGGATGACGATCCGCCCCCCAGCGATCAGCGCGAGGAGATGGAGGAGGACCTCGCGCGCTGGCAGCGCCTCGCGGTGAAGCGTCAGCGTGATGGCAAGAAGCCGAAGCGGTTCATCTCGGCGGCGATCCCTGCCCCCCTGTGCGCACGCATCCAGGCCGGCATCGAGAAGGCCGCGAGCGCGGATGAGATCCGGAGGGCCT
>CAZMRF010000125.1:0-2157 GCA_964568735.1 uncultured Acidobacteriota bacterium
CTTCTCGATGACCATCTCGGCCACCTGCACGTGGCGCGAGGCCGGCTCGTCGAAGGTGGAGGAGATGACCTCGCCCTTGACGGTCCGCTCCATGTCGGTGACCTCCTCGGGACGCTCGTCGATCAGGAGGACGATGAGGAAGACCTCGGGGTGGTTCGCGGCGATGCTGTTCGCGATGGTCTGGAGCAGCATCGTCTTGCCGGTCCGCGGAGGAGCCACGATCAAGCCGCGCTGGCCCTTGCCGATGGGTGTCAGCAGGTCCATGATGCGCGCCGACGCGTCCTCCCGGCCCGCCTCGAGCTTGAGTCGCTCCATCGGGTACAGGGGCGTCAGGTTCTCGAAGAAGATCCGGCTGCGGGCCGCGTCGCCTCCTTCGAAGTTGATCCCCTCGACCTTGATGAGCGCGAAGTAGCGCTCTCCGTCCTTCGGCGGCCGGACCTGGCCGTTGACCGTGTCCCCGGTGTGCAGGTCGAACCTCCGGATCTGGGACGGGGAGACGTAGATGTCGTCGGGGCCGGGCAGGTAGTTGTACTGGGGAGCCCGGAGGAACCCGAAACCGTCGGGCAGGCATTCGAGCACGCCTTCGGAGTAGATCCTCCCGCGCCGCTGCGTCTGGGCCTGGAGGATCCTGAACACCATCTCCTGCTTGCGCAGGCCCGCGGAGTTCTCGACACCCATCTCCTGGGCGAGAGTCCCCAGCTCGGGGATGTTCATGGTCTTGAGCTGCGCGAGGTTGAGGACGGGTACGTCCTCGGCGATGTCAGTGGCGCCGCCGCCGTCGCCGTCGAACTCGACGTCGACGATGTGCCCGGGCATGTCCTTCACGAAGGTCTGCGGGCGGCCGTGCGGGCTCCGGAAATTGCCGTCCTGGCGCGGGTTGCGCCGGTTGCCCTGGGGCCGATGTCTCCCCCCCTGGCGTGGGTGCCCGGAGCGGTGACGTGCCGCGTTTCCCTTGTTGTTCATGTCCCTGTTCATGTTCATGGCTGTCCTATCCGGCGCCGTACGATCTGCCACAGGTCTTTCCTTCCCTCACCCGTCTTGGACGAGTAAACGACGACGTTGTCCGTTCCGAATGCCCGGGCGGCCCGCTGCCGGGCCGGCTCCCAGCGCCCCCTCGCCAGCTTGTCGATCTTCGTGAGAATCAGCAGGAATGGCAGCCCTTCGGCCTTGAGCCAGTCCACCATCTCCAGGTCGGCCTTCATCGGCTCGTGGCGCGCGTCCGTGAGCAGGACAGCGACCGCGAGCGTATCCCTTCCCGTGAGATAGGCCTCAATGAGGTCAGGGAGCCTTTCCCTTACCGCTGCCGGCGCTCTTGCGTAGCCGTAACCCGGCAGGTCAACCACAAAAAAGGCGTCATCGACAAGGTAGAAGAAAACCTGCTGCGTCCTCCCGGGCGTCGCGCTCACGCGCGCCACGGCGGGGCCACCGAGGAGGCTGTTGATCAGGCTCGATTTGCCGACGTTGGATCGTCCGAGGAAAGCGACCTCGGGACGCCCGTCATTCGGAAACCGGGATCTCTGCGTCGCACTGGCGTAAAGCCTGCACGTGGGACTCTTCACGCGACGCGAGTTCCGGGCCGGTGATCGCCGGCCCTCTTCAATGAGCTATGGACCCTTCTCCGCGAGCCGTGTCGTCCTTGCGGCCGAACTCGTCGTCCGTCACCGGAGCGGGCGTGAAGGGCCTTTCGAGAGCCAGCCGCAGCACGTCGTCCATCGTCTCGACGAGCTTGAACTCCAGCTCGCTCTGGACCTCTGGCGGGATATCCGCCAGATCCTTCTCGTTGTCCCTGGGCAGGATGATGGTGCGGATGCCGACCCGGTGCGCCGCGAGGACCTTCTCCTTCACGCCGCCGATGGGCAGGACCTTGCCCCGCAGTGTCACCTCTCCCGTCATCGCGACGTCCGACCGGACCGGAATCCTCGTGACCAGCGACGTCAGCGCCGTGGCAATCGTGATACCCGCCGAGGGGCCGTCCTTGGGGATCGCGCCCGCCGGCACGTGGATGTGAATGTCGTACTTGCGGTAGAAGTGCTCGTCCCTGATGCCGAGCTGGCCGGCCCTGGATCGGACGTAGGAGAGCGCGGCCCTCGCGGACTCCTGCATCACGTCGCCGAGCTTCCCGGTGAGGACCAGGGAACCCTTCCCTTTCATGAGAGT
>CAZMRF010000126.1:0-2081 GCA_964568735.1 uncultured Acidobacteriota bacterium
GTCGGCGTGGACCGTGGCTCGCTCCACGACCACCCCGGCCACGGGACAGAACGCGAGGTGGGCGGTGGCCCCCGACGTCATCGCGGCATCCATGAAGACGTTCGCGATCCCGGGGCCGAGGTCGGGGCGCTCCTGGTAGCGGAAACGGACTTGCGCGTAGTCGCTGCCCGCGAGGAAGCGCACGGCGTCGATCCCGTGGATGGCCGTCACCGAGAAGTCGAGGTCGCGCCGGTCGAGCCGCGTCATCTCGTAGTGGACGTGCTGGATGCGCACCGCCTCGCCGAGCACCGCCAGGCGGCGGCGCAGCTCCCGGACGAGGGGCACGGATCGCCGGTTGAACGCGACCTGGTGCGGCACCGGGCGGCCGCCACGCTCCGCGGCGGCAATCAGGAAATCACACTCCTCGACCGTCCGGCCCGGCGGCTTCTCCAGAAGGAGCGGCAGGCCGCGCGCCAGAATCGAGGCGCCGACCTGGGCCGTGACCGCTTCCGGCACGACGAGGACGACCGCGTCGGGCCGCTCCGCTTCGAGCATCGCAGAAGCGTCGGCATAGGCCTTCGCAAAGCCGAAGCGCTCGGCGTAACGCCGCGCTCGCGCCTCGTCAACGTCGCAGCAGGCCACGAGCCGAAGCTCGGGGTGCGCGGCGGCGTACTTCGCCTGGGCTGGTCCATGCGAGCTCCAGGCATGCTGCCCGCAGCCGATTGCGCACAGCTTCATGGTCGTCAGTCGCCCTCGACCGACCGCGCGCCCGTGTCCACGACCTCGAAGTCCGCACCCTTGACCCGGTGCAGGGTCTCCAGCCCCTCGAGCCGCCGGTCGGGGGCGATCGACATCCACCAATCGCTGCCGTTGTCGGCCACGAACATGCCGTGCTTCTGGAGACCCTTCAGGATGGCCTGAACGTGCGGCGGGAAGCCGGAGACGTCGAACTCCTTGCGCAGGCGAAAGCGCTCGCCCATCCGCGGCAGGTTCGCCTCACGGCTCGAGCTGGCCCAGTGCGTCGCGGGCAGGACGTAGGCCCGGCGTGTCCGCCTCACCGTGAAGCGCATCGCGTGCTCGACCATGCCCTGCGCGCACTCGTCGTACCGCACCACCGCGGGGAAGATGGGCAGGCCGGCGGCGTCCGCCGAAGTCCAGAGCTCCTTGCGATAGGCACCCGTCCGCAGATCCCAGGTGGCGGCGTTCGAGGCTTGCCACCCCTCGTCGGTGCGCTTCGCCTGCCAGAACTCGTGGAACCGTCCGTTCCCCGGGTCGACCAGGATGACGTGGCGGTCTCCCTCGGCCTCTCGCTGGAATTGCTCGAGGCTCTGCCCGGGCCGGGGCAGCGCCTTCGTGTTCTCGTTGCGGGTGAGGGGCCAGTTCTCGATGGGAGCGTTGTCGGGCAGGGGGAAGGGTCCGGGATCGGACTCCTCCGGGTAGTCGACGATCTTCACCGGCAGTCGCTTCTGGTCGGCCGGCACGATGATGAAGTTCATGTCGAGGTTGTACTCGAGGCGCTTGTCGTTGCCGATGCCGGCGATCATCGCGGCGGAGTCCTTGTGCACGGGAAGGCTAGAGATGTCCTGGTTCCAGGGGTTGTCGGGCGGGAAGACCTGGAGCGCGGCCAGGATCGCGTCGGCCTCGGGGGTGTCGAACATCACGGGTCTCGTGATCCTCGGCATGTTCGGCCGAGCCGTCCCGGTCAGGATTAGAACGACGAGGATCACGGAGGCCGAAGTGCTCTTCATCGAGGTCCCTCCCCCAGCTTGCGCAGCCGCAGCCGTCCGTCCTTCTGGGCCCAGGGCACCGCGATCACGCCCGAGTCGTTGGCCTCGCCGGCGAAGCGCCAAAGGGGCGAGCCCGGCGCGAAGTTCCACGTGAGCTGCAGCTCGTAGGTGGCGCCGGGCTCGAGCCCCGCGATCAGCACGAGGCGGCTCACCACGTCGGGCAGGGTGGCTTCGGCCTCGTTCAGCGGTCCCTCTCGGGTGGCGAACAGAACCACGGCGTCTCCCTCGACCACCGCTCCCTCCAGCCGGTACCCGGCGATGCCTTCGACGCGGCGGGGGGGCGCGCCCTTGTCGCCGATCTCGAGGGCGTGGAGG
>CAZMRF010000127.1:0-2053 GCA_964568735.1 uncultured Acidobacteriota bacterium
ATCGTGAGGGGAGCTTCGACATCTGGCGGGTTCCCTCCGCGGGCGGGCCCGCGGAACGCGTCACTCGCACAGGGGGCCACCTCCCTTATGAGTCGGCCGATGGCCAGACCCTCTTCTTCAAGAAAAGCTACTTCGCCTCGCCACTACTGGCCCTGGCGCTTCCGGGGGGACCGGAGCGACAAGTCGTGGACTGCGTGCCCTGGTTCGGCTTCGCGGTGGGTCGAGCCGGCGTCTACCATCTCGGTTGCGGCACTGGCCCGGACGTGCCTCTTTTCCTGCTGGACGCCGTGACCGGTCGGGACCGCCTCCTCGGGCGGGTCGAAAGCCCAGACGAAGGATTGACCGTCTCTCCCGACGGCAAGACCATCCTCTACACAAAGAGGGTACGCGAGGGCTCCGACCTGATGATGATCGAGAACTTCCGGTAGTGGCGGCCGGGGGGAGATCGCGATCTCCGCAATCAGACAGGTGACGCATGGTGGGCTGACCCTGGCAGCCTCGGGGTCCGGCTGCGGCGTGATTCACGCGCCCCCACGCCGAGCGCGGACCTCCACCAGGAGCTGCCTCACAAGCGGCAGCGTCCGCTGATCCTTGGGGCGGTTTGCCGCCTCCTTCGAACGGATGATGTCTTCGAGGGAGGCAACCGGCACCGTGATTCCCTCGAGGGACACCCGCACCGCCCTGGCGTTGAGGTCCACATAGCCCCCGGTCCCGGAGGGGGTGAACGAGAGATCGAGCTCGCCAAACCGCGTGACGAGATTCAGGAGATCGACGCCGGCGAGAAAACGAGCATCGCAGGCAAAGGGAAGGCCATCCGGCATGTCAGGTGCGCGGATCCTGGCCTTCAGCTCTCGGAGTGCTCTGGCGAGAGCCTCGAGGTTGGGGGAATCCCGAGCTAGTCCCGAATCAGCGGCCCCTCAGGGCGAATCTTCAGGTAGAAGCGCAGGAAGGCCGCGTTCGCGTCCAGGCGCTGCTGGGGGCTCCAGGAAAGTCTCTGGGCGATCAGGCTCCGGTCGTGGTCGTCGGGATCCTCGGCCTGACGGCGCACGGCCGCCGCCACTGCGGCCTCGTCCACGGTTTCCGGATCGAGCTGCGGCATTGTCTACCATGATTGTAATCTGGTCCGCCTTCGACGGGCGATGGCCTGGGGACCACTTGAGGGTCTCTGCGGAGTGGGGCGCCCGACCGCGATACACTGCCGCAAGCCAGGTAGGCCAGATGCCGCTGACGCCCGGCACGAAGCTCGGACCTTACGAGATCCTCTCCCTGCTGGGTGCGGGGGGCATGGGCGAGGTCTACCGCGCCCGCGACACGCGCCTGGGACGTGACGTTGCCGTGAAGGTCCTGCCCGCCGAGCGCCTGGACGACGAGAACCGGCGCCGGCGCTTCGTTCAAGAGGCGCGCGCCGCCTCCGCCCTCAACCATCCGAACATCGTCACGATCTACGAGATCGAGTCCGCAGACGGGATCGACTTCATCGTCATGGAGTACGTTCCCGGGAAGGCGCTCGATGCTCTCATCCCTCGTCAGGGCATGCGTCTTGGCGAAGCCTTGCGTGTGGCCATCCCGGTTGCCGACGCCCTCGCTCGCGCCCACGCTAGCGGCATCGTCCACCGCGACCTGAAGCCCGCGAACGTCGTGGTGGGGGACGGCGTCGTCAAGGTGCTCGACTTCGGCTTGGCCAAGCTGGTCGCGCAGGAGGACGCGAGCGACGACCACGAGACCGTGACGCAGGACGCCCAGGCGAGCGCTCTCAGCCGGCCGGGGACGATGGCGGGGACGCC
This sequence comes from uncultured Acidobacteriota bacterium, assembly GCA_964568735.1. Lineage (GTDB taxonomy): Bacteria > Acidobacteriota > Polarisedimenticolia > JACPZX01 > JACPZX01 > CAZMRF01. Next base: position 1,785 of record CAZMRF010000127.1, read on the forward strand.
GGGTTACATGTCGCCCGAGCAGGCCACCGGAGGCAAGGTCGACGCGCGGAGCGACGTGTTCGCCTTCGGGTCGATGCTGTACGAGATGATGACGGGGCGGCGCGCCTTCGCCGGCAGCTCGGTCGCGGAGACATTGACCGCGGTCGTGCGCGAGCAGCCGAAGGCCTTGAGCGAGATCGTGCCCGGCTTCCCGAGGGACCTGGAGAAGCTCATCCTGCGCTGCCTTCGCAAGGAGCCTGAGCGGCGCTTCCAGCATATGAGCGACGTGA
>CAZMRF010000128.1:0-1945 GCA_964568735.1 uncultured Acidobacteriota bacterium
CGGCACCATCGCGATCGATCCGGAGGTGAAGCGCAGGACCTCGCTCGTCGCAGAAGGCACAGCCCTGAAGGTCGGCTACAGCGCAGGCCGCCGGAAGATCGAGGGCAAGGACGAGTACAAGCGCAGGACCGGGCGGTCGACCGACTTCTGGGACGCGTTCATGCTCGCCTTCACGCCGCTCGAGGCCGTGCAGTCTCCCGATGAGCGTCTTCATGCCGCGTTCGCAGAGGATCTCCAGCGGATGCGGGAGGCCCGGAAGGCGGGGCAGGCGAAGCAGCCTGGGCCCTACATCGGGCAGAGGGAGCGAAGAGCCTGATGCTGGAATGGCTGCGGACGACCTGGACGAAGGCGGCGCGGGCCCTGCGCCAGCGCGTCCCCCTCTCCGACCTCATCCGCCCCATGCCGGCACCGACGAGCGAGGCGGGCCGCATCGGCGATCCCGGGAAGCCTCTCACTCCAGCCATGGAGCCAGGCTCCGACCCCCGGGCGTGGTACGCGCGCACCGGCCGCAATCTCATCACGCGCCCCAGAAGCGAACCGGGGAAGAACCTCACGGCCTTCGAGCAGCTCCGCACCCTCGCGGAGAGCTGCCCTCTCGTCCAGGTCGCCCTCCGCGACGTGCGCGACCAGATCCTCGGCATGGAGTGGAACGTCCGGCCGAAGCCAGAGTCGAAGATCGACCCCGCCACGGAGAACACCCCGGAGGGGCAGCGCAGGAAGGCCGAGCTCGGGAGCCGCATCGCCGCGGTCCGAGCCTGGCTGAAGAAGCCGGATCCTCTGGCGAACCTGCGGCTGAGGGAGTGGCTCTCGCCGATCATCGAGGAGGTCCTCGTAACCGACGCGCTCGCCGTGCTCCCGCGTTTCGACCGCGGGCGGCGCTTCATCGGCCTCGAGCAGGTTGACGGCGCCACCATCCTCCCACTCGTCGATGTGAGGGGCCGCCTCCCGCGCCCGCCCCTGCCGGCGTACCAGCAGATCATCGACGGCGTCCCGGAGACCGAGTTCACCATCGGGCCTGGCGCCACGGATCCCGGCGGGACGCTCAAGCAGCTCTGGTACCTGCCGCGCAACCGTCGCCCGGATGGCCCCTACGGCCGCTCGCCCGTCGAGATGGTGCTCATCACCATCAACCTCGCGATCCGCCGCGAGCTCTTCAAGCTCGCCTACTACGTCCATGGCACAGTGCCCGACACGTGGCTCATGGCGGCGGAGCACTGGACACCCGAGCACATCAAGGGCTTCCAGCTCTGGCTCGACGAATACCTCGAGGGCAACATCGAGCGGCGCGCCGGTGGCACGGTCGTGGTCCCTGGGGGCGGCACCATCCAGGAGACCCGCTCGGAGAAATGGTCCTACGAGTACGAGGAGTGGCTCGGCCGCGTGATCTCCTGGGCGTTCGGCGTCTCCCCGATGCCGATCGCGAAGCAGATGAACCGCTCAACCTCCGAGGTGATGGAGCAGAGCTCCATGGAGTCGGGCCCGCGCCCGGTCGCCGCCTTCCTCGCGGAGTCGGTCTTCACGCGCGTGGTCGAGGAGTTCTTCGGCTTCGACGACATCGAGATCGCGATCGGAGACGACGAGACCGAGGCCCCGGACATCGCCTACCAGCGCGCCGTCGCCTTCGTCAACGCCAAGATCTTTCTGCCCAACGAGGTCCGCGAGGACTATGGGCGCGCCCCTATCGAGGGCGGGGATGAGTTCCCGCAGCAGAGCCCGGGCCTCTTCCGTCCGTTCGACCAGGGGGAGGATGATGATCCGCAGCCCCGCGATCGGCGCGAGGAGATGGAGGAGGACCTCGCGGCCTGGCAGCGCCTCGCGGTGAAGCGACATCGGGAGGGCAAGAAGCCGAAGCACTTCGTCTCTCACGTCATCCCCGCGCCCCTGCTGGCGCGCATCCAGGCCGGCATCGAGAAGGCCGCGAGCGCGGATGAGATCCGGAGGGCCT
>CAZMRF010000129.1:0-1929 GCA_964568735.1 uncultured Acidobacteriota bacterium
TCATCGAGCGGCTCGGCGTGAGCTACCGCACCGCCCAGGAGTGGATGCGCGTGGACGAGTCGCTGGAGCGGGCACCCCTCGTCGCGGCGGCGTTCGACGCCGGCGAGATCAACTCCGCACAGGTGCGCCTCCTGTCACGCGTCGTCGGGGCGGAGGATGAGGCGCATTGGGTCGCGCTGGCCCGCCGGCTCGACGTCAGGGGGCTCGCCCGCGCGATTGCGGCGCGGGAGCGCGACGGCGAAGCGGGGTCTCCGGGGAATCACGACGAAGAAGGTCGTCCCGGGAGTCAAGGCGAGGACGGGCTTCCCGGGAATCACGATGTGCGCGGGGTTCCCCGAAACCAAGGCGAAGGCGGTACTGCTGCAAACCAACCCAACGAATCTCCGGAGGCGGATGAGGAGGATCCGGAGACTGAACCGGTCGAGCTCTCGGTCCCGGCGTGGCTGTACGCCTCGTGGCGAGAGACGGTGACCTTCGCAAGGCAGCTCGCCGGGGCGATCGTGAGCCGGGGGGAGTGCCTCGAGCTGGTCACGGCCGAGCTGCTCGGCTCACTGAGGCCGGCGTTGGAGACCGGGCGGGGAGTGGATGGCGCTGATCAGTCCGCGGTACCAATCGTCGGGGAGCGATCGATGAGGAAGGCCGAGTCGCCCGCGGACCTGCCAGCGTCTGCGCCGGGTACCGACTCGACACATGTTGATCTGCCCTCAATTGCACTTCCCGCGGGCGCCGCAGAGTCTGACCTGCCCACGTTTGCGTCCTCGCATCGGCCGCGCCTGGTGACCGAGAGGCTCGAGGATCCGATGGCGGATCCCTCGCGCGAGGCGGGGCTGCCCGCGTCCGCGTCCTCCGCGAGCTCAGTCAGCGCCGATATGCCTTCGTCTGCGCCCGGGTCTGCGTCCGGCTACACCGGCGAGGCAAACGGTTCACCGCAGGCACCTGAGCAACCAGCGGCCTTCCCGACTCCCACGCGCTTCATCGTGCGCGCCATCCACCGCGAGCTTCGGGAGCTGATGGCTGCCCGGCAGAAGCGCGAGTGGGCGCTTGCCGAAAGGCTCCGCGGTGTTGCCATGATGCGCACCTTCCGCCTCGATGGCTTCGCCTCGCTCGAGGAGTACGCCCGGGAGCGGCTCGGCCTCTCTCCGCGCACAACCTATCGGCTCCCGGCCCTTCGCCGGAGCTTCCTCGCAGGAAGGGTCACGCTCAGGCAGGCGCTTCTCATCGGCTCCGTCGCCACGGTCGTGACGGAGCTCGCGTGGATCAGTAGGGCCCGCTCCGTGACGCTACGGCGCCTGGACGACGAGGTCTGCTTCTGGAAGCACCTCAAGGAGGTCCGCCCCGCGGTCTGGGAGCTGCTCGAGGGCGCTCCGCTGCCAAAGGGAATCGTCTTAGTGCCGGGGCGCCCGGCACGACTGTCCACGTCTGCGCCCTGGGTAGAGTCGACCGGGACTGAGCTGCCTGCGTCTGCGCCCGGGCGTAGACAGCGTCTGACGGCCGAGAGGCTCCTGGCGGCACTGGCTGACTCCGAGGGGGAGGTTCCCATGCCCGGGCACATGGTCCGTATCCGTCTGCGCGCCGAGCCCGAGGTGAAATCGCTCTGGGAGTCCGCCGTCGATCACTGCCGCGCCACGATCAACAAGACCATCACCGAGTGGGAGATCCTTGCTCTCGCGCTCGCAGCTTTCTGGAGGACATGGGACAACAAGGACACCAGGCGCCAGCGCCGGGAGCATCCCACGATGGAGCGCGACGGGTGGCGCTGCATGGCGCCCGGCTGCTGGTCGGTGGGGACGGGACGGCTCCACGAGCACCACATCATCTTCAGATCACACGGAGGGGCGCTCATGGATCCCAGGAACCTCGTCGCGGCATGCACTTTATGCCGAGTTCGGCATAACGTGCATTATGCCGACCTCCGGTTTATGCCGCGTT
>CAZMRF010000130.1:0-1835 GCA_964568735.1 uncultured Acidobacteriota bacterium
CTTCTTCCGGCGTGCCGCCAACGAGCGGAGCAGCAGACGGGTCCGAAGGCCGGCCTCGACCATCTGCGGGAAGTCCGGGTTCGCCTTCGTCCGTCTCTGGACGATCTCGTCCAGGAAGTCCTTTGGCATCGCCACCTCCGGTGCGAGGGTCTCATATCGAGTTGGAGATATCAAGTTCGAGATGTCTCTCACCTCGCCTACGCCAGTCGGCGAGGCGCTCCGCCAACGAGATCACCGCGGGCGGCCCGCGTCGGCCATCACGGTCAGAGAATGCCGCGGAATGGCGGGGGGTCACGCCCCAAGGAAGGCACGTCAAACCATCTGGCCCGTCTGAGTGTCGCGCCACTCCCCGAATGCTGCCTCGATGACATCGAGGGCCTCCTCGAAGGGAGGCGGATCCGAGAGCTGATGAGCGAGGCGCTGTTCCCACGCGCCGCCGAGCCTCTTGGCTCGCTCGATCGATGACAGCATCGGTGGATGGCCGTACATCACGCGATGGGCGTCTGCGATGTCCGCGAACGCGATGACTTCGCGCGTGAGTGCCCACCAGAGGTCGAAGAGGTCGCGCGGTTCGTCGCGGTCGTCGAGCATGAGCCACTTACTGGCGAGGATCTCGTGCACGTCCATGGCCGGGATACGGGCGGTATCTGTGAGGTCCGAGTACGGAAGCAGGAGCGGTCGCTCCAGCACCTCCAGCACCGCGCGCTCGAACGTAACCACGTCGATCAGCAGCTCGCCTGAACTCCCCCACGGCGTTTCCCATCGGACGAACGACCGCGAGCGATCATCACGAGGGCGGCCGAAGTCAAGCACGAGCTCCAGGCCCGTGCTCTCGACCGCACGACGGCTCGAGCCCGTGAGCAGGTGTTCGAGGGCCGGAGCTGCCCCCGCGCTGATGAAGTCCAGATCCTCGGAGATCCGAAAGTCCGGCCAGTAGATGCGAGCGAGCGCCGTGCCGCCGCGGAACACGAGGTCTCCCGGGTCCTCGGCGATCGCGGCGAGGACATGGCTCAAGGCGTAATCGATCTCCACGTGCTGGATCGAGATGCCGAGCTCGGCGGCGCGGCGCTGGAGCTCGCGCGGCGCGATCATGTGCGCGATCCCATGAGGCGATCGGCGTCCGCGTTGACGAGGAGCTCCCAGCGCTTGCTCCGCTCGGCCCCAGCGGTATCGACTCCCGGCACGAGCGGCGGGTAGTGCTTCAAGGTTCCCCCCAGACGTTCGAGCTCACGCAGGAGCTTCGGGTCGCCGTGACCGGTGATCTCCAGCAGGTACCCGAGACGCTTCGTCACGACCGGACGATCGAGCTGGAGCAGGTGGAGAAGGGAACGGCGGCGCGGAAAAACGCGGAGCCGGCTCAAACTGATCCGAAAATGGCGCTTCCCCATCCGCTCCGGCAGGCGACGCAGCCTCTGGCGGGAGACGTTCTCTACCTCGGATTTCGCTTCTGGGCTCCCACCACGAACACCTGGGATCCGAGCTCTCCGCCTCTTAGCGCGCCAAAAGCCGGACAGGGGAGCGGCGCGACCGATTTCTGGGATTCGACGCGAGCCATTCTCGAGGAAGAAAAGCCGGCGGCCGGGCATTACGTTTGGCGCCGGATTGAAGGCAGCTTGATGGACCCTTATGACGACATATTTCCGGAAAAAGTGGAAGTGGTGGTGGTCATTCAAGGCAATCCGGAAATCCCTCCGATCGTTCTTGATCGCGACCTCGGTCCGAGAGAGGAGAGCATCCAGATCAGCTCGACGATCGGCCTTCCGCAGGCCGGCAATTTCAAATTCATTCGCATGGATAGCGAGTGGATCCGCTACGAAAAGATCGAGGGCAAACGT
>CAZMRF010000131.1:0-277 GCA_964568735.1 uncultured Acidobacteriota bacterium
CGTCGTCGGGCGCGGCTTCGGCCCGGGCCTCCGCGGTCGCGGAGACGCTCCCTTCGCCTTCATCCTTCTCTCCACCCGGCAGGGCATTTTCAGAGTCGGCCCTCGCTTCGCTCGGTACCTCCGGGCTTTCCGGTCGCGCGTGCCCGCCCGGCGGCTCCTCGAACTCCTTCAGCGTCGGAAGCTCCGAGAGATCCGACAGGCCGAACAGCTCGAGGAAACTGCGCGTGGTGCCGTAGATGATCGGGCGTCCCGGCACGTCCATGCGCCCCATGATCTT
>CAZMRF010000131.1:287-1632 GCA_964568735.1 uncultured Acidobacteriota bacterium
AGGCTCTGCAGCACGCCGCTCGAGTCGACGCCGCGGATCTTCTCGATGTCCGTGCGCGTGGCCGGCTGGCGGTAGGCCACGATCGCGAGGGTCTCCAGCGCGGCGCGGGAGAGCTTCGAGGGCCGCGCCGCGAGGAGCTTTCGCACCCAGGGCGCCAGGTCCGATCGCGTGCGGATCTGGTAGCCGCCGGCCACCTCCTCCACCGCGACGGCGCTTCCCTGCTCGTCGTACCGCTCACCCAGTGCCCGCGCCAGCCGCGTCGCCTCCTTCTTGTCGCATCCCAGCACCTCGGCGATCCGCTGGGGGGCGAGCGGCTCGGGCGAGACGAAGAGCAGCGCTTCGACGATCCGAATTCCCTCGAGATCATCCATCGGATTTCCCTCCCCCTTCGGGTCCGCCTTCGCTCCCCGGGGCTTCCTCTCCGTCGTCCCCGGCCCCCTCCCCGGCTTCACCCTCCCGCGTCACGGCGAGGATCGTGCGCTCGTCGGGGAGCACGGCCACGGCCCGCTCGATCCGAATCGTCCCGAAGGCCGTCGCCTGCATCACGCGGACCACCCGCAAGCGCGCCAGCTCCAGCAGCGCGAGGAACGACAGCACCATGCCGCGCCGCGTGGTCTCGGGCGCGAGCAGATCCTCGAAGGAGAGGCTCTCCGACGCCGTGAGGCGCTCGAGCAGCTCGTGGATCTTGTCCTGGAGCGTGATGCGGTCCACGGTGATCTCGTGGACCACGTCCTCCGGCATCTTCTCCCAGAGCCGGCGGAAGGCTTCCATCAGCTCGAAGAGCCCCACCTCCATGAGCGGCGTCTCCCCCTCCGCGGGCGCGAACTCATCGGGCTCGGCGCCCCGGATGAAGAGATCGCGGAAGAGCTGGGGACGGGACTCGAGCGCGTCGGCCGCCTCCTTGAAACGCTGGTACTCGAGGAGCTGCGCGACGAGGTCCGCGCGCGGATCGCCCTCCTCGGACTCCTCCGTCTCGTCGGGCGGGAGCAGCATTCGGCTCTTGATCCAGGCGAGCGTCGCCGCCATCTCGAGAAACTCTCCGGCCAGGTCGAGGTTGAGCGTCTTCATCAGGTCGAGGGTGGCCATGTACTCTTCCGCGATCAGCGCGATCGGGATGTCCCAGATGTTCACCTCGTGCTGGCGGATCAGATGCAGGAGGAGATCGAGCGGCCCCTCGAACACGTCGAGCTTGACCTGCAGCGGGGATTCCATCATGGCGTGCATTCCCGAATGTGTGCTTGCCTCATGCGCTTGGTTCTTCCCGCTGTCGTTGCCCCATGCCGGCGTGCCCGCCGGCTCGGCAGGCGCCTCGCCCTCCCCTTCGATCACGCCAGCCGCATGGCCT